>NZ_BAAAZR010000031.1:0-58872 GCF_039537005.1 Sphaerisporangium flaviroseum | reverse complement strand
CCCCCGGCGTTTGTAAGGGCGGTGAGAACCGGGGCCACCTGGATGGCGAAAGGGTCCCCGTCCCGACTCCCTGCACTATGCGGCACCGGCGACGGGTGGCAAGCCGGGCCGGAAACCCCGCCCTTACAAGATCTTTTGCGCCCTGCGCCTGCATAGCCAACCCCCGGCGACGCAGGGCGCAAAACATCTTGACGGGCGGCCGGCCCGGCTTGCCACCCGAGCTCGCCGACGCCGCTGTCTGCAGTCGTTCGGGACGGGAACCCCCGCCGCCACCCAGGCAGCACCCCCCGATGAAGTGAAAGGACTATCCGATGTCGTACGGAGACACCAGCATCACCTTCGTCGGGCACCTGGTCGATGACCCCGAGCTGCGGTTCACCCCCTCCGGGGTGGCCGTCGCGCGGTTCCGCGTCGGGTCCAGCTCCCGCGTTTTCGACAAGGAGGCGGGCCAGTACAAGGACGGCAACAAGCTGTTCCTGAGCTGCAATGTTTGGCGGGAGGCGGCCGAGTACGCCCAGGAGACCTTGACCAAGGGAATGCGGGTGATCGTGGTCGGTCGGCTGGTGCAGCGCAGTTTCGAGGGCAAGGACGGCCAGAACGTCACGCTCTATGAGATCGAGGTCGAGGAGGTCGGCGCGTCGCTGCGCAACGCCACCGCTCAGGTGACCAAGCGGACCAGGGACACCCGCGCTCCTCAGGAGTGGCAGACGGCCACCCCGCAGCCGCCGGCCCCCGCGCCGGCCGTACCCGTACCGGCGGCACCGGCCGCGCCCGCCGGTGGCTACTGGGTGCCCCAGCCCACACACGCCCCCCAGCCGGTGGGTGTCGGCGTGGGCACGCCCCCGTTCTAGTCCTCTGCTGCCCTCTGGCCGCGCTGCGCGCGGCCAGAGGGATCTTTCATGTCCAGCTGAATCGGCGAACTTCGAGGTCCCGGATGTCTACCGAGCCGCGGATGTTGCTCTGTGGTAGTCGCTTCTGGCCGTGGCCGGGCACCGTGCACCAGGTGTGTGACCGGCTGCATCGGCGGCACGGCGACCGCATCGTCTTCATCGAAGGACGGGCCAGGGGCGCCGACATGGCCGGGCACAGCTGGTGCCTTGCCCACGGCTTGGGCGAAGACCGGCACCGCTGCTTCCCCGTCGACTGGGAGGCTGAACGCCGTGCCCGCCCCAGCGGCTGGCGTGCCGCCGGTCCGGAACGAAACACCCGGATGCTGGCCGAGCGCCCGTGGCTGATCGTCGCCTTCCACCAGGCGCTGGATCCCCGCTCCGGCGGCACCTCCGACATGTGCCTGCGCGGCGTGCTCGCCGGGGTTCCGGTGTGGCTCGTCACCACGCCGGACCCGAATATCGGGCGCTGGATCTCGCTGGATGAGTTCCCGCCGAAGCGCGTCGCTCGTGTCCGCAGCCAGTTGCACCCCCTTGGCCTGCTGCCCGGCCCGGCCCTCGCACCTTCGGCGTAGCGCTCTGTGCCAGCCCTGGCCGTGTACGGCACGGGCTTGGTTTCCGAACTCCCCAGCCCCGGCCGCCGACGTCGGCGCCGGGGCTTTTCGCTGTTTCTGCAGCGCATACAACAGCGCGCCTCTCCCCGAGCCGCCGCTGCGCGCGATTACCGGCCGCTGTACGGCTTCCTTCTCGATCGACATGTCCCTGGAGACATCCGTGATCCACTATCTGAACCTGAGCCGCGGGCTGCTGTGCGCGCCTCATGTCGAACAGCCGCGCTTCTTACGCCTGCAGTCCACCTGGTGCGAACAGAAGCGCTGGGCGGATGTGCTGTGGACCTTGAGTCCGGACTTCTACTACACCCTGGCCATTGGTCAGGCTCTGACCGTGCACGACGTCTCGGAGAGACCCCGGGTCACCCGAGCCTGCTGGCAGGGCCTGGCCTGGGTCCGATTCGCCTGCGCGCGCCTGTGGGGTACCGATCGCGGACCGGCGCCGGGCCGCAGCGGAATGGATATGTCGCCCTACTTCACGCGCGAGCTGAATGCTCTGGACCGACGGGTCTGCCGCTACGTCACCTACTTCGGCCAATTCCACGCCGGTCGGCCGCTGGACATCCAGCTGTGCCACGGTGTCGCGCTCCGCCGGGCCCTGGCCGACAGCGAGCCCGGCCCCGCTGTGAGTGAAGCTTCCCAGCCAGTTCCGAGGCGAGGTTCGGCCGACCTGGCAGGCGCGGCGCGGTTTCGACGTGAGGTGACCCGATGACGCGCGCATCCATCCGCTCCGCCTCGGTGATCGGCGCCGACGGGCATCTGCTGACCGTCGAGGCCGACATCGGCGCAGGCCTTGCCGCGACGCACCTGCTGGGCCTGCCCACCAGCGCGGGTGCCGAGACCCGGGACCGGGTCAGAGCCGCGGTCATCAACAGCGGGTTCACCTGGCCGGACCTGCGGATCACCGTGAGTGTCTTCCCGCAAAATCTGCCCAGCAAGGGTCCCGCGGTCGACCTGGCGGTCGCGGTGACAATCCTGGCCGCCTCCGGCCAGATCCCGGTCACGGCGCTCGCCGGCGCGCTCGCGATCGGGGAGCTTGGCCTGGACGGCAGACTCCGGTACGTCCGCGGGGCCTTGCCCATGGTCGCGGCCGCCGCGGACAGCGGGCTGAAGGTGGCGATCGTCCCGCCCGCCAACGCGGCCGAGACCGACCTCGTGCCCGGCATCACCGTGGCGAGCGTGAGGTCGCTCAGCGAGCTCGTCACCTGGCTCACCACCGGTGAGCTGCCCGTCGTATGCGACCAGGACCCGCCCGGCGGCAGCGACGGCTGCGCCGACGCGACGCTCCAAGAGCCGGACACGGATCTGGCGGACCTCCCCGCGAGCTACGGCGAGGCCCGCTACGCGCTTGAGGTGTGCGCAGCCGGCGGGCACCACCTGATGGTGTACGGCCAGCCGGGCAGCCCCGCCCACATGCTGGCCGAGCGCTTACCTGGCCTGCTGCCGCCACTGGAGACCCAGGCGGTCTACGAGGTCGCCGCGATCTACTCGATCGCCGGGCGGCCCGCCCCCGCGCGGCCGCCGGTCGCGGCGCCCGCCCCCACCACCACGCCGACGGGCATGCTCGGCTCGGCATGGCGAGGCGGGCGCCCGGGAGCTGCGTCCTTGGCTCACCGCGGCGTGTTGCTGTTGCCGGACGCGGCGGACTTCCCGGTGCAGGTGCTGAACGGGCTGCCTCAGCCGATGATGTCCGGCCAGGTCAGCCTCACCTCCTCGTCGATGACCGTGCAGCTGCCGGCCCGTTTCCAGCTCGCCGGGACCACTCGCCTGTGCCCATGCGGTTCGGCCGAGCAGGCCCAGAGCTGCACGTGCACCCCTGCAACCAAGCGCCGCTACCAGGCGCGGCTGTCGCGCCTGCTGGAAGCGGTCGAAGTGCGCGCCCATGTGGAACCGGTGCCTGCCGGCCGAGTGCCCGGCCGCGCCGCCGGCGAATCCACCGCGGTCGTCGCCCACCGGGTGCGGGCGGCACGTCAGCGTGCCAGTGCCCGCCTGGCGCACCTGCCCTGGGTCACCAACGCCGAGGTGCCCGCCGTCGAACTGCGGACCACGTTCCGCGCCGATGACCAGGCGCTCAAAGTGCTCGCCGCCGCAGCCGACACCGGCGTGCTGACGGCGCCCATGCTGCCGCAGGTGCTGCGGGTGGCCTGGACCGTGGCCGACCTGCGCGGAGCCCGGCGACCCGGCCGCGCCGAAGCGCAGACCGCCCTGGGCCTGCTCACCGGACGCCCGTCATGACCGGCAGGCCCACCACATCCGCCGTCGCCTCCCAGCGTCAAGACGAACTGTGGCAAGGCGTCGGCCAGTATCTGAAGAGCATCGGCCGCGTCACGGTGCTCACCCCTGCCCAGCAGGTGGAGCTGGCCAAGCGGATCGAAGCAGGGCTGTTCGCCGGCCACCGCTTGGACCACGCCGAAACGGCCGGCGGGGGCGAGCTTCCCGATCAGCGTCGCGCCGAGCTTGAGGAGATCGTCCGCGACGGCCAGCAGGCCAAGCAGCACATGGTCGAGGGCAACCTGCGCCTGGTGGTCGCAACCGCCCGCCGGTATGTCGGCCGTGGCCTGGAGTTCGCCGATCTGATCAGTGAAGGCAACGTGGGGCTGATCCGCGCGGTGGAGAAGTTCGACCACGCCAAGGGGTACATGTTCTCCACCTATGCCACCTGGTGGATCGTCCAGGCGATCCAGCGGGCGATCGCCGACAAGGGCCGGACGATCCGTCTTCCGGCTCACATGCGCGAAGTGCTTTCCGCGCTGCGGACCGCGGAACGGGGCCTGGAGCAGCACCTCAACCGCGGGCCCACCGCCGCCGAGCTCGCCGGCGCTCTGGGCAAGACCCATCAGCAGGTGGAACACCTTCTGCGGGTCCGCCAGCAGCCGATCAGTTTGGACATCCCGATCGACGACGACGGGCGTATCCCGCTGGCCGATGCCATTGAGGACATCGACGTCCCCGACCCGGTCAACATCGTCGCCGACCAGCAGCTCGGCGACGCTCTGCGGCAGGTGCTCGCCGTGCTTCCGGACCGCGAAGCGAAGATCATCGCGTTGCGGTACGGACTCGTCGACGGCCGACCGCACTCCCTTGAGGAGGTCGGCCAGGCGTTCAAGCTGAGCCGTGAGCGGATCCGCCAGCTCGAGAAGAACACCCTGGCGAGGCTGCGCACCCCTGAAATGCGGGCGAGGTTACGGGACTGGAGAACCTGATCTGCCCGTAACCGCACGGGCAAGGGTTTCGCCGATGGGTCGCCCCGACGCCTCCGGGACTTTCCCACGGAACCTCTGCGCGCAGGAAGGCCAAGCCGCGCTTCGCGCGGTCGCCCTGCGGGCGAGCCTTCCCACGCTCCGAGAACCCGTGGGCAAGCCGGCCCCGGCGCCGGGGAACAACCCCCAGCGCGGGACACGAAAGGGCCCACATGGTGGAGGCTCTCGCACCGCCGGTGATGACCGTCGGCATCTGGCACAACATCTGCGTCCCCGACAACTTCCTGCAGGGCTGGAAGCCCACCCACGCAATGGTCAAGGTGTTCGCCTACGACATCCCCGCCGAGCAGGCACGCGACCCGCACGCCGTACTCGAGGACGCGTTCGTCACCTTCAACGAGGGCGACGACGACCGGGCCCGGAAGTACCGGGCGCGCGGTAACCGGTCGCTGAGCAAGGGCGATGTCGTCGTCATCGGTGAGGTCGCATGGGCCTGCGCCTCTTCCGGCTGGGATCTGATCGCCGGATCGATCACCGTTTGCGACGTGCTCGCCGATACCTATGGCGCCCGCAGCTCGACTCCGTGGGAAGCCTGACCCGGCGCCCGACACCTACACAACCCGCCCCCCGGACTCACAACATCAGGGCCCGGGGACGCCGCATGTGGGCGTCTTGCCCGCGAGCTGCAGCGATGCGACGTCAGCGATCAAAGAGGAGACCGGCGCGTGCCGGTCTCTCCTTCTTCCATTTCACGCTCTGAAAGGAGTCCCCGTTGTCCGTGGCCACCAGCGAAGAGACGACCATCCTCGCCGCCCCCGAGCACCAGACCCTGGCAGAGATCCCGCTCGCGCAGCTGGACCTCAGCCCGATCAACAAGCGCAAGGAATACAAGATCACTGCGGGGTTCCGGCGTTCGGTCAAGGAAAAGCTGAAGCATCCGCTGATCGTGTACCCCGCACCGCCGGACGCCGGCGTGGCGTACTGGGTGCATGACGGCAACCGGCGCCTTCTGGCGGCCCGTGAGGAGAACCGGCCGACACTGACCTGCGTGATCGACCGGAAGCTGGCCGAGGACCCGGCCGAGCAGTACATCGGCCAGGTCACCACGGCCGAACAGCGAGAAGACCTGACCCCGCAGGAGAAGGCCGACGCGCTGTTCGAGGCCATGAAGGCAGGCGCCTCCAAATCGGGGATTCGGCGAAGCACCGGATTCAGCAGCGAGACGGTGAACGCCGCGCTGAAGGCCGGCGCTTTGACGGCACAGGGCCGCCAGGCGGCCCAGGCCACCCAGTACGACCTGGACTTCGAGGAACTCGCTCTGCTGGCAGAGTTCGACGGCGACCAGGCGGCCATGGACCAGATCACCAACATGATCAACCACGGCCGCAAGGTGAAGTACGCCGTGGAGTACGTCAAAACCGAACGTCAGGAAGCCGCCGCGCATACCGCGCTGGTCGCCGAGCTCGCCCAGGCGGGTGTGCCGGTCACCGACGACCTGCCCGAGGGCGCGGAGCGGGTCGACACCCTCAGCCGCCTGGCCGAGGGGTTCGACCCCGAGACCCACAACACCTGCCCTGGCCATGGCGCCTTCTTCTGGTCCTACAACAAGCAGCGGCCGGTGTTCTACTGCGCAACGCCGCAGGCGCATGGCTACACGCCGGCCGAATCGAGTGCGACCCGTTCGAGCCCCAAGACAGCTGATCCGGAGGCGCGCAAGATCGTCATCACCGGAAACAAGGCGTGGAAGGCCGCCGCCGCCGTCCGCCACGACTGGCTGGCCCAGCGCCTGTTCGCCCGCTCGACCGCCCCCAGACACACCCTGGCCTTTGTCACCCAGATGCTGATGACGATGCCGGAGCCGCTTCGTGACCGGCTGGGCGGAGCCGCCAATAGCCAGCTGCATGCGAAGCTCGCGGGACGGCTCAGCGTCGAGGCGATCCCCACAGCCCGGGCAGGGAAGCTGCACCTGCTGGGGCTGCTGCCGATCGCGGTGGCGTTCGAGCACCAGATGACGGCGGCAGGCCAGGAATGGAAGAGCACCTGGCGCACCGACAAGTGGAGCCCGTGCTCGCCCGCCGACGCTGCCATCTGGCTCCGGTACCTGATCGAGGCGGGGTATGAGGCCTGCCCGATCGAGCTCGCGGTCGCCCACGGCCTGCCCTACGTCGGTGATGACGTCGACTACAGCGCTTCCTCCGCCGAACCGGTCATGGCCGACGACAGCGAAGAGCCCGCCGCCCGGGAGACGGACCTGGCCGGTGAGGAAGCCGCGCCCGACGCGGGCTACAACCCGGACGCGTTCGTCGACCCGGAGACCGACGACGTCCTGGCCGCCGCCGGCCTGGCCGCCGACGCCGACGCCGATGACAGTCCCCCGCCGCAGATCGCGGATGCTCCCGAGGACCAGGACGACCCGCCGTGGCAGGTCGACGACGAGGAGCAGTTCGACGACCTGGGCCAGGTTTCCGCCTGAGCTCGTGCCATTCAGGGCCGCCAACCGCCAGGTCGGCGGCCCTTGCTGTCTGGTGCCTGTTCACGGCGCCGCGAACACCAGCCACCACATGTCCGACTCCACATCGAAGGGCACCCCGATGACGCACACCGTTACTTCCGAGCCTTTGCTCACTCCGGCGGAGGTCGCCTCCATGTTCCGCGTCGACCCCAAGACCGTCACCCGCTGGGCCAAGCAGGGCAAGCTCACCTCCATCCGCACCCTCGGCGGTCACCGCCGCTACCGCGAAACGGAGGTACGGGGGCTGCTCGGCCAGAGCGACACCGGATCCCGGCCGTAGCCCGACTTCCCCGCACTCCCCCTGCTGCCCTGATCGCGCCACTCGCGCGGTCAGGGCAGCTCGCGTTTCGCCGAAAGGATGTGAATCGCCATGTTTGTGGCCCGGTCGTTCCCCGGCCGCTCGGCGGTCGTTGCTCGAACGGCAGGTCGATGATGGCCAAGGCCCCGAGAGATGACCTGCCGCAGGTCGACCTATCCGCCGATGATGACGCACTGGCCTGGGTTGACGTGCTTCGCAGGGTGCACATGGCCCGGGCTCAACTTGAGCCGGACCGGGCCGAGCTGCGCAAGCGTCAGGCAGAGATCAAGGCCAAAGAGGACGAGCTCAACCAGATCGCCGAGCAGGCCGCGGCGGTGTTGCGCCCCAAGCTCGGCGTGGACGGCGGCGTCGGCCTGCTCAACGGTATCCCGATCATGCAGGGCGCTGAGGAGGGAGGAAGCCGCAAGTTCCAGACTGACGCCTTCTTCACCGACCATCCGCAGCTGCAGGACAAGCGGGATCAGTACACCAAGGTGAACCCGGGCAAATTCCAGGTCCGCCTGTTGCCCGCGGCGTTCCCCACCGATCCCCCATGACCTCGCTGGCACTGGCCGCCGACCCGTTCGCGGCGCTGGTCGCCGATCTGGATCAGGTCATCGGGCATGTGGCCGCCCATCAGCCGCGCTCGTTGCAGCGGCGGCTGGGCCCCTCGGAAATCGGCTGCCCGTGTCATCGGCGCATTGGGTACAAGCTGGCCGGCGTCCCGCCATGCCACCACTCGATGAAGTGGGAGGCCTACATCGGGACGGCCTTTCACGCCCAGATCGCCAAAGATCTCGAAGCGATCCTGGCCCCCGACGGCTGGCCGCGGTTCCTGGTCGAACAGAAAGTCCACGTCGGCCAGATCGCAGGCGAGGACATTGACGGCACCAGTGACGTCTACGACCGGGTCAGCGGCTATGTCATCGACTGGAAGCTCGTCGGCAAGACCTCTCTGGCCCGGTACCGCGCCCGCGGTCCCGGTGCCCAATACCAGGTTCAAGTCCACACCTACGGCCGCGGCTGGCGGCTGCGCGGATTCCCGGTCAACGGCGTCGCGATCGCCTTCCTGCCCCGCAGCGAACGGTTCGAGCGGCGCCACTTCTGGGGCGAACCCTACGACGAGCACATCGCCGTGCAGGCCCTGGCGCAGGTGGACGCGATCGACGCCGCCATCAAAGCGGCCGGTGTCCAGGCTCTGCCACTGCTGAGCACCGCCAACGCCGGCTGCCATCACTGCGACTGGTTTCGCCCCGGCAGCCGCGATGTGACACGCGGCTGCCCCGGAGAGCTCGCCCTTCCCCATCCCACGCAATCACTGATCGAACTGATCGCCCCCAAGGAGGGCCCATGGCCATGCCCGCCATCCCCGACGCCAACGACTTCCTGATGCAAGGCGGGGTGCCGTCGGTGAGCTTCGACCGGCCGATCGGCCACACCGTCACCGGCATCATCGTCCGCTACCCCGAGGTGGTGCAGCGGACGGAGTACCAGACCAACAAGCCGATGTACTGGGACGACAACACCCCGCAGATGCAACTGAGGGTTCTGCTGGCCACCGACGAGCGCGACCCCAGCAGCCGCGACGACGACGGCGTGCGAGCCCTCTACGCCCGCCACCACATGAAGGACGCGATCCGGGACGCGGTGAAGGCCGCAGGCGCCAGGCTGGATGTTGGTGGGCGTCTGACGGTGACCTACGTCGGGGACGCGCCGCCCAAGACGGCGGGTGCCAAGCCGTCGAAGCTGTTCAGCGCCCAGTACATCGCGCCTGCGGCTGCGGCGGTCGATGCGCTGCTGTTCGACACCGGCCCCACTCACCCGGGCGCGCCGGCGGCGTTCTCTGCGCCCGCCATGATGCCCCCCGGTCAATTCCCCGCTCCCTACCCCGCCTATCCGACACCTCCTGCGGCCGGAGCTCCTGCCTATCCCAATCCGGCCGTCCCCGGACCGGTAATGCCCTGGGCGGCATCTCCGGCCATCTCCGGTCAGCCGGCCCCCACGGCCTTCGGACACCCTGCCCCGGGCGCACCTGGTCACCCGGTTCCGGGCGCACCCGGTCACCCCGCCCCCGCACCGGCGCACACCGCTGGCGCCGCGATGCGTGAGGCGCCGGCCGCGCTGGAAAGCCTGACGCCCGATCAGCTGGAGAGGCTGAACTACAGCCCGCCGGCCAGGTGAGCAAACCATCCTCTTTCGGGGCCTGGCCGCCTGCAACCGGGCCCCGATGCTCGCACTCCACTCCCCACACTTGGAAAGGGCGGCGGCGATGATGCGCGCCATCGGCTGGGAGTTGCGCTTCCGGGAAAACAACAGCGACAAGTTCTATCGGGTGATCGTCACTCACCGCATCGTGGTGATCAACTATGGCCGGTACGGCAGCATCGGCCAGTCCTACGTCAAGATTTGCACCGGCCTCGATGACGCACGGGGCCGCGCGGTCAAGATCACCGTGGGCAAAGAGCACAAGGGCTACCAAAGCTCCCGGCCGGTCACGGAATTCGTGATCGATCGCGGCGACTACAGCGACATCATCAACGGCGATTCGCCAGCGCAGGCGACTGCTCGCGGCCGCATCGTGCAGAGCTTCCTCGCCGCCGCACCCGAGCACAGCCCGTGAACGCACCGGGCCTTCCCTCGTGAACTCCCCGTGAAAGCCCCCTGGTCGGTGGCGTTCCCGCGCGGTCGCCACCCCCCACCACCTGGAGGTCATCATCAACACGCCACTTGCCGCTCAGGCGCAGGCCCGCTTGAACCAGTTGGAGGAGGACTACTTCATGCAGGGCGCCGCACCAGCCGGCGCAGCGGCTCGTCCTGTTCTGCCTCCGGTCGGACCGCGAGCTCGTCGCAACGGTGAGGTCTACCACCCGCGCGAGATCGGCCCCTTCGAAGACCTGGCGCTGCTGCGCTCGGTCCGCATGCAGCGCCAGCACGTTCTACTGGGCGGCCCTCCCGGCTGCGGCAAGACCGCTGCGGTCGAAGCGGCGTTCGACTCCCACGACGGGCCGGGCCTGCTCACCCTGGTCGGAAGCGCCGACACCACCACCGCCGACCTGCTCGGCACCTACCTTCCCAACCCCGACCCTGCGACCGTCGTCACCACCCCATACGTGTGGGTATCGGGGCCGCTGACCTTGTCGGTCCAGTTCGGCCTGCCGTTGCTCCTGGACGAGATCACCCTGATCGATCCGCGTGTCCTGGTGCCTTTGTATGAGGTGATGGACGGCCGCGGAGTACTGCACATCCCCGGGACCAACCTGCCGCCCATTCCGGTCGCCGACGGATGGCTGGTATGCGCCACGCACAACCCCGACGTCCCAGGGGCGGTGCTCAGCGAAGCGCTACGGGACCGCTTCACCCACCACTGGCAGGTCGGAAGCGACTGGCAGCTCGCCCGGGACCTCGGGGTGCCCGCCGAGATGGTGAAGATCGCACAGAATCTGGACCGCAAGCGGCAGAACAGAGAACTGACCTGGAGCCTGCAGCTGCGGTCGCTGCTCGACTTCCGCAACACCGCCCAGCTGTACGGCGCGGAGTACGCAGCCGGCACCTTGGTGGCAAAGGCTCCCGCGCATGACCGCGACCAGATCCTGGAGGCGATCCAGCAGCTGTACCCCACCGTTGCCGTGACGGGATTCGGCGGGAGGTACGGAGCATGAACCTGTCCGACGACCCGAGCGCTCAGATCGCTCCGCCACCGCGTCAGAGCAGACGCCGCTGGAAGAGGGCCAAGCAATCCATCGGCGACGCGGAGTTGGCCAGCGCTCGCGCGCACTTGGGCGCCCGGGTCAATGCGATCATGGAGGCGGTCACCGGCCGTCCGGACGTACTGGCGCGCATGGTCTGGGACCAGCCCGCGGGAACACCCCCCGGCTGGTTCGACCCCGACAACGCGGAGATCACCCTCAACGGGGATCTCGTGATCACCGATGGGGCCGAGCCGGCCCAGGTCGACCCCACCACCCGGCTCGGACGGCTGGAGCAGCCGGTGCTGATCGGGGTATCCGCGCACGAAGGCGGGCATGCGCGCTCCGGATGGGACCTTCGTGAACTAGCGGCCCGTTCCCCCTCACCACAGGTGAGGTCCATCGCGATCTACCTGCTGGAGCCGTGGGTAGAAGCGCTGCAATTGCGGCACCGCCCGATCGACCAGCGCTGGCTGCGCACCGCGGCCAGGCACATCCTGCAGTTCCCCCCTGCCTCCGACGAGATGCCCGAAGTCCAGCAGCGAAGCCGCGCCCTGGCGGCGGCGCTGCTGGTGCTGGCCCGGGTTGACGCCGGCGTGCTGCTGCCCGAGGACACCGGTGACATCGAGGACGTGGTGACAGACGTTCTCGGCGCCGACGTGCTCGACAGCCTGCGGACGCTGTGGCGGCAAGCGCTCGAGGCCGAGGACGGCGACTACGACACCCTGGTCGACGCTGCCGCGCAGATCACCACCACGATGGGATGGGACAACGACCCTGACGACGTCGTCCTGCCGGCACTGGCCTGCCACGGCGGAGGCGCCGCCGCGCACGGATCCGCGACCGCGGCCGACCCCAGCGGTACCGCCCCGTCCGGTCAGCCGCCTTCCCGTGACCCCCTGGCTGACGCCATCGACAATCTGGCCTCCTCCGTCGCCGAGGATGCCGTCGCCGATGTCCAGGCCGAACTCCAAGAGCAGCGCGCGGCCGCCGGCCCAGATCGGCAGGTCCTGGCCGAACGGGCCAACGAGGCGGCCGAGCAGGCGGCGGCCACCAAGGCGGCACAGGTGTTCGACGGCGGAGCGTCCACCCGCCCGCGTGGGCCGCTACGCGGATTTCGGCAACCTACGCCTACCGAACGGGGCGCCGCCAACGCTTTGGCCACGCACCTGCGGCACGCCCGCCATCGCGATCACCGCGTGACGACAATCGGCAGCAATGTCCCGCCGGGCCGACTGTCCATGCGGCAGGTGATGCAAGGTGACGCTCAGCGAAGACTCGGCCTTGCGGTCACCGCCCAGCCGTTTCTGCGCCGGCAGCGAGCCCGGGTCGACGAGCCCGCCCTCATCATGGGATTCGCGGCCGATGTGTCCGGATCGATGAGCGCCACCGCTGAGGCGCTGGCCGTCGCGGCATGGGTGTGCGCTCAGGCGGTCCGCCAGATCGACGGGACCGCGGCCGCGATCGCATGGGGGGACCAGATCACCCCGCTGATGTGGCCGGGCATACCGCCCGACCGGGTGCCGAGGTTGAGCACCAACGAGGGAACCGTCGTGCTACCGGAGGCGATCCGCGCCCTGGACGGAGCTCTCGGGCTGTCGTCCGGCGGCGGTGCACGTCTCCTCGTCATCGCCTCCGACGGAGAACTCAGAGACGATGACGCGGCCAGCGTCGCTCAGGGACTGATCGACCGCCTCATCCGGCGCGGCTGCGCCGTGCTGTGGCTGTGCTTGGACGGCGACGCCCAAGTCATGCGCGGCGCCGTCGAGGTGGACGCCAACGATCCCGCCAGCGCGGCGAACGCGATCGGACAGGCGGCCGTGGAAGCGCTGCGCAGGGCAGGCGGCTAACCCCAGCACTCAACAGGTCCACCCGCACACCTTCACGGGGTGCGCTGCCCAGGCCACACCTCACATCGCGGCCGGACCGACCTGGGCGCCTTCGGGACTTTCTCACGGAACCTCTGCGCACGGAAGGCCAAGCCGCGCTTCGCGCGGTCGCCCTGCGGGCGAGCCTTCCCGTGCTCCGAGAACCCGTGGGAAGGCCCGATTCCGCCCAGGTCGGTCCGGCCGAGCGACGCAAACCCCAGGGCAGCGCCCACCAGGTGCAGCGGATCGCCTTCTCCTAAACCGCCGCTACACAACCAGGCAGGACCGGACTCTGCGGCCTACCTGGTCTCCGGGCATTCACACCGACTCCCGCCCCTACAGGCACCCGAAGGAGGAATCAGTCGTGGGCAAACTGACCAAGCAGGAGGCCATACTTCACCGCCGGGCGTGCGAACTGGTCGAGTTGGACCGCCCGCTGGATGAGGACGAAGCAGAGTTCGTTCTGGAGCACTGGCAGGAGTCCTCGACGGCGGCCAACACCCTCGACGGCGCGTTCTTCACACCGCTAGGGCTGGCCCGCGACCTGGCCATCGAGGTCGTCGGCGACCGGATCATCGACCTGTGCGCGGGCATCGGCCGCCTGGCGTGGTCCTGCCGAGACGTTGGGGGCCGGCGCGCCAACCATCAGCCGCCGCGCGAGCTGGTGTGCGTGGAACGTAACCCGGCCTACGTACAGGTCGGCCGCAAGGTGCTGCCGGAGGCGCGCTGGATCTGCGCCGACATCTTCGACCTGGCAGGCACAGAGCTAGGGCAATTCGACACCGCGATCGGCAACCCGCCGTTCGGTGTCACCTCGCGCACCGGAGATGGGCCCCGTTACCGCGGCCGCCGGTTTGAGTACCACGCCATCGACATCGCCGCGGACCTCGCCCGCCATGGCGTGTTTATCGTGCCGCAGGAGTCGGCTCCTTTCCGCTACAGCGGACAGCGCTGTAACCGGTGGGAACGCGGGCCGGAGTACGAGCGGTTCGAAGACCAGACCGGCATCCGGCTCAGGCACAACTGCGGGATCGACACCTCCGGCTACGACGATGAATGGCGTGGAGTGTCCCCACGCACCGAAATCGTCACCTGCGACTTCACCGGGCGCTTGAGCAAGACCAGCCCGCCGGTGGCCCTCGTGGGCGAGCAGCTCACCCTTCTCGCCCCTAGCGGCCTGCCGCGCGCCGCGCGCCGGTGCTAGGGACGCCGGCTGTTCGCTGGACCGTTGCGCCCAGCGGCCTGATTTCCATTCCGACCTCCCCTCGTAGGAGGAACCCACCCATGCGCGTCTGCGAGGACCCGCCGTTCACCGAGTTCGGCGACATACGCCATGCTCCCGAGCGCTGCCCGCTGTGCGCCTACCTAGCAGTCAATCCCACCTACTGGCAGCGGGTGATCAAACAACACATGGAGTACCACCAGATGATCAAAACCTGGTGCCGGTCCTCCCTGCCCCTGGCCTACCGGCTGGCCGGCATCACCTGCGACTACTCCAAACGTCACGCCTTGCACTGGGAGCTGAACCGACGCGGCATCAACGCCGCCACCATCGACGAACACCTGTGGCAATTCCACGGCTGACAGTGCTGGCGTGACCCTCCCTGGTCCGACGGTGCTTCAGGCACCACCCGGAAAACCGCCGAGGCGTGACACCGATCAACTTGTCGACTGGAAGGACTTGGACATGTCCACCGACCTGACCTGGGACAACGGTATCCCCGTAGAACGCCACCCCATCACTGCGTACACCGGATTCGGTTTCCACAGCATGTTCACGATCAAGGCTCTCGCCGGAGGGGCCGCCTACGAGCTGACCAGTCCCTTCCCCGGTCAGCAGCGCACCTTCCATGACACCGACCCCGAGACACTGAAAGAGATCGCTCAGCGCATCTACGACGAGCTCCTGCAGCAGGCGCGGGTAGTGCTTAGTGATGACCAGGCGATGCGCTGCATCGACAACGTCACGGAGTTCACCTTCCCTGACGCGGTGCGTACCCACTCCTGCGTCGGACCGTGCGGCCCGCGTCAGGACCACAGGTACACGCCCGAGCCGTTGATCGCCAGGCGCATAGAAGGCGGCCGGTGGGTCGTCAGCCGGCCGGGCGGACTCCATGCCACCGCAGACCAGGAGTGGAAGCTCCCCGCCAATTGCGGCCCCTACGAGCAGGAGTTCCTTCACGACCGCGACGAGGCGCTGGAGCTGGTGTCGCTCCTCCCGAAGACGACTAGCTGTCCCGCAAGCCAGCGCATCGCTTTCGATCTGCTGGAGCTGCGGCACCAGCACATATCCGGCGCTGACCCCACCCCCTGCTGGTCTGACCCGAGTTTCCGTCAAGCTCGACGCTCTCCCACCGCACCGCTGAGAGGGCTCCCGAAAACGAAAGGCATGCCACCCATGGCCAAGATCAGTGACGTGTTGAAGACCACTCAGCTCCGGCGCAACCGCTACCGGACCGAGTTTCCCGGATTCGGCATCTTCTTCGGCAACACCAGCACACTGGCCCAGGAGGCTGCGGTCGCGGCGTTCCAGGAGTTCCATCAGCAGCACGACGACCGCAAGCGGGCGTTCATCACCTGCCCGGACGGTGTGACGCTGTTGCACTGCTTCGCCGTGCCGAACGGGTGGGCTTACCAGGTTGTCCACCTGGACAAGCCCGACACCGTGCACAAGGTCGCACGGCGCGCCGGACAGGCAACCGTCTACAAAAGGACGGGCGAATGCCAGACCTGGGAGGGATTCCTAGCCTCCTGCGCCGAGGTCGCGGCAGGCTACTGCCGGCCCCCAGCCAACACGGTCAGCCCCGAAATGTAACCGGCGGCCGCCGCCATCAGCTCGGGTCCGACACCAGCGACCTGCCCGGAAGCGAACGCGCCGCGAGCCCACCCCCGCTGAACACGGACCTCGCCGCAATCCAGCAGACCATCCCCCTCAACCCGCGGAATGGAAGGCACAGCATGAAGCGCCACATCTCGATCATCCTCGACCGGTCCGGTTCCATGAGCAGCGTCCAGAGTGCCACGGAGGAAGGCCTGCGCGGCTTCATCGCCGAGCAGCGCAACACCCCCGGTGACACGACGGTCAGCCTCTACCAGTTCGACAACGAGTACGACATCGTCTACGAGCACCAGCCGCTCAGCGACATCCCCGAGTTCCACCTGCACCCCCGCGGCTCCACAGCGCTGCTCGACGCGGTCGGCAAGACGATTCACAGGATGCGGGAGCACTTCACACAGCTGCCGGAGGTGGCCCAGCCCGATGAGGTGATCGTGGTCATCTTGACCGACGGCCAGGAGAACGACTCCTGGACGTACACCCCGGGCCGGATCATGCGGCGCATCACCCACCAGCAGGACGAGCACGGATGGAGGTTCGTGTTTCTCGGCGCCGACCAGGAAGCCTTCTCCGCCGCCGCCGCGATCGGTATCGGTCGGGAGAGCACGCTCAGCTACTCCGGCGACCGGACGCAGGAAACGCTGACCCGTGCCGGAGTGATGGTGTCGCGCGGCACCAGGACCGGCTCGTTCAGCTTCACCCAGGACGACCGGGACACCACCACGACCCGCGAGAGCCGGTGACTGACATGAGCACCGACATCAGCGGCTCCATCACCAGGGACGAGATCGCCCGGATCGTCGACCTGCTCATCATCAGGCCCGACGAGCCGTACTTCCCTGTCGAGATCGAGTCGGCAACCATCAACGGCGTGCACGAGAACCCGATCAGCGTCTCCCGGCTGTACCGCGAGGTCCAGGAGGTGCTCGAAGAGGACCGGGACGAGGACAAGGAGTCCACTCCGGAGCGGCTGTTCGACACCCACTGGGACGGCGGAGAGGCGGTCGTGAAGCCCAAGGAGGAGTACGACCCCGACGAAGACCGCCGCGTCGCCATGGAGATCATCCGTAAGCTCACCGCCCGCTTCCCCCTGACCGATCACGAGAGGAACACTCTGTGATGAACACGCTGGCGCGGTCTACGACTCACCCGGCCACTCGACGGCTGGCCAGATGAATCCGCCGATCCTGGCGCGCCTGGGGCGCTGCCCGACCCAAGGCGGGCGCGTCATCCCAGCGGTATCGGCCAGGCACAGCAACGGCACCGCCATCTTCTCGATCAATCACCCCGTCCGCAGGGACACCTGCCTGCGTGACAAGCTGTGCGGGGTCTGCGAGCAACGGCTCGCCGATGGTACCGATGACAGGATCGTGATCGTCGTGCGGCCTGTCGACCTCATCCGCGGCTACACCGCCGAACCCGCCCTGCACCCCGAATGCTCGGCCTACGCTTCCCGCGCATGCCCGATGCTGGCCGGGACCATGGACCACTACCGATCCACTCCCCGCGACCTGACCGCCGAACACTGTGGTGACCCGCACTGCGACTGCCAGCTGTGGACCAACTCGGCTGACCTTCAGACGCGCGCCGGCGCGGCCGCGTCCCCGTTCTACGCCGCATGGATCACCGGCGCGTGCTACCAGCTGCATCATGAGCCGACCACCGGTCATCTGCTGGGCCTCACCGTCGACCAGAGCGCACTGTTGAAGATTCGGCTGATCTGCCCGGGAGCGGGCGACGTGATCGATTTGACGCGAATCATGCTGCTGGGCCTGCCCTGGCATCACTCCGGCACGTCCACCTGATCCCCCTCGCCCCTGCTGCACATCTCGAGTCTCCAAGGCCCTGGCCACCCGGCGGGGCCTTTTCTGTTTCCCAGCCCGTGGAGGAACACATGACCGCGACCCTCTTCACCTTGCCGATCGGCGGCTTCGGCGCCACCCTGACCAGGCGCGGCCCCCGCGACTGGAACGCCGACCACGTCGCCGTCCGCACCACCAGCTACCCCGGCCAGGTCATCGCCATCGCGATCGCCGACGGCGCTGGCGACACCCCGATCGCCGCCCACTGCGCGCAGATCGCCGCGGAGACCACCGCGGCCGCAGCCGCGCACACCGCGATGGCCGAGGCGGGCATCCACGCTGCCCGGCAGGCCGTGCGCTACTTCTACGACCAGGACCCCGACGAGCAGACCGCGGTCGCGACCATCGTGACCGCGGTGATCACCGATCGGGGCATCGACATCGCCTGGGTCGGCGACTCGGTCGTGTTCGCCCTGGACACCGACGGCGTACTGCACGCCCTCACCGAGCCCTCCCACCCGCTGCGCCCGCTGCCGAACAACGTCACCGATGGCACAATCCGCAGCCGGTTCCTCTGGATCGCCGACCCGGGCGACCAGGAGGTGGACCTGCGGCTGGACGTGCGCCGCCTGCTGGTGACCTCCGACGGGCTCACCCACCACATCACGCCCACCGAAATCAGCGACATCCTCATCACCGCCGACAGCCCGCAGACCGCCTGCCAGGCGCTGGCCGACGCGGCCGAGGACATCGACACCTACGACAACGTCACTGTCGCGGTCATCGACCTGGCCGGCGACACCGTATCCCGCTGAGTCCCCCGCCGTAGGTCCGTCGACCCCTTCTCGGCGGGCTTACCGGCGCATCCCTGTATGGAGGAGCCGCGTTTCCGGGGGCCCGCCGTACCGGTGACCACCCGCAAGGCCACATTCCACGACCAGTGCGCGTCGTTGGCATGCACGCACGTACGACGGCGTTATCGCCGGCGCCATCCGTGCCAACGACAGCCTGCTGCAACTCGCCCTCACCGGCGAACAACCTTTCTCCACGCGTGGCACCAGCCCGGCAGGGATGCCACGCCGGTTCACCCTCACCTGCAAGAGAGCTGCGTGATGCGCCCATGACGGACCCCACGCTGAACCCCCGACCAACTCCGCTGCCCGAATTCCGTGGCGACGTGGTGATCGACGACATCCAGGCGATGGAAGGCATCCACCGGACCCTCAACCGTCCTGGTGACTGGAGCCCCGACACCCTCGATGAGATCCGAGACATCGTGGTGGCCACCGGCCGCCACCTACGCGAGGCCGCGGACATCCAGGTGGAGATGCTCGAAGATCTGCGAGGTTGGCCGATCGCTCACCTGCAAAGCGACGAACTGGTCGCCTACATCCATGAGGCCCCCGATGGCGGCTTATGCTTCGACATCCACACCGAAGACGACGTCTCAGGCCTGCGGGTGCGCTTCCTGATCGACGGCAACCTAGTGCACGGCCCCGCTCTGGACGCCTCCGCCGCCCCCAACTCGGACCTCCCTCAGAGCGCGGTCCCTGAGGATGCCACCGAGCAGTGCGAGGACCGCCGGTGAGCACGCTGCAGCAGCTGCCGCCACGCAGAATCGTGGAGCGGCTGCGCGATGTGTCAGCCACCCGCCCGCTATGGGCGCTGATGCTCGGCGCAGGAGTCCAGTCGACCACGCTGGCGTTGCTTGCGGCACAAGGCGAGATCGAGCGTCCCGATGTGATGCTCATGGCCGACACCCAATGGGAACCCCAGGCGGTGTACGACAACGTCGAGTGGGTCGAACACGAACTCGCCCACCCGATGGGCATCCCCCTGATCCGCGTCACTGCGGGCGACATCCGCGCCGACGCGCTGCGCACCGACGGCGGCCACTACGCGACCCTGCCGCTGCACGTACGAACCCACGCAGGCGGACAGGCGATCTTGAAGCGGCAGTGCACCGGCGATTACAAGGTGCGGCCGCTGATGGCGATGTTACGGGCCCTGCTCGGAGCTCCGATCGACGCCGACGGAAACGTCGGCCGGGTCCCCAAAGGGCGCCGTGCCGTGCAACTGGTCGGCTTCTCCCGCGACGAACAGCGACGCGTGCTGGAGGACACCCCCGCCTACACCGAACACCGGCATCCACTGATCGACCTGGGCCTCACCCGCCAGGGATGCCAAGCGATCTTAGAACGGCACGGACGGGCGAACACCACCCGCAGCGCCTGCGTGGGATGCCCATTCAGCGGCAACGCCCGATGGAGATCACTGCGCGACCACCATCCCAAAGAGTGGGCCGAAGCGATCCACTTCGACGAACGCATCCGCCACGGCCACCCCGCCGCACCCACCAAGCTGCGCGGAACCGCCTACCTGCACCGCAGCCGCGTCCCGCTCGCCGAAGCCCCCATCGAGAAGGTCACCGCAGCTGAATGGCACCAACGCCAGGCAGAACTGGACCTGACCATCGACGGCAGCCCCGTCAACTTGGCCGATTGGGAGGAAGACCCGCCCGGCTGCAGCCCATTCGGGTGCCGCCGAACCGAAATTCCCACCAGGGCGGCAGTCGAGGCGGGCGCCTGACACCGACCCAGTCCGCTCCCTTCGCCTACATCACGGCTGGGACACCGACTATGCCTGCTCGGCAACACCGTCCCGACATCGGACGACCGAGGTTGTGATGAGCGCGGTGATCGAGGCGATAAACGCATCGGCATCGAGCGGGTTACTCGACAGCATCTGGACCAGCCCCTGCGGCCCTCCCGCCATGGGCGGACCTGAAAAGGAGAGCAGCGAGGTGGCAGTTTGCTACTTCCAACACGCTCTGGAACTGGACCCCGTTTCAGAGGCATGCCAGCGGTGGCGCGATCGAGAGTTCAGTTGGCAGATCGAGCGCTACGGCGTGTTCCGGCCCGAGCGGTACAGCGTCGAACCGCTTGACCGGTCCACCGCCAAGGAATTCGTCGTCCGGCACCACTACAGCGGCAGTTATGTCGTTGCCCGCCGTGAGTACGGCCTGTACGACCATCTCGATCCCGCCAAGCCTCGGCTCGCCGGCGTGGCGACCCTGTCCATGCCGACCAGCCCGGCCAGCCTCACCAACGTCTTCCCTGCGCTGGACGTCGGCGAGCAGAGCATCGTACTTGGCCGGTTCGTGCTCCTTGATGACGTGCCCAGCAACGGCGAGACCTGGACCCTCGCCGAGGTATTTCGCCAGGCGGCCGCCGAAGGAGTGCGCGGGGTGCTCGCCTACAGCGACCCGGTCGTCCGGGTGGCCGCAGACGGACGAGTCGTCTTCCCCGGCCACCGCGGCCTGATCTACCGTGCGGCCAACGCCAACTACCTCGGCCGAACCAAACGGCGGCCGATGACGCTGCTGCCGGACGGTTCAGCGCTTCCCGAGCGGTCCCTGCAGAAGATCAGGTCCGGTGAGCGTGGCGCGCGCCACGTCGAAGAACGACTGATCGCCGCCGGAGCGACGCCGCGCGGGCCTGACCAGTCCCGCAGGCAGTGGACAGACCAGGCCCTCACCGAAGTCGGGGCGTGCATGTTGGACCACCACGGCCAGCACAAGTTCGCATGGGCCATCGGACCGCGAGCCCAGCGTTCACGCGTCCGCATCGGCGTGACCGCCGTCCCGTTCTTTGCCTGACCTACCGCGGAACCTCGCGGCGGGGGAAGGCCGAGCCGCTTTGCGGTCGCCTACGGCGAGCCTTCCCCCGCCGCGAGAACCCGCAGTGCCCGATGCCAGAGAGACCGAGGCCGAGGCCTCGGTCTCCTGCTCCAAATAGACAACCGCAACGCGAACTGGCTCACCCAACCCAGGAGGATTCGTTGTCGCGTACGGTCCACCACACGCCGCTCCGCCACCGTATGGACCGGTTGGTCAAGACCGACGAACTGTGGGTGCCCGGCACCTTCCACCAGATCACCACCCTGCGGTACTCGCAGGCTGCGGTGACCCAAGGAGTCCGAGAGGGGACGCGGCCGCGTCCGGAGACGCGCACCCCCCGCTTCGCGGCCTACCACTACGCCCGGGCCGTCAACGTGCGCCGCATCAAGCGGGTCGCTGACCGGCACGAGCGGGTGCTGCGCGCCACCACCCGGGCCGTCTCCCACCAGGTTCTGCAGGTCCTTGCCGCAGCTGCCGACCGTGAGTCGGCGGCGTGGGAGGTGGACTTCCCTGAACCGCGGCATCGGGGCCAGGCCCTGTGGGAGTCGTACTAACCGTGTGATGGGTGGCGCTGCCGCTGGCTCCCTAGGGAGCGCCGGTGCGGATCCTCCATCGTCGGACCGCCGCAAGCCGCCGGCAGAGGGCTAGGCCGCATTGGCAGCCGTAATAAACCGCGCCGCAAGGAACGCCGGCTGCTGTCCCGGCGCCCAGCGTGCCCTGGACCATCAGCGGCGTCACTGAACGACGTCGCCCTTTCCGTGCGTTCGGCGACGTCGTGCACCTCATCCCGCTCAACGCCCGTGACGACCAGCGGTTCGTCCATCTCCTGCACAGGCTCCTGCCCCGAGGCGGGGGGTGGACGGGCCGGCAGGCAAACGAGAGGAGTCCACCTCACATGACCGACACGACGACCACGCCCGCGCGGAAACCGCAGATGTGGATCGTGCATACCCGTCAGCACGGCACCATCATCTACGGAACGCGCCGCGGCGACGGCACTGGAGCGGTCCTGAGCAAGCACCGGTTCCGCGGCTCGGAGCACCTGGAGGTGCCCGTCGATGAGGAACTGGGCGAACCGTACTGGTATCTGCCGCATTCGCAGCGCAGCAGAGCCGATCGGCACACCATCAACCGGGCGGCTGGCGACCTGCGTGATGCCGGGTGGACCGTCGAGATCCGCATCGATGAAACCACCCCAGCCGTGGGGTTCTGGGAGTTGGAGGCGCGCAAGTATCAGTACGCTGAATACCGGGCCGAGCGGCTGCAACGACAGGCCGGCGCCGCGACGGCGACCGCTGAGTCGATCCGCGCGGCCAACAGGCGTAGCTATGACGCGCTGAACGGCACCCCCATGCTGGTCGACCACCACAGCTACAACCGGCACAAGAGACTGCTGGAGCGGCTGTGGAAGCGCGAGGGCAAGGCGTTCGCGCTCATCGACAAGGCCGGCGCGGCGTTCGGGCGCGCCCAGGCCGCCCGCAAGTTCCAGGACCGGCGCGAATCGCATGGCACCACGCTGCGACGGATCCAGGGCCTGGAAAGGCAGCTGCGCGATATCGAGAGGGCGTTGCACGGCCGCACCGAGTGGCTGGGCCAGGAACCGTTGGTGGAGGGCCAGCTGTCTGAACTGCAGGCTCGTATTGCGAAGCTGACCGGCCTGGGCATCCCGGTGAAGCAGACGGGCAGGGTCTCCCGCGGCTGCGCGGAGGTGTGGGTCGGCGTCTCCGAGCACGGTCAGCAAGTGCTGGCGGCCGAGATGGTCGAAGCGCTCGAGGAGATCGCCTACTGGGAAGACCTCATCGCCGCATCCGGGCGCAAGGTGTGGCAGGCCGTCGATTTCACCGCCGGCGACTTCGTGCAGCTCGGCGGACGGTGGCTGGAAGTCGTCAAGGTGAGCAAGAGGACGCTGACGGTACCAGATCAGCTCACCGGCCATCGCGCCGAGATCCAGACGATGGCGGATCTGACCAGGCGGGTCAGGCACCCGCACACCACGACGATCCCCTACGACACGGTCGGCGGCAAGCTGACCGCGGACGGGGCCCGGGAGCGTTACCCCGCGGCGTACGAGCCGCCACCTGAGGGTGAACTGCCCAAGCGGCCCGGCCTCAAGCGCGGGAAGGTCCATATCAGCGGCGGCGGCGGCGCCCGGCACGAAATGTGGTTCTTCACGCTGGACGGCCAGGACTACCGGGCAGTGTGGCCCGAGCCCGGGCACACCATCTGGTACGGTCCGCCGACACCGATCGCCGACCCAGCTCCGATCAAGGTGTTCAAGACCTTCGGGCTCGGCGGGCGGTCGGCTGAGCTCGTCGCTGAGCTGGAGGTCCCTGCGGGCATTCGGTGGCGCGAGCAGGTCTTCAACGTGCTGCGCGGCTGGGTCGAGGCGAACAAACCCAGCTGATCCTGCTGCACTCCGACGGTGCTCTGCCACGGCCGCGGGTCCCTGCGACCAGGCGACGCAACGTAGGCCGCCCGCACATCGTCTTCTCCGCTTCGTGGCCTGCGCCCGCAGCGGCTTGTCTTTTCTGACCTGGGAAAGGATGGCAATGCGTATTGCTCTCCCGCTGATCGAGCTGACAGCGGCCGATCATGGCGTCACCAGCTGTACCACCGCGGTGGTGCAGCGATGATGATCGACCACCTGACTCAGACGAGGGACACCGAACCCGTCGCTGTCCGCTGTCCTACGTGCGCGTCGGATGCGGTCACGGTGGTCGAGGTCACCTATCGCCGCTACATGGAGGTCATCTACGACGCCGCCGCCAACACCTATGTGCTGGACCCCGCCGGCAGCCTGATCGACGCCCCGGGCTCTGGACATGCCCAGGAGTTCGAGTGCGGGGCGTGCGAGCACAGTTGGGTGTCAGACAGCGTGGGCTTCTCACTGCTCCCGGTAGAGCCTGCGCCCGGGCGATCAGCCTTAGTGGCCTGCATACGCAGATCCTGCAGGCATGCTGTCCGGGTTGCCGCCGAAGCCGTCGTCGTCGCCGGCAAAAGGGTCGGTCTGCGACGCCGTCGTCGATGAGCCGTGGTCAGCTGAGGCCTGCTCACTGTGCTTGGGCGGACGGCCTCGCGTCCGGGTCGTCGGAGCCGTGATGCCCCCAGCCGGGGGGAGACAAGATAAGCCGGAAAGGGGCAGTCGAAAGTCGGCGGCTGGCCCATCCGGCGCAGATCCTCCGCCGTCCATCCCTTGCGTTCGGCTCGGGCGTACAGCTGCGTTCGCGCTCGCACTTTCGCCGCCAGACACGACTCCAGGTCGGTGACCTCCTCGTCCGCCTGGACCAGTTCGCGCACCACCTGTAACCGATCTTTCCAATAGGGCGCGAGCAGCCTGTTCCACAGTGCTGACTCTGTTGTTGACATCCATAACTGATCACCGTAAACGCCTTCGCTTCCAGGGATAGGGCCACCGCCTACTTGGCCGTTGGAATCTCTCGAGGGGCCGAATGGAGGACTGGAATTCAGTCCAGCTGAGCGAACAGCAACAGCAATCCACCGGGCCGAGGCGAGATACGCAGGCCCGGCTGAACAGCTGGCACATCCGGCCCGTGTGCTTGCCTCGCCTGCGGAGCATGCCGTTGCGATGGCGGGGGCGCAACACACCCCAGAGAGGACCCCTCTCGCGCTCCCGCCATCGCAACGGCACAGCAAGACCCCGCGAGGTAAGCACACGGGCCGCCGATAACCGGTACCGGCTGCGGTAACAACTGCTGCTACGTCCTCGCCTGCCCCTGCACGTGTGCGCGGCCCTGTGACCGCGCAATCGCTGATGATCGGACGGCAACCCTGTGAGCACAATGCAACTGGACTTCGAGACCTATCCCAAGCACGGCCACATGCTGGTGGTGGCCCCCACCTTCGACGCGGTGTTCTGGCTGGCCGATCGGCACGCTGCCTTTGACCGACCCGGCAACGACGCCACCGTCATCCTGCAAGGCGAGGGCAGGGTGCTGCTGGAGGCCCGCGCCCAGAGCGGGATCATCACCTTCCGCGAGGCGATCTGCCACGACGGGCCGAACATACTCTCGGGCACGCTGGCGGCGAAGGCGTACGCCACTCTGCACGATTCCCACGTCATCGCATCGGTGCTGTTTTCGCCCTACATCGCCGATATCCTCGCCCGCCCCTCAGCCCCGCACCTGCGGGACCCCGACGGATTGATCTGGCGCGACGCGATCGCCTTACACGCCAAGCACCGGCTACTGCTGTGGGTCTGTCAGGGGCTCGGAGGGACGGTGGCCTTCACCGCGCCCATCCTGGACACCGGCGCCGTCGACTGGGGATCTACCGTCCCGCAGGTCGAACTGCTCAGCTCCGTTCGCAACGATGTCCGTCGCCTGAGCCGTCGCATTTCCCTCAAATAAGCGTCGCCAGCAGGTCTTGAGACAGCGCCAGCGGACGCTTGGACGGCTCCCGAGAACGGTCTCTCATTCCTCCTACTCAGTGGCCGGGTTAGCCCGATCAGGACCGCAACCCCCGCCACCCGCCAGACAGGTCCGCCATCGAACATGGTCGGGGCCAACCATCCATTCATCGACAGGAAAGCTCATGCTTCGAGAGCTGGACGAGCTCGAACTGCTGCCCGTCCGCCTGGAAACCGCCGCTGTACCGCTGATCCGCGAGGACTGCCAAAGCCCGCGGACCACTCGGGTGCCGCTTAAGCAACTGGTCACCGAACACCAGCACCAACGCTATGCGGCCGCCTGCCGCAACCATCCCGTGCTCGTCCCCGAAGAGTGCGGCCTGTTCACCCCCACCGCCAACCTCGACGAGGCATGGCGGATCGCTGACCGCATCCACAACGGCATGGCCTACTACCGCATCGGCGCCGTCTGGCTGGCCGATGAGCCGCCGTTCTAGCACGCCCGCCCGTCCCGGCACCCAGCCGCCGGGACGGGTGTGACCGCTTACCGGACCCAGATCGGAGAGCACATGAGATGGCAGAACGGGAAGCTCGTCCCCGTGGCGGACGGTGAGGTAGACATCACCGAGCACGACGTCCAGTTCCCCATCGCTGATCTGCCGATCATCTTCTGGGCGCTGGGCGCTGGGCCTGGCCGCCGAAGCCGAAGGTGAGCAGGACGGTAGCTGCCATCACTGCGCGGCGTCGTGGGCACGCAGAAAGAGGCCGTGCGAGGAGCACATCTGGGAGGTCGTCTACACCGACCTTCGCGACCGCATCCAGCGAGAGATGGACGCGATCGCTGCCAAGGCCCACGACCGGCCGCGCCGGGTCGTCGTGGACGGCCGCATCGACTACGTCGACCCCCACCCACAGTCGTTTCACTACTACCGGCTCCTCACTGCCATCAACCAGATGTTCGCCAATCGCGAGGAGTTCGGAGCCAGCTATCAACCCGACATGAAGGCATAGCTCACACACCGCCTGGGCCGTCAGAGGCGACCGCGACCGAGTGGGCGGAGTTTGAGCGCACTTCACCCGCCGCAAGGTCGAGCTGGGATCGTGTCAAGCCTTACAGGACGCCTGTCGCCTGCCTGAGATGTCCGATGCGGCGGTGTGGTGTGGCTGGCCGACGAGCCGCCGTTCTAACACGATCGCGGCACTTAGGCGTCCTCCGGCGCAACAGCCCAGTCACCCACCTCTCTCGTTGGTGCAGGTCCACATCGCCGACCCGTGGAGGCGCCTGGAACTGCCCTCGTACTGACCCTGTGGTGCCGACCGACCGACACCGGAAGAGAGACACCCCATGAACGACTCCCCCGCCCACCACCGCAGCGCCACCCTCAGCCTCGAACGCACCTCGGACGGCGGAATCATCTTCCAATCCTGGGAGATCTGCACCTGCGTTCTGCCGCAGCGCCGGACCAGGCTCGGCCCCCCCACCTCCCAAGTCCTGGCCACCGCCGAACAGGCGGAGGCCACTGGTCGCGCCGTCCTGTCCGTCGACGGGCCTGTCCACCTCGGGGAGGGGCTATGAAGCCTACGACCGCCCCGCCCGAGGGTCTCACCAGCATCACCGAGGCGAAGCCCGGTGACATCCTCGCCGGGCGCGAGCATGGCGACGGCGAACGCGCCGCTCCATTCGGTGTCCTAGCCAGGGTCGACCGCGACCCGTGGAAGCTCACCATCCAGGGCAGGCCCCCGATCGAGGCATCCGGCGACTGGCGCCTGTGGGTGGTCACCCTGCCCAAGGCCGCGCAGCAGCTGCTCGAGCTGGCCCGCCGGCACGACTGGAAGACGCTCATCGCACCCTCGCTGGACCACTGCGACCACCTGTACGTCACCATTCACTTGGCGCGAAGCGAGCCGCTGATCTACCTTCAGGCCACCTGGCATACCCACGACACTGGCACGCTTCGGCTGACGTCGAAGATTTGGCGGCACGTCCCCGTCGAAGGGCGCGGCTTCGACTGGCGGGACGCGCCGAGCCTGCGGAAGATCAGCGAGGTCATCACGGGGGAGGCCGAACCGGCATGATTCTGCAGCCGGGCTGGCAACGGCGCCGATCCAACCGCCGCTGGTGAGTTGCCCCAGCCCGATGCGCCACCACCGTCAACGTCGTTGACGCCGCTGGCCACAGACGCATCACTTCGCACCTCTGTGAGGGGCCGCACGCCGTGTACGGCCCCTCACAGCATGCATGGCCGACGCCCGCACGGCCGCATCGGCGGTGGAGACCCAATGACGCTCAACGGGCCCCACGAGAACCAGTCCGGCGCCTGGCCCTTGGTTCAGGCGAGCGGCGATGTCGGCCGGTGGGCCGCGTTCCCGCCATCCGGAGAACGCCGAAAGGAGGGCCAGATGGCCTACGCGTACTGCACAACCATGAACGAGCTGCACCTGCCCGACCACGCCGCCGAGGTGGCCATGGTCGCATGGTGCGACTACGAGACCGACGCCGACGCCCTGATGCAACTCGCCTGCGAGTCTCTGCCCGCCGACCACGACACGGGACAGCTGGGAGGTGATGCGCTAGATCAGGCACCACGTGTCCGGTGTTCGACGAGCTCAGCGAGGCTACGACGTCCTCGAGCGAGCGGTCGGAATTGTCGGAGGCGTGCGTCATCGTCAGGACACGTAACCACTGCTGAGGAGCCATTTTGATCACCACCCAGGAGCAGTACGCCGCGGCGGTGGCCCAGGCACGCAACGCCGCTCAGGCGTACTACACCGCCGGCACCTCCCCGCTGGATGACGACGCCTACGATCGGCTGGTAGGTGATATCGCGGTCTACGAGCAGGCCCACCCCGGCCCCGTACTCCCCACCTCGCCGACGGGCAAGGTCGCGGGTGGCTCGGTGGTCGGCGATGTTCCCCACACCGTGCCAATGCTCTCGCTCGACAACGTCTTCGGCGCCGAGCAGCTGGCCGACTGGGCAGCCTCCTTGGAGCGCAGACTCGGCCACGCGGTGACGGCCTGGAGTGTCGAGCCTAAGCTCGACGGTCTGGCGATCTCGGCCCGCTATCACCATGGCCGCCTGGTCCAGCTCATCACGAGAGGCGACGGCACAGCAGGCGAGGACGTGAGCCACGCGATCGGCACCATCGTCGGCCTGCCAACCTGGTTGGCACATCCAAACACGGTCGAGTTGCGCGGTGAGGTCATGATGACCATCGCTCAGTTCGAGGACGCTTGTACCAAGCGCCAGGCCCACGACGGAACTACGTTCGCCAACCCCCGCAGCGCGGCCGCCGGCACCCTGCGCGCCCAGGACCGCCCCTACGTCTGCGAGCTGACCTTCTTTTGCTACGGCGCGCTACCCCAGCCCGACGACACCTCCGACTTCGCGGTACGGCTGCGCGAGATCCCCCACAGCAGCGTCATGTACTGGGTCGCCGACCAGGGCGCCCAGACGACAGCCGCGACCCCAGTCGCCGGCATCGTCGCCCACACCGTCGAACAGGTCCAGCAGCGTGTCGACGAGATCGCCGCCGCTCGCGCCGACCTCCCCATAGGCATCGACGGAGTCGTCATCAAGTGCGATCTGGCCGAGGACCAGGCCGCCGCCGGGTTCAGCTCCCGCGCACCGCGCTGGGCGATCGCCTACAAGCTTCCGGCGATCGAGCGAATCACCCAGCTGAAGAACGTCACCTGGGCGGTCGGCCGGACCGGAGTCATCGCACCCCGCGCCGAGCTTGAGCCGGTCGAAATCGACGGCGTGGTCGTCACCTTCGCCACCCTGCACAACGCCGCCGACATCGCCAGGCGCGATCTGCGGATCGGCGATCACGTCACGGTGGTGCGGGCCGGCGACGTCATCCCGCGCATCCTGGCGCCGGTTGCGCACCTGCGGACGGGGCGGGAAACACCGGTCGCCTTCCCCCTGCACTGCCCGAACTGCGGGTCGGACATCGACACCTCCCAGCAGCGGTGGCGGTGCGTCCGCGGCCGCCAGTGCAGGCTTGCACCGTCCATCGAATACGCCGTCGGACGGGATCAGCTGGACATCGAGGGGATCGGCGGCAAGCTCGTCACGCAGTTGGTCGGCCGCGAGCTCGTCACCGACATCGCCGACCTGTTCACCCTCACGGCCCACCAGTTGCTGGGCCTGGACCGGATGGGCACCGCCAGCGTCACCAAACTCCTGGCCGCCATCCAGACCGCCAAAACCCGGCCGCTGTCGCGCGTACTGTGCGCGCTGGGCGTCCAGGGCACCGGGCGCTCCATGTCCCGGCGTATCGCCCGGCACTTCGGCACCATGCAGGCACTGCAGGCCGCCGACGTCGCGGTGCTGCAGCAAGTCGAAGGCATCGGCGCGGAGAAGGCCCCGTTGATCGTCGCCGAACTCGCCGAACTCGTCCCCGTCATCGCCAAGCTGGAAGCCGCTGGAGTGAACCTGACCGAACCCGGCAGCGCCGCCGAACCCGGCACCTTGGCCGCCGAATCGCCCGACGCCGGCCAGGCGCCGTTGGCAGGCATGACGGTCGTGGTCAGCGGCACGATGACCGGCCCGCTGGCGGCTTACTCCCGCAACCAGATGAACGAACTGGTGGAAATGGCGGCCGGGAGGTCCTCCTCCAGCGTGTCGGCCAAGACCTCCCTGGTCGTCGCCGGCGACGGCGCCGGTTCCAAGCGCGCCAAGGCGCTCGAGCTCGGCATTCCGATCATCTCGCCCGAGGAGTTCGCCGAGCGGCTCCACGCGCTGCTGGAGCGCAATCAGGCCACGGCCTGACCGGTGCGCTGGCCCATGGACCCATAACTCCGGTTCGCCGCCAGCGCCCCGCGCCGTTCGGCCGCCAGGCATCACAACATCACACCGCACCTCGCAGGGGGCCGTACACCGCGTACGGCCCCCTGCGGCATTCCAGGACACCTCCCGACACGCATTGCGACCAGCGCTCCTGGCTTGCGCTGACCCCCGCGAAAGGAACGACATGCACAACAAACACCGGAAGGCCGTAGCGCTGCTGCAGGCCGGTGACGCCCGATGATCACCGAAGCTTGCAGGGTCATCGGCGCGGCTGCCCCTGCCGCTGGTGCGAGAACGGCACCGCCGTGCCCCTCGACCGAGCCGAGGTGAAGGAAATCGCCAACCTGCTGCTCGGCGGTATCGAGAACGAAACCGGAGAGCAGCTCGACGTGAGCATCGCCACCAGATCGTCAACGGGGAAAGCCTGCTGAGGGCTACCCCGGTCGAGGTCGTGGTGACGGCCGATGTGAGGTGGACGCTCGAGACCGCGGTGCTCGACTGGTCCGGCTCCCATCGCTGGCAGCTATGACCCGGCACCAACCCGCGCTGAACGCCACGGAGAAGTCATGACACTCGATGAGCCCAAGGTCGGCGACTTCGTCGCCTTCTACCCCCACCCTGAGCACTCGCGCCGCACCATCAAAACGCAGATCACAGAGATCGAACCCCTCCGCCCGGGCCGAACCCGCCGCGACATGGTGCTGACCGTGCTTGAGCAGGACCCCGGCCGCGCTTACCAGGTCGGTGAACGAATCCGCCGCATGGAGGGTGACTCCCAAATCACCGCCTGGCGGGACCGAGACGCGGTCACGCTGCCCCGCTACCTGACCCAGGGCCGCTACATCGCGCTGGAGGTCAGCGGTCGGATCCGGCACCCACAGGCATGCACCCGCACGATCCGATGGAAGCTCACCCGCCACCAGACCGAGCAGATCATGCCGGTGCTGAACGCCGCGGTCAAGGCGGGGTTCGACCACATGACCTCACAGGACCAGCTCGTCTACCAGGCAGAGCGCGGCACGGTGACCTCCCGCCGTGCCGGCGACGATCCGGAGTTCGTCGAGCCGGCGGTCCTCCTGCAGGACATCCGGCCGCTGTACCTGGCCGATCAGATCGCCACCGAATGCCAAACCGCATTCGAGCTCGGGGGATGCGCATGAAGCACCGAGTGAGCGGACCGGAACATCAACGGTTCGAGACAGAGACCGGGATCCGGCTCGGGCCCAACATCGGCATCGACACCGCGGCTACGACAACAGCTGGCACGACGTATCCCCGCGCACCGAAATCGTCGTCTGTGACTTCAGCGAACGCCCCGCCCGACCGTCGCCACGACCTCGCGCGCTGAGCACGACGACCTCCAAACAAGACCCTCACCCGGTCGCCTTGGTCGATGTTCATCAGTGACTGGCCGACGCGACACCGACCTCATCAAGGAGAGCTACCGGCAGCAGTGCGAGAGCGACCGGCTCCGTTCGTTCGTCCGCACCTACGTTGAAGCGCCGAACGCCGTCCGCGTCCGCGCCGGCGGGGGCGTGTACTTCGTGCACCACGTGCACGCCGCCCCGCCAGCGGGGCCGCTGGGACGTGGTGCACATTTCGGCACAGGAAGCCATCTGACGCATATCCCTTGGCAGACCAGGAGATGCAGGAGATGGTGGTCGCGGCGTTGACCACGCGGGCCAAGCAGGAGCTGGAGAAGCTCGCGATCGAGCTTGCGAAGGCTCGCGGCTGCCAGGGCCGCAGGTCCTGCCCTTGTACCGGCGGTTCCAGGCTCTGTAGTCGTCGACGGCCGAGCATCCGAGTTGCTGTCGACCAGCCTCGACGACGCCAAGGCCGCCCAGGAACTCGTGGAGGCGCAAATCCGCAGCCTCCTCGCTGTGGCGTGACACCCGATCCTCCGCTCGGCGCAAGAGTGATTCGCGCTCTTCCCGCCGAGGCGGTGGTCAGGCTCTTCCACACACCGCACCCATCTGAGAAAGGAAGACGAGATGCCTGCGAGCATCGAGGAGATCCTCCCCAAGATCCCCCTCGACCGATGGAACGCCGAGCAGCTTGGCGTGGAGGGCGACGTCGACGAGCGAACGTTGAAGTCCTTCTACGCGATCGACGCGGACACCGGGCTGGAGGCGGAGCTGCGGGTCCTGGCCTGGATCCTTGGGAGCTACGAGAATGACCTGCGGTGGGCGAAGGCCACCGCGGACGAGGCTCCGCTGCGGCCGGGCAGGTGGCGGGTCACCGTTGAGTGGGACACGCGCGGCGAGTAGGTCTGGTCTCTCGCTCCAACCCCCGCGCCCGGCAGGCGCAGGGTTCGCTGGTCCTGGTCACTCCCAGAAGCAGAACCCCCCTCGACGTAGCACCGTGCTTCTCATCGGTGGACGCCAGGCTGCGGAGGATTCCCGTCTTAGCACAACTGATCGTTGTCAATGAATAGACTTCCCGTGTAAGGAGTCGATCGTAGCGTACGAGAACATTTTGATCGGAATCGGCGTCTCCTCCGTCAAGCCCAGATCGACTCTAACTAGCATCGATTGATCGCCGCATCAAGGCCCTGCCGCGGATGGGTCTATCAGTGCGGCTCATACAAAGGAAGCACATCGTGATCGGTCAATATCGACAGGCTACGAACATCGACCCCAACTGGTACATCCACATTCAAGATCCAGACACGCGCGATTTCGGTTGGTACAAGGTCACGATGGTCGCGCAAACCGTCACCGACGTAGGCGAAGAACGCTTGCACTTCTTCACTGACGGACCATCGGCTGTCGCCACCAAAGACGACCACATCATGAGCCGGACGCCAGAGGAAGCTACGTCCGCGGCCTCCACTCCCTGAAGACCTCTCGGGAAAGCCCTCCTCGTGTACCTTGAGCCGACCTCGGATGGACACCCCCATGCCCCCTGCTACCCAGCCGTCTATCGCCATCATCGGAGGATCGATCACAGGGCCGACCCTGGCCTTGCGACTACTACAAGAGGGATTTCAGGATGTTCACGTGTTCGAAGCCTCACCACAGCCCACGGCCCTGGCAGGTGGAATCATCGGGCTAGAACACACCGCGCTTGGTGTGCTGGACACCATCGGAGTCCCTCAAGAGCAGATAATCCCTTATCCCTCTGAGCGGGTGGTGACGATCAAGGTCGCCGATCAGCTGGAAGCCGGGCGGGTACAGACGCTCTACCCAGGCCGCAACACGATCTGGCAGCTGATCAACAACAGTCTGTTGTCACGACTGCCTGCCGAGCACCTTCATACCGCCATGCGAGCCACCGCGATCGGTACCGACGAAAACAACCGGGCAAGAGTGGAATTTGCCAACGGCACCACCGTCAGTGCCGATCTCGTTGTCTTCGCTGACGGACGTCGCTCGGTCGGCCGTCAACTACTGGACCCCGGCCGTCAACTGGGCTACGCCGGAGTGGTCGCCTGGCGTGGTCAAAGCTCCTGGCTTCCGGCGGATATGAAAGACTTCACGCGCTACGAGCCGCTTGGAACACGTCTAGCGATCTTTCCAACGATCCTGCGAGATGGCAGCGTAGGCACCGACTGGACCTTCTACCTGCCAATGACCACCGAACACTTCAAGCAGCTGTGCGGTGGCGATCCTGTACAGCGGGTCTTCGTCCTGCCGCACCAGGTCACCCCTGCGGCCAAACTGTTCGTGACGAACATGACCGCAGAACTTCTGCCAGCTCCGGCCCTGCAGTTGATGGAACATACAACATCATGGGCAGCCGCCCCCCTGCTCACCATCGACCCTCCAAAGCAAATGATCTTCAAGATGGGCGGCAGCCGCGCTCTCCTGATAGGAGATGCGCTAGCTCCCGTTTTCCCGCTAACAGGAAGGGGCGCCAACAACGGTATCGAGCAGGCAGATGCCCTAGTGACCGTACTCACCCAGTGCTATCGCTATGACGCCAACGTTGATGCAGCGTTACAGGGCTGGCAACGCCGGATGCTGCCCACCGTAGAGCAAGCCCTGCAACTGGGCCCGCAACTCGCGCAAGGATTAGGGCTGAGACCCACCCCATACCAAGCGGCAAATCTCCGCTCAGTTGGCTCACCGAAACCATCGCCCAAATCCAGCCCATCACCACGGGGAACGACTGGAGTTCAACGAGGGGGTCAGCCCCGAAGGCCAATGCGATAGCCCGTAGCGACCTCGCGCCATCTCATCTCCCGAGCCTCTGACCATCACATCCAGGCTCGACCGATCATTTCGTAGATTCAGCAGTAACCGACCACGCTCCCTACCGGTGGCCATCGAGCCGACCACCGTGTGCCCACCGGCGATCGCCGCGGTTAGCTCGGCAGAAGTCCCGGCAAGGATGGGGCCAGGCGCCGGCACCACCATCTGGCAGCCCGGCCTAGCCACCAGGGAACTTCGAAGAAGGACAGCGGGGGCTGCGGTTCCAGCTCACCCTGGACTGCGGTGTGGAAATCGGCCGTATCGCGCTGGACTACCCCCCGTATGAAGGCGCCGGTCCTGTCACGCAACAAGCAGACCTAACCCGGCGTACTGACCGCAAGCTGAACCCCGACATGGCACCGATGTTTCTCACCGATCCGCTGCCTCCGGGGTGGTCTCGGCGCCTTCCTGGATCTACCCCGGAACCTCTCCACTCCGGAAACCCGAGCCGCTCCGCGGTCGCCCTTCGGGCGAGGTTTCCTGCGTTCCGAGAACCCGGGGTCGAGACGATCCAGACGCCGAGACCCCCCGGAGCTCCGTGAACAGCCGAGGTGAAAGGCGACGGCCGAACACAGGAGGCCTTGCTGTCGCGTCGGTTCACCACATCCCCGCTCCGGCACTGCGCGGACCGGCAGATCACCAGCGAGTTGTGGCTATGCCGAGGGAACCTTCTCCAGATTACCGACCTGCGGCGACTCGCAGGCCGCGGTGAAGCGCGTCGATCGTGAGGGGAGGTGGCCGCGTCCCAGGTGCACATCGCGCGTTTGGACGCCTACGCCTTCCGCCGCACCTTCAACGTGCCCTCGACCTGACCGACGCCGTGAGCGGTACTCCAGCGACCTGTCCACGCGATGCGCCGCTCACGGTAGCCGACCAGGTGCCTAGACATCGAGATCGCACCGGTCCCACAGTGCGGAGGCTAAATGACCACCCCACCGCTCCCTCAGCCACACAACGACCTGGTTGCCAGGCTGCACCGGGCCCGGATGTTGCTGGGCGACATTCCTGATGCGGACCAAGCCGCTCTGCGTGAGCGCGCCATCCAAGGCATCACCGACTTCATGCTGCTCACCAGCATGGTTGCCGACGACCACAGAAACGTCTCCTCCATGGCGCGCGCCACAGTCGAAGCGTTCGAGGCGGCCGCAGACCTGGCGCACCGTGAGATGTCCTACCGGCATGAGGCTCCCGGATACGCCGAGGAAGCCGGACACCTCATCGCTGAGCTTCTGGCCGAAGGGGACCTGCGCGCCTACCGCAATGGTGAGCCGACCCGCGCCATCAATGTGCTCGGCGAAGCGGCTGGCACCTACCAGGTGTGCCGACCTCGCGAGGAAATCAGACACCATCCCGACAGGAGCCGCCTGATTCCTGTCGTTGAGCTGATCAAAAGTCAGCTCATTGCGATCTACGACGACCTCAATCCGCACGACGCGTTCATGGTGCTGAGCCATGCGCTCGCGGAAGGCTTTGGCATGTACGGCTCCCGAGACGGGAGCGGTCAGAGCTCGTAGACGTCTGTGACCACGGCAGTGGCCGTAAGCCTCACCGGAACGCAGGCGTGGGCACTCCTTCGTGACCGTGTACGGCAACGAGCCGGATCAAAATCCGAGCGTCACACCAGGCACTTACGAGATCAGGAACGGAGGCTGAATGACGATTTGTAGTCCTCCTATCAGAAGTTTCGCTGGACGGTACCGATTTCTGTCCAACTTCGCGGTTGTCCCGGTGACTATCGACTCCGCTCTTGCGGGGCGTTCAGTGGAGTACCCCACAGTCGAGCACGCATTCAATGCCGCCAAGACCACAGACCCCCTTCAGCGCGCGTGGGTGGCTGCGGCTGCCACTCCGGGAGAGGCGAAAGCCCGGGGTCGGCGGGTCGCGCTTCGTCCTAGGTGGGACGAAGTGGTGCGCTATCAGGCGATGGAGGTTGCGCTACGCGCGAAGTTCACCTGTGGCCACGACGTCACGACCTTGCTGGTGGCGACGGGCCGCGCCGAGCTGATCGAGGGGAACCGCTGGTGTGACAACCACTGGGGAGACTGCGAGTGCTCCAAGCCCCGATGCCGAGACCGGGGACGAAACATCCTGGGGCGAATGCTGATGGTGCTCCGCGCTATCCACCAAGGGGAATTGGATCCGGCGACCCCGCTTATCAACGTCCGGGGAGATACACCGTGAGCACGGACCCGCAGAATGCCCACGACCACCAACGCGGTACGAGCCGCGCATGATGAGCCCCCGTTCGCGGCCGCTCGCAGCGCCGCTCGCAGCGCCCCCTCGGGCACGCTTCCAGCCCGTGAGCGCGCTTACAGGTTGGCGATGACGTTCTTCGCGTACGGTTCCGCCCCCGCCGGCCACAATGTCGGGTCCAAACGCCAAGGCGGTCCAGTTCGGTATTCCTATCATCTCCCCCGAGGAGTTCGCCGAGCGGCGCCACTCGCTGCTGCCCCAGCAGTCTCCTGAGCGGAGCTCAGCGGTGAGCCCATAACGGTTGGCCCCAACGCCCCTCATCATCCATGCCGCCAGGCGCCGCACCATCACCGCACCTCGCAGGGGGCCGTACATCATGTACGGCCCCCTGCCGCGCGTGCAGTCCATGTCCGCATGGCTCACACCACGGAGAAGCCCCATGACGATCAACGACCTCCAGGTCGGCGACTTCCTCGCCTTCTACCCCGACCCGAAACACTCCCGCCGCACCATCAAAACGGAGATTACCGGGATCGAAACGCTCCGCCCGGGCCGCACCCGCCGCGACCTCGTCCTCACCGTCCTCGAGCAGAACTCCGGCCGCGACTATCAGGTCGGTCAGCAGATTCACCGAATGGAGGGAGACGTCCAGATCGCCACCTGGCGAGACCGGGACGCGGTCACACTGCCCCGCTACCTGATCCAGGACCGATACATCGCCCTGGAGGTCAGCGGCTGCATCACCCTCCCGGACGCGCCCCCACGAACCATCCGATGGAAACTCACCCGCCATCAGGCCCAGCAGATTGTGCCGGTGCTCAACGCCGCCGTCCGGGCCGGGTTCGATCACATGACCTCAAGCGACCGGCTGCTCTACCAGGCCGCGCATGGCACGGTGACCTCCCGCCGCGTCGTCGATGATCCCGAGCTCGTCGAGCCGGCGATCCTGCTGCAGGGCCTGCGGCCGCTGTACCTGGCCGGCCAGGTCGCCGCCGAATGCCAGACCGCGTTCGAGTTGGGAGCGTGCGTATGAGGCAGCACGGGGACCTGAGGCATCTGCTGGTCCAAGTCGAGGACCAGCATCACCGCAGCGTCGGCTGGGGATGTGACACCAGCCGCCTTTTCATGATCATCCACTCCAGCGAGCGTCACGAAACGACGCTGCCGTGCCGCCTGGTCCAGCATCTTGGTCCGTGGGAGTGGACGGTGTGGGTCGCAGGGGTGGCGCAGGCCCCCGGCGCGACGGGTGATCTCGACCATGACCTGGACCTGCTTGCCGACCACTCCGAGACGATCGCCCATCACCTGACCGAGTCCGAGCTTGTCGCGGTCGGCCTTATGCGGGAGTGGGCCGAAGTCCACGATGCCAGCGACCCCCACGATACCGGCGAGGTCCACCAACGTGTGCTAACCGCGGTGAGCGTCGATGGGACGATCTACAGCCTGCGCCGAGAGCGGTCCGGGAAGGAAGTGCGCGCTGAGACGATCGCTGCAGATGAGTGCCCGTTCGCGCCCGCGCTCGCGCGCGTGGCCGAGCGGTTACGGGCACACGAACTACATCGGCCATGACACTGCACGTGGTGCAGATGTCCGGCGGCATCGGCAGCTGGGCCGCAGCCCAGCGCGTCGCCGCGGAACACGGAACCGGGAAAATGGTCTTGCTGTTCGCTGACACCCTGGTCGAAGATCACGACCTGTACCGGTTCAACGCCGACGCCTGCGCCCAGCTCGGCATGGACCTCACCGTCGTGTGCGATGGGCGCACACCCTTCGAGGTATTCCATGATCAGGGATTCCTCGGAAATTCCTTGATCGCGCCCTGCTCCTACTGGCTGAAGCAAAAGCCCTGCCGAGACTGGTTGAAAGCTCACGCCGACCCCCGCGACACGGTCGTCTACATCGGCATCGACTGGTCCGAAGACCGCCGCGTCGCCGGCATCGAGCGCGGCTGGGCGCCGTGGACCACACGATTTCCCATGTGCGAGCCGCCGTACCTGACCAAAGACGACATGCTCAACCAGGCCCGCGCCGCTGGCATCGAACCGCCCCGGCTCTATGCCCTGGGCTACACCCACAACAACTGCGGCGGCAGCTGTGTGCGCGCCGGCCAACGGCAATGGCTTCACCACCTGCGCACCTTCCCCGAGCGGTACGCCGAGGCCGAACGGGGCGAACAGCAGCTGCGGCTCCAACTCGGCGACGTAGCCATCCTGAAGATAAGACGCAGCGGCAAGACCATCCCCCTGCCGCTCACCGAGCTGCGACGCCGAGCTCATGTTGAAAGAACCCAGACAGGCCGGGGCCGCGCGTGTGACCACCGGTAGCCCATCGGTGGCCAGCCTCCCGGCTTGACCACACTGCCCCACCAGCGCCGAGGGATGAGCACTACCACCCCAGATGCCTCGGCGACCAGATGGCCGAGGTAAGCGCGGAAGGTAGCGCGGCCGAACACGCGCGGGCTGCCCACAGCGTCGTCAACGAAACCCGCGCCCGGCCGTCTGCCGCTTTCGATGCCGTCGCGCGAGCCCACCACACCACTCTCACCGCCCGGCGCACGGCCCGAAGGGGGCCAGTCCATCACCGTGTGGTTCGCGGAGCTGTAGCCAGATTGGCGCCGTACATGCCGGGCCTTGGTTATCGGTGAGGGATGGTGCGGCGGCGGAGCAGCAGGCCGGTGGCGGCGGCGAGAGTGAGCAGGAAACCGGTCACGACGAACACTCGCCCATCGGGTCCCGCCTGACCGCCGCCTCCGGTCTCCGCCGCTCCTAGCGGGGTCTTTGTCACCTTGTGGTTCCCGCCCGTTGGAGGGTCGGTCACCGTCTCGGTGACGGTGCGGGTCGGCTTCGGGCTCGTCGTCGCAGGGGCGGGACTACCGGTGGTCTGCCCGCCGGCCGCGATGGTGAGGGTGTAGGTGGTCAGCTCGGCCCCGTTCTGGACCGCACAGTCGATCGACCGTTCGGTGGGCCTGGGGCCGATATTGATGGCGGCCGGTCTCACCGTCGCCGTGCCAGCGTTGGACGGGGTCGTTTTCAGGCCGACCTCAGCCGTGGGCAGCGGAATGATCTGGCCCGGGAGTACCGTGCCGAGCCGGCCCACACCGGTGGCAGAGGCCAGGCCGGGCATCCCGCTGATGGATCCGTAGGCGTACAGGTTGGTGCCGGTGGGAAGCCCCTCGGTGGGTGCCCTCAGCCCGGTGCCGATGTAGGTCCCGCGCCAGCCGATGGTCGTCTGCTCACCCGTCTTGGCGCCGGCCGGCATGGTCAGCTCGACCTTGACCTGGATGTCCTGGGACTCTGCGGTGCCGATGGTGGTGCACCGGTACTCCACGATGTCGGTGACGACCGCGCCCTGCTGCCTGTCGGGGACGGCGGCGTGAGCCGAAAAACCGAACAGGAAATTGCCACCGGCCAGGATGGCGACATATACGACAGAGCGGATGCGCAAGGCGACTCCTCTTGCGACAGATGGGGCAACCAAGAGACGCTCCGCGAGCACGCTCGGTTGTCGGCCGGTGACGCCGAAATTGCGGCGTTCCAGCGAACTGGGTGCTAAGAAGGTCAACGGCATCGGGGTTGCTGGGCTAGCACCCCACCGCGAGACGTACTGTGAGCCTGCCGCCCTGGCAGGCGACAGGGTATGGCGCGTGGCGATCCGCTGGGCCGCATCCGCCGCGGCGCGCCGCTGACCGTACCCACGCCCTGGCGCGCGCCGACGTCGAGACGCTGCTGACCCGCCCGACGTTGGGAGTGCGCGAGCTGCACCCTGTGGCGGCTACTGTTTATGGACGCTCCGGGATCGAGGCGGTGAGCCGCCGGTTTCTGCTTCAGCAAGATATATGATCCGCTGTCTGATCGCGCTGAGGGCCTTCCATTCGATTGATCTCCCCTTCTACCTTCGAAGGGAACTGCCCCACCGCCCGGGGCGGATGCTGTGGTCGCGATGGAGGCCGTCAAGGTGAGCAGCGAGGGGTATGCAGGCCAGAACGCCGCTGTCGCTGGCAGAGACCGTACGGTACGGCGACAGCGACGCCAACCGGGCGGTCGGCCGCACAAGCACATGGTGCGGCTCTCGGACGCCGAGCAGAACATCATCGCCGCCCGGGCCCAGGAGGCCGGGGTGAGCGTGCCCCGGTTTCTGGCCGAGGCCGCGCTCGCCGACGAGGCGGGCACGGCGAACGAGCGACGCGCCGCGGCCGCCGAACTGCTGGCGGTCCGGCGACTGCTCGCCGCGATCGGCGACAACCTCAACCACCTGGCCGCCGTCGCCACCGCGACGGGCGGACCTCCGCCGGCGTTGGAGGCGACGATGCATGCCATCGATGGCGTCGTGTCCCGCTTGGACGAGCTCACCGCCGCCTACGGACACCTGGGCCTGCCGCACGGCCTGCGTCCCGAACGCGGCCGCGCCACCGGCGACCCGGTCACCGACTGTGAGGATCTTGTCGATGTCGAGGTGGAAGGCGCCGCTGGGTGAACAACTTCATCTCCCCCGCCCGCGGCCGGCACCCGGTCGGCCTGGTGCAGTACCTGTTCGGCCCGGGCAGCAACCGAGAGCACACCGACCAGCGGATCATCGCAGCCGACCCGGTCCTGGGCTGCGCTGACGGCGTCCGCCTGGACCACCTCGATGAGGCCGAGCAGATCTACGCGCTCGGCCGGGACATGGACTCCCACCGCGTGCTGCTGCAGGAGTACCCGGCCTGCGGGTGGGTGTGGCACTGCGCGCTCAGCCTGCCGCCCGAGGAGGCCGGACGGCTGAGCGATGAGCAGTGGGCGCACATCGCCCGCACCGCCATCACCCGCCTGCGCTTCGACGCCGACACCGCGGCCGGGCGGGCGCCGTGCCGGTGGCTGGCCGTTCACCATGGCTTGTCGACCGGCGGGAACGACCACGTGCACCTGATGGTCAACCTGGTGGCCGAAGACAGCACGCTGGCGTCGACGTGGAACGACCGGCGCACGATGAGCCGGTTGTGTGCCGAGATGGAGAACCGCTACGGGCTGGGTCGTGTGGAGGGCCGTGCCGGGCGCGGGATGCCGGGCTACTCCAAGGCCGAGCACCAGCGCCTCAAGGCCGGTCTGCAGCTGCACCGCCACCGCGCCGCGCGTATCGTCCGCGCCTGCGCCCTGGTGGCCGCGAGCGAAGCAGAGTTCGTCCGCCTGGCCCGCGGATCGGGGCTGGAGGTCCGGGCCCGCTACAGCTTGGACCGTACGGCGGTGACCGGTTACAGCGTCGCAGTGGTCGACGAGCACCAGATGGTGGCCTGGTACGGTGCCGGCGGTCGCCTGGCCGCCGACCTGACCTTGCCCCGGCTGCGCGAGCACTGGCCCTGCCCCACTCCGGCGACGCAAGCCGCGGCACTGGCCCAGTGGTGCCGCCCGGCGGTCGCCGCCGCTGGCCTGCAAACCCCCGGTCCGAAGGCATGGACAGGGGCGTGGGTCACGGCCGCGGAGCGCATCGAGCAGATCGCCGTCCAGCTCGCGACCCCACCGCACCATGACGCCGCGACCAGGTCGAGGACCACCAGGGATACCGCAGCGGTTGCGGCCGCGCTGGCGGTCCGCATGGAACCCACGGCCGGGCCGGTGACCGAACTGGCCGACCTGCTCGCCAAGGCCGCTCAGATCCCGCCCGGGCGGCCGAGAAGCGACGCCCTAGCTCACAAGGACATGCGCAGCGCGGTCTTGGTCATCCGTCAGGCACCGCAGAGCGCTGCCTGGAGCGTGCTGCTGCACGCCGTGACTGCTCTGGCCGAGGTGATCGCCGCCTGGCAGCGGATCGGCCGGCCACATTTGGCAGCCGAGCTCGCGGCCGTCCTGCCTTACGTGCAGGCGGCCCATCCCCTGCCCGGTGCCCGCATGCTGGCGGCCCATCAACGCTCCACCGGCGCCCCCGGCCCGACGAGCGCGCCCGGTCCCGCGGCCCGGCCACCAGCTGTCGGCCTCACTCCTCCAGGGCGGCGCCCCGGTCCCAGGCGCTGAGCCGTCCTGACCGGAGCAGCGCGATGAGCATCGTGGAGTCGGAGTCTTTGTCCGGCCGGTGTGTGCGCCTGGCGAAAAGGGGTTGCCTGCCCGGGGCCGGCACGTCCGCTTACCTGGTGTCGGTGAGCACCGCGACGATCCGGCCAAAGTTGGATTCGATCAGCGCTTGTTCGGTTTTGCCGGTGGTGTAGTCGATGGATTCCAGGGCCAGCAGGACCGGTCCGCGTTGGACCAGCACGCGGACGTTGACCGAGGTGCGTTTGTTGGCGACCCAGACGGCTTGGCCGATGGTATGTCCGCGCCAGCCGGCGCTGTCGGTGGCGTAGGCGGCGGTGGTGGAGGTGGCGCGGATCTTCTTTGCCGGAGTGACCGGGTCGTCGGCTGTGCCGGAGTAGCGGCACCGGTTCAGTCGGGTGGTGATGCGCCTCATCAGGGTGGTGGCGTGTGCGGTGTCGGGCAGGATCCAGCCTTGCTGGGTGAATACTCCGGTGCCGGGCACGATGAGCTCGCGGCCGGCGGTGGCGTACCGCCTGGGCACTTGTACCCTGGCGACGCCGTGCAGCGGGGTGAGCGGAGCGCAGATCAAGATTTCGCCGGAGGTGCCCCGGGCTGGGATGGTGGTGCTGCGCGCGCCGGGGAGCCCTACGGTGGCGGCGGTGGCAAAGCTCGCCTCGACGCTGGCGGCGGTCGGCGGCGCCGGGGACGCAGCCGCGGCTGAAACCGTGACCTGGGTGGTGGCCGAGACGCGCGGCACGGCGGGCTGGTTGGCTGCGAGGCAGCCGGTGAGGGCGGCGGTCACCGCAACGGCAACCACTTTGGTGACGGCGTTGGTGCTCCATCTGCTCATGCGGCCTTTGCCGATGTCGCGGGTGCGGTTCATGGCCGACCGCCAGGCGGCGTGGTGCCGGCCGGGGCCCATACGGCGCCCGACAGTGCGGTCCAGCAGGACAGTCCTTGAGGATCTGCGGTGTTGTAGGCAGGGGTCCACCATCGCCCCTTCTTGCCGATCTTGTCGGTGAACTGCCGCAGGTGCTGGTCCCAGGTTCCGCTCGGGCTGGTGTGGATGTACCAGGCCCTCGTGTGGCGCTGCCGGGTGAGCATGGCCGCAGCGTCTGGGCCGGGCTCATACCAGCAGGCCCGCTGGCCGGGTGGCCCGGCCGCCAGCGCCGCGTCGGCGGGTCTGGCAGTGGCCGTCTCGATGGCGGCCTGGTCCTGGCCGGTAGTGGCGGGCGAGCTTGGCGCGGCCGATGCCAGTGCCAGGCAGGTGGCGGCCAGTGTCACGGTGAGGGCTTTCATCTCAGCCTCCTTCGGGGTAGGTGCGCGCCGAGCACGGCGGGTGTGCGTCGGAGTGTCGGCGTCAGGGATGCGCGCTCATGTCAGGGCGGCAGGCGCGGGCAGTAGCCCTTCGCTGATGACGCTGGCCAGGTCAGCGGCCGCGCGCAGGTCGGCGCACCCGGTGTGGGTCATGGCGTCGAGCAGTTCCTCTCGCAAGACCGACAAGGTGAGCTCGACGCCGCGTTCTCCGCCGACCAGGCCGTACAGGATCGGGCGTCCGAGCAGCACCCCGCCGGCGCCCAGAGCCATCGCGCGCAGGATGTCCAGGCCGCTGCGAAAGCCGCTGTCGATCAGCACTGGGCAGCGGTCGGCGACGGCGTCGAGCACTGCCGGTAGTGCGCCGATGGTGGAGGGGGCGCCGTCGAACTGGCGGCCGCCGTGGTTGGACACCACGATCGCATCGACGCCGAACTCGGCGGCCAGCGCGGCGTCGCGGGCGTCCAGGATCCCTTTGAGCACCACGGGCAGGACGGTCTGCCGGCTCAGCCACTCGATGTCATCCCAGTTCAGCTGGGCGTCCATGATCGTGTCGGTGTGGCGGGCGATGGACGATCCCGGCCGGGTACCGGCCGCGGCCAGCCCGGCCGCATCGGCGCCGGACGCCAGCCCTGCGGGCAGGGTGAAATCGTTGCGGATGTCACGCAGCCGTCTGCCCATGCGCGGCATGTCGACGCTCAGCACCACCGCGCGGCATCCCGCCTGCTCGGCCTGGGTGAGCAGCTCACCTACCCGGGCCCGGTCGGTGAACCAGTACAGCTGCGCCCATAAGGTGGCGCCGGTGGCTGCGAGCTGGTCGATCGGTGTGCTGGTCAGGGCGCTGACGGTGAACGGGATGCCAGCGCGTTTGCAGGCCCGGGCGACGGCGAGCTCCCCGTGGGGGTGGATCAGCCGCTGGTAGGCCATCGGGGCGACCGCGACCGGCATCGCGGCCGGGGTGCCCAGCAGGGTGGTGTGGGTGCTGGGGTGCGCCACATCGCGCAGTACTCGCGGCACCAGCCGGATATTGGCCAGGTCGGTGCGGTTGAGCTGGAGGGTCGACTCGTCGCCGGCGCCACCGCAGACAAAGTCCCACACTTCGGGCTCGAGCTCGGTGGCGGCCCATTGCGCGATGTCGTCGACGGTCAGCGGCGTTTGCGGCGGGGAGGGCGTCGCTGCGGGGGTGCCGGTGTCTGTGGTGGTCATCGCCGCCGGCCTAGGCGAGCTGGCGTTCGGCGCGCGAGGCGTGCGCGACGGCCGCGTACAAGGCCTCGATGTTGCCTGCGCCGAAGGTCGTCGCGCCGAAGCGTTCGATCAGCTCGAAGAACAGGGTGCGGCGCGGGTGGATGCTTCGGGTGAAGATCTGGTACAGCTGCCCGTGGTGGTCTTCGTCGGCCAGGACGCCGACCTTGGCGAGGTTCGCGATGCTGTGGTGGGAGGGCAGCAGGCGTTGCGGCAGCTGGTTGTAGTAGGCGGCCGGGGTTGGCAGGAAAGCCACTCCCCGGTTGGTCAGCGCTGAGACGGTGGTGACGATGTCGTCGGTGGTGAAAGCGATGTGCTGGACGCCGGGGCCGCGGTGCTCGGCCAGGAACTCATCGATCTGCCCGGGGCGGGTGGCGTGCGCGCTGGGCTCGATCAGCGTCAAGGTCACCGAACCCGACAGGCTCTGCACCACCACCGAGTCCATCGCCGGCCGGCCTTCGAGGGTGACCTGCTCGTCGAAGATCTGCCGGAACCCCAGGCCCTGGCAGTAGAACTCGCTCACCGGGCCCAGTTGCCCGGTGGGCAGGCAGATGGCCAGATGGTCCACCTGATACAGCCGGGGCAGCGGCGCGAGGTGGATGTCGCCCACCGGGGTGAGCCCCGGTGCTCGGGTGGCGGCGGCCGCGCTGGTCCGCGGCTGCACGAAGGTGTGGGCCAGGTCGCCGAGTCCGGTGACCGTGGCGCGCACCCACCCGTCGGTGGTCTCGATCGGTTCGGCGATGGACTGTGCGCCGGCGGCGATGGCAGCCTGGTAGGCGGCGCGGGCGTTGCCGGTGCGCATCGCGATGTCGGCGACCCCGGCTCCGTGTTCGGTTACGTATCGGCTGCCCGGGTGGTCGAAGACCTTCGGTTCGGTCAGCAGCAGGGTGATGGCCCCTTGGGCGAGGCCGACCGTGCGGTGGGAAGCCGACTCGCATACCCCAAAGCGGGCGAAGCCGAAGGACTGCGCGAAGTACTCCGTCGCGGCGGTGGTGTCGGGTACGTACAGCTCCAGATAGGCCAGGTTCACGTCGGCGATGGTGGCGTTGCCGATGTCGGTACTGCGCTGCATGACTGCCTCTTCCTCAGCGAATGTGCCACCGGGCCGCGCAACCAGGTGACGGGCGTTGACTCGTGGGGTCAATGAGGCGCTGATCGTAGAGACCAAGACGCGAACCCCGCTCCGTGCCGTTACCGATTCGCAACATATGCATGGTGAGCGGCAACGCGCGACACTACGACGCAACAGGAAAGTAGTGGCTTTCATGCAGCTCACGGAGAGGAAAACGGAGATTGTGGCCGCAAGAGCCGCATCTCGGCCCCGACAATTCGGAAAGCATCTAATGGTATTTACTGCTTATCCGAAACAGAGGATTGGATCGATCAAGCTGATCCGCTCAGCCAGCAAGTTGTCCCTGAGCTTGTACAAGCGCTGACACGTGCCGCGCTTGGCGGCTGTAGTCGACGAGCTTGCTGCCGCGCCACTGCCTAGTCGGGCAGTCAATTGGCTGTGGGGTGCCGCGCGTGCGGCTCCTCTACTCGGACTGGGCCGACGCAGTGACCTCCGTCAACCGGTGGAGATCTGCGCGCAACTCCCACACCAGCCAGATTTCTTCCACGGCCCCCCGGGGAGGGGACGGCCAGACATCTAACTTGTGGGGAGTCCCGGAAGCTCCCGACAGCGGGCCGCTTCTGGATCAGTGGCAGCAGATCCTCATCTGGCGCAACGCCGTCTGGGTGGCCGAACACGACCCCGAACGGCGGGCCGCGTGGGGCCGGCGTGCTCCAGTGCTCCGGATGATTCTCCGTGCTTTCGGAGCGGCCGCGCGGATGGACTGCTGCACCACCACGGCGTTCGGTGTCCGCTCCATCAGCCTGATGACCGGCCTGGACTACTCGACCTTCGCCGCACACCATGGCCGGACCGGCTGCCGTCCGGGTGGGTGGGCCTGTACGGCAGGCACGAAGCCGTCGACTACATTCGCGTCCGTCCCGACCTGGCAGTGGAGATCGAGGTCGACGTCGCCGCCGAGCACGGCAGATGGCGCCACCCGGTCCGGTACCTGCGCCCACGAACCGATCTGACGACAACCGACGTGCCGCTAGAACTGGACCTCAACGAGGGATGATCCAGTGAACCTTTTTCAACTTGTTGTCGCAGGTCAACAGGCGCTGAGCGGATGACCGAGGCTGCATGGCCTGCAGGGATGCGGGCCATGCGGCGCTCAGATGGCACCCGAGGGAGTTGCTCCGTCGCTGTTCTAGAGCCTGTGCAGGGCAGGATGGAAAAGGCTCCTTGGTAGAGGGCCGACTACGCGGTCAGCGCACCAGGCCCGGTACCACCTTCACCCCGTCCTCGCGGAGCGTGAACAGTTCCCTGCTTTTGCCCGTCCGTATGTCCACCGCGTAAACCACCGATGGCCTGTCCGGTGATTCCGGTGCGGCCAGCGTGGTCACCTCCGTGGTGTTCAGCCAGCCACCGAGCCGTAAGGGGTAGAGCCCTTTTGAGATGCCGGATATCGGGATGCGGGTTTCCCGGCCGCCGCTTACCGCGTCGAAAACGACGATTGAGCCGTCCCGCCGCACCATCGGCTGCCGGTCCCGATCGACGGTCTGCCCCAGCCGGGCGAGCGTCCGCCCGTCAGACGCGAGAGCGCTGTAGTCGTACGTGAAGTCCCGGATGGTGATCGGGTCATGGCCGAGCACCCACACTTGGCTGGTCATGTCGTACGGCTTGGCGAGCACGACGGGTCCAGACCCGTCCGACACGCTCACCGGCCACCACCCGCGCTTGAGGTCGGTCACCGTCCCCCGCTGCACGTCCACCAGCTTGTTCGGCTTTCGCCGCCCGCCCCACCCCGACACGACGAACCGCAGCCCGCCGGGAGACAGCCGCAGGGCGTACTCAACCGCGAAGTCCTCTGCGGGCTGCTTCAGCGGCGCCTTCCACGTCCTGCCGCTCGCCAGGTCGCGCACCACGATCGCGCGATGTTCCGAGCTGTAGTAGGCGATCCTGCGGCCGTCCGCCGTGACCTCCAGCGGCCCCTTCTCGAACGCCTCGGCCAGCTCGTAGGTGTCGCCCCCGCCGGTCACGATCCGCCAGGCGCGCCTGGCGCACGGATCTCCGGTCATCGGGCAGCTCTGCCTGTACGCCTGCTCGACCGGCCCGACCCCCTTGGCGGGCAGCGGGAGCACCGTCGTCTCCGGCGGGGTAAGCACCACCGAGGGGGCAAGGTGCATCTGCGGGAGCAGCGTGGCGCCACCGCCCGCGATCAGGCAGGTCACGGCGGCGGACGCCATGATCAGGCGGGTCGTGCGCCTCCTGCGCCCCCCCCGCACCGCCCGGGCCGCCAGGTCGACGGCGGGCGCCTGCTCGGCCAGCGCGTGCAGGTCCTCACGTAGTGTGTTCACCGGTACACCTCCTGAGGGGTGATCGCGCGCAGTTTCGACAGCGCGTAGTGCGTCTGGCTCTTGACGGTGCCGATCGAGACGCCCATGAGCTGCGCGGTCTCGTGCTCGGAGCGGTCCTCGTAGAAGCGCAGCACGATCACCGCCCGCTGCTTCGGAGTGAGCTGGGCCAGCGTGTGCAGCAGGGCCAGGCGGCGCACGGTCGCCTCGTCGTGCGGTTGCCGGGACTCGGCGAGTTCCGGCGCTTCGGCTTCGAGGAGCTCGACGTGCTTGCGCCGGCGCCAGGAGATGCTCTGGTTCACCAGGGCCTTGCGGGCGTAGGCCTCGGGGTTGCCGCCTTTGGCGAGCTTGGTCCAGTGGGAGGCGAGGCGGGTGAGGACTGTCTGCAACAGGTCCTCGGCGAGGTGGGGGTTCCCGGTGAGCAGGTACGCCGTCCGCATCAGCGATTGCTGGCGAGCGTGCACGAACTCGTGGAACCCCTCGTAGCGGTCCATGTAGAGAAATAACTCCGCCGAAGGGCTTCAGGTTGGAACGTCAGCGTAACGACGGGCACGCGAGCCGGTCGGCTGTGAGGTGATCGCGGTTGTCTTCGCCGGTGGGACGGGGCACTGAGTCTTTTTCATCCCCTGACAGCGGACTGCTGGACACAGCATGATCGCAAGACCGGTGTTCGCCTAACGACATAGAAAAACCCCTGGTAGACGGGTTGATCACCACAACCATCACCGTCACAACCAGGGGTTTCGGATGCTGTTCTATCGTGCTGCCGTCGATGTGTCGCGTTCAACGCTGAACTACGTCGCCGGCCTGATCCGCCGGCACCGCAAGGCGATCGGGTCGCCCTGGCGGCGGCTCAACCCCGGACAACAGGCCCTGCTGGTACTGGTCTACCTGCGCAAGAGCGAGACGTTCGTCGAACTCGGCGCGGGGTTCGCAGTGTCCACGACGACCGCGTGACGCCATGCGCAGCAGACGGGGGCGGTGCTGTCGGCGCGCTTCACCCAAGCTCGGCCAAGCGTTGCCGCAAGGCCAAGCGGGACGGGATGCACTACCTGGCGCTGGACGGCCACGCCGATCCACACTGACCAGGTCCGGGCCGACCGGCCGCGCTTCTCCGGCAAGCACCGCGTGCATGGAATGAACGTCCAGGTCATCGCCTCACCGGACGGGACGATCCCGTGGACCTCCAGAGCCCTGCCGGGCACGGCGCATGATCTGAGCGCCGCCCGCATCTGGGGCATCCCGCGTGCGCTGGAGCGGGCCGGAATCATCACCCTGGCCGACAAGGCGTATCAGGGAGCCGAGGGCCCGATCATCACGCCGTACAAGGGCAAGAACAAGCCCACGTCACAGAAACAAGCCAACCGCTCCCACGCCAAGCTCCGCGGACCCGGCGAACGCGCCAACGCCCAGCTGAAGAGCTGGAAAATCCTCCGGAAACTACGCTGCAGCCCCGCCAAGGCCGGCCACCCGTGCAAGGCCACCGCCGTCCTTCAAAACCACCGCGTCGCACATGCCGCCAGAGGATGAAAAAGGTTCAGTATGTGGAACCGAGAGGAGAGGCCACCGAACGAGGCGTATCCCCGACCGTTGCCCCGCTTAGGACTGCTCTCGCGTGGTCGAACGACTTCGCCGAGACGATGAGGTCGCCCAGCGTGCCAAACATCTAAGCGATGTACTGCATTGCCCGTTGCCGTCAGCGCCAGTACACGCTGACGGCTCGGGTTGAAACCGGTGGCTATAGCCATTGTGAATCTACATCGTAAAGGCGTCGTGATGAGCCGCAGTCCACCGCCAACGGTCCGCCAATGCCATCACCACGGTCATCTGGGGGAGCCACCTCGCCGCTGACGCTCTTGATGGACTGCGCGGTCTCTCCGCGACTGAACCCGCCGTGCGAATCTCACCAAGGAAGGATCTGCGCTGCGGTCAGCTGCCGACTGCAACCGCCGCTTGGCCCGTTCATCATCTTCAAGTGCTCTGCGATTCGTCATACCGCCTATGCAAGGTCTGGCCGGGCGGGTAGCCATAGCGCTTATCTCCTCAGCCGCGCTCGCTCACTCGCTCGCCACCGAGAACGCCCACCAGAGCTGGAGCGCGGTCTTCGCCCACGACGAGCTACATGCCGGAACGGGACTCGCCGCCGTCGCGCCCGCGGTGTTCTTCTCTGGTAATCGAGCGTTTTACTCGAGATCGGACATGGTGTCTCCTTCACGTTCATCGCGCGAATGTGCTCGCGCGGCCCTGCGGTGGAAGGCCTCTGGCGGTCGACGGGGTCGACCGGCCAGTCAGTGTGGTCTGGGCGGATCGCCGAGTATGCCGCGAGAGACTCGGGGCTGCCGGGGTCTCCCTCCTCCGTGCCGGGCACGCCCCGAATGCAGAGGTGGATCACCAGGCCATCTCACCGTGACGGTCACGGAAGGTTCCGGTCGGTCCGTCCGCCCCGATGGTGGCGAGTTCGACGATCGCGTCGGTCCCCTCGGTCACTGTCTGCGGGCCGCTGTGCCCGTTGAAGTCGGTCGCGGTATAGCCCGGGTCGGCCGCGTTCACTTTCAGGTCCGTCCAGGCCTTCGCGTACTGCGTGGTCAGCATGGTCACGGCAGCTTTCGAGGATGTGTAGAGCGGCGCGACGGGCCTCGACTCGACGCGCTCGGCGTCGTGGGTTGCCGCGAACGACCCCATGCCGCTCGACACATTGACGATGACCGGGTTCGCGGACTTGCGCAGCAGAGGCAGGAACGCGTGCGTCACTCGGACGATCCCCACGACATTGACCTCGAACACCGCGCTGGCGTCAGCGGCCGTGATCTGGTCGGCCGGGTTGTGTGTTCCGAAGATACCTGCGTTATTGATGAGGACGTCGATGACTCCCTCGCGAGCCCCGACGTTGGCGGCGGCCGCGGCCACCGACGCGTCGTCCGTCACGTCGATCTGGACGAAACGGGCACCGAGTGCCTCGGCGGCTGCCTGGCCGCGCTCTGGATCGCGAGCGCCGATGAGGACGGTGTGGCCGGCCTCGATCAATCGGCGGGCGGTTTCGTACCCGAGGGATCTGTTGGCTCCTGTGATGAACGTTGTTGTCATGTGTTTCACTCTCGGCCAGCGGCGAGAGGACAACCAGTGCCCTCCGCGGGGGTAGGACGGCCAGTACCAGGCAAAACGGCTGCCCAGTGGACATACTGGTCGAGTGGACGAGACCCTTGGCACGGCATTGCGCCGCTGGCGCGACCGGCTTTCTCCCATCGACGTCGGCCGGACTTCGCGGCCCGGACGACGTGCGGTGGGGTTGAGACGCGAGGAACTGGCCGAGCTCGCAGGGCTGTCAGTCGACTATGTGGTGCGGCTGGAGCAGGGGCGCGCCACGAGCCCTTCGGCGCAGGTCGTGGCGAGCCTGGCCAGGGCACTGCAACTGGAACCCGTGGAGCGCGATTACGCCTACCGGCTGGCCGGCCTCCTCCCGCCACAGGAGGGGACGATCTCCACGCATGTTCCAGCGGGGGTCCAACGGATGCTGGCTCGCCTCGGGGAGTTCCCCGTGGGCGTGTTCAGTGCCGACTGGACCTTGCTGTCCTGGACTCCCGCTTGGGCAGTGCTGCTGGGCGACCCCAGCGCACGGACGCACGTCGAGCGGAACCTGGTGCGGGCGGTCTTCGCCGCAGGGCCCAGCGGGCTCGCGGCCTGGCCCGTGCTCCAGGAGGGCGACACCCTGAAGCCCACCCTCGTCGCCGATCTGCGCACGGCTCTCGTCGACTACCCCCGCGACCGTGGGCTGATCGACCTGGTCGCGGAACTGCGCTCCACCAGTGCGGAGTTCGCCCGGCTGTGGGACGAGGGTGCGGTCGGTCTGCACGTCTCGGCTCGCAAGACCATCGTGCACCCCCAGGTTGGCGAGGTGACGTGCGACTGCGACGTGCTCACCGTCCCCGGCTGCGACATCCGGCTCGTCGTCTACACGGCGGCCGCGGGTTCCGTCGATGCGGAAAAGCTGGAGTTCCTGCGGGTCACGAACGGCGTCAGCCCCGGCGGCTCCTCGCCTCCGGGGGCCGGTCTGTTCTCCACGCCGTAACACTCGGGCCGGCCGGGTCTCGTCCAGCAGAGGTCGAGTCCGTCAGTGAAACGACCGCTAACGGGTGTGTCCCGAGGTGTGGGATCTGTCCCGGCCTCGGGCGTCACTGACCAGCGGCCGGCAAGTGCACGGTCCAGAACATCGGCCCACTCCGGCAGCGGAACGAACTCGCTGTTTCGTTCACCCGATAGTCGAGGCGGACGCGAGATCGCAGGATGGTGGTCATGGCGAGCTTGCCCGCCCGGATCCAGGCCGGTATTGGGGGTGATGCCGTCCTCACGGCCTGGTCGGTCCAGGACGTAGGCGGCGTCAGCGCCCACGCCACGCAGCGTGGCCGAGGCGAACGAGCGCTGCCAATCCAGGCCGACGAACCCCAGCCCGGGGTGGGCCAGGGACCCCCGCCGCGGTGGCGCGGCATCCCCTCGCCGTCCAGCGTGCCGTCCAAGGCAGCCAGGTATTCCACGCCGGGCCGGTAGCCCGTGGCCAGCAGCACCCCCACGCCCGCAGGCGTGCAGTCCACTTCGCGCATCCGTGCACGCGACTTCGGAAACCGACAGCCGGACGGTGTGGCAACGGTGAGGGTGTCGGGCCAGGGCCAGCCCCGGGTGACGCACAGCTCGGCGAGGACCCTGCGGCCCTCGACGTCGTCGTGCACGTCGAGGTCCAGGCCGACGATCTGGTTGGTCCAGCAGCCGACGCCAATGTTGTCCCCGGGCCGCCACTGCTGTCGGACCTGGTCAGCCGTATGCAGGGCGTACTGCTGCCAGTCGCGCCGGTCGGGTAGGCGCCCGCCAGGAGCTCTCGGGAACACCGCCAACCCGCGGGCGACGAGCTCCAAGGGATCTGGGACGAGGCCAGCCACAAATGCACCCGATGTCGTAGCCCATCATCCTGAAGTCGCCGCCACACTCCTCGCAGGTGTTCCTCTCGTCCTCCTCCTCAGGGTCGAGTTCGGGTCCCCAGTCCTGATGCCGCCACCCGCTGCAACTGATTTCGCAACCGCACCCCTTGGAGCACTCGGGGCAGATCATGCCGACCGTCCACCCGCACGTCTCGCACAGGATCTCGTTGGCCGGGTCGGCCAGGACAGCCACGGCTTCCAGCGGCGTCTCCTCGCGGCCGTCCATCCACTCCTCCAGCTGGGCGCGGGTGGCGGTGTAGGTCTGGCCCGGCCGGTGCTGCATGAGCTCGCGCACGGCGCGGCCGAGGTCACGATGGTTGTGCGGCATGTTCTCGTCCCAGTCCGCGGGGGTGCCCACGCTCGTTCCCCGCCTGGTCGAGAGCGCGCGTCGACAACGGACGCGCCGAGAACAGGAGGTGAGGATGCCGCTCGCTGTCACACGACACTTCTCCCATCAGCGCCGCCTTCCGCGTGGGCGGAAACGACTCGGGGTGGGCTGGAGCGTCAGCCGCTGACGGCACGGTAACCCATCGGCTCCAGTCCGGTCCACGACTTCGGCCGGTGAGCACCAACTGTGACCACGGTGCTCGGCCTGGCGCCGGCCATCACGACGATGAGATCCGCGCGGGCCGGACGTGCAGAACGTCGGCGGTGTGCCAGGCGCACTCCAGCGCGAACAGCGGGTCGCGCTCCATGCGGTCGCCGTTGTTCCAACGGATCTGACCGTGGCCGGCGTCCACGATGATCTGGTCGTCGGCCACGCCTTCCTCGTCGGTGGCCACGTGGACCACGATCGGGTCGTCGTCGGCCAGATGCGCGATCGCCGCGCGCAGCTGCCCGGCGGTCCATGCGCGGCGGCCTTGGGCGTCGGCGACGGTCTCCCACGGCACGACGGTGGTCTGCGCCGCCTCGGTGTCACTCATCTGCTCATGCTCCCTGTCGGTTGGTGGCCACCCGCATGACCCACTCGGCCGAGTGGGTCATGCGGATGCACTCCTCAAGTTCGGCCGGCCGCCGGTCATCACTGAGGACATGCTGCACACCGTGCTGCGCTGGCGTGCAGGCGGTGAGTCCGTCGAGGACATCCGCTCCGACCTGATCATCCCCACCGGCAAGCGCGGAGGAAAGAACCCGAGCCTGGCCAGCATCTACCGCGCACTCGCCGACCACGCCATGACGCAGGCCTATCCTGACGCCGTCGACCAGGCCCACGCTGAGTTCGCCGCGCTCCCGACCAGGACCTGACACAAGCTCACCGCAGGTCAGCGATATCCGCCTGATTCCCGGCGAGTACTACGGCAACCGAGCGGCTACAGCCCGGTGACGGGGTTGCCGGTCCAGCGGTCGCCCTCTTCCAGGTAGCCGAGCAGGGCGCGGGAGCCGTCGGCCCATCCGCCGTGGCGGCCGATGCGCTCCAGCCTCTTGCCGTCGCGGCGGGCGGCGGTGGCGAACCCGCGCCGCAGCGAGTGGCCGGTCCAGCGGCCCTCGAGTTCAGCGGCCGCCGCGATGCGGGCCACGCCGTCGGCGACGGCCTCGGCGGTCATCCGGCCCTCCGCGTCGCCGATCGGGCACCGGCCCGGGTCATCGGCGCGGCGATGCGGCCGTGCTTGTCGATGCGCACCAGCAGCGGCCCGGCAGTGCGGCCAGCCTGCTCCATGACGGCCAGCAGGTCGCGCACCGCGCACACCGGGCAGGTGGCCGGGACGCGGCCGTACGGGACGGCGACCTCGGTGAACTTCTTGATTTGCGCTGATAGACGGTGACCAGCAGGCCGTCGGGGGTCTCGGCGAGGTCGGTGACGTCGAGCGCGGCCAGCTCGCTCACGCGGGCCGCGCAGGCGTAGCCCAGCAGCAGTGGACTGCACTGTGACGTAGATCACTATTGTGCCACAGGGACTCTTTGCGTACGTTCCAAGTGGTTCGTAGAGATCAGTCCAGTTTGTCCGGATGGGTCCAGGTAATCGTCTGACGACGGCGCCCTGGTGGCTTTGTGCCTACAGAAGGGGCGTCGGTGCGTCGTTCCGTGCTGCGTCGGTCGTTGTTTGCTGCGACGATTTTTTCGTCCACCTTGATGGTGTTCATTTCGGGTGTCGGTGTGCCTGATGGCCTGACTCCGCAGGCGTCGGCGAATACCGCCGAGCAGGCGGCCGTAGAGATATCCGCAGCCGATGTGGACACTCCGGTCCAGCAGACCGGTTCGGCCGCCGGATTACCGCATCTGGTGCCGACCGAGTCCACCATGACGAAGCTCGGATCATCCGGAAAAGCGGTTACGGACTTCAAGCCGCCAAAGGGCGCGCTGCCGCTGGAAGGCCGACACAAGGCGCTCAAGGAACCCGCGGCAGGAGGACTGAAGCCTCCGAAATCCCCGTATCAGCTTGCCCGCGAGGAGGCCCGTAAGCCTTCGGTGGATGGGAGTGCCCCGGCCTCTTCGCCGTCCGCCGCGCCTAGCTCCGCGGGTGGGGCCGCCACGGCCGCCGCTGGTTGCTATTACCCGGCATGGTCCGCCATTAGTCACTATTCGACCGGCGCCACCGTGTCCTACTTCAACACCGCCCAAGGCATGACCGAGTCACACGACTTCCGGGCGACGCGTAACCCACAAGGTTTGCCGCCATTGAGCACGACGGCGTGGCAGGACCTTGGCCGGTGTTATGTGCAGCCGGCGCCGCAGCCGCCGGTGTTCGCTGGGTTCTGGCCGCGCGAGGGCGGGTTGGTGGGTTCGTTGACGCCGACTCTGGAGGCGTACGCCTACTCGGCCACCGGACGGCTGGTGGCGTACTACTTCCAAATCTGTTCGGGGGCGTCGGGGACGGGACAGTGCACCCCGGGTTCCTGGAGCAACGGCGGCACCTGGCTGGTGCCAGCGGGTAAGTTGCAGTGGGGCAAGACCTACTGGTGGTCGGTGGTGGCGGAGGACACCTCCAACGGTCTGACCGTGACCTCGCCGTGGATGTCCTTCAGCGCTCAGCCCGAGCAGCCGTCGATCAATTCCCTGCTCGGCAGCGGTACCGGTGGCCGGGAGTTCAACCATGTGGTGGGCAATTACACCTCCACGGTGACCGACGCCTCGGTGGCCACGGTCGGCCCGCCGCTGGCGGCCACGCGCACCTACAACAGCCTGGACCCGCGCACCGACGGGATGTTCGGGGCGGGGTGGAGCACCCGATGGGATATGCGGTTGGTGGACGAGCCGCAGACCAAGACCGTACTGGTCACCTATCCCGACGGCCAGCAGTCCAGGTTCGGCGCGATGGGCGACGGCAGCTATGCCTCGCCGCTGGGCACCTACGCGACCCTAGCGACGGTGACCGGTGGCGGGTGGCGGTTGATGGACAAGTCGTCCACCTCGTACTTGTTCGACGCCCAGGGGCGTGTCACCAAGGTGACCGATAACCGGGGCCGGGCCCAGGATTTGGTGTACGGCACCGACGGCAAGCTGTCCAAGGTCACCTCCACCGGTGGCCGGTCGTTGTACTTCACCTGGAATGGTGGTCATGTAAGCGGCGTGTCCACCGATCCGGTGAACGGGGCACCGCTCGACTGGTTCTACACCTATGAGGCGCACAAGCTGGTCAAGGTGTGCGGCCCGGGGTCGGCCACCGCGTGCAGCACGTACGCCTACGCCGATGCGTCGCGCTACAGCAGCAGCGTACTGAACTCGGTGCCGGAGAGTTATTGGCGGCTGGGCGAGGCCAATGGGGCCGCCGATTCTAAGCTGGCCGATGCGGCCGGCTGGAACCTGGGCAGTGAAGACGGGTACTTCAGCAGTGGCACCTACGACGCAGCGGTGGGGGCGGCCGGGGCGCTGGGCGGCTCGACCAACACCGCGGTCCGGTTCGCTGGCACATCGGCCGCGAGCTCGTATGTGTCGCTGCCGAATTCGGCGGTCAGCGGCCGAGGTGCTTACCTCACCGTGGAGGCTTGGTTCAAGACCACGGGCACCGGAGTCGTGTTAGGCCATAGCGACACGTCGTCCACGCCGACGAACTTCACGCCGGTGGTCTACGTGGGGGCCGACGGGAAGCTGCGCGGCCAGTTCTGGAACGGATCCGCCAACCCGATCGCCTCCACCGGCACGGTGAACAACGGTCAGTGGCACCATGTGGCGCTGAGCGGCGATGGCAGCACCCAGACTCTGTACCTGGACGGACAGGCCGTGGGCACGCGTAGCGGCGCTATCGACCACCGCGACCAGTTCGACACCCGCTTGGGCTCGGGGTACGCCTCGCCGACCTGGCCGTCCTCCACCACCTCCACGCGGTTGTTCCCGTTTAAGGGCGACATCGACGAGGTCGCGATCTACGGCCGGGCGTTGCCGGTGTCGGAGGTCCGGGCCCACTACCTGGCCGGCGCGGCAGCACCGCAGATGATCACGTCCACCCTGTCGACCGGGCGGGTGTGGGGGCAGAACCTGTACGGCGCCGACGGTGGCCGCTTGCAGACCCACACTGACGCCAACGGCGGCCTTTGGAAGCTCAGCGCGCTGCAGTACAGCGCGGACCCCGAGGGCGACCCGCACGCCACGGTCACCATCACCGACCCGCACAACGGCACGCTGAAGTCGGTGCACGACGCGCTGCGTGTGCTGAGGACCACCAACGAGACGGACCAGCTCGGCAAGACCACCAATTATGAGTATGACACCGGTGGCTTCCTCGGCAAGATCATCGACCGCAACGGCAACACCACCCAGGTCACCCACGACGAGCGTGGCAACGAACTCAGCATCACCAAGTGCCGATCGGCCGGGGACTGCCAGACCTCCTACGCCGCTTACTATCTCAACGCTGCCGACAAGTTCGACCCGCGCAATGACCAGATGACCGCCTACCGGGACGCGCGGTCGACGAGCAGCACTAGCAACACCTACGCCATCAAGTGGGATTACACGACGTTCGGCGAGAAGTCCAAGGAGACGACGCCGGTCACCACGGATTTCCCCAGCGGTCGCTCCACCATCTATGCCTACACCGACGGGACGGAGACGGCGGCCGGTGGCGGCCTCACGCCCGCCGGCCTGGTGAAGAGCGAGACCGATCC
>NZ_BAAAZR010000030.1:0-12241 GCF_039537005.1 Sphaerisporangium flaviroseum | reverse complement strand
AACCGCGCTCGACCAGCCGTTTCAGCTTCGACCGCAGCCCCTCCCGCGTCGAGGCCGCATCCTGTAGGCCCATCGCCACCAGCAGCTGCCCCGCCCGCATCGGCCCGCCCCCATCAACCAAGATCTCAACCGCGTCCCGATACGCCTGCGGCAACACCTTGGTCCCCATCCCCGAACGCCACCGCGGCACCGTCACCACCCCCAACCGCACCACCTCCGGCGGCTCCTCCTGCGCCCCCGCCGCATCAGCCGAGCCGCCCTCCTCATCGGGCTCCTCGACCAGCGAGGCGGCCTCACCAAGGATCTCCTCAACCGTCTCGCGCGTGACCACCAGACGAGACAACCGGTCCTCCTCGACCCCCAGCCGCTCGGTCAACTCGCTGATCTGCTGTCGCAGCCCCTCGACCGACGCCGAGCCGCAGCCTCCCGCCGCGCCAGCTCCTCCAGCAACGAGCCCATCGCCACCACCGCCTTGCCTCAGACGGTAGGACGTGATCCCTTACCCAACCAGGCCCGAACCACGAAGCCGCAGCTCAGCCACTCCCTCAGAAGGAGCCGCACCCGTCAAGGAAGTGCGCCTGGACAGCGCGTGATGCGCGGGCAGCCCCGTACGGCTTGCGCGGTTGTGTCCGGATGTGGACGCACAGCCAACCAGGCGGGCTCCCGCCCCGTCTCACCTGTACCTCCTTGCTCTCGTGAGGAGACACCTTGCGTGTCCGTTTGATGCTCTCTGCCGCGGTTCTGGCCAGCGGCTTGCTTCAGTTGTACCGCGGGCTTCAGGCGATCGTAAACACGCCCAGCGCTGCCCACGTCCGTTCACATACGACCCGATCTGCCCGCCGAGAAACTTCATTGCCGCGGCCAATACTCCACGCGTGGTGACAGATTGATCTCCAATAGTGATGTGACGTAGATCACTATTGTGTTGACTGCCCTCTTTACGTACGTTCCAAGTGATCTACGCAGAACCTTTTAGCTTATCTGGATGAATCCAGGTACTCGTCTACCCGACGGCGCCCTGGTGGCTTCTACGCGCCTGTAGAAGGGGTGCCGCATGCGTCGTTTTGCGTTGCGTCGATGGTTGGGTATGGCGACCATAATTGTGTCCGCCTTGATGGTTTTCATCTCAGGTGTCGGCGTACCGGACGGCCTGACCCCGCGGGCAGCGGCGAATACCACTGAGCAGTCGGCTGTCGAGGTGTCCGCCGCCGATGTGGACACCCCTGTCCAGCAGACCGGTTCGGCCGCCGGGTTACCGCATCTTGTGCCGACCGAGTCGACCACGACGAAGCTCGAATCAGTCGGAAACGCGGCAACGGATTTCAAACCGCCAAAGGGCGCGCTACCGCTGGAAGGCCGGCATAAGGCGTCGAAGGAGCCCGCGACAGGAGGACTGAAGCCTCCGCAATCGCCGTATCAGCGCGCCCGCGAGGATGGCCGGGGCACTTCCGAGGATGGGAAGGCCCTCACCTCGCTCTCCCCCAGCGCTTCAGCGTCGTCTGGCTCTTCGCCGTCCGCCGGCCCTGCTGGACGGGTGTCCGCCGCGCCGACGTCGGCGGAAGGCGCCACCACGGCCGCCGCGAGTTGTTACTACCCGGCCTGGTCGCCACTTGCGCACTACTCGACGGGTGCCACGGTTTCATACCTCAATACGACCCGAGGCATGACCGAGGCGCACGACTTCCAGGCGACGCGTGATCCACAGGGCCTGCCGCCGTTGAGCACGACGGCGTGGAAGGACCTGGGGCTGTGTTACGTGCCAACGCAGCCGCAGCCGCAGCCTCCTACTTTCCAGAGCATCTGGCCTCGGAGCGGCGCGCTGGCCGGGTCGTTGACACCTACGCTTGGGGCCTGGGCGACCTCGGCCACCGGCAGGCAGGTGTCCTATTGGTTCCAGATCTGTTCCGGACCGTCAGGGCCGTCGGGGAGCTGGGACTGGTGTACCGGCGGCTCGTGGACCACAGGGGGCACGTGGATCGTGCCGGCCGGCAAGCTGAAGTGGGGCAAGAGCTACTGGTGGTCGATTCAGGCACAGGACACTTCGAACGGTCTCAGTGTCACCTCGCCGTGGATAACGATCAGCCCCCAGCCGGAGCAGCCGTCGATCAACTCGCTCCTCGGAAGCGGCACCGGCGGCCGGGAGTTCAACCATGTGGTGGGCAACTACACCCAGACGGTAACCGATGCCTCGGTGCCCACGGTCGGTCCTCCGCTGACGGCCACCCGCACCTACAACAGCCTGGACCCTCGCACGGAGGGGATGTTCGGCGCGGGATGGAGCACCCGGTGGGACATGCGGCTGATGGAGGAGCCGCAGACGCAGACTGTGCTGGTCACCTATCCCGATGGCCGGCAATCGCGGTTCGGTGCGATCGGGGACGGCAGCTACGCACCGCCGCAGGGCTCCTACGCCACCTTGGCGACGGTGACCGGCGGCGGATGGCGGCTGATGGACAAGTCCGCCACTTCGTATGTGTTCGACGCCCAGGGCCGGGTGGTGAAGGTGACCGACAACCGGAGCCGGGCCCAGGACCTGGTTTACGGTACCGACGGCAAACTGGCCAAGGTCACCTCCACCGGGGGCCGGTCGCTGTACTTCACCTGGAGCGGCGGTCATGCGAACGGCGTGTCCACCGACCCTGTGAACGGGGCACCACTGAGCTGGTCCTTCACCTATGACGGCGACAAACTGGTCAAGGTGTGCGGCCCGGGTTCGAGCACCGCGTGCACCACCTACGCCTACGCCAATGCCTCCCGCTACAGCACCAGCGTGCTGAACTCGGTCCCCTCCAGCTACTGGCGACTGGATGAGACCAGCGGCGCCAGCGATTCCAAACTGGCCGGTGCGGTCGGCTGGAACTTGGGCAGCGACGATGCCATCTTCAACAGCGGCACCTATGACGCGACAGTCGGGGTGGCGGGGGCCCTGGGCGGGTCGGCCGACACCGCGGTGAGGTTCGCCGGAACGTCGGCCTCCAGCTCCTACGCGTTGCTTCCTGATGCCGCGATCAGTGGCCGGGGTGGCTACCTCACGGTCGAGGCGTGGTTCAAGACCACCGGCTCCGGGGTCGTTCTGGGCCACAGCGATTCGTCCTCCGGCGCGCCGTCGAATTTCACGCCAGTGCTGTATGTGGGGACCGACGGCAAGCTGCGCGGGCAGTTCTGGAACGGCCAACCCACCCCGATCACCTCTGCCGGTGCGGTGAACAACGGCCAGTGGCACCATGTGGCGCTGTCGGGTGATGGCAGCAGCCAGACGCTGTACCTGGACGGCCAGGCCGCCGGCACGCTGAACGGCACCATCGATCACCGTGACCAGTTCTCCACGCGCCTGGGCTCGGGCTACGCCTCCGCCACCTGGCCGGCCTCCACCTCCTCCACGCAGGTGTTCCCCTTCAAGGGCGACATCGACGAGGCCGCGATCTACAGCCGGTCACTGGCCGCGTCGGAGATCCGCGCCCACTACCTGGCAGGCGCTGCGGCGCCGCAGATGACCAGGGCCACGCTGCCGTCGGGGCGAGTGTGGGCGGACAACACCAACGCCGCCGACGGAGGCCGCCTGCAGACCCACACCGACTCCAACGGTGGCCTGTGGAAACTCAGCGCGCTCCAGTACTCCCCAGCCTCTGACGGCGACCCGCAGGCCACCGTCACCATCACCGATCCCCACAACGGAACGCTGGTCTCGGTGCATGACGTGCTTCGCGTCCTGAGAACCACCAGCCAAACCGACCAACTCGGCAAGAAGTCGACCTACAACTACGACACCGGCGGCTTCCTCAGCAAGATCACCGACCGCAACGGCAACACCACAGAAGTCACCCACGACGAGCGCGGCAACGAGCTCAGCTTGACTAAGTGCCGATCTGCCGGGAACTGCCAGACCTCCTATGCCGCGTACTACCTCAACACCGCTGACAAGTTCGATCCCCGCAACGACCAGATGACCGCCTACCGGGACGCGCGGTCGGCAAGCAGCACCAGCAACACCTACGCCACCAAGTGGGACTACACGACATTTGGCGAGAAGTCCAAGGAGACCACACCGGCCACCACCGACTTCCTCAACGGCCGCTCCACCACTTACGCTTACACCGACGGGACCGAGACGGCGGTCGGTGGTGGCCTCACGCCCGCCGGCCTGCTGAAGGCCGAGACCGATCCCAAGGGCAATGAGCGTGGCTACGCCTACACCCCCGCCGGTGACCTGGCGCAGGTCACCGAACCCACCGGCCTGGTCACCAAGCACACCTACGACGCGATCGGCCGCAAGACCTCCAGTGGCCAGATATCCGCAGGTCAAGGGGGCGAGGAGCCGCCACCGGCCGGTGCCGATGGGTTGGTTGCCGCCTACGGGTTCGACGCCGGGACCGGGACGGCCATCGCGGATGACTCCGGGCACTCCCAAGATGGTGTGGCCACCGGCACGTCATGGTCGACGTCCGGCAAATACGGGAAGGCACTGTCGTTCGACGGCACCTCCTCCTGGGTGACGGTGCCCGACTCGCCGTCCTTGAGGCTGTCGCAAGGAATGACCCTGATGGCATGGGTCAAGCCCACCGTTCTGGACAACTGGCGCCAGGTCGCCCTCAAGGAATACACCGGCGGGTTGTCATACGGGCTGTATGCCTCCAACGGGGCACAGCCCAACGGCTGGGCAGTGAACACCGACGGGGTGCAGGGCAACGTCGACTCCCCGCAGAACCTCCCGCTCAACACCTGGTCCCACATCGCCGTCACCTACGACGGCGCCAAGCTCCAGTTCTATCAGGACGGCACCAAGACCGCCGAACGGGACTTCTCCGGCTCCTTGCGTGCCGATGGCGGTCCGTTGCGGATCGGTGGCAACAGCGTCTGGGGCGAGTACTTCTCCGGACTGATCGACGAGGTGCGCGTCTACAACCGGGCGCTGCCGGAAACTGAGATCCAGTCCGACAAGGACACCCCGGTCACCGGTTCGGGCCAGCAGAGCGCCGGCACAGCCACGACAACGACGACCTTCGCCTACGATGCCTTCGGCCGGGTGGCCAAGGAGACCGGTGCGGCGGTGAAGAACGAGGTCAGCGGTGTGACACATACCGCCGAGAGCCGCTACACCTTCGACGACGACGGCAACAAGCTGACCGACACGTTCGCCGACCTGACCGGTGGCGACCCCAGCCGCACGACGACCTATACCTATGACACCTACGGCCGGATGGGGACGATTACCGGGCCCGAGGGTGGTACCCAGCAGGCTGCTTACGATCACATGGGCAGGGTCGTCAGCACGGTGGACACGGCGGGGACGACGTACAACTACGCCTACACCGCACGAAACCAGCGAGCCTCGGTCACCTTGAAGGGCTGGACCGGCAGTCCAATCAGCCCAGAGACGGCCCACGACGTGGTCACGCGCTCTTACGCCTACGACCCGGGTGGCCGCTTGGCCTCGCGGACCGATGCGACGGGCCGAACCGCCCGCTATACCTATTTCGGCGACGACAGCCTCGCCGAGGAGATCGCTGACCGTGTCAAGTTGAACACCTCCACTACGCCGGTGGATGTGGTGCTGAACTCCTCCACCTACGACGCTGCGGGGAACCTGACCCGGCTGGTCACCGGAGATGGCAAGACTCGGCTCGACTATGTCTACGACGCGGCAGGCCGTTTGACCTCAGCCACCCTCGACCCGTCAGGGCTCGGCAGGAAGGTGAGCTATGTCTACGACGCCAACACCAACGTCACAAAGTCGACCTGGACTGCTACCGGTTCCACGCGGACCGAAATGGAGTCCTACGGATACGACGTCGGCGACATGCTTATCGAGCGAACCGTGGAGAACGGTACGACGGATCTGACAACCTCCTGGAGGGTCGACGACCGTGGCTTGGTGACCGAGGTCACGGATCCGCGGGGCAACGCCTCTGGTGTGACCCGGATGGATTACACGACGCTTGTCAGCTACGACGCGCTGGGCAGGACGATCAAAGTCCAGGCACCACCAGTCAAGGTGGAGCGTGACGGTTCAGCTGCGGTCGTCGAGCGGCCAACCACGCAGATGGGTTACAACGCGGCGGGGGAGCGCACCCATGAAACCGGCCCGGAAGGTCGGACTAGTACGGCTGGTTACGACAAGGCAGGAAGGGTCACCTCGTTCTCGGCGACTCCGTACACTCCTCCCGGTGGTGCGGCCCTCACGCCGCGAACGTCATATGGCTATGACGTGGCCGGTCGTCTCATTTCGATCACCGATCCACGTGGCAACATCTCCAACGCGACCTACGACCCGCTCGGGCGTCTGGTTCGTATCACCGATCCTCCGGCCACGCAGGGTGCGTTGCGAGGCAACTGGGACTACGCCTATACCTTAGCGGGCGACGTGCTTTCGTCGACGGACCCGACGGGAGCTCGGCTCGAGGCGACCTACGACGGGCTCGGACGCCAGGTCACCACTACGGATGTCGAGCGAAAGCCGACCGGCGCGGCGCTCACCACGACCGCCGAATATGACAGTGCGGGCAACATGATCGCGGTTGTACGTCCCGCGGGCAACCGAAGCCAGGCCACGTTCAATGCGGCGGGGGAGATGGTCACCTGGACCGACGCGTTGAGCAACTCCAGCACCTTCACCTATGACCTGGTCGGCCGAGTGGTCAAGGACACCGACGCGCTTGGCAATGCCACGACCGCCGACTACGACATGGCCGGGCGGAGCATCGCGATCAAGGACCTCAACGCCTCGGGAACCGTGCTGCGAACGTATGGGTTCGAGTACGACGCCGCGAGCAACCCCACCAGCCAGACGACTCCCGAAGGACATGTCATCCGGCGCTCCTTCGATGCCGCCGACCAGCTGACACAGATCGTGGAACCGGTGTCCTCAAGCAAGGTCATGGCCACGTCGTTCGGTTACAACGCGGCCGGTGAGAGGACTCGCGTCACCGACGGGCGCGGCAACTCCTTCCTCGCCGAATACAATTCTCTAGGTCTGGTGGAGTCGCGCATCGAGCCCGCCACCCTAGCCCACCCCAACGTGGCCGACCGTACCTGGACCACGACCTACGACGCTGCGGGCAATCGGGTAGGCGTGCTGCAGCCAGAGGGCGCTCGTATCGCCAGCACCTATGACAACCTCGACCGTCTGGTGAGCGTAGAAGGAGCCGGCGCGGAGGTCACCACCCAGGCCACAGTCTTCGGCTACGACCTGGCCGGTCGGCCTACCAGCGCAGGTGACCTGGCTTTGACCTTCAACGATCGTGGCCTGCTTCTCAAGACCGCCAAGTCCGGTACATCCGCTGACCTGTCGTCCTTCGGCTATGACGCCAACGAGCGGCTGGTGCAGCGTACCGACGCCTCAGGTACGGCCTCGTTCACGTGGGACGATGCCGACCGGTTGAAGACGCTCACCGATCCGGTGACGGCCATCACCTTGACCTATGGTTACGACAACGCTGACCGGCTCACCGGAATCAATTACGGCACGAGCGGCCCCAAGCGGACTTACTCCTACGACCCCATGGATCGCCTCACCGGTGACACGCTGAAGACCTCTTCGAACGCGGTCATGGCTTCGATCACGTACGGGTACGACCTGGACGACAACCTCACCACCAAGACAACCAGTGGTACGGCTGGCGCGGGAAGCAACAGCTACACCTACGACCACAGTAACCGGCTCACCTCCTGGACAGCGCCCGGAGGCGCAGTCACCGACTACGGCTGGGACGACTCAGGAAACCGTATCCAAGCCGGCTCGCACACCTTTGCTTATGACCAGCGGAACCGGCTCCTGTCCGGCGGCGGCTCGACGTACACCTACACCGCACGCGGCACTCTGGCGAGCGAGACCAAGGACGGCACGACAAAGCTGTTGAAGTTCGACGCCTTCGATCGGATGACCAGCGACGGCGAGGCCAGTTACACCTACGACGCCCTGGATCGCGTCACCAGCCGCACCCGGAGCGGGACGATCAGCCGCTATCTATACGGCGACTTCGCCAACGACATCGTAGCGATGACCGACTCCGCTGGCGTCAAGCAGGCAAGTTACAGCCGAGGCATCTACGGTGAGCCGATCGGCATTTCCGACGGCAGCGGCCCTCGCGTCGCCTTCGCCGACCAGCACGGCGACGTCGTCGGCACCTTCCAGAGCGCAGGCACCTCGCTGACCGACTCGGTCGCCTACAACCCATTCGGCGAGGAGACCGCGAGAAACGGCGCCAAGCACGGCCTCGGCTACCAGGGGGAGTTCACCGACCCCGACACCGGCAAAGTGAACATGCACTCGCGCTGGTATCAGCCCGGCACGGGTGCGTTCATCTCACGCGACACATGGACCCTTGACCCCCAGCCCTCGATTCGTGGCAACCGTTATGCCTATGCGGCCGGTGGTCCGCTGACCGGCGTAGATCCGACAGGCCACGTCCCCTCGAGGCCGCACGATGGTGGTGACTACTGCAAAGCAAGCACGAGCGCGGAGAGACCCACCGCTGAGGATCGCTGTCGTGAACTTGCTGACCCGAACACGCTCGGTGGCAAATGTCTCCCTGAACGCGCCCCGTTGAGCGCAGCGGCCAAGCCCTGCGACGGCGGGGGTGGCGGCAATGGTAACAGTGGGAAAAATAACGGCAAGAACGGCAACGGCAACAGCGGCGGTGGCACCTGCGGAAAGCCTCCGCTGGAGGCCGCAGTCAGTGTCAATGGCTGTAGAGGTGACAGGAATGGTGGAGGATCCGGCGGCGGTGGAGGCAAGAGCGGCGGCGGGACCGGTGGTGGAGGCGGAGGCGGTAAGCACGGAGGCGGGGGTGCAGGTGGCGGGGGTGGAGGTAAGAGAGGCGAAGCTGAATTAGTAACCGCGCCGATTGATATGCCTTTCAACTGCGACCTGAGTTGCGTTAAGGACATCATTGATCGAATCCCGGATGGTGCATTGCCTCGCGGCCCGAGTAGAACATGCGACTGCACGTTCGTGGTCAGCCCTGTTCAGGGAATCCCTCAGTCTTCGCCCATCCCTAACCAGCCGCGCACCGATCTTCCTGCCCCACCGTCCGGTGGTGGCCCCAATGTGCCCCCACCATTCAGTGTGCCTCCACCTCCGGCGGGCGGCTTCTGGGACTGGTTGGGAGGTGTCGCCACCGGAATCGGCGAACAGGGGACTATTCTTGATCTGTGCGACATCTATCCCGAAGATTGTTCCCGTAAGCCGATTGGAAATCCGAATACGCAGGCGTGGCAAGATGGATACAGCTCCGTTACGGAGCCGCCCACAATCATTGGGCCTGATGGCAAGCCTCACGTGGTGGACGATACTCCTGTGTTCCTTCCGTTCGGACCACGGTTCGGTCGTAATGCTGATGGTCACCCCTCGGGCCGGGGGGGTGGTCTGGGGCCGAGGTGGGCACCGCAAGATATTAAGAATCCTGCATGCTGGACTGGTTGCGAAGAGGTGGCCTTGAAGATCCAGCGTATGCTGGGAGGAGGAACGAGGTACAGGATAACTAATGGAATGAACCCTCCTGGTGGTAAAAGTACATTTGGTTTGGGTCCTTATAGAAAGACCGAACCTGAGTGGCACCATCATGACGTCGTAGTAAAGGACGGCAGAGTCTACGATGGATTCTCGGACAAAAACGGAGTGCCGCTGGATGAGTATCGTAAGTTGTGGGACTATGATGATGTACTTCGATGGGATCCATTACCATGATGTTGAGTGAGATCGTGCCGCTGCTACGGAAGTATCCCGGCATGTTCGGTCTGGACAACACATTCTCGAGCATGGCAGCATTCTTGCGAGGATTCGACGTCGGGACTGACCATCAGGCCCTCGACGGATTCTGCGAAATGCTTGCCGATAAGATCGGCGATGGTGCGAACATGTCGTGGGAGTATCTTGTGTTGCGCCTCGCCTTTCCGGACAATTCGCAGCTCTGGGACAAAAATCGTTCCAGAGAAAACAATGAGGAAGGACTTGCGAACGATCTGCTCTTTGATTTACTGCATGAGTTTATTGACTCTCGGGTTCAATGAGCTCATTCCAACGTGTTGATGCAGGTCACGGGCTCGTCGCAGATGGACGGTCTTGATCACATATAAATGAAGCTCCTGGTAGATGCAGGTCTGCCAAGATCATGCACATTCAGGAGCTTCGATGCTTTTCTATCGTGCCGCGCTGCCGTTGTCGCCTTAAAGCGAACGCGCCCAGGTCCCCACCGACGACATCGTTAACGGCACCTCTCTACATCATCCATATTGATCGTCATCTTCGAGATAGGACTCCTCCGCAGGGATCGATGATGAGCCCGTTTGTCGGAGCCGGTGAGTGTGTCACCTCCGTGTGCGCTGCCAGAGCTGTGATGGCCGTACTGCGGCGAATGGCCTCGGCGCGGATGAGGTCGAGCTAGTGGCGGGCGCCGTCGACGAGCAGGACCCAGACGCGAGCATGGCGGGGATCGCGGGCTTCGGCCTGGTCGAACAGGGCGGCAATCACCTCATCCGGGTCGTTGATCACCGAGCCGCACAGCCATTTCCCGCTCGCGTGCGGCCCTGGCCGTGGCCTGCGTTCGCCGGTGCGTCCGCCGGGCAGGGCGATCACATCGTGCGGCCGCCGCGGCGCGGGCTCGGCGTCGTAGAGGGCACCGAGAGTGGCCATCCGCTTGCGGCACGACTTCTGACCGGCCGCAAGGCGGGTCCGGAACGTGCGGGTGGCTCGGGCAGCCGCTTTCGCGGTGGCCGGGCGAAGCGCCTGGGGCCGCATCACCACGCCCTTGGCGTCACAGCTGAGCACCAGCAGCTCATCACGGGTCCGCGGCACGGGGGTGCACTGAGTCGTCTCAGCACGGATCCCAGATCCTGCTGCGATTTCCTGTATGTCAGGGCACGGATCTTCGCCTTCACCGAACGGATGGGCCGCTGGGCGATGAAGGTGTAGACGTGCCAGATGTTCGCCCCTCCCACCCGGCACCAGCCCCGGCCGCTACCGCCCGCCCGACACCCTCCTGGCATTCCTCTACAACCTCTGACCATCGCCGCGAACACCCGGTTATGCCGATCCGCGAACAGCCAGTCCTCTGCCGGGCAGGCAGTCCGCCACCGAGGTCGGCATAATCCGGATCCTGGGCCGGCATGTGCCCGGGCAACCACGAATCGGCCGGCCGCCACCGCCAGGGCAGACGGCGCAAAGGCAACCAGCATCTGCAGCCGGTCCTGGTCGAGGCGGACTGGTCAGCGGTCCGGCATCGGGGCTATCTCAAATCCCTGTTCGACCGGCATGTCATGAAGTGGGGCGGCTACCGCAGCCCGCTCGCCAAGAAGAAAGCGATCGTGGTGGTCGCCCACGCGATGATCGTCATCGTCTGGCACGTCCTGGCCACCGGCAAGCCCTACCACGAACTCGGCGAGGACTACTTCACCAACCGACACGATCCCGACAAGGAAACCCAGTGCCTGATCAGCAAGCTCCAAGCCCCGGGCCACAAGGTCACCCTGGAACCAGCCGCCTGACCCAGACATCCTGGCAAACCTTCACCGGCGATCAACAGTAAGGGTCCGCTGCCGCGCGCCCAGCCGCGGTCCATTCACGTATTAGGTAGGGCGGGAACACCTGACGATCGCCCTAGCATGGTCGGTGACAGCGAACGGGGCGCCCTGCGAGGTCACCAGCGGATCCGGGACTGGCGGACCCGGGCACACAGGTGGGCTCGATCAGCGTCCGACATCTGTCGAGGGGGCATGAGTGGCTGCTGAAGGCCTGGTCGGTTCACGTATCAAGACCGCCCGCCGGAAATTGGGCCTGTCACAGCTGAAGCTCGCCCAACCTGAGCTGTCCGAGAGCTACGTGTCGTTGATCGAGTCCGGACGGCGGACACCTCCTGCCGCGGTGGTGGAGCTGCTCGCGCAGAAACTGGACTGCTCGGCGTCGTACCTGCTGCATGGGGCGACCCCGGAGCAGATCGACGAACTGCTCCGCAACGCGCAAACGGCTTTGACCCAGGGGCAGGTGGCCAAGGGCCGGACCGGGTTCCTGCAGTTGCTGTCTGAATACGAACTCACCAGCATGCCGGCGATCCAGTATCAGGTCGCAGTGGGTCTGGTCGACTGCGCGCGATCGGTGAGTGATCTGGATGAGACCATCGCGGTGCTGGTCGCGATGTGTGAACACGAGCAGGTGTCGTTGGAGCAGTGGACGCGTCTGAGCGGGGTGTTGTGCCGGTGTCACCGCCGCAAAGGAGATCTGGATCAGGCGGTGCGCGTCGCCGGCGCC
>NZ_BAAAZR010000029.1:0-52918 GCF_039537005.1 Sphaerisporangium flaviroseum | reverse complement strand
GGGAAGCGATCTTCGCCAGGGCGTCATCGTCGCTGCTCAACCACACTCGTGAACGCCCCATGAAGCGGTCCACCCGCATCGTGCGGTTCCGCTTCTGACACGGCCGATGGCCGTTACTGTGGCCGTTCGCCGCGTTGAAGGCGCCAACGGCTGTCCGCCGGTTCCTCGACCCCGGGATCGGCGCGCACCGCCTGATCGTCCCGGCCATGGGCGCCGCGGCCGGCATCACCCTCCCGGCGTCCATGATCGGCATCTGGCACGTCCCGGAGCCCGTGCGAGCCGCTCCCATCAAGTCGATGATGTGGAGTTCCCGCACGAACGCCGCCAGGTCGGTTCCGAAGGCGGCCCAGTCCTGGACGGTGTCACGCTGGGCTTCGTTCCCCTCGATCCAGCGGTAGAGCCACCTGTCAGCGGTTCGGGAAGTCGCACGAGCAGGTCGTCACCCAGCCGGTACATGGTGTTGTCCGTGCCCGCGCCCGCCGACGACAACGACAGGCCGGCCCACTCGGGGCGCTGCGCCTCCAGCAGCGACCTGACAGTCGCCTCGTCGATCGAAACCTCGTTCTCGTGCAGTGTCACACCGGGGATCCTTCCGCCAGATGAGGTGGCAAGCCAGTGATTTCCTGATGCGACCGAGTAAGACGCTCTCGTCTGCCGCAAGTCGCGCGGCTACCCATTCGATGAGACGCACGCCCGTTCTCGTGAGACAGAGTGCTCCGGAGGGAGACGGTGGATCACGGCTACGGATAACTTGCGGGAAGTCTCCTTCTCGTTAGTTACTGTCTAGGCCGTCTACGCAACAGATCCTCTTTTCTGATTTTCAATTTCTGGAAATTAGAAAGTGCTAGGGTACGGCTGTGGCAGGGGAGACGGTGAGTGGCGGGGCGATCGTGCGTGGCGAGACGCCGGAAGGCGCTTTGGAGGTGGCCGGCGTTGCGGGGGTGACGCCGTGCAGGCACTGCGGAGCGGCGATCGAGCGGCGAGGCGGGCGCGGCCGGCCGAAGGAGTACTGCCCGCAGAGCGACTGCCAGGCGGCGGCCAAGAGAGAACGCGAGCTGCGCCGCGCCACCCCAGGCCTCGAGGGTGCGCTGGCCCGGGCCGAAGATCTGTACGAGCGCATGGAAAAGGGCCTGGCGTCGGCCATCGCCCCACTGGCACAGGTGCTGGCCGACGAGCTGAGCCCGGCCGGGGTCGAGGCCAAGCTGAGCGCGGTTCAGGCCGAGGCGCACACCCGGGTGGCGATAGCTCGTACCGAGCGGGAACAGGCCTTCGAGCAGGTCCGGCTGGCGCGCGAGGCCACCGAGCACGCGCGCAGGGAACGCGAGAACATGCGCGAGCAGGTGCGCGAGGCTCTGGCCGAACGCGAGACGGCGCTCGCCGATTCGGAGAACGCACGCGAGCAGGCCCTGGCCGCCCTCCGGGAGGCCGCCTCGACCGAGCGGCAGGCCAAGCAGATCGCCGAGGAGGCGAACCGGCGCGCCGCGCGGGCGGAAGCCGCCCGCGACCAAGCGGTTCGCGAGATGAACGAGCGGGTCGAGGCCGCGGAGGCCGAGGTGAAGGACGCTCGTTCGAAGGCTTCGCAGGCGGGACGGCTCGCCGAGCAGGCGGCGGGCGAGCGTGACGCGGCACGGACCGAGGCCGAGCTGGCCCGGCGGGCGCGGGTGGAGGCCGAGCATGCGGCGGCGGGGGCCATCGCCCGGGCGCAGGCGGCCGAGGCGGAGCGGGGCCGTGCGCAGGCCCGCGCCGAGGCCGCCGAGCAGGCACGTGCGCAAGCGATGGAGGAGTCCGCCCGGTCCGCGGCCGACGCGGCCCAGGCCATCGCCCGGGTAGCCCAGGTGGAACGCGAGGCCGCGGCGCGCGTCAAGGCCGCCGACGAAAGAGCGTCCTCGGTGACGTCCGAGGCGCTGGCGGGTGAGCGTTCGGCCACAAGCGAGCGCGACCGGCTGGCCGCACTGCTGGAGGTGGAACGGGCCCGGGTGGAAGACCTTCGGGCGCAGATCGAGACACTGCGCGCCGAGTCCGCCCAACTCCGCGAACGCGCGGTCACGGCCGAACTACGCGCCCCGGTCCAGGCACCCGGGTCCGAGTAGCACTCCAACGAGGCCCGTGACTCCCGAAGCCACGGGTGCCCCGAGCCGTTGCCGCCCGCCCGGACGAGCCTTCGCCAGTGACGGCGGCCAGCGTGGTGAGATGCCGCAGTTCGACGTCAGGCATGAGTCCCACCCTCGACATCACATCGACTTTGGCGATTGATTCGATCGAAAACTATCGCTTTTGTCGATGGGTGTCCTGGCCTAACGTGGCGCTCATGACCGATCACCTTGCAACGACGAAAAGCTCGTCGAGATGAGCGATGCCGAGCTGTGCGTCGAGACCTTCGGAAACCCCGCGAACCCGGCGGTCGCCGGACCAGGTGTGAGGCGTACTCCGCGACGGCCCGATAGAGCCTTGAGACATCGATCTCCACATGACCAACGAGAGGATCCAGTGACGGTGACGTCCGACCACACCGACCTGTTCGACTACGACGCGGAGTTGCGCCTGCACAACGAACTCTTCCGCGCCGCTGCCCGCGTCGGCTCCCGCGACCGTGTGCTCGACATCGGCTGCGGTACGGGCCAGTCCACGCGCGAGGCCGCCCGCGCCGCCGTCGGTGGATGCGCGGTGGGCGTCGACCCATCCGCACGAATGCTCGAACGGGCCCGTCAGCTCAGCGACGCCCAGGGACCGCCCAACATCACCTACCAGCAGGCCGACGCCCAGGTTCACCCCTTCCCACCGGCGTATTTCGACCTCTGTATCAGCAGGTTCGGGACGATGTTCTTCGCCGACCCGGTCGCCGCGTTCACCAATATCGGGCGCGCCCTGCGCCCCGCGGCGCGCCTGGTGCTGCTGGTCTGGCAAGACCGCGACCGCAATGAATGGGCCTCCGCGATCCGCCGGCCCCGCACCGCCGCAACCCCCGAACCCACCCCTCCCACCCGCAGTCCAGACCCCTTCTCACTCGCCGACCCGGCCATCACCGAAGGCATCCTTGCTGCGGCAGGCTTCACGGAAGTCGGCTTCACCGACGTGCACGAACCGGTCTACTACGGTCCGGACAGCGCCACCGCCTTCGACAACGTGCTCCACCTCTGGGACCAAGACCTGCTTGCCGACCTCGACGCCGCGACGGCCGAGCAAGCACGCACGCGGCTACGCGCCACCCTCGCCGCCCACACCACCGACAGCGGCGTGTACTTCGACTCGCGCGCCTGGATCATCACAGCCCGCCGTCACTGACCACCGAGTCCAATCCATCCCCACCATCCAGCCGGCCGGCTCAGGGTCGGGGAACGATTCTGCGCTTTCTCCCAGGTTCGTCGGGACAACGCGGTGGGCACGGGCGGTAGTGCTGTAGTGCGGTAGCTCAGGCGTCGCCCTTGTCTCCACGCAGGGTCGCCGCGAAGCGCCGGCCTGGCGTCGGGTCGACCCCGAAGCGCTCGGCGTAACGTTCGTGAATCTCCGCCCACTGCTCGTGTGCTTCCTCTTCGGAGAGGTCCTTGCCGGCGAGATGCGGCTCGAGCCGCGAAAGGTAGGCCTCCCAGCCGGCAGCGGTCTGCGCCGAGATGCCGCGGTCGTCGATGACGTGGGTGAAGACCAGGCGACAGCCGTCTTCGTGAGCGGACAGATCGAAGCTGTACAACTGGCCGGCGAAGGTCCAGGCCAGGCGATGGGGCGGATCGACCTCGGTCACCTCGCCGGTCATGCCGGCGGCCTCGAAGGTCTCACCCGTCGCCGGTGTCCAGTCGGCGGCTGCGGGAAACCAGCGCTCGAGCTCTGCCGGCACACTGACAGCTCGCCACACGCGTTCGATCGGGTAGGCGAGCGTGCGCTCGAAGCGCAGCGCTGGGCGGCCGTCGACGGTTTCCAGGGTTCCGTCAATCATGGGTTCTCCTCCAGGTGTTGTTCCAAGGCGTCGAGGCGGCTCGACCAGTACACGCGATAGGGCTCCAGCCACTGGTCGACCTCGGCGAGGGGTTCTGGGCGCAGCGCGTACACACGCTGCTTGCCATCCGTGCGCACCGCGACGAGCCCGGCCTCGCGTAATACCTTGAGGTGCTTGGACACGCCGGGTTGGCTGAGATCAAGGCGTTCCACCAGCTCCCCGGCGGGCCGCTCGCCGTCACGCAGCAGGTCGAGAATCTGCCTGCGGTGCGGCTCGGCCAGGGCTGCGTAGGCGCTCATTTCCCTCATATTGCCAGATGGAAATATAAGCCCGCAACTCAAGTCCGGGTCGGCGTGATCGTTCGCACGTCTCCATCATCGGCGTGCACGGCCGTTCCGCACCTGGTCGCTACGCGAAAGTAGCGGGCGGCCCGCTGATCCATACGCTCTTCAACGCGTGTGGTCGGCCCGCTCCCACCAGATCGCCGTAGCGGCGACACCCGCTGCCCCCACGAGGACGACCAGCAGGTAGCCCACCACGCCGGGCGGATCGTAGGTGGTGCCGCCGAGTCCCGCGTACAGGCCGGGAACCGACCAGGGGAAGTAGGCGCCGAAGCCGAGCGCGGTGATGATCTGGGCGCAGAAGACGATGACGAACAGCACTCCGACGGCGGCAAGGTAGCCGCGTCCGAGGGAGGCTGCGAGCGACAGCGGCGTGGTCAGCAGCCACGTCATGACGGCGATGACCGGAAGACGCAGCACGTCACCGGCGGTCACCTCCCCGGGCAGGCCGAGCGCCGTGCCGATGACCAGCCCGAGCAGGACCATCTGAACCGTCAGCGTAGCCGCCCAGAGCGCGCCGACGAGGAACTTGGCCAGGACGACGGAGGTCCTGGAGGTGGGGAGCGCGAGCAGGTCCTTGGCCGTGTGGTCGCTGAACTCGCGGCCGAACAGCCAGATGCCGGTCATGCCGTAGATCAGCAGACCGCTGACGCCGGTCGCCTGCCCGAGCAGGCCGAGGAAACCCGGCCAGTCGGCGCTCGCGCCGCTGAGCTGTGCCTTGTCGCAGGTTCTCGCGGACCGTCAGCTCCGGGTACGCGGCGGGCCCCTCCACCAGATAGCCGACCCGCGACCAGAGGTTTCCGGGGGCAGGCGGCTCGCCCAGGACGGTGATGGAGCCGCCGCTCGGGCGGATCATGCCGAGCAGCATCCGGATCAGGGTGGTCTTCCCGGCGCCGTTCAGCCCCAGCAGCGCGTAGATCTCCCCGGCCCGGACGTCGAGCGACACCCCGTCGACGGCGACCACGTCGCCGTAACGTTTGCGGACCTCCCGGGCGCCGATCACATCAGGTACCGCAGCCACAGGTACGGCGTCACCAGGGCGACCGTGACCAGGGTGACAACGAGGCCGTACTTGGTGAACTCCCAGAAGCTGATCGGGTGGCGGTTGCGGGCGGCGATGCCGAGGATGACGACGTTGGCCGCCGCGCCCACCGCCGTGGCGTTGCCGCCCAGGTCGGCGCCGAAGGCCAGCGCCCACCACAGCACCTCCGCGTGCTCGTTGCCGCCGTTGGCCTGCACCAGGTCGGCGACGATGGGGCTCATCGTGGCGACGTAGGGGATGTTGTCGACGATGGCGGAAAGGCCGGTCGAGGCCCACAGCAACACCATCGTGGTCAGGCCGAGCTGTCCCTCGGTGGCGTCGACCGCGAGCCGGGAGATCTGGCCGATGACGCCGGTCTCGACCAGCGCGCCGACCATGACGAACAGGCCCATGAAGAACACCAGGGTCGGCCATTCGACCTCGGAGATGGCGTCCTCGGTGGTGACCTTGGTGGCGGCCACCAGGATGCCGGCACCGAGGATCGCCACGATCGAGGGCTCATAGTGGAGCACCGGGTGCAGCACGAACGCGACCATCACCAGGGCCAGCACGACCAGGCTCTGCCACAGCAGGCGCGGGTCGGCGATCGCCTCCCGCTCGTTGAGCTGCATGATCTCGCGGGCGCGCGCCTCGTCGTACACGAAAGCCTTGCGGAACAGCACCCGGCACAGACCGAGGAACACGATGACCAGCACCACCACCATCGGCGCCATGTGCACCAGGAAGTCGTTGAACGACAACCCGCCCCGGCTGGCGATGATGATATTCGGCGGGTCGCCGACCAGCGTCGAGGCGCCGCCGATGTTGGAGGCCAGCGCCTCGGCGATCAGATAGGGCGCGACCTTCAACCCCAGCCGCTCGCACACCAGGAACGTCACCGGCGCGATCAGCAGGACGGTCGTCACGTTGTCGAGCAACGCCGACGCCCCGGCGGTGATCAGCACCAGCAGGACCATCAGCCGGTACGGCCGCCCGCGCGCCCGTTTCGCCGCCCAGATGGCGAGATATTCGAACACGCCCGTCTTCTTGAGTACACCGACGATGACCATCATCCCGAGCAGCAGGAAGATGACGTTCCAGTCGACCCCGGTGTCGTGGGAGAAGAACGCCGCGCCCGCGTCGCTGGCGTGGATGAGCAGCATGATCCCGGCCCCGCCGAGCGCGGCGGCGACCCGGTGGATCCGTTCGGTGGCGATGAGGGCGTACGCGCCGAGGAAGACCGAGACCGACACCCAGGCGAGAACCGTCACGCGCCCGTGACCTGGTCCATCAGCGCCTGCAGGGTGATCGCGCCCAGCAGCCTGCCATCGTCCACGACGGCGACGAGGGGACTTCTCGTCCGCGCCATCAACGCGGCTATCTCCAGCAGGGTGGCGTCCGGGTCGGTGACCGGCAACTCCCGTGGATTCTTCGGCAGCGCCTGGCGGACCGTGCTGTCGCCGAGCGCGTCGAGGAACCGGTCGGCGTGTTCCTCGTCGACGACTCTGGCCAGCGCCGGATCGTCCTGGCAGTAGCCGGGCACGGCCAGCGCGAGCACCTGCGTGCCGGGCAGGACGCTGTGCGGGCGGCCCTCGTCGGTGACGACGATGAGCCCGGCCAGGTCGCGTTCGGCCATCAGGCGGGCGGCGTCGACGACGAGGGTGTCGAGGGTGACGGTGGGGAACTCGGTGAGCAGGTCACGGGCGCGCATCGCGGCCTCCGGGGTCGGCTGTTGAATCGCCGACCAGGCTTCCCGGCTCACCTGATGGTCAGGCTATCAACCAGGTCGGCCGCCCACCAGAGGCGACGTTCCACAAAGGCGGGCCGGTTGATCAGGGCTGGACGAACCACGGCCTGGCGCACACACTGGCGCGATGCCGACCGTGTACAAGACCCCTGGTGGTCAGCGCGCGGTACGCCGATGGTGTTCCGAAGCCCTGGCGCGAGCGGACTTCCCTCTCACCAATGGGAGGCTGGACACCAGCGCCGGCCGAGTGGAACTCACCTCCGCCGGAACCGGACGGCAGAAGGTCGTTCTGGTGCCCGGGACCGGCTTCAACGCCGCAGTGGCTCTGCCGTGGCTGCGGGCGCTGTCGGCGCGCTGGGCGACCACGGTGGTGGACCTGCCGGGTCAGCCCGGACTGAGCGATCCGCGCCGGCCGCGCCGGGACCGGCTTTCCTGGTATGGCCGAGTGCTGGATGAGGTGCTGGCCGCCCTGGACGCCGACGGTGTCGTGCTGGTGGGCAACTCCCTGGGAGCCGCCGTGGCCCTGGCCGCCGGCTCACCCCGAATCGCGGCGCGGGCCCTGGTCTCACCCGCCGGCTTCATCCGTCTCAGCGTGAACCCGGAACTGGCGGTGGCCTCGGCCGCCTGGCTGCTGCGTCCAACCGCCGAAAGCACCCGCCGGATGCTCCGGTTGTTCGTCGCTCCCGGTACGGAGCCGCCCCAGATCGTGGCGGAATGGATGGCCCTCATGGCCACTTGCTGCCGCACGACTCTGGCCCCGCCGCCCCTGCCAGCCGAGGTGCTGGCCCGCCGCGCCGAACGGCCGTGTGTGGTCGGAGTCGGGGAACACGACCGGTTCCTACCACCCCGGCGGTTGGCTCCTGCGGTACGTCGAACCATGGACGTCGACGTGCGGGTCTTCTCCGGCGTCGGCCACCTGACCACCCCGGATCATCTCGACGAGGTCGTGTCCCTGGTGGCCGAGGTCGCCGAGTCTTCTACCTGACCTTCGATGCGATCGATCCGGCCACTCATGCCATGGCGGCAGTAAACGTCAGCAGCTCCTCGCGCTCCTGCTGTCTGCTCTGACGCTCACCGTCCTAACCGCCAAGACGATGCCCGCTCTCCCTCAGGCGACTCCATCGTCCCCGTGAATCCCCAGGTTGAGCGGCACTCCAACGGTCTTCAATGCTGCGGACGATCTTCTTTGTACCGTCAAGCGGCCAGGTCGGTGACCTGGCCGGTGGTGCTGGTGGCGGCCAGGGCGGTGGCGAACAGGATGAGCTGGTTAGCGATTTTGAGGAACAACAGCATGCCGACCGCGCCGGCGACCACCTGGTAAGCGGGATTGGCAGCGGTGAGGTCGAGGTAGAGCTGGCCGAGCGTTTTGAGGATCTCCAGCCCGAAGACGATCACCAGAGCGGGGGCGATCGCGCGGCGCGGCGGCAGCCGCAACCGGGGCGGCCCGGCCAGCAGCGCCAGGGCCAGCAGCGTGTTCACCGCCAGGCCCAGCAGGACGGCGGCCACGGTCAAGACCCCATGGGCCGGGGCGGCATCGACGCCCACGGTTGCGATGGCCAGCCAGGTCAATATCCTCTGGGCGCCGAAGGACACGGCCAGAGAGGCGGCCAGCAGTAGTCCGAGCCCGGCCAGCACGGCCAGGTCGATCAGCTGACGGACGAAGAAGGTGCCCGGGTACTCCTCCAGCCGCCACATCGCCCGGCTGGCCGAACGCAGCGCGTCCATCCAAAACAGGCCGGTCAGCGGCAGACCGACGAAAGCGATCAAGCCGGCCGTGCTCCGGGCATCGCGCAGCGCCTGGACCTGCAGGCGCGGGAAGTTGTCGCTCAGGTAGCGCTGCACCTGGGCCAGCACCGCCGGGTCGTCCAGGACCCGGCCCACGATGGCGAAACCCAGCAGAGCCAGCGCGAAGGTGGCGAAGAAGGCGTAGTAGGTCAACGCCGCCGACAACCGGCCGCCATCGGCGGCGTCATAGCGGAGCACGGCGCGCACCAGGTGATCCAGCCAGCTATAACGGCTGCGGGCGCGTCCCCAGCCAGCGGCCAGCCGCCCGCCCCAGCGTCGGCCCAGCCGCACGATCTGCCCGGTGGCCGCCATGACCGCGCCTTCTTCTCGCCCGCCCGTTCTATCGCCCATCGCCGTCGCGTGGATCATCCTCCGTACTGACTCGATCAGGACACCTACCCGATCCTTGATCAGGTCGAGCCGGAGGGAAAGCATCAATCGCAGATGAACTCATCACTCAGGCGCGAGGTCGGCCGCCGCTCGGCCGGCCTCCGCCCCGCCCCGCCCCGCCGAGCTGGGCACACTGCGCCGACTGGTCGACGACATCGCAAGATAACGAAGGTTGTCCAAGAACCGGTCATCGGCCCAGGCTCGACTCAGAGGTCTGCCTGCACCGGACCGCCAGGTGGCGGTAACCGTCCTGCGCGCCGTGGACACGGTCAGCGCCTACTTCACCGGCGCGATCAGGCGCGAGATCGCGAATCTGCGGGCCGAGCGGGCCACGGGCCTGTCCAAGCGCGACTGGCAGCGCGCCTCCGGCCCGCATGTGAGGAGGATGCGGCCGTCGGCGGTGAAATACGGTGCGACATAGCGCTCGTAGTGCAGACGGGCCTCCGCCTCGCTGAGGCTCGCGATGAGGGTGTTGACATACCGGACGGCGAGGTCCGGCTCATCGCGGATCGTGCGCAGGGCTCGACGGTCGGCCCGCACGAGGGCCAGTACCGCGGGATCGTTCGACGCTATGTGGGTGGGGTCCACGGCGACGCCCACCGTGGGGATCCTGAAGTGGTCCCCGACGATCGGCGTCGGCGCCCCGTGATCTCCCGTCGCCAGGTTCGGTGTCTCAGGATCTCGCGGCGACGACCGTTTCAGAAGGCCGCCTGGGCGATCGCCAGGCCGATGGACACCGCGCCCAGTCCGGCGACGATCGAGGCGATGACGTTGGCGGCGGCGAGGAACGCCGCGCCGGTCTCGGCCAGACGCAGCGTCTCGTACGAGAACGTCGAGTACGTGGTCAGCGCCCCGCACAGCCCGGTGCCCAGCAGCAGTCGCACGTCGCCGCCCGCCGCCCCGGACAGTGCCGCTCCGGTCAGGAGGCCGAGGATCAGCGAACCGATCACGTTGACGGTTAACGTGCCCCAGGGGAAGACGGTGTCATGGCGGGCCTGCACGGCCCGGTCGGTCAGGTAGCGCAGCGGCGCGCCGATCGCACCCCCGATCAGTACGAGCAGCCAGTTCATCGCGTTCTCCTTGCCGTCGGCGGCGCCAGGAGGCGCCGAGTGCCCCGGGCGCCGGCCGTCACCGCGACCAGAGCCGCCAGCACCGTCGCCGCCAGGTAACCGAGCGCCTGGCCCGTCCGGCCGCCGGAGATGAGGCGCTCGATGTCCAGGCAGTAGGTGGAGAAGGTGGTGAAGCCGCCCAGCACACCGGTGCCGAAGAACGGCCGCATCCAGGCCGGCGCCGTCCGCGCCTCGCTGAGCACCGCGAGGAGGATCCCGATCAGCAGGCATCCGAGGGCGTTGACGCTCAGCGTCGTCCAGGAAAAGGAACCGGTCGTGGTCGGCCACAGCAGGCCGGCGCCGTACCGGGCGCCCGTGCCGGCCGCGCCACCGGCGGCGATCACGGCCAGCACACCGTTGCGGCGGCGGCGTGACTCCCGGCGCGCGCCCGGGAATTCGACATCGGGGTCGACCGGCTCGGTGATGGCAGCGGACCTGTCTTGATCCGGACGCATACCTCTCCCTGCGCGTGGCGTGCCCCGCCTGTTCGCGGGCACGGGGCTGTCACGGGTAGGGACCGTTGGCGGCAGCGGACGACCGCGGTTGGAGTACGGCGGGCCCACCGCTGCGGGCACCCCGCCCACCGGGCGCGATGCCTGGCCCAGTTTACGCGACACCGAAGCGACCTTCTCTTTTAATTCGCCGGCCCCGATCTGTACATCCAGCTTGTCCTCAACCGAGGGTGGACCGCCGACGAGTACGAGACCTGGCTGGGCGACGTCCTGGAAGCGGTTCTGCTCGAACCAGGACATCCAAGACACCCAGATTGAGCGGTGGTGGAGTGGGCGGCCGGTGTCCTAGACTGCCGGTCGCGCCGGCGTGGATACGTTCTGCGAGAGGGAGGACGGGTGACAGTGGCACGAGTACTGGTGGTCGGTCTCGATCCCGCCAAGATCGAGGGCTGGGACCCGGAGCCGGTCCAGGCGGCGCTGGCGCGCGGCCAGGCCCGTTTCGACGATCATGGTATCGGGGCCGACTGGTGCCTGGTGGCACCTGACGAGAACCCCGTAGAAACGATCGTGGAGGCGCTGATCCGCAAAGGCTACGAATGCGTGGTGATCGGGGGCGGCATCCGCACGCACGAGCCGTTGCTCGAACTCTTCGAGATGGTGGTCAACCTGGTCCGGCAGCACGCGCCCGACGCGGCCATCGCCTTCAACAGCAGCCCCGAGAACTGCGTCGACGCAGCTTTACGGTGGCTGCGCTAGCCCTGTTCAATGCGGCCCCGATTCAAGGGGTCGCCGTCGGGCCAGGTGGTCACCAGTTCCTTCAGAGCCCCGGTGCAGGCGGCCGACATGCCCCGCGCCACGGCGCAGGCGTTGTCGCTCTGCTCGGCCGCCCATGAAAGCCCGCTCCCGCCGAAGTCATGGAAGAAGATCTCCGCGGTCTCACCGTAGCTCGGGCCGATCGCTCTGAGCAGGGTCCACCCGTTGTCCTCCCACGGCGGCGGCTCCGCCGGCCAGGGCCGGTCGCCGAGATCCTCGTGCCACCACACCCTGTCCGGAATGTAGCCGCCCTCATTTTCTTTGATCGTGTGATTCCCCTCCCGTATCCGTTCGAGTTGCTTGACGAGATCCGTGCGCGAACCGCACGGTGATGGACAGGCCGCCTTCGGGGTGTGCGCTGGTGGTGAGGGTGGCGTGGTGAGCTTGCGTGACGGCATTGACGATGGCGAGGCCGAGACCGTAGCCGTCGCGGCCGTGACGATCAGGCGCCAGTCTCTGGAAGGGCTGAAAGAGTCGCTGGATCTGGTCGCCGGAGATGACCGGCCCGCTGTTGGCGACCGTAAGGGCCACCTGTGTGCCGGAGGTCTGCGTGGTGATCTTTACGTGCCCGTCCGGGTGGTTGTGGCGGATGGCGTTGTCGATGAGGTTGGCGACCAGGCTTTCGATCAGTCTCGGGTCTGCGGCCGTCACTGCGGGCGTCAGGTCTTCGGTCAGGTGAATGCCCTTTTGCGCTGCTAGGTCGCGGCGGGAGGCGAGCACTGCTTCGACGACGTGGGTCAGGTCGAGGGTGTCCCGGCGGGTGATGCCGCGCTCGCTGGTGGCCAGGGCGAGCAGTGCTTGGACGAGCCGTTCCTGATGTCCGCCAAGGGCGAGGGCCTCCTGGCAGACCGAGCGCAGGGTGTCGGCGTCGGCATCGGGGTCGGCGAGGGCGACCTCGAGGAGGGTCCGCAGACCGGCCAGAGGGGTGCGCAGCTCGTGGGAGGCGTTGGCGACGAAGTGGCGTTGGGCGTCGAAGGAGGCCTGCAATCGGGTGAACAGGTCGTCGAGAGTGTGGCCGAGCTCGGTCAGCTCGTCCGTGGGCTCGCCCAGGTCGAGGCGCCGGTGGAGGTCTCCGGCGGAGATGATTTTGGCGGTGGCGGTGATGGCGCGCAGAGGCCGCAGGAACCGGTCGGCGACGAACCAGCCCAGAGCCAGGGCGATGGGAATCAGCAGGACCAGGGCGACGGCGGATCCGGCGAGGAGTTGGGGCAGGCTGATCCCGGGCCCGGTTTCGGTGATCGCGCTCGATGAGGGGCGGCCGTGGGGTATGGCCGCATTGATGCTGGCGAGCGGGACGGCGACGAAGACGACCACCAGGACCCCGGCGGCGTAGATGCCCGCCGCGTAGGCGAGCGCGAGCCGCGTCTGCAAAGACCTTCTGGCGAGGCGCTGGGAGGTCATGACGGTCCGATGCGGTAGCCGCCTTCGCGGATGGTCTCGATCACGGGTGGGTCGCCGAGTTTGGCCCGTAACCGGTGCATGGTGTGCTTGACGGCGCTGCTGAAGGGGTCGGCGGCCTGGTCCCAGACGCGTTCGAGCAGTTCCTCGGCGGAGATGACCAGGCCGGGTACGGCGAGCAGGCATTCGAGCAGGGCGAACTCCCTGGGGCTCAGCTCAAGGCGCCGGCCGGCCCGGAACGCGATGCGGCGGGCCGGATCGAGGGTGATGTCCCCGCATGCCAGGGTGGGCGGTAGCGGCGGGGTGGCGCGGCGGGCCAGGGCACGGACGCGGGCGACCAGTTCGGCGAACGCGAACGGCTTGGGCAGATAGTCGTCGGCGCCGAGGCTGAGCCCGTCGACGCGGTCCTCGATCGTGCCGGAGGCGGTGAGCATCAGGACGCGGGTCTCACAGCGGCCGTGGGCCAGTCGCCGGCAGATCTCGTCCCCGTGGACGCCGGGCAGGTCGCGGTCGAGGATCACCACGTCGTAGCGGGTGGCGGCCAGGCGCTCGAGGGCGGCGGTTCCATCCAGGACGACGTCGACGGCCATGCCCTCGCGGCGCAGCCCGGTTCCGATGGAGCGGGCCAGGACCTCGAAGTCCTCGACGACGAGGACCCTCACCGCCACTCACCGCAGGTCGTCGTGCGGGCGGGGCGGCCGAGCCGGCCGCCGGGTCGAGGTGCCATGGATCAACGATGCCAGACTCCGGGTTCCAGCCAGGTCGCAGCGGCCGCGACCCGGCTGGAACCGGGTGCCGCGTACAACCGTCGGCATGAATCCATTCACGCTTTACCGATCCAGCCAACGGGCCGGGTGGGACCGTTTCCCTCAGTCGCTGCGCGCGGAGTGGACCAGGTTCCGCTCCGCGCGGGGCTTGGTGCTCCTCATGGCGGCCTCCGTTCTGGTCACCGTGTCGCTTGGACTGCTGGTCGCCGGGGGCGCCCGCAGCACCTGCGTGACGTCGAAGGGTGAGGGCCCCTGCCCCGCGACTTTGGTGGGCCCCGATGGCACGGCGGTGAGAGACAAGTACTACTTCGTGCACCAGCCGCTCAAGGGGAACGGCAGTATCACCGCCCGCGTGTCGGACATGACCGGGCAGATGCGGCTGCCGGACGCCGTACCCGGGGTGCGTAACGTCAAGCAGGGGGTGGTGCCGTGGGCGAAGGCCGGGCTCCTCGTCAGGCAGAGCCTCACGCAGGGCACGCCGTACGCCGCCGTCATGATCACTGGCGGCCACGGCGTGAGGATGCAGCACAACTTCACCCACGATGTGGCCGGCGGTTCTGTGCAGGGGCCACGGTGGCTGAGACTGACCAGGTCAGGCGACACCATCACCGGCTACGAGTCAGACGACGGCAAGACGTGGACCGAGGTCAGCACGGTCGAGCTGACCGGGCTGCCGGAGACGGTCGAGATCGGGCTGTTCGCCACCTCACCAGGCACGTTGTGGGAGATGGCGATGGCCTTCGCCCAGGCCACCGCCGCCTTCGACCAGATCAAGCTGCAGGGCGCGAACGGTTCGTGGCTGCGCGACGACGTCGGCGCCTCCATGGGACCCGACGGCAAGACCCCGCATCACCCGGGCGGGGTCGTCGAGTCCGGCGACAAGCTCCTCGTGACCGGGGGAGGGGATATCGGGCCCGCCACGATGGAGGGCGGTCTGCGCGCCGACCTCACCCTGATCGGGGGGGCTGTGGGGCTGATCCCGGTGCTCGTGGTGGCGGTCTCGTTCTTCACGGCGGAGCACCGGCGGAGGCTGATCGGGACCGGCCTGCCGGCCGAGCCGCATCCAGCGCGGCTGCTGGCGGCCAAAGTCGTGGTGGTCGGCGCGGTCGCGTTCGTGGCGGGGCTGGTCACCTCGGGGGTCGTGGTCCCTGTCGGCCTGGCGATGTTGCGTGGGAATCAGAACCGGATTCAGCCGATCACCCTGGGTACCGAGCTGCGGGTGATCATCGGCTACGCGGCGCTGACCGCGGCCGCCGCCGTGCTGGCTCTGGGCCTGGCCGCGCTGGTCAGGCGGGGCATCGTCGCCATCGGGCTGGCCGTCGCGCTGGTCGTCCTGCCCCACCTGCTGGCGACCGCGGGCCTGGTGCCATGGCTGCTGATGATCACCCCTGCCGCCGGGTTCGCGATCACGCAGAGCGTCCCCACGTTCGCGCATGTGGACGTGGACCCGTCCCTGCTCGGAGGCTACTACCCGCTCCCGCCATGGGCAGGGTTGGCCGTGACCTGCGGATATGCCGCCCTCGCTCTCGGGGTGGCGATCGCCGGTTATCGCAGGAAAGCGCCGGTTCAGGGGCAGTTCATCTAGAGGTGCGGAACCCCGCTCGGCGCGCCTGCACCGTTCGGCCGAAGAAGGGGACAGCCGAATCCGAACGCCACCGAGCGAGAGCGACCGCTCCGGTTGCGTCCACGGGAGTGGTGTAAGAGTTTTCGCTGGTAGAGGCGTGGCGTCGTGAAATGAAGCCGGCCATCGCGTGATCCTTCGGCTCTACACGACGGCGACGGCGTCGATCTCGACGAGGAACCCGGGGCCCAAGCCTGCCACGAAGTGGACCGTGATGGCCGGCGGCGGGTCGGCCCTGTTCCACACTTCCTGGAAGGCGGCCACGCCCTCGTCGAAGGTGTGGCCGTCCACCACGGCGATGGACCAGTGCACGATGTTCGCCAGGCTCGCCCCCTCGCTCTCCAAGATGGTCGCGAGGTTGCGGAACACCTGCCTGGCCTGCTCTCCGAGCGTGGGACCGACGACCTTGCCGTCGGCGTCGACGCCGTTCTGCCCGCCGATGTAGATGGTCTTCGCCGGCTGTTCGACCACGACGGCCTGGCTGAAAGCCGGGCTGCGGTGGAGCCCTTCGGGGTTGATATGCCGTACACCCATGTGCTGCCTCCTCTGCTAATGAAACCAGTTAAACAGGTTTCGGTGGCGCTACCAGTTATAGTGGTTTCATGCGAGCGAACGCAACCGGACGGGTGCTGCACGACCCCAAGGGCGGGTCGTTCCGGTTCGACGCCGGCGCCGTCTGCCTGGACTTCGCCCACACGGGTGGCGAGGGGCAGTACGCGGTGTTCGAGACCCTCCACGAGCCTGCCGACCTCGGCGAATGGCTGGCCCAGCCGCCGCTGGCCGCGGTCATGACGGTCCCCGTGACGGCCCGCGAGCTGACCGCGGCCAAGACCCTCCGCCAGGCGATCTGGGACGCGGCGCACGCCCAGGCGGCGCGTCGCCCCCTCCCCGCCGGGACCATCGCCACCATCAACCGGGCCGCGGCCGCGGCGCCGCTGACCCCCGAGCTCGCCGCCGGCGCCACGACCGTGGGATGGGCGCCGCCGGTGCGGGCAACGCAGGCGCTGTCGACGCTGGCGCGGGAGATGATCGAGCTGCTGTCCGGGCCACTCTCCGAGCGCATCCGCGAGTGCGCGAGCGACAATTGCCCGCTGGTGTTCGTCGACACCTCCCGCCCCGGCGCCCGGCGCTGGTGCGCGATGGAGCGGTGCGGCAACCGTCACAAGCTCCGGGCTCTCCGCGCCCGGCAGGCCACGGCCCCGTGACGCGGCCTCAAGCAGGGCGTGTCATCACAGCCTGTAAGAGCCCCGCGCGTCCTGGGCCGGTCGCCGGTCGCCCCTCGCCATGCAGGCGGAATGTGCGCCGGTACCTCGTCGGGGACGTCCCGACCCTGGGCCCGCAGGTCGATCAAGGTCCGGCCGCCGGGGGCTCGAGGATCCGCCGGAGCACCTGTCCGGTATTTCTTGGCCCGTGTTCGACGCCGAGCTCGGCATCAGTGGGGCCGGTACGGGCGTACGCGGCGCGCCGCCGGTTGGTGAAGGGTTCGTCCGTCCACGCGGACGATGAAGGGAAAGGGGAGTACCCACTCCTTTCCACTCTCAACGTATAGCGCACCGGGGGGCTTGCGGCAAGACCCGGGTCATGCTGCAGAATCGGCGGCCGAGGCCAGAGCCTGCGGGAACTTGGGGGATTCGAAGTGCGTGTATCGCTGTCGACGTATGGGTCGCGCCGCCGCGTGCTCGTCGCCCGAGGCTGGGTCGGCCTGGCGCTGATCGACGAGCGGGACGACTGCTTCGTCGTCGGCGGGGTCGACCAGCAGGTACTGTTCGGACGGGTGGCCGCCGTCGTGCACCACGGCGGCGCGGGCACGACGACGACGGTCGCCCGGGCCGGCGCGCCCCAGGTGGTGGTACCCCGGGCGGCGGACCAGCCGTACTGGGCAGGCCGGGTGGCCGAGCTGGGCATCGGCGCGGCACATGACGGTCCGGCTCCGACCGCCGAGTCCCTGTCAGCCGCGCTCAGGACGGCCCTGACCCCCGAGACCCGCGCACGAGCGACCACCATGGCCGCCGCGATCCGCACCGACGGGGCCACGGTGGCCGCGACGCTGCCGCTCGACGCGGTCAGCCGAGAGATGCCGCCCGTTTCCGTGTGATCCATGCGGGGTTTCGAGCCACGCGCAATGGTCGCTAGCGACCCAAGATCGGAGCCGATGAGGTGAACCCGCTGACCACCAGTGCGTTTGATCTTCCCGACCACCTTTCCTCCAAGGCCGACCCGACGCTGATCGCCGGCGATGAGCAGCACTTCGCGGCCATCGCGGAGAGTCTCGAGCAGTCGATCGCCGACCTGTCCGACCGCCTCGATGCCGAGCGCAAGGCGCCCGGCGGCAAAGGCCGGCAGGCGATGGACCGTGACATGCAGATCCACCGATTGACCGCTCGCCTGCGTGCACTGCGTCGCTTCGGTTTGGACCTGTGCCTCGGACACATGGTCAGCGCGGACGACCCCGAGCCCGTGTACGTCGGACGGCTCGGCCTCACGGACAGCGCGGGTCGTCGGCTGCTGATCGACTGGCGCTCTCCCGCGGCTGAGCCGTTCTTCGGAGCCACCCACGCCAACCCGATGGGTCTGGCAAGCCGCCGCAGGTACCGCTGGACCCGCGGCCGGATCAGCGACTACTGGGACGAGGTGTTCACCTCGGACGGGCTTGAAGGGCACGCCGCGCTCGACGACCAGTCCGCCTTCATCGCCAGCCTGGGCGGCAACCGGTCGGCCCGGATGCGAGACGTGCTCGGCACCATCCAGGCCGACCAGGACGCCATCATCCGCGCGGGATCCCGCGGCGCTCTCGTCGTCGACGGCGGTCCGGGTACGGGGAAGACCGTCGTCGCTCTGCACCGCTCCGCCTACCTCCTGTACTCCGATCCTCGCCTCGGTCACCACCGGGGCGGCGTGCTCTTCGTCGGTCCGCACCAGCCCTACCTGGCCTACGTCGCCGACGTCCTCCCCAGCCTCGGAGAGGAGGGCGTGCAGACCTGCACCCTGCGGGACCTCGTCGCCGAGGGAGCCGCGGCGGCGATCGAGACCGACCCGGACGTGGTCCGCCTGAAGTCGTCCGCGAACGTGGTCAAGGCGATCGAGCCGGCCGTCAGGTTCTACGAGAACCCGCCGAAGAATGGGATGACGGTCACGACCCCCTGGTCCGACATCTGGCTGAGCCCCGACGACTGGGCCGAGGCGTTCGAAGCGGCAGAGCCCGGTACTCCGCACAATGACGCGCGCGACCAGATCTGGAAGGAGCTGCTCACGATCCTGGTGGACAAGCACGAGGGTGACGCCCCGGCTGACCTGCTCCGCAAGTCGCTGCTGCGGAACAGGGAGCTGCTCACGGCCTTCAACCGCGCATGGCCGCTGCTCGAAGCGGCTGACCTGGTCGGAGACCTGTGGTCGGTACCCGCCTACCTGCGAATGTGCGCTCCCTGGCTCAGCCCAGACGACGTTCGGCGCCTGCAGCGCGAGGACGCCCAGGCCTGGACGGCGTCCGACCTGCCGCTCCTGGACGCGGCACGACAGCGGCTCGGCGACCCGGAGGCGTCGCGACGTAAGCGCCGCCATGAAGCCTCGGTCGCCGCCGAGCGCGAGCGCATGGCCACGGTCGTCGACGCCCTGCTCGAGGCCGATGACGACGGTGAAGGTGTGGTGACGATGCTGCACGGACAGGACATGCGGGACGCCCTGGTCGACGAGACCGTAACGGCCGGCATCGAACCGGACCGGCTCGCCGGCCCGTTCGCGCACATCGTCGTGGACGAGGCTCAGGAACTGACCGACGCGGAGTGGCAGATGTTGCTGCTCCGCTGCCCGTCCCGGAGCTTCACCATCGTCGGGGATCGCGCCCAGGCCAGGCACGGGTTCACGGAGTCGTGGCAGGAACGGCTCGAGCGGATCGGGCTCGACCGGGTCGAGTTGGCCTCCCTGAGTGTCAACTACCGGACGCCGGAAGAGATCATGGCGGAAGCCGAGCCGGTCATCCGGGCCGTGCTCCCGGACGCCAACGTGCCGACCTCCATTCGTCGCAGCGACGTCCCCGTCGTCCACGGCCACACTTCGGATCTGCGCTCGATCCTCGACAACTGGCTCGCCGCTCATGCCGACGGCATCGCCTGCGTCATCGGTGATCCCACCTTCCGGACGACGTCCCGCATCCGGTCCCTGACTCCGGAGCTGTCGAAGGGGCTCGAGTTCGACCTGGTCGTTCTCATCGACCCGGAGACGTTCGGCAAGGGCATCGAAGGAGCGGTCGACCGCTATGTCGCCATGACGCGAGCGACCCGGCAACTCGTCATCCTCACAAGCTCCTGACGTCGGCCGGACGGGCGCCTCGCGGCGTCAGCGGGTCGGACATATCTCTAAGACTCCCTAAACTTCCCTAACCTTCCTTGCGTAAGGGATGTTAGGGTGAATTTATGGATAGTGTGCGACTGCTGAAGTACATCAACACGGTGGTGATGTCATGACCGCCATCTACAAGACCGAGGCCGGCGGACAGAGAGTCCGCGAGCGATACGTCCAGACCTTGCGCGCATGGCCCGTTCCCTGCGAGCACCGGCGCGTGCCGACGCGCGAGGGGGAGACGTTCGTCGTGGTCTCCGGCCGTGAGCAGGCACCACCCCTGCTGCTGTTCCACGGCTCGGGCACCAACGCGGCGATGTGGATCGCGGACGTCGCCTCCTGGGCGGAGCACTTCCGCGTCTACGCCGTCGACATGATCGGTGAACCCGGGCTGAGCGCTCCCTCCCGTCCGCCGCTGAACTCCGAGGCGTACGCCCATTGGCTGGACGACGTCCTCCAAGGGCTCGGGGTGACACAGGCGTCCATGGTCGGTGCCTCACTCGGCGGCTGGCTGGCGGTGGACTACGCCATCCGCCGCCCGGACCGTGTGGACCGCCTGACACTGCTGTGCCCCGGCGGCATCGGCAGGCAGAAGTGGGGCTGGATACTCAAGGCTCTGCTGCTCAAGCCGTTCGGGCGGTGGGGGTCGCGCAGAACGCTGAGGTCCGTCGCGGGGCTCGACATGCCGGGTTCCGAGGAGTTCCTCGAAGGCATGGCGCTTACCTTCCGGCACTTTCACCCACGCAAGGAGCCGTTGCCGGTGTTCTCCGATGCCGCGCTGCGACGTCTGACCATGCCCGTGCTGGTCATCGCCGGCGAACGAGACGCCATGCTCGACTCGCGGGACACCGCGCGACGTCTGGCCGGTGCCGTCCCGCACGCAGCGGTGCGCCTGCTGCCGGGGGTCGGGCACTCCGTGGTGGGCCAGAGCGAACCTGTCCTTGCCCACCTGCGGAAGGCGACGGCGTCAGGCAACACGGAGCACCGATAACGGGCACAGGACGGAGGCGGGCGTCAGATGTCGGTGGCGGGAGGTCAGGTCTGGTCCGGGGCCGCCTGCTGGGCCTCGGCGAGGTCCTGGGTGGCCGCCCAGCTGGCGAGCATCTTCAGACCGTCGGCGGCGGGGCTGTTCGGAGCGGCGGTGTAGACGTTGAGGATCAAGCCGGGCTCTGAAGGCAGCTCCATCGACTCGAAGTTCAGGTCGAGCCGGCCGACCACCGGGTGGCGCAGCCGTTTCTGACCGCTGCGGTGGAACTGCACGTCGTGGGAGGGGGACGGCCGGAATACGGCAGAAAGACACCGCGGAGCCTGACGGCCGATCGTTAGGGTGATCGTCATCGTGTTGGTGGCGGTCGCGGAAGATGCCGCGCCGCTTGCGGCAGAACGCGAACAACGATCGTGCCGCGACCAGGACAATCGAGCGGGGAGATCCCTGGAGGTCGTCGAGGACCAAGGCGAGGCCATCCCGGGCGACTTCCCCGCAGGTGGTCGCGTGTAGCGACCTGCGACGATTCCGCTCGGTTGGGGCGTCTGACTCGGTTCATGCCTGCACCACTTCTAGCGCGGACCGAACCTTTCCACTCCTCTCCGGCGTCGTAACGGTCGAGAGGAGTCGTCTTGGATCGCAATGACAGCTTCCGTGAGTTCGTCGCCGCGCACCAGCATGCGCTGATGCGCACGGCGTACCTGCTCACGGGAGACGCCCACCAGGCCGAGGACCTGCTGCAGAGCGTCCTGCTGAAGGTGCTGCGGCGCTGGTCCCGGTTGTCGCACGTCGAGCGCCCCGAGGCGTACGCGCGCAAAGCGCTGGTGAACCAGCACATCTCGTGGCGGCGGCGCCGGGTCTGGACTGAGCTCCTGGCCGCCGAACCTCCCGACCGGCCGCACTCCAGCGAGGACTCCACCCTCGTACGGCTCGTCATGCGCCAGGCCCTCATGGGACTGCCGCCCCGGCAGCGGACGGTGATCGTGCTGCGCTTTTACGAGGACCGCACGGAACGGGAGACCGCTGAGCTGATGAACTGCTCGATCGGGACGGTGAAGAGCCAGACCCACTACGCGCTGGCCCGCCTGCGCAAACTAGCGCCCGGCCTGGCGCCGAAGCTCGCCGGCCTGGAGACCGAGGAGGTCTACGGATGACGTGGCTGCGAGATGTGCTCGTCGAACTGGCCGACGAGGCACCACGGGTGGACCTGGCCGAACGCACGATCGCCACGCGCGACCACAGGCGGCGCACCGCGATCTCGCTCCTGGCGGCGGCCATGGTCGTGGTCATCGCGCTCGGCGGAACGCTCGCCGTGCGGCTGATGCCGCAGGCGCCCACTCCAACCACCTCGGGCAAGGACGACCTGCCCGCGCGTGGGGTGGGGCCGCTGAGCCACGCGTACAAGACCTTCTGCAAGCCAGTCAGCGGGAAGGCTCCGTCACACTGCCGGGACGGGGGTTGGCGAGTGGTCACCCGCAGCGGCAGGACCTACCACGTGCCGGAGGCGCTGCCGAGCCTCAGCCCTGGTCGTACCGGCCTGCGGGACAGCCCGCTGGCGATCAGCCGGGACGGCCGCAAGATCGCATACTACAGCGCGAAGGAAGGCACCTTCCAGGTCCGCGACCTGGCCTCGGGCGCGAAGACCACGGCTCCGATGAAGCTGCCCCCGAACACATGGCTGTACAGCGTGACGCGGCTGATGTTGTCGGACGACGGCCGGTTCGTGGCCTTGAGCAAGGTCCCCGATCTCAAGGATCCCGCGCTGCTCTTCGACATGCGCGACAGGGTCGTCCGCGAACTTCCGGCCCGCTGGGTCCCCATCGGCCTGTCACCGGATGGAGCCACCATCACCCTCGCGGAGTACTCGCCCAACTCTCAGCTGCGCACGATCTCCAACCTGTGGCCGCCCACCTCACCGGGCAACTCCACGGCGGTCATCCTGCCGCAGCACTACGCCTTCAGCCCGCTGGCGCCGGACGGCAAGACCGTCGCAGCCGTCGAAAACCACAGCACCGCCGAGAAACCCTGCCAGATGGGCGACCTCGTCCTGCTGGACCCGCTCACCGGCAAGAAGCGGAAGACCGTCCCCATCCGTGGCCTGTCGGCTGACGTCAGTACGATCTACCTGCGTACGTGGCGCAGCGCCGACGAGGTTACGGCCCTGACGACGTCCGTCCGCTGCAGACCGGCCTCCGAGGTGCCAGACGACGAGCCCGCGCAGATCGATCCGCCGTACCGGACCTTCACGGCCTACGCGGTGAACGTCAGGACCGGCGAGGCCAGGAAACTCACCACGTACCGGGCGCAGGGGATCTTCGGTATCGCCATGCCCGGCCCTCCCGGGGCGATATGACCGCGACCTTCCTGCCTCACAGCAGGCGTCGTTGCACGATGTCGGCGATGACCGCGTTCACGACCTTCCATCGAGGCCTCGGGCGTGATGGCGTCGTCGTCGCTGAGGCCGAGCTGGATGACGATCTCGGTGAGCGGTCCGGCGGGCGAAGTCCCGGGCGCTGATGCGGAGGAAAATGTTTCGGTCGAACCATTTGGTGGACAAAGGTGTCTCTAATCCCAGAGCCGCCTAGAAAGTGATCATGTGGGGTGTCAGCTACAGCGACCGACCCGCCCCGGGCGAGTCGTCGTTGATCGACCAGATCGTCCGGGAAGGCGTCCGTCGGATGCTGGCCGAGGCTCTGCGGGCGGCGTGAGCAGCCAGGCCCTGTGCCCTCAGCTCCACCGGTAACGAGTCTGGGACGACTCGCTACCGGTGGCGAAGGCGAACCCCTTGTCCGCCTGAACCCGGTAGAGCTGAACATTCCCGGTCCGAATGGCGTCGCCCAGTTGATACCAGGTTCCGTCCTCGCGGGTGAGCTGCCAGCCATAGGCCTGTTCGAACGCGGTCGCCACGGCTTCCCTGGTGGCCTGGTCGGTGACCAGGCTCGCAGTGCCTTCGATGACGTAGTCCATGCCGGTCAGGGTGTCGGTTCCGGTGGTCAGCGCGCAGTGCTGGTTGGCGCTGAGATTCTTGGCTTTCTGCTCGTTGTCGCCGGTGGTGAACCACATCGCGCCGAGCGCCCAGATCGCCAGCAACGGTGTCACGTGAGGGCGGCCATCCCGGCGCACCGTGCACAGCTGGAATTTCTGGATCCGGCGCAATGCCCACTCCGTCGCCTCCCACGGCGTCGGACTGGCGCCTGGCGAGGAGAACGGACCGAGGCTGGTCTGCGGCGCGGTCGAGTCGCCGGCCGTATGAGTGGACATGATTTGCTCCTTGTGATCGTCCCGAATTCCGCCCCGGAGCATCCGCGGGGAAAGCTCAGTGGGTCCCGGCAAGATAGTCGGCCAGGATCGTGGTGACCGACAGCGCGGTGTCGAAGTTCGGGACGAGCCGGTTTTTCGTCAGCGCGAAGGCGACCCCCCGCGCGGGGTCCGCGTAGGCGTAACTTCCGCCCCCGCCCGGCCATCCGAATGCCACGGAGTTCTCCTCGGCAGGGGCGCCCATCCTGCCGATCGGGAAGCCCAGCGCCATCCGCGCCGGAGTACCGAAAACCTGATCCACACCCTCGAGCGCGAGCGCGGACAGTTCCGCCAACCGCGCAGAGCCCACAAGCCTGCCCTGCAGAACGGCGTTGAACATAGCGGCAAGACCGTGCGCAGTGGCAATACCCACCGACGGTATATCGGCGCGCAGGATCTCGCCGTTGTTGCCGAAATCGGCACTCGGCCGGTTTTCCCACGGCGCGAGGATCGCATCACCGTCGTCCGGGCCGGCAGGCCATTGCCGTGCCTGCTGCTCCAGGCGCGCCAACCCCGGCAGCGACTCCTTCGGAGCGGCGAAGTACAGCTGCCCCTCGATACCCAGCGGCGCAGTGATCCACTCATGCAGCAGCTCGCACATGGGCCGCCCGGTCGCGCGGCGGGCCAGCTCGCCGACGAGATAGCCAAAGGTGTAGGAGTGATAACCCACGGCGGCGCCCGGCCGCCAGCGCGGCTCAGCCGCGGCCAGCGACTCACATACCCTAAACCAGTCGGAAAGCTCGCCCGGGGTGATCTCGCGCGGCATGGCCGGAAGACCGACCGTGTGGGTCAGCACATGCCGCAGTGTCGCCGTGGCCTTGCCGTGCACACCGAACTCGGGCCAGAGGTCCGTGACCGGGCTGTCGTAACCGAGGAAACCATGCGCTACGAGCAGATGCGCGAGCGTGGCCGCCACGTTCTTGCCAGTGGAGAAACTGAAGATTGACGTACCGGAGGTGACCGGCCGCCCGGTGACCGGGTCGGCCGTGCCGGCCACCGCGTCGACGATCAGCGCGCCATCGTGATACACAGCGACCTGCACACCGGTCTCCGCGCCGGCGCCGACCAGCGTATCGATATGACGCTGAATCTGTTCCTGTATCTCACTCATCGCTACCCTCGCCACTTCCGCGACCGTGCGGAGGAATCGCCCCTCCGGGCGGCGGAGGGTGGTGTGCCGCGGTCACACGAGCTAGCCGGGCGTCCCGTCGCCGCGCCGAGCTGGGCGTGCCAGAGCAGGTGATCCCAATGCGGATGTGTCGAGAAGCCCGCCACGACGGTCTGGCCCGAATCGGACAGGTCGCTTGCGAGGCAGGTCATCTCGTGGTCCTGCACCCCGGGGTCGATGAGCAACACACCGGCGCGGCCGTGCACGACAACGGCGTTGCTCTGGCAGAACTCGCTCTCGTGGACCAGCACACCATCCGCGACCTGCCTCAGCACGGCGGCCCCTTTCCGCTTGTGATCTGCAACCGCTCGTCGAGACGGTAGTACCTGGCGGTGGTAGATTGCAACCACTATGGGCGAAGCGAAGGAACCGCGGTCGGAGTGCCCGATCAACGCCGCCATCGAGGTGTTCGGCGATCGCTGGAGCCTGATCGTCCTGCGCGACATCGTCTTCGCAGACCGCCGCTACTTCCGAGAGCTGCAGGCCGGCTCGATCGAGGGCATCGCCTCGAATATTCTCGCCGACCGACTCAAGCGACTGGTCACGTCGGGACTGCTCACCCGCGAGGACACCCGAGCCGGCCAGCGGGCACGCTACAGCCTGACCGAACCCGCGATCCAACTCATCCCCCTGTTCGCACAGCTGGGCAGCTGGGCACTTCGCCACCGACCCACAAGCAGCGCGCTCAACGCTCGCGCCGAACTGCTCGAACAAGGCGGCCCCACGCTCTGGCACGAGTTCATGGACGAGCTTCGCCACGAGCACCTTGGCTCCAGACGGCGCGTCGGCCTGCGCTGACAGGCCCGGGCAAGGCGAACGGCTATGGTGACCGGCCATGGGATTCCTCATCGTCGGTGGCAGTGGTCTTCTCGGCAGGGAACTCGCTCGGCAGTGTGCGGTGGCCGGGCACGAGGTGGCCGCGACCTACCTGACCCGGCCGGGAGAGACCGCGGGTGTCAAGTGGGTGCCGCTCGATGTGCGTCGACGAGAGGACGTCGACGCGCTGATCGGCGCAGTTCGGCCAGAGGTGGTCATCAACGCCGCGTACCGGCAGACAGATTGGGCGACCACGGCGATCGGAGCCGTGAACGTGGCTCTCGCCGCCACCGCGGCAGGTGGGCGCCTGGTCCATGTGTCCAGTGACGCGGTCTTCTCCGGTGCCGCGATTCACTATGACGAGACGTGCGTCCCTGACCCGATCAGCCCGTATGGTGCGGCCAAAGCCGCCGCCGAGACGGCGGTGAGCGCGATCGCGCCCACCGCGGTGATAGCCCGGACATCCCTGATCATCGGTGACGGTGACTCTCCGCACGAGGCGCTGGTGCACTCACTGGCCACCGGCAGGGCGAGCGGAATGCTGTTCACCGACGACGTGCGATGTCCTGTGCATGTCGGCGATCTCGCCGCGGCGCTCCTCGAACTCGCCGCATCCGAATATCACGGCGTCCACCATGTGGCCGGAGCCGATGCGGTGAGCCGATACGAGCTTGGGCTGCTCATCGCCCGGCGTGATGGACTCGACGCGGACCGATTGCCTTCAGGCCGGCGAGCGGACACCAACGTGCCCGGCCCGCTCGATGTGCGCTTGGAGTGCGGCATGACCCAGCGGCGGCTTCGGACCAGGCTGCGTGGCGCGAGGCGGTTTCTGGGATGAGGTGAACCGGAGGAGCGGTCAGCGGCGGCGTGGCGATGGGTCGAGCAGGGCCGGGGGAGTGTCGAACTTCTCGTGTGCGGCAAGGTCGATGCCCGGCGCGTCGATGGCGTCGAGTACGTCGGCGGACCCCTCCAGGGCTCGCACCGTCACCTCGTGACCCCGGCCCCCGCGCGCCTCTGCGTCATCGAATTTAGCTCTTTACTTATATAAGTCGCCGCGCAATAATGGCGAAGTGCACGCGTTCGATGTTCTCGGGGATCCGGTCCGACGCCGGATCTTGGAGCTGCTCGCCGACGGCGAGCAGACCTCCGGCGCGATCGCCGCGGTCATCCAGGCGGAGTTCGGGATCTCCCAGCCGGGGGTGTCACAACACCTGCGCGTGCTGCGAGAGAGCGGGTTCACGACGGTCCGGGCGCAAGGCGCGCGCCGCCTGTACGCCGTGGACTCCGCCCCCCTGCAGGAGATCGACATGTGGATGGAGCGTTTCCGCAGGTTCTGGAGCCAGCACCTGGACGCGTTGGCCACCGAACTTGCACGAGGGAAGCGCGAACGCCGCACGAACGACGCGGACACCTCAACGGCCACCGAGCCGACCGACAACGACAAGGAAGACAGATGATCGATATCGCCGGCCAACTCCAGGCCATCCACCGCCAGGTCGGAAAGCAGCCGATCGAGGGCGGTGAGGGCATCGGCGTCCTCCTCCGGCGCGGCTACAACGCGTCGATCGAAGACGTCTGGGACGCCATGACCGACCCCGATCGCGTCAAGCGCTGGTTCTACCCGATCAGCGGTGACCTGCGCGTCGGCGGGACGTTCCAGCTCGAAGGCAACGCAGGTGGCGAGATCCTCAGATGCGAGCCGCCCCGCCTGCTCAAGGTGACCTTCGGCGGGCCGACCAGCCTGGTCGAACTGCGCCTTACCCCGGACGGGGACGGCGACACCGTCCTTGAGCTCGAACACACCGTTCCCATCGAGATGGCCGGAAGCGGCGCGGGCGCTCTGTATGTGGGACCCGGGTGGGATGGTGCGTTCTTGGGCTTGGGTCTGTTCCTCCGAGGCGAGATCATCGCCGACCCCGTCGCCGCGGCGAGTTCCCCAGAAGCACAGGAGTTCTTCAAGGGGTCCGTGCACGCCTGGACGGCCGTCATCGAGTCCTCCGGCACCGCCGGTGCCGACGACATCGCCGCGGCGGTCCAAGTCGCGATGGCGCAGTTCGCCCCCGACACCCGCTCTGACCCCAACGGAGGGTAAGAGGCACGGTGGGCGATTGCGCGGCCCGGTGGCGGTCGACGGCTAGCCGACCTCCCCGGGCCGGTGCTCGAGCCGCCCCTGGTGTTTCGCGTACTTACGGGCCGCGAACCCGTGTGCTTCGGCCAGCAACGTCCGGACGGTCTCCAGCGTCGCCTCGCCCGGATTCACCACGGACACCCAGTGCTGGGAGGCGTAGATCGGATGCGGCATGACCGTGTCCACCGCCGCGTAGTCGTACCCCGTGTCCAGCACACCGTCCGCGCCGCGTCGCGTGGGCGGCGCGCCGAACAGGCCGGCGTACGTGGCCTTGGTCAGCCCGATGTTGAGCCGGTAGGCGCCTGGCCCGCTCAGGTCGGAGACGCTGTCGTAGTGATCGCCGGTCACGAGCGTCACGAACGGCATCTGGCGCTCCGCGGGGAGATCGCCGTCCGGGTCGTACATGAAGAACGTGTCACCGGAGGCTTCGACGGCATTGATCCCCTCGAATACCTGGCAGATGTACCGCTTCATCTCGCTAGCATCCATACCTTCAATTTTCTCATTGAAGTGGTGTATGAGGCTTTTGGCGGCTTCTACTGGATTTTATCGCTTAAACCCTCAAATAGGGCGGCAACAGGAGCGCGCGGCCGTGACGCCTGGGGGAGCCGGTCCGCCACTGGGGCCTGTCCGAACCGGGCCTGCAGACGATCCGCCGCGCCACGCGGTGCAGCCGCTGACGGCGATCCAGAACGAGTACAACCTGCTGTGGCGCGGACCGGAAGACCAGGTCCTGCCGACGCGATCAAGATCCGCGGCGAACGACTGCCGGCCCCGGTCCTCGCCGGGACAGGCGTCGAAGCGCCAAGGCCGTGACATACCGCCCAGCAGGCAAGATCTACCGTGCCTGCTCTCCTGCCTGGACCGTGATGCCGGCATTCCTGGTGGCCCACGTGGCGAGCAGTTCGAGGCCGTCACCGGAGGGAGTTCCCGGCTCTGCGGAGTAGGTCAGGACCGTCAGAACCTCATCACCGGGCAGCTCGAACGCTTCGTAGGCCAGGTCGAGCTCGCCGATGGCGGGATGGCGGAAGCGTTTGGTGCCGTGCCGGTGCACGTAGACGTCCTGAGCGGCCCACCAGGCGCGGAAGGACTCGCTGCGCATGGACAGCTCGCCGATGAGGTTCACGAGATGCTGGTCATGCGGGTTCTGGGCGGCGGCGATGTGCAGCGCGGCGACGGCGGAGCGGGCCACTTGCGCCCAGTCCAGATAGAACGCCTTGGCATGCGGGTCCAGGAAGGTGAACCGCATCGAGTTCACCGGCAGAGCCGCGCCCGTGGCGAACATGGGCGCGTAGAGAGCCATGCCCAGCGGGTTCGCGGCCAGGATGTCGAACCGGTGATTGCGCAGGAACGCGGGCACACCGGTCATCGAATCCAGCACACGACGGATCGACGGCCGCACCTCGGGTGTCCTGACGCGGCGGGCGCGGGCCGGCACGGCGCCGGCGGCACGGGCCAGGTGATGCAGGTGCGCCAACTCGGTGTCGTCGAGCCGCAGCGCGCGAGCGACGGCGTCCAGGACGCTGTCGGAAACCCCGGCGAGATTGCCACGCTCCAGACGCGTGTAGTACTCGACGCTGACCCCGGCAAGCGCGGCGACCTCGCCGCGGCGCAACCCAGAGACCCGGCGGCGACCGTACGCGGGGATACCCGCCTGCTCCGGGGTGACCTTCGCCCGGCGTGAGCCGAGGAACGCCCGGACCTCGCTGCGGTTGTCCATATCCCCAAGCTAGACCGCCTGTCCGACGTAAGGGGGTCCCTGCCATTACCCCTTTGCGCGGTGTCTCCCTATCGGCTGCGTCTTGGGGTTTCCTGGTAGCAGAGATCCGCCGACATCCCATCGGCGCAGGGGCAGGGCTCTGACCAACGACGTGCAGACCGGGCCCGGCACCCCATCCCACCGGCCGCATCAGAATCACACCCATGAGGAGCGTCCCGTGCAGACCGTCACTCTGAACAACGGCGTCCAGATGCCGCTCCTGGGGTTCGGGGTGTTCCAGATCCCGCCGGAGCAGACCGAGCAGGCCGTCACCGACGCTCTGGCCGCCGGATACCGCAAGTTCGACACCGCCGCGGCGTACGAGAACGAAGAGGCCGTCGGCCGGGCGCTGGCCGTCAGCGGCATTCCGCGCGAGGAACTGTTCGTCACCACCAAGCTGTGGGTCCAGGACCACCCCGCCGAGGACACCACCCGCCGTGCCTTCGAAACCTCGGCGAAGAAGCTCGGCCTGGACCACCTGGATCTGTACCTGATGCACCAGCCCTACGGAGACGTGTACGGCCAGTGGCGCGCCATGGAAGCCCTGCACCGTGAGGGCAGGATCAAGGCGATCGGGATCTCGAACTTCTATCCCGACCGGGTGGTCGACGTCGTCGACCACAACGAGGTCGTCCCGGCGGTGAACCAGATCGAGGTTCACCCGTTCTTCCAGCGCGCCGCCGACCAGAAGATCAACAGCGAGCGCGGCATCCTGATCGAGTCGTGGGGCCCGTTCGCCGCGGGCAAGAACGACCTGTTCACCGACCCCGTCCTCACCGCGATCGGTGAGACACACGGCAAGACCGTGCCGCAGGTGGTGCTGCGCTGGCTCATCCAGCGGGGCATCCCGGTGAACGCCAAGTCGGTGAGCCCGCAGCGGATGGCGGCCAACCTGGAGGTGTTCGACTTCGAACTCACCCCTGAGCAGATGGACCGCATCGCCGCCCTGGACACCGGCGCCTCCCTGTACTTCGACCACCGCGACCCCGCCATGGTCACCTGGCTGGGCAACCGCCGCACCGGCTAAAGGGGTGGACGCGATGGACCGCCCGACCGGCACGCTCCGGCGCCGTCAGGTCCTGCGCGGCGCACTGCTGGCCGGGCCCATCTGGAACGTCCGAGCCCCCATGATCATGACGGCGTTCACCGAGAAGCTCGACTTCGCCGGCAAGACCGTCCACCCCCTCACCACCTACGCCATGAGCGGCCTCGGAACCACTGAACGTGACTACGCCGCCTCCTGTCCCGGCGCCACCATCGGCGATGGCCTCGCCGTCCGCGGCGAAGAGGTCACCGGCGCCGGCCCTGACATCGACGCGTGGTCGCGCCGCACCGGCCTGTCCCGTAGATGATCAGGGTTGCGAGGAGTCGGAGCCGGCGGCTTTGATGCGTTCGAGCAGGGGCGAGCTCCAATGGGTGCCGTAGGCGGCCTGCAGCCGTGACAGCCGCCAGTCGTCGCCGGTGACGACGCGCCGGCACGAAAGCGTGTCACAACGGCAGGCCATCGACCAGGTTTCGACGCCGGTGTGGGTGGCGTAGTCGATCGTCAGCTCCTCGCCTGGGCTGATGTCGCGTCGTGCGATCACCGTTGTCGCGTCGCGGTGCCAGAGGTTGGGGTCACAGGAGTGGTTGCCGTAGCGCACCGGGTGAGCGGGATCGAGAAGCAGGTGGACGCCTTCCTCGACGGTAATGCTGCTGTAGGGCGGTGCGAGGCGGGCCAGAGTCTCATCGCTGATGACGCGCCCGCCGAGCCGCATCACGACCTCGTCTTGGCGGATCCGCTCGATGGCGAACAGGCCGGTGCCCTGGATCGGGGAGCGCTGAGGCTGAGCGCTTGGGGAGAGCCGGCATTCAAGGGTGTAAGGGCAGCTCGTCATGGGATGTCCTTCCTGGGCTGGATTCGGGCTCGATCAACCGAGTTGACCAGTGGGTGTGGTCGCTTGGGGCGCCGAGCGGCTGAACTGGAGCGGATCGCGGTTTGACCGGCACCGAATTAGTCAACTACGGTTGCTTGTATGTCCGCTGCCGAGGTCCCTCCTTCCCGCGAGCCCGCTGATGCGCTGGCGGCCGTGGTGGCGTTGAGGCGCCTGGCCGATCAGTTGGAGGACGCCGCCGTGGAGGAGGCGATGCGGACGGGCTGGAGCTGGCCGCAGGTCGCCGAGGCGCTCGGGATCACGCGCCAAGCCGTCCATAAAAAGCATGCCAAGCGGCTCATCGCCGCCGGCGTCAAGCTCAGGAGGCGCTGACGATGGCCGCCATCGACGAATACCTCAACTCCATCGTGGAGCAGGGGAGAACCGAAGCCCGCGAGGACGGATCGGCGGTGGTCGAGGCACACCATCTACTCCTGGCCATAGCCGCCGAGGGGGGATCGGCCGCACACCAGGCCCTGGCCTCGGCCGGGCTCGATCGCCAGGCGATCCGCGACGCGCTGGACCGGGAGTTCGAGCGCAGCCTGGGTACGGCCGGTGTGTCTCTGGCCGCTTTCAACCTGCCACAGGCGAGCGCCGCTTCCGAGCGCCCGGCGAACCTCGGGGCGTCGGCCAAGCTCGCGCTCGAACGAGGCTTCGCGTCCGTCTCCCGGAAGAGGGATCTGCGGCCCGCGCATCTCCTGCTCGGGATCCTGCGGGCTCAGGTCGGCACCGTGCCGCGCGCGCTCGCCCTGGCGGGTGTCGACCAGGCCGACCTGACGACGCGCTTACTGCGGACGCTCAGCAGCGAGGGCGACGACGAACAGCACGGCTGACCACGAGGTTCGAGTCATGCATCGCGTGCGTGCGGGTGGGGGATAGGGGCAGGGGGCGGTCGATCACGCCGGGCCGGGACGCGTGTTCCCGCCAGGAGCACCGCACGGCCTGCGGTGGGATCAGGGAGGTGGTCGCGATGCTTGTGGCCGGGAGGCGATCGCACAGATGCGAGAACCTTCCGCCTGGCGCAAGGCCGTCCTCCGACCAGCCGCAACCGGGCCGCGAACCTCGGCTCCCCGCCCCCATGGAAGGCCTTTGATGGACACCGCTTCCACCCCCGCCGCGGACTGCCCGACGTGGTGCACCTCCGCACACGACGCCCCTGCCACCCGCGACTACCACGTGCACTCGGTCGCCTGGATCGACGCACCGGAGGGCCATGACGCCGTCAGCGTCGCGGTGGCCCGCATCGACACCACCCCGCACGGCGCCACCCCGCACATCGTGATCACCGCACATCAGCGGAGCGACACCACCAGCGCGACCCTGCCGCCCGCCGACGCCCGCGCCCTGGCCGTCGCGCTGACCGCGCTGCGGCCCTCCGAGGAGACCTCCGCCCTGGTGCAGGCGCTGACCGAGGCCGCCGACATGATCGACACCATCGTGGCCGGCCAATGACCATCTGGCGCCAAGGGGTACGCCCGCCGCTGCGAGCCGCGGGCGTCGGGGGTGGACCTGCAACGGAACCGGATCGCACGCTAAGCGGGTTCGGGGAGGTCAGGGTGGGGTGCTGAGAGCGGGCTTTCCGGGGTCGTTGGCGTGCGTTCCGGTTCGGATGCAGCCCGGTTGTGATCTTGATGGGGGCTGGATCGCCTGGTCGGGTGGCATTCCGTGATGGTGATCACGGTGTCCGGAAGTCCTCAGTAACGGACAAGACCCGGAAATACTTCGGCCCTAAACGTGGGATGACACTCCTCAACATGATCAATGATCAGGCGTTCGGGACCGGACATAAAGTCGTCGCGGGTACCGATCGTGATTGTCTTCACGCGATGGACCTGTTCTTCGGTTCCGGCACGGCCAATCTTCCCGAGGTGCTCATCACCGATACCGGATCCTACTCGGATCTGGTATTTGGAATCGCGCAACTGTTGGGCGTTGACTATCGGCCCGCGCTGGCTGATCTACCCGAACAGAAAGGATGGCGAACTGATAACGGCGCCGACTACGGACCGTTGAACACCTTCGCTCGGGGGAAACTCGACCTGGGCAAGGTTCGGCGCCACTGGAACGAGATTCTCCGGCTGATCGGTACGGTCTACACCAGCAAGGTCAGCGCGTCCGACGTGGTCAGAGCGCTGCAGCGTGACGGGCATCCCACCGCCCTGGGCGAAGCGATCGCCACCTACGGCCGCATCTTCAAAACCCTTCATATCCTGTCGATCATCGACAGTGAACCCTATCGGCGCTGCATCAAAGGAATGCGCAACCTTCAAGAGGGCCGGCACGCTCTTGCCGAGAAGATATTCCACGGCCGAAGGCGCGAGCTGTTCCAGCGATACCGCGAGGGGATGGAGGATCAGCTTGGCGCTCTGGGTATCGTTTTGAACTGTGTAGTTCTCTGGAATACGGTCTATATCGAAGCGGCACTGCATCAGTTGCGGACCCAGGGATATCCCGTGAAAGACGAAGACGTAGCGCGTCTCAGCCCATTCATGAGAAAGCACGTCAACGTCCACGGGAAATACTCGTACACCGTCCCGAAGTCCGCAGGCCCCTCCAAGGGCGCCACCGCCACGAGACAGCTACGCGACCCCGACGCACGTGACGAGGACGCCGAAGACTACGACGAGGACGACTCCAGGTAGCGCGGGCTGTCGCATCCGCCTGCGGGTTGCCCCTGACGCGCCGCCAACCCACATCAGACCGGCGTCGAATTTCTATTATGCCAATTGACACAACTGGTGATCAGTTCTATCGTCCTCCCCGTGAGTACGGGCAAAGATCGTGGACGGCCGCGTAAAGACCCACACAGCCTGGCGCGGTGGACACCCCCCGAGGATTGGTCCCGGCTGGTCGCCTGGATCTCACCCGAGGAGAAGAAGGCGCTGAAACACGTCGCGATTGACGCCGGGGTGTCCGTCGCCGATCTCGTCCGGGCCTTGGCCGGGGGATTGGCCGGGGGAGCCATCACTCATGAGGAACTACTCGGCCACGTCCAGAAGGGAAGGCACGTAATGGAGAAGATCCCCACGCTCTTCGAGCGCGACGACCGGTTCCGGGTGGTCGACCGGCCCCGGGCCGATTGCGCATGGGTCTTCGACGGCGAGGGGGTGGGGACCGAGAAGCTCGACGGCACCAATGTCCGTCTCACGGTGCGTTCGGGCCAGATCGTCCGGGTGGAGAAGCGACGCAACCCGAGCAAGGCTCAGAAGCAGCAGGGAATCGTGGACGGCTGGTACGTCGACACCGCAGAAGATTCCGCCGAAGACAAGTGGATCCTCGATGCGGCCCGCAACACCGACGTCTCCGGCTGGTCGGACGGTGAGCACTCCTGCGAAGCGCTCGGCCCCCGCATCCAGGGCAACCCGCTGAAACTCGAAGAGCATCGGTGCATCCCGTTCAACCTGCAGGTGCCGGCCTATGAGGATGCGCCCCGCAGCTACAAGGAGCTGCAGGATTTCCTCGCCGCGCTGGACAGCAAGTTCGCTCCCGGACATCTCGCCGAAGGAATCGTCTTCCACCACCCCGACGGCCGCCGCGCCAAAATCAAGCGTAAGGACTTCCCCAGCAGCGCCTGACCTGTCAATTCTCGACGCCGATTACCGAACGGTATCGGGACCACCGTCGCCCGCAGGGTCACGGCCGCTCGAGCGCCCGGTAGATGGTGCCGCGGCCGACACCGAACGCCTTGGCGATCTCGGCCACGGTGACGTCGCGGGCCTCGTACCGGGCTCGGGCGAGCGCGACCTGCTCGTTCGACAGCTTGGCAGGCTGGCCGCCCATGCGACCCCGGGCCCGGGCGGCCTGGCGGCCCACGGCCGCCCGCTCGGCGATGAGCTCCCGCTCGAACTCGGCCAGCGCTGCGAAGATATGGAAGACCAGCCGGCCGGTGCTGGTGCTGGTGTCGATCCCCTCGTGCAGCGAGGCGAACGCCACCCCGCGATCGGCCAGGACGTTCACCATCACGGAACGCCTCCCCACCAGGCGATCCAGCCCCCATCAAGATCACAACCGGGCTGCATCCGAACCGGAACGCACGCCAACGACCCCGGAAAGCCCGCTCTCAGCACCCCACCCTGACCTCCCCGAACCCGCTTAGCGTGCGATCCGGTTCCGTTGCAGGTCCACCCCCGCGTCACGGCGGCGGGCGGCCGCTTGTGTGCGGCCGCCCCATGGGCGGGCATCCGGGCTAGGCGACCTTGGACGACGCGGCGCTCCACGTGTCGCACGAAGCGGGGTCGGCGGACTTGAAGCCGCGGCCGGCCCAGTAGGTGATCGACTTTCGGGTGCCGTTGTACTTGTCCGACCAGTCGCGGAGGTAGTAGAGAAGGTCGTCCCAATCCACCCGAGGGCGGTCGAGAGAGTCCCAGACGCTGCCTATGAAGGCCCCCGCGAAGCAGTCGCCCTGCAGGTTGTATCGGCGGTTCTGCTCGGTCAACTCGGACTTGTTCCGGTACGGAACATCCTGGAAAGCGCGGTAGATGCCGGTGAGGTTCTGCACGTGCTCCCCGTAGTAGACGGCCAGGAGGTTGAGCAAGTACAGGTCGCCGGGCTCCTTCAGAAGGGTTCTCGTGAGGACCATGTGAATCGTTCGCGAGGAGTCACAGTAAATGGTCGTCGAGCCTTTCGGCCATGCCTCTCCGCAGAACCTCTTCGGCGTCTTGGTGGTGTAAACGATCTTCGGCTTGGAGAAGCGCTGGCCCGAGCTGTCCAGCTGGGCGGCCCACGTGCGGTTGAGACACGCGAGTACGCCGTTCAGCGAGCTCTTCGCAGAGCTCGCGCTCAGCTTTTTGATCGGCTTCTCGGAGCACGTGGTCGTGGTAAGAGCTCCCGCCGCGTACAGCGGGTTGTCGGTCAGGGTCTTGCTCTTCACCGGATAGGCGACGGTGGCGGAAGCCGAGCCGATCGGCAGCAGGGCCACGGCGGACAATCCAGCCATAATCATCAAGGCGCGTCTCATGAGGCCTCAGGCTAGGGGGCAGGTAAAGAAATCGTAAAGCCGTCACTGCTCGGACGACGCCATCCAGGCGGCGATCTGCGTACGCGAGTTGAACCCGAGCTTGTTCAGGATGCTGCGGACGTGGCTGTCGACGGTGTGCTCGGATATGAACAGGCGCGTGCCGATCTGCTTGTTGCTCAGGCCGTCGGCGACCAGTCGTGCGACCTCCGCCTCCCGCTTCCCCAGCGGCGCGGTGCCCGCCTCGCCCGAAGCCGTGGCGGCGACGTGAGCCGGCTCGCCGAGCGCCAGCCCGATCGCGGCGCCCCTGCTCAGAAGCTTTCCCGCCTCGAACTCGGCCGTGAACCCGGGTGCCCCGAGCGCCGCCGTGGCCGACTCCTCGGCGCGGGCCAGCAACGGGGCGAGGAACGGCAGGACACTCGCGCCGGCGCCCGTACGCACGGTTTCCGCCGCCCCGAGCAACCGCGCCGCGAGCCGCGCCCGGCCGGAACCTGCGGCGTGGCAGCCCAAGGCGTCGAGCAGGCAGTACTGTCCCACCCGGTCATCGATCCGGTGGGCGATCCTCAGCGCCTCCGCGAGCAGCGGCTTGGACTCGTCGAGGTGGCCGGCGATCAGCGCGGCGGAGCCCAGGTTCATCAGCATCATGTCGAGGCTGTAGAGGTCACCTGTTTCACGGCTGATCCGCGCGCCTTCAGTGGAGGCGGAGCTGACCGTGTCGAGGTCGCCGTCTGAGAGACCGTTGAGTGCTCGCGACTGGAGGAACATCAGCGTGGCCGGAGGGTCGTCGAGCCCCGTCGCGACGGCTTGGGCGTCATCGCCCAGGCGCCGGGCCGACGAGTGATCACCGGCCATGTTCGCGGCGATCGACGCCAGGGAGAGCGACTGCGACTCCAGGCTGAGCAGCCGGGCTTCTCGGGCCGCCGTCACCGCTCGTACGAGCGCCGGCCTGGCGGTCACCGGATCGGACTGCAGCACGGCGAGGAATCCGCGCATGAAGTAGGCCTGGGCGCGGGCCGGGGGATCGCCACCTCCGGACGCGAGCAGCTCATCGAGCCACCGAACGCCCTCACTGGTCGCGCGTGTGATCCAGTAGTAACCGAGGGAGTAGCTGAGAGCGGCCGCGCCTGAGAAATCGTCACGGGTCAGGAGCCGCCGAAGGACCGATCGGACGTTGTCGATCTCCAGATCCAGCCATTCGAGCCACTCGGCAAGCCGGTACCGGGCCTCCGCCGCGGATCGCCGGCACCTCCGCTCGTAGTACTCGGCGCATCGGCGTTCGACGGCCTCCTCCTCGCCGGCCGCTCGCAACTTGAGGCGGGCGTACTCGCGCATCGTCTCGTGCAGGCGGTACCAGGCGAGGTTCCCTGCGTCCTCTTTCATCACCAGCGACTTGTCGACGAGTGATGACAGCACCTCCAGCGCACGCGCCGCCGGTACCTCGTCGCAGGTGCACACCGACTCGATGTCGTCGAGGGCGAACCTTCCCGCGAACACGCACAACCGCCTCAGCAGCGTCTGCTCGCCCGCCGCCAGCAGGTCGTGGCTCCAGTCGATGGTGGTGCGCAGCGTCTGATGTCGCGGCAGCGCGGCGTGGCCCCCTCCGGTGAGCAGACCGAACCGGTCGGTCAGGCGATCGAGGATCTGTTCGGCGGTGAGAACCCGCGTCCTGACGGCCGCCAACTCGATCGCCAGTGGCAGACCGTCCAGGCGACGGCACAGTTTCACCACGGCCGCCTGGTTCGCGGCGGTCAGCTCGAAGCTGCCCGACCCGGCCGCGGCCCGTTCTGTGAACAGCATGACCGCCTCGTTCTGACGTACCCGCGCGAGAGGCGCGGGCGCCGAAGTCAGGTCGAGAGGTGGGACGGGCACCACATGCTCACCCGGCACAGCCAGAGGCTCCCGGCTGGTGGCGATCACCCGTACACCCGGCGCGGCCCTCATGACCTCCGTCAGGAGCCGGGCCGCCGCTGCGAGCAGGTGCTCGCAGTTGTCCACCACCAGCAACAGCTTCTTGTCCCGCAGGTAGGACTGCAGATGGGCCAGGGGGTCGGTCGCGGCCTGGTCTCGCAGGTCCAGAGCGGCCATGACGGCGTCGCCGACCCCAGCGGGATCATGGACCTCGGCCAGCTCGACCAGCCACGCGCCGCCGGGGAACCCGCGTCCGAGACCGGCCGCCATGCGGATCGCCAGGCGTGTCTTGCCGACCCCGCCCGGCCCGATGAGGCTGACCAGGCGGGCCTCGGTGAGCTTCTTCCTGACTTCTGCGAGCTCGCGGCGGCGGCCGATGAAGCTGGTCGTCTCAGCCGGCAGGTTGCCCGAGCGGCGCGGGGGTCTGGCCATCGTTGAGATGGACATTACTACCGCCGCTCGCGCCGCCGACCGGCTATCCAATCACGAATTCCATTGATTTCACCGATCGGCGTGCTGCCTAGGCTGGCGAGCGGCGGAGGAAGACCCGGCCGCTCACGTGTCCGTGGAACCGAGAGATCCAGACATCGAGATTCGGCGAATCGAGGGACCCCATGAAGGCCATCCGCTACCACGCCTACGGCTCGCCTGAGGTTCTCAAGCTCCAGGACGTCGACATGCCCACGGTCGATGACGACGAGGTCCTGGTCCGCGTGCGGGCGGCCTCGGTCAACCCGCTGGACTGGCACAACATGAGGGGCACGCCGTACGTCGTCCGCGTACAGGCCGGCCTGTCCCGCCCCAAGACCGCCGGGCTGGGCGGGGACATGGCGGGATGCGTCGAAGCGGTGGGCAAGAACGTCACCCGGTTCCGGCCCGGTGACGAGGTGTTCGGTGGCCGCGGCAGGTCGCTCATCGAACGCAGTGCGTCGTTCGCCCAGTACCTCAGCATCCACGAGGACGGAATGGTGGTCAGAAAGCCCGGCAACCTGACCTTCGAGCAGGCGGCGTCGGTCCCCGTGGCGGCGCTCACCGCCCTGCAGGCTCTGCGTGACAAGGGGCAGTTGCGGCCCGGTCAGAAGGTTCTGATCAACGGCGCGGCGGGAGGCGTGGGGACGTTCGCGGTGCAGATCGCCAAGGTGCTGGGCGCCGAGGTGACCGGCGTGTGCGGCACCGCCAAGTCGGAGATGGTCCGCTCGATCGGCGCCGACCACGTCATCGACCACACCAAGGAGGACTTCACCAGTGACGGGCGGCGCTACGACCTGCTGATCGACCTGGTGGGGAACCGGACCCCCACCGAATGCAGGCGCGTGCTCGCGACCAGGGGAGTACTCGTGGGATGCGCACCGGCCAAGGGTCTGTGGGCCGGTCCTTTGATCGGGGTGCTCAAGCTGCTCGTGCTCTCACGAGCCGGGAGCCAGAGGATGGTTCCCTTCCTGGCGCGGGAGAGCAAGAACGACCTCGCCGACCTGCACGGCCTCCTTGAGGCCGGAAAGATCACACCGGTCGTCGACAGGACCTTTTCGCTGAGCGAGGTCCCCAAGGCCATCGCCTACCTCGAAGAGGGACACGCCGCGGGAAAGGTCGTCATCACCATTTGAGCCGGCCAGGGCCTGAACGCTCCCGCGGTGTCTCCGGTGACCAGGTCAGAGAAGGTCTTGCAGGGTGATGACGACCTTGCCGGCCGCGTGGCCTTCTCTGACATAGCCGATGGCCTCGCGGACCTCGCTCAGTGGATAGGTCCTGTCGACGATCGGGGTGACCTGGCCGGCCTCGATGTACCCCCTCAGCAGGTGAAGGTCCTGCTCGCGGGCCGTCGACATCAGCCCGCGCAGGTTCTGGCTCATGAACCGTGACAGCATCATGGCCCGGACCTGGCGATCGGAGCCTTGCAACCACCGGCCTCCGCCTTGGGCTCCCACGAGGACGAGGGTTCCCCGTGGGCCGAGGGCGCGCCGGAGGCGTGACAACGAGCGGTTGCCCGCGGTGTCGAGGATGAGGTCGTAGCGGCGCGCCCCGTCCGTGAGGTCTTCGCGGGTGTAGTCGATGATCTCGTCGGCGCCGATCGATCGGACCAGGTCGGTCTTGGTCGTACCGCACACGCCGGTGACGTCCGCTCCAAGGGCCTTGGCCAGTTGCACCGCGAACGTCCCCACGCCTCCGCCCGCACCGATGATCAAGACCTGCTGCCCCGCCCTGAGCCGCCCGGAGTCGCGAAGAGCTTGCAGGGCGGCGAAAGCGGAGGTGGGGACCGCCGCCGCCTGCTCGAACGTGATGTTCGCCGGTTTGGGCGCGAGCATGTCCTGCCGAGCGCACGCGTATTGGGCTAAGGCTCCCGTGCAGGTGCCGAACACCTCGTCACCGGGCCGGAACCGGGTCACGTTCCGGCCGACCGCCTCGACGCGCCCCGCGACATCCAGCCCCGGAACGCGTGCCTTCGGCTTGAACAGCCCGTAGCCGACGAGGCGGACGAGGTACGGCAGCCCCGTGACGAGGTGCCAGACGCCGTGGTCGACACCGGCCGCGTGAACGCGTACGAGCACGTCGTCGTCCCCGGGGACCGGTCTGCCGATGTCGCGGAGTTCCAGGGCGTCAGGTGAGCAGTAGGCGTCTCGTACCACCGCCTTCATCGTCGTCATCCCGCTGCCGGGGGCAGGGTGTGCGTTTCCGGTGAGGCGCTGAGGTGGGCGCATGATCTCTCCTTGGTTTCGGGTGTGGCAGGGGGAGGCCGCGAGGTGGTCTCCTCGCGTGCCGTGTGGAGTCGTGGTGGCTACTCGTCGGCGCCGGGGTACTGGAAGACGTCGTCGAGCGGTACCTGGAACACTCGGGCTATCTGGAATGCCACTTCGAGCGACGGCGAGTAGCGGCCCTGCTCGATGGCGATGATGGTCTGGCGGGTCACGCCGATGCGGTCGGCCAGGTCGGCTTGTGTCATCTCCCCGTGCGCGAACCGCAGCGATCGGATCGAGTTGGTGACCCTGGTGGGCTTGACCATGGCTAGAGGCCCCGGCGGTACGCGACGATCTTCACGACCGAAGAGGTGAGCGCGGCCAGGACGAAGGCCAGGTAGAGCGAGTTGGCGATCCAGAAGTACGCGAACTCCGCCATCGCCAGGCCGAGTGGGACCAGGGTCAAGACGCTCATGACGTAGAACCCTACGTACTCGCCGAACCGGTTGATCTGCTTGTCGCGCTCGTCCTTCTTGCCGGCCTCCTTGGGCGAGGCGATCCCGGCCACGATGGTCGCGACGATGTTCAGGAGCACCGCGACGCCGATGGCCGTGAACAGCGGTCTCACGTAGGCGATGTCCGCGACGTTCGTTGAAGGAACCTGCCTGAGGATGATCGCGAAGTAGACCACCGGGACACCGATCGCGATCACCGCATAGATCCATGCGCGCTTCTCTTCGGATGACATGCCGCTCCTATGTAAAACAAATCAGACATGAGCAATGTAAAGCAACGCGGACACGGCGTCAAATATTCTTTACATGACCTGATCCAGCATGACGACCCGGACGCTTCCTGGCCTTCTGTCCCGACACGGTCCGCTGACGAGGCTGTGCCATGCTGGACCGGTGAGGCCCGAAGAGCTTGTCCACCTCCGGCGCGCCCGTGACCTGATGGACCGTGAGTACTCCCGGCCGCTGGACGTACCGGCGATGGCCCGCGCCGCCTTGATGTCCCCGGCGCACTTCTCCCGCCAGTTCCGTGCCGCCTACGGCGAGACCCCGTACAGCTATCTGATGACCCGGCGGATCGAGCGCGCCAAGGCCCTGTTGCGCCGTGGCGATCTGAGCGTCACCGACGTGTGCATGGCCGTCGGCTGTACCTCCCTCGGCTCGTTCAGCGCCCGCTTCACCGAGCTGGTCGGGGAGAGCCCGAGCGCCTACCGGGCCAGGGACCACGCGGAGCTCGCGGCCATCCCGGCATGCTGGGCCAAGCTCGTGACCAGGCCGAGCAGGAATGGAGAAGCGCAGGTCAGCCCGGTCTCGTAGCGTTCGGGTCATGGATCTCTCAGTCAAGTACACGTTTCTGGAAGTCGACGACCACGAGGCCGCACTGGCCTTCTACCGCGACGCCCTGGGCCTTGAGGTACGCCAGGACGTGGCCATGGAGGGCGCCCGCTGGCTGACCGTAGGACCCGCGGCGCAGCCCGAGCTCGGCATCGTGCTGCAGACCGCGGGCGTGGGCCGCCCGGACGAGGACGGGCAGACCATCAAGGGCCTGCTGGCCAAGGGCTCGCTGGCCGGGCTGGTCTTCGAGACCGGCGACGTCGACGCGACGTTCGAAAGTATCCGCGCGTCCGGCGCGGAGGTGCTGCAGGAGCCGATGGACCAGGCGTACGGCACGCGGGACTGCGCGTTCCGCGACCCGTCGGGAAACATGGTCCGCTTCAACCAGCGCTCCAAGGGCTAGGGCCGGCCACGCCGTACCGCTGGTTCCGAATCTCGTCGCGCCGCAGGTGGACATAGGACCGTTGCGGTGATCGCGCCGACAGCGGAGAAACCAGACGTACGGCTCGGAGCTGGTTAAATCAAGCCAGGCGACGCCGATGGAGACCGCGAAGGTGGTCCCGCCAACAGATGGAGAAACGATGAGCATGGCCACCAGGACCGACACGCAGTCGCCTGGGCAGCACGTTGCCGACAGCCACGATTTGATCCGCGTGCACGGCGCGCGCGTGAACAACCTCAAGGACGTCAGCATCGAGCTGCCGAAGCGCCGGCTCACGGTCTTCACCGGCGTCTCCGGCTCGGGCAAGAGCTCGCTGGTGTTCAACACGATCGCCGCGGAGTCGCAGCGGCTGATCAACGAGACCTACAGCGCCTTCGTGCAAGGCTTCATGCCGACGCTGGCGCGGCCCGAGGTCGACGTTCTCGAAGGGCTGACGACCGCGATCATCATCGACCAACAGCGGATGGGTGCCGACGTCCGCTCCACGGTCGGCACCGCCACCGACGCCAACGCGATGCTGCGCATCCTCTTCAGCCGGCTCGGGCGGCCGCACATCGGCTCGCCCAACGCGTTCTCCTTCAACGTCCCCTCGGTCCGAGCGAGCGGGGCGATCACGGTCGAACGTGGCGGTGCCGGCAAGACCAAGACCGTGAAGAAGACCTTCACCCGCACCGGCGGCATGTGCCCGCACTGTGAAGGCCGGGGCATGGTCTCCGATATCGACCTCACCCAGCTCTACGACGACTCCAAGTCACTCGCCGAGGGCGCGTTCACCATCCCCGGCTGGAAGTCGGACAGCTTCTGGACGGTGCGGGTCTACGCCGAGTCGGGCTTCGTCGACCCGAACAAGCCGATCAGCAAGTACACGAAGAAGGAGCTCCAGGACTTCCTCTACAAGGAGCCGGTCAAGGTGAAGGTCGACGGCGTCAACCTCACCTACGAGGGCCTGATCCCCAAGGTGCAGAAGTCGTTCCTCTCCAAGGACCCCGACGCGCTGCAGCCACACATCCGGGCGTTCGTGGACCGGGCGGTCACCTTCACCACCTGTCCCGAATGCGGCGGCACCCGGCTCAGCGAGGCGGCCCGGTCGTCGCGGATCGGCGGGATCAACATCGCCGATGCGTGCGCGATGCAGATCAGCGACCTGGCCGAATGGGTCGGCGGCCTCGATGAGCCGTCGGTGGCGCCGCTGCTCGCCACGCTGCGGCAGACCCTCGACTCGTTCGTGGAGATCGGGCTGGGCTACCTCTCCCTCGACCGGCCGTCCGGAACGCTGTCGGGCGGCGAGGCACAGCGCGTCAAGATGATCCGCCACCTCGGCTCCTCGCTCACCGACACCACCTACGTCTTCGACGAGCCCACCGCGGGCCTGCACCCCCACGACATCCAGCGGATGAACGACCTGCTGCTGCGCCTGCGGGACAAGGGCAACACGGTGCTCGTCGTGGAGCACAAGCCGGAGACGATCGTGATCGCCGACCACGTCGTCGACCTCGGCCCCGGCGCCGGTACGGCGGGTGGCACCGTCTGCTTCGAGGGCACCGTCGAGGGGCTGCGGGCCAGCGGCACTATCACCGGCCGCCACTTCGACGACCGGGCCGCGCTCAAGGAGAAGGTGCGGACGCCCACCGGCACGCTGGAGATCCGCGGCGCGACGGCGAACAACCTGCGCGACGTCGACGTCGACGTCCCACTTGGGGTGCTTGTGGTCGTCACCGGCGTCGCCGGCTCCGGCAAGAGCTCGCTCGTGCACGGGTCCATCCCCGCCGGGCAGGGTGTGGTGTCGGTCGACCAGGGCGCGATCCGCGGCTCGCGACGGAGCAACCCGGCGACGTACACCGGACTGCTCGACCCCATCCGCAAGGCGTTCGCGAAGGCCAACAACGTGAAGCCGGCGCTGTTCAGCGCCAACTCCGAAGGCGCCTGCCCCAACTGCAACGGCGCCGGCGTCATCTACACCGACCTGGCGATGATGGCCGGCGTCCCCACCACCTGCGAGGAGTGCGACGGAAAGCGGTTCCACTCATCGGTGCTCGAATACCACCTCGGCGGCCGCGACATCAGCGAGGTGCTCGCGATGTCGGTGAGCGAGGCCGAGGAGTTCTTCGGCGCCGGAGAGGCGCGCATTCCGGCCGCGCACGCCATCCTCGACCGGCTCACCGACGTCGGGCTCGGCTACCTCAGCCTCGGCCAGCCGCTCACCACGCTGTCCGGCGGGGAGCGGCAGCGGCTCAAGCTGGCCACCCACATGGCCGAAAAGGGCGGCGTCTACGTCCTCGACGAGCCGACCACCGGCCTCCATCTCGCCGACGTCGAGCATCTGCTCGGCCTGCTCGACCGGCTCGTCGACTCCGGCAAGTCGGTGATCGTCATCGAGCACCACCAGGCGGTCATGGCGCACGCCGACTGGATCATCGACCTCGGCCCCGGCGCCGGCCACGACGGCGGCCGGATCGTCTTCGAGGGCACACCCGCCGACCTCGTCGCCGCCCGCTCCACCCTCACCGGCGAGTACCTCGCGGCCTACGTCGGCACCTGATCTGAGAAACCTCCGCGCCCCTTCAGCGGGACCGTGTTCAGCTGCTACGTCAGACCTGCGGTTGCGTGGGGAGGGGCGAGGGCAGGGCCGGCTGGTGACGAGGTTCGGCAAGGTCGTGAGCGGAGCGGGCCAGCCAGATGATCGTCAGGGCCTGGGTGGCCGCCATGGCGTCGTCGTAGACGTTCCCCTCGCTTGCGAGGAGCGGACCCACCAGCCCGTAGACCATCGGCGCCACCAGAGAGGCGACGCCGTACCGGACGGTGGCCCGCTGCCAGCGGCCGTCCCGCCACTGCGCCCGCAGGACGAGCACCGTCCAGATCAGGCCCGCCAGGCCGCAGATCCAGGACAGGCCGCCGGGCACGGGCCAGTCGAGGAAGTCCATCACCTCGAAGACAGCGGTACCCGCATACGCCAGCACACCCAAGCCCGGCATGTGATCGGCATGCTTCCGGCCGCGTCGCAGCACCGGGTGGAACAGCACCACGACCGCCCACATCACCAGGGCGTCGAGCACCGTCACCCACCATGGCCAGGAGGGCATGAGGAAGTAGAACAACCAGGACGCCACCGCGACGTACAGCCCCACCCGCAGGCGCCGTGCGTCCCGGTCCAGTTCGGGCGGCGGCCCCGCCAGCGGCCCACGCAGGCACTGCCACAGCGCCCAGGCCCACGACATGCCGGCCAGGAGCAGGATGAGCACGTCGGGCCACGCCACCACGGCGTCCTCGTCCAAGTCCGTGAACAACGTCAACCGCTCTAATACGCCGAGATCGCCGGCGGTCGATGCGATCACGGCGGCGACCGCCACCGCAGCGACGTACACACTCATGATGAGCAGGGCGGGAATGCCGAAACGGTGACGACGGAGCACGCGACACTTCCGGGGGGATGGGAGTGAAAGCCCCACCTTAGCGGGCATCGCCGTGAAGTCGATCATGCATCCCGATGGGCCGGATGGTGAGGGCGATCATGAGGACGCAGACGGCCGCGATCACCCCATAACTCCGGGACCGGAGGCGATCATGAAGCGGCTGTTCCGCTGGGGCCTGTTCGTGCAGAGCGTCGACAACGGCCTGCTACCCGCCATATACGCGGCCACCACCCCAAGGCGCAGGGCGGCCGGTTCTACGGACCGGACGGCCTCGGCCAGTTCACCGGCGGCCCGACCGAACTCGCCATCTACCGGCTGCCACGCGGGCAGCGGCGGCGCACCGGCGGGCTGCGCCGCGAGGAGGTGGCCACCCTCAGCCTGGATCCACCGAGCCGATTCTCACGGTGGTCTTTTGTGGTGCCGTCGGCTCATGGCATGTCTGTCGTGCCATATTTGGCGTAACGTGCGCCGGTGATGAACGCCCAATAGCGGTCGCCGTAGGACCAGTGCCACCACTCGGTCGGATAGTTGACGAATCCGGCGGACGTCATGGCTGTGCAGAGGATGCGGCGGTTCTCCATCGCTTCCAGGGAGATATCCGGGTAGGCGGTGTAGCAGGCTTCGTCGCTTTCCGGCGGAGTGGCGTTGACCGATGTACCCATCGGGATCTCGACGCCATCGTCGTCGCACAGGGTTAGGTCGACAGCGCCGCCCGTAGTGTGCGGGGCCACCTCCAGCGGAGCGACGTACCTGCTGGTTTCGATCCGGGCCCGCTCCTCGTCCCAATCGGGGTGCGCGGCTCTATGGCGGGCGAGGGACTCGGCAAAATAGCGGGCTTGCAGGGCAGGTGGACGATAGCCCTCGACGACCAGCAGGTGCAGCGCGCGAGGCAGCTGGGTTTGCGCGACGACGAGGCGATCGGCAACACTCACCCGTACGTGCGCAAAGGCGCCGGTCTGATCGGCGAGCCTCCGGTCCAGCCGGATGACCTCCAGGGTGCGGAGATCCTGCAGCGGCTCCCCGCTCTCCCTCACCAGGAATTCGACAATCCGCTTGTTAGATAAGAGCACTATCTCAGTCATGCAACCTTCACAGTGGACCAGGACGCTCCGGACGAGCGCCAGGCACATGATTGAACAGGGTGCATCAAAATTTCTGTAACCCGCGTTACACCCGATCACCAAGAAAGGGATTCGGCGTACTCGCGTGCGCCGTGCAGGCGGAAGATCTCCATGGCTTCTGACCGGAGACCTTCGGCGGTTGCGTTCTCGCCAAGGGCCTGATGCACCTGGGCGAGGTCACGCAAGGTACGCGCGCGGAACAAGGCATTGCGTAGTTTGTCCCACAGCTGCAGAGACTCCTCCAGAGAGGTCTTGGCCTGGTAAAGCCGCCCCTCGGCCAGATACAGTTCACCCACGACGCGCAAGGTGCAGGCTTCTCCCCAGCGGTCGTTGAGGGTCCGGGTGGCAATGAGCGACTCCTCCAGTGATTCACGGGCCTCGTCGTATCTCTCCTGCCGCACGTACGTCTTGGCCAGCGCACGATGGCAGTAGGCCACCATGAGCCGGTCGCCGATGTCGTGGAAGATCGCCAGTGCGTTTTCGCAGAGCTTCTCGGCGCTGTCGAGCTCACCGCGCGCACGGTGGTACATCGACATGTTGCGCAGGACCATCCCTTCACCGCGACGGTTCTTACCTTGCTGATAAAGCGCCAACGCGGCGGTGAGACCGGCCCACGCCGCGGCGTAGTCGCCACGTTCCAGGTGCACCATGCTCGTCAGCCGTTTGACGTGCGCGAGGGCCGTCGAATCAGCGAGATCTTCCCAGAGATCTTCCGCCTTGACGAGAAAGTGGAGGGCCTCGGGCAGGTAGCCCTGATCGCGGCAGGCGCTGCCGAGCGCGGCGAGGGTGCTGGCCTCACCCCTGATGTCCCCGGCGGTGCGAAACAGGGATAGGGCCTGACTGAGATATTCGCGCGATTCCGCATAGAGGTCGCTTTCGTAGGAGAGATGACCCAGTCCGGCGAGCAGTTTCGCCTCTCCGATCGTGTTGTCCATCCGCCGCGCGACCGCGAGGGCGGCCTGATGCATCCGGTTCCAGGCCGCGAACGGGTTGTCGAGAATGTACTGATTGCCCTCGAAAGCCGCCGCGGACAACGCGGAGGCCAGTTCGACCGCGATCTCGTCGAGATCCATCGCCGCCGCCAACTCGACGGCGACGACCAGCGACTCCTCCTCCCGGCGGATCCAGGCATGCGGGTCGGCGAGCACCACACGCACCACCTCGACATCGACCGGGTAGGTCAGCCCGATTGTGGCCCGCGTCGGGATCATCCCCGTGAGTACGGCCTCGCTCAGCCGCTCCATCAGCCACAGCCAACCGCCCAGCACACGGGTGACCACGGCCATACGCTCCTGTTCCGTCTCCTCAGCCTGTGCGCGTTCCTTGGCGAAAAGCCGGATGAGGTCGTGCAGGCGGTAATGGATCTGCTCCGACGGATCCGCGTCCACGAGGTCGACGAGGGAGGCGTCGACGAGCTGCTCCAGCACCCGCTCGGCAACGTCGAGACTCGTCTCGATGGCGACAGCGGCCACCCAGGCGGTGAAGTGCGGCATCCCGAGCATCCCGAGCCGGCGCAGCGCGGTCGCGGCCAGCGGAGGCAATATCTGGTAGCTCAGTCCGATGCTCGCGCGCACCGCCTGGTCTCCGACGGCCAGCTCGTCCAGCCTGCGGTTCTCGTCGGCCAGCCGCTCGGCCAGCCGGGCCACCGTCCATTGGCGGCGCGACGCCAGCCGTGCTCCTGCGACGCGCAACGCGAGGGGCAGGCCACCGCACTGGCTGACGACACGCCACGCCGCATCCGGATCGGCGGCGGTCCGCTCAGGGCCGATGATGCGTGACAGCAGTTCGTACGCGCACTCCCTCGGCAGCAGGCCCACGTCGACGAACGAGGCGCTGGCCAGGCCGGCGAGCCGGTTGCGCGAGGTAATGATCACCGCGCATTCCCGGCCGCCGGGAAGGAGCGCTCTCACCTGGCTCTCGGAGGCTGCGTCGTCCAGCAATATCAGCTTGCGCCGGCCGGCCAGCAGTGTGCGGTAGCGGACCGCGCGCTCCTCCAAAGTGCCGGGGATCGGCGTGCCTTGCGGGTCGAGCTCGCGCAGGAGCCGTCCCAGAGCCTCCTCTGGAGCGACGGGCGCGTCCGACGTGCCGCGCAGCTCGACGTAGAGCTGTCCGTCGGGGTAGTGGGAGGCGACCTTGTACGCCGTCTGCAGAGCCAGCGCTGACTTCCCTGCACCGCCCTGCCCGGAGATGACGCAGAGTGGTACGGCGGCGGGCCTGGTCAGGTGACCATACAACTCGGCCATCTCATCTGCGCGGCCGGTGAAGTCGGAGACGGGCAAGGGCAACTGGCGGGGCATCCGAATGCCGACCTTGACGCCGTTGAGCAACGCGGGATCGGAACGAAGGATGGCCGCTTGGGCTTGGCGTAACTCAGGTCCCGGCTCGATGCCCAGCTCATCGATCAGGACCTGCCTGCCGTACTGGTAGACGGCCAAGGCATCGGTCTGCCTGCCCGCGCGGTAGAGCGTCACCATGAGATCGCGGCGCAGCCGCTCACGTGCCGGATACAGCGTTACCAGCTCGGTCAGCTCCTCTATGAGCTGCTCGTCCTTGCCCGTTGCCAGGTCCGCGGCGACGCGTTCCTCGATGACCGCCAGCTTGAGTTCTTCCAGCCGGTCGGCCTCCGCGCGCAGGAAGGAGTCGCCGATGCCGCCTAAGGCCGTTCCGTGCCAGAGCGACAGAGCGGCCCGGAAGATCGTCGCCGCCGTTTGCTGGTCGCCCTTCCGCGCCGCGTCGCGCCCCTCGGCGACGTTCTGTTCGAAGACGTCCTTGTCGAGGGACCTTGGGGGGATCTGGGCGAGGTAGCCGACGTGGTGAGACACGATTACGGTGGGCAGCCCAGCGGAGGCGAACGCCCGGCGCAACGAGGCCACGTAGGTGTAGAGAACTCTTCTCGCCGTCGTCGGCGGATCATCGGCCCAGATCGCGTCGATCAACCGCTCGCTGCTGACCACCCGGCCTGGCTCGATCAGCAGCGCCGCGAGCAACGCCCGGGGCTTGGCTCCTCCCAGCGGCACCGGCCGCCCCTCATGCCACACTTCCACAGGTCCGAGCAGACGAAATTTCATTCAATCTCCTGGCTTCGTGACCAACCGACGTTCAGAGTTCCTCATCCCGCGTCCGCAGTGCGCCCGCTCGTATTTGCCCTCTGATGAAATAGGATCTTTTATTATGAGGAGTGCCGTTAACGAACGCATCACGTGCCCCAAACGCCGGTGATCAGGCGGCCTGACCTCGTGTAATGGCTTGTTACGCGGACGCGACGACCTACTCGAGGTCGTCCTGGTCGACGTCTGCGAAGAAGCCCACGCCTTGCATCGTGAGGTGCAGCCACTCCAGGGGAATGAGGTCTACCCCTCCTGGAGGTAGCACCGCCGGGTAGTGGCTGACGAGCCGCTCACGGGATTGGCGCCGTGAGGAGCCGGTCACCGCCGACAGCCCGCACGATCCGCCAAACGCGCAACTTCCACGCCGACATCGTGGCCCGCATCGGTACGCCGACGCGGTGCACGACATCCAGGAGGCCGGGCGCAAGAACGAGGGGTTCCGCGCGATCCCCGACGAACCGGCGGACGGCATCTCCCTGGTCGGTCCGGCGGAGCGCATCCGCGAACGCCTCGGGCCGTGGCAAGACGGACGGGTTCCCTGGCGCCCGCTCTTACAGAACAAGCGGGCGTTTCGCAGAGCGTGCTATTCCATCATCTCGGCATACTCGCGGGAGCCGTACAGGTGGAACACCGTCAGTGCCTCCACTCGCATCCTCTCGGCGGCGACGAGGTCTCCGAGACCTTCGTGCACCTGAGCCAGATCGCGGACGCCCCCCGGGAGCGGAACACCGCCGAGCGGAGCGCGTCCCACACCTTCAGCGACTCCTCCAGATGCTTCCTCGCACTGGTAGAGACGGCGGCCGCGCGCGGCCGTCGGCGGCTGTAAGCAGCGCTACAGAACTTCTACAGCTGATTTGCAAAGCCTGCCTGCAATGTTCAACCGTCGGCACGACCGGCCGCCCGAAAGCGGCAGGGGGAACCACGAGACCCGTGCCGGCGGAACCACGGCAAGATCAGCTCCCCCATCGAAGAAGTACCGCCATGGCCACCTCGGACAACGCCCTCACGGTCTGAACCCTGGCTGAACAACCCCCTAGCGAGGAAATCGATGTCACGTTCAAAAGCCTCTCCACCCCGCCACGCGGATGAGCCCCCGCCCGCCACCGTCCTCATCGCCAACGAGTGCCCGGAAGAGCGCCGCACGACGGGGTGGGGGATGGTGCGCCGCCTGCTGGCGGCGATCCCCGTCCTCGCGGTGCTCCTGACCCTGCTCACGATCACACAGGTCACGAACCCGCCCGCGGCGAAGGCGGACTCCGTCGTCGGCGGACCGATAACCAGGGCCGAGGCGATCGCGCGAGCACGGTTCTGGCTCGGGAAAGGCATCACCTACAGCCAGAACCGCACATATCCCGACCCCGCTGGCAAGCGTTATCGCACGGACTGCTCCGGCTACGTGTCCATGGCCTTGCACATGGACACCTCGGGCACGTGGCTGGACGGCGGACCGAACACCGACCAGCTCCCGGAAGCCAGGTACACCCGCAGGATCAGCAGAGGCGAGTTGCTGCCCGGGGACATTCTCGACAACCCCTCTGACGGGCACGCCGTCCTGTTCGCCGGCTGGGTCAGCGCCACGGAGTTCTCCTACTATTCCTTCGGGTCGACACCGGTCAAGTTCATCTCCCGCAAGTCGTGGAACGACGCCAAGCTGGACGACCATCCGATCGGAAACTACCTTTCGCTGCGGTACGTCAACATCATCGACGCCGAACCCCCGGTGAGGGAACGCGCCGCCCCGATCATGGGGAAGAACGCGGACGGCCGACTGCAGGCGTTCGCCATCGGCGGCAACGGTGCCCTGTACACGACCTGGCAGCCCTCCCCCAACGGTGACTGGAGCGCCTGGAAGACCCTTGGCGGCACCCATCTGCAGGCGATCGCCGTCGCGACCAATGCCGACGGGCGGATGCAGGTGTTCGCGATCGGCGGCGACGGTCGGCTCTACACGATGGTCCAGAACCAGCCCAACGGCGACTGGGGCACTTGGCAGGGCCTCGGCGGCCAGGGGCTTACGCGCAACATGGCCGTCACCGCCAACGCCGACGGGCGCCTCCAGGTGTTCCTCATCGGCGGGGACGGCTCCCTCTACAGCCGCTGGCAACTCACCCCCAACGGCACCTGGAGCGACTGGAAGAACCACGGCGGCACCGACCTGCAGTCCATCGCCGTGAACCGCAACGCC
>NZ_BAAAZR010000028.1:0-419067 GCF_039537005.1 Sphaerisporangium flaviroseum | reverse complement strand
GTCCATCAGCCTCGACTTTTCTGTCCGCTGATCAGGAGTTTCTCGTGGCCGCTTACACACCTGGACGCTCGATGGCGTGTAGATGAACCCAAGCCATCGCCCTGCATCTGCCGGGACGGGAGGCACCCATGCCCAAGCGTCGACGGTCTTCAGGGCGATGTCAGGCGGCAGGGGCAGGGGTAGTCGGCATGTCGGTTGGGGGAGCAGCAGACGACGACGAGGCAGATGAACCCGCCTGCCTTCAGCCAGATGCCCCACAGGACGTCCGTGCCTCCGGCCAGCGACTCCTCCGCGATCTTCAGCCGGAGGTCGAGGCCGATGCGGGCCTCGTCTGCCGGGTGGAGGAATGACGGTTCGGCGGTTCCATATCGGTCGGCCAGCCAGGTCTGGGCCTCGGTCACGGTGGGTGGGGAGGTGTCGATTCGGGTGGCCGGTTTCAGCAGCCAGTCGCAGGTGCGCATCGGGGGGAGCGGCGAGGCGCGGAACGCCGCGAGGTCGCCGGGTGGCAGGGGTGGGCGGCGTTCCCCTTCCCGGCGCAGGTCGTCGCCGGCGCCGGTCCACGAGTAGCAGTGAAGGTGCATGGTGCCCCATATGGTGAGGGCGGCTCGCGCCGGTCTGCGACAGGCAGGAGCCGCCGGTATGCGACAGGCAGGAGCCGCCGGTATGCGACGGGCAGGAGCCGCCTGTCTGGGACCGGTAGGTGTCGCCTGTCTGCTGCGGGCACGAGCCGCCCGGTGTAGTGGTGTCAGCCGATGATGGTCATGCCGGCGGCGCGCAGCTCGGCACCGCTGAAGCGGAGTGTCCCGGCATCCGGGTTCTTGCTGTCACGCAGGGCGAATGCGTCATTGACGCCTGGAATCATGGCCAACTCGACGCACGCCTCTCCCTCCTCGCCGGTGTTCCCGCCGCACAGCCGGGCGAACGCGGCGCCGGTGAGGTCGCAGTCGTACAGGGTCTTCATGTGCTCGTTTCCTTCCTGTAGAGGTGTGGAACTGTCCGGCAGATCTGTCGGACGATTGAGGAGCTCCTGCGGCTCTGCGGCTCGATGCGATACCGGCAGCCAGAGGCCGCTCGTGAGGGCAGGCATGTAGCCGCCCACGGAGATGCGCGCGTAGGGAGACATGCCGTACGGGTCACCGGTGGCGTCGCCGAGGGTGGGCTCGCCGGGGCTCATCGCGTCCCCACGGGCAATTGGGCAGAGGACCAGGCGTTCTGCAGTTCGGCCTCGCGCATCAGTTCTCGTAGGTCTTGGACTGTGGTCGCTTCGACCCTCAGCGGGGTGGTGTGCCACACCGCGATGGCATGGAAGCGTCTACTGCCTACGCCGTAGAGGACGCACCAGATCGGTTCCAGTTGGTCGAGCTGTGCGGCGGCGGCCTGTTTGGCCAGGTCCCAGCGCCTGGGCTGTACAGGGCCGGGCCGTATGCCGATCCTGTGCCGTCCCGGTCGTCGGCTCATGCCGCTGCTCCGCACCGGTACGACTTGTAACGAGCGGGTGTGGGGGGGCTATCGGGACATCGGCCTGGGCCGGACGGGGTGACGGTATGCCGTTGCTTGCGTGTCGCCCACAACTGGCCTGCCGAGCTCCGCCAAGAGTTCCATCCGGAAAACGAGGCTTGGAGGTCGCTGAGGATCGTCGGCCTGCTCATGACGACAGCGTGGCTTACCGTGTCGGGCCGTTCACACTGCGTTTCCAGGACGTGCGGGACGTTTCGCGTTACCGTCGAGATCCGTCCTCAACGTCCCTTCCCCGATTCGAGGTCAGCGGTGACCAACGACCCTCTGCGCCAGGCGATGGTGAGTGCGAGACTCACCGAAAGAGACTTCGCCGAACGGTGCGAGGTGGACGTCAAGACGGTGTCCCGCTGGCTGGCCGATGAAGGGCGTATCCCGCACCCGCGTCACCGGTGGGTCGCTTCTGAAACCCTGGGGGTGGATGAGTCCGTGTTATGGCCTGACGCGATACGTAAAACGGTTAAGACCGGCCCAGACCGCGAGGTGTTGTCGGTCTACCCTTACCGATCCGCCTGTCCAAAGAGCGTATGGCGCACGCTGATCACCGAGGCGAAGGCCAATATCACCCTGGCCGGGTACACGAACTACTTCTTGTGGCTGGAGCACCCTAACCTGGCCAAGGTGCTCACGCGCAAGGCTGAGCAAGGATGCCATATTCGCTTCCTGGTAGGTGACCCTGATAGCGAGGTCACCCGACAGCGAGAGGCGACCGAAGCTGTGCCGCTGACGGTGTCCACCCGGATCCGAATCACGCTGAACGAGCTCGACGCGCTCAAGGAGGTTTCCGGAATCGAAGCGCGCCTCGGTGAGGAACATATCGGCCTGTCGGTATTTCAATTCGATGACGAGATGCTCGTCACCCCGCACCTGGCCAAGCTCGTCGGCCATGACTCGCCGATGTTGCATCTAAAGCGTCACCAGGATGATGGTCTCTATGACCGGTTCGACTATCACGTCAACGAACTGTGGTCCAAGGGCAAGGACGTCTGGCCGGGCGGTATCGCCGGTAGTTGACCGCTGCACAGGAGGACGCCATGGAACGCCGGCAGCTTCTCCGTTTCGCCGCCACAGCAGCCTGCTGGGGTGGCGTCCTCGCTACCTGAGCCAGATCCGTAGAGGGCCGATCGGGGTGAAGCCTTGGTGGAGGGAGGCTGCCAGGTCGTCGGGGCGTTCGTAGCCGACCATGGGGCGGTCGGGGAAGAGGGTGGACGCCATCGCCACCGTGCCTTCCCAGGGCGCGTACTCGTCGCAGCCGGACGCGAAGATGTTGGACACGCCCACGACCTCGCCGCTGGTGTTCAGTACGGAGCCGCAGACGATGTCACCGTCGATGCGGCCCGCCAGGACGGTGACGGCCGGATCGGTGAGCAGTCCGGCGGGGAAGAGGACGCCGTCGTAGCCGGTGTGGCAGTTCCTGTCCCAGTCGCGTAGGTCGGCCTCCGTGGTGATGGGGCCCCAGGTGATGGGATCTCCCGTGATGGCGCGAAGCTCGTCCAACGACCTGCCGGGGCCGGGAGGCCGCAGGATCCACTGCGCTTCGAACAGCACGTGGAAGCCGGCATCCCGCAGGTCGAGCCGGTCGAAGCTGTCCTTGACGGAGGGCTCGGGGGAGGCATGGTCGATGGCGGCGAGCACGTCGTCGGGGGAGGCGGCGGGGGTGAGGGTCACCGCGTCCGGATACAGCACCGGTGTCCTGCGAGGGCTGGACCAGAAGGATTCGGCGAACGTGCCCTGTATGCCATGGGCGCGGCACATCTCATCACACCACTCGGCGTTGTTCCGCGCCGCCGCCCGAAGCCACTTGTCAGTCATGTCGGAATTATCATCAGTCCTCAGTCGGTCAGCGCCGGTTGAGACCCTTGGCAAGGAAAACCCCCGCGTGCCCGCAGGGCTGGTGATCACCATCGTCATCGACGTGACTCCGGTGGCGCCAGGACTTGATGGCTCCCGTATGGACATGACCAGGGGCCAGACGGCTTGACCTCAAGACATGCCTTCACATCAGGGGGACGGGGTGGTGTGGCCCGGACGAGAGTCAGGGGGACGGGGTGGTGTGGCCCGGACGAGAGGGCGTTGCGTAACGTCTTGCTGGAGCCGGGCCTGACGAGCGGGCCTCCGGGGTGAAGGATGCGGGTGCATGACGGACCTGACCGAGCGAGCGTCGAAGCTGGATGCCGAGGATCCTCTGGCGTATCTGCGCGCGGAGTTCGATCTGGATCCCGCTGTCGTCTATCTGGACGGGAACTCGCTGGGCGCGCCGCCGCGCAGGGTGGCGGACCGGGTCGGGGAGGTCGTACGGGAGCAGTGGGGTCGGCGGCTGATCAGGTCGTGGCCGGAGAGCTGGTGGACGGCGCCGGAGCGGGTGGGGGAGAAGATCGCCCCGCTCGTCGGGGCCGCTCCCGGACAGCTCGTGGTGGCCGACTCGACCAGCGTCAACCTCTTCAAGGCGCTGGTGGGAGCGGTACGGCTGGCGCCCGGCCGCAGGGAGATCGTGGTGGACGCGGCCACGTTCCCGACCGATGGGTACATCGCCGAGTCGGTGGCCGAGCTGACGGGTACGGTGCTGCGCCCTGTGGCCATGGACGAACTCGACTACGTGCTGGGTGACCAGACGGCGGTGGTGCTGCTCAACCATGTGGACTACAGGACCGGGCGCCTGTACGACATGGCCGCCGCCACGGAGCGCGTTCATGAAGCGGGAGCTCGGGTGGTGTGGGACCTGTGCCACAGCGCGGGCGTACTGCCCATCGAGCTGGACGCGCTGGGCGTCGACCTGGCCGTCGGATGCACGTACAAGTTCCTGAACGGGGGTCCGGGGGCGCCCGCTTTCATCTACGTGCCGCATGACCTGCAAGAGTCGTTCCGCCAGCCGCTGTCGGGATGGGGCGGGCACCGTGATCCCTTCGCCATGGCCCCGGCTTACGAGCCGGCCCCCGGGATCGCGCGGGCACGCGCCGGCACGCCGGACATCCTGTCGCTGCTGGCCTTGGAGGCGGCGCTGGAGGTCTGGGACGGTGTGGACCTCGATGACGTACGCGCCAAGGGCCTGGCGCTGACCGGGTTCTTCATGGAGTGCGTGGACGAGCTACTCGGAGACGCTGTCGAGGTGGTCACGCCGCGTGACGGGAACCGGGGTCACCAGGTGTCGCTGCGCCACCCCGGCGCCGGGGCGCTCGTGGCCGAGATGACCGCGCGCGAGGTGATCGGCGACTTCCGCACCCCGGACGTGCTCCGCTTCGGCTTCGCCCCGCTGTACACCACCTACGGCGACGCCTGCCGGGCCGCTCGCACGCTGTCCGACATCCTCGCCGACGCGGCGGCCGGTCACTGATCAAGAGTGCCTGGACCAGTGCCGACCGCCGGGCAAGGTTCTTCGTGTCAGCTGGCGTCGCAGTAGCGGTTGCTGAGAGGGACGTTGTCGAACTTGATGGTCTTCCACGAGAGTGCCGGCGTGCTCATGTAGGCCGCTCTGACCTTGACCACGACGCAACCGCCGCGGTTGTAGGCGGCTCTGGTGTTGCTGTGGGCGTTCCTGTAGTGGTAGCGGACCGCGATGGTGCAGGCGGCCTTGGCTCCGACGTGCGGGAGGAGCCGGCAGAGGCGTGAGGCCGCGGTCTTCGCCGTCCATCCGTACGTGTCGAACGCCGACTTGATCGAGCGTGTTTTCGCCCTGCTGAAGTACCAGGAGCAGGTGGTGATGCCGCAGTTCCTCCTCACCCAGCTTGCCGTTTGGAGCGGTGACGCAGCAGCGCCGGAGGCGATGTCATGGGTGCCGGTGCTGGAGGAAGTGGTCACGGTGGTGGCGGCCGGCTGGACGGTTTCGGAGGCACTCGCCGCCGGGGCGGCGGACAGGGTGCCCGCCAATGCGGCGCCCGCGAGGGCCACCGCCGTGATGGATGAACGCGTACGGGGGAGGGTGATGCGCATTTGCCTGTTCCTTTCCGCCGCCATATCTGGCGGTGGTCAGTGGTGTGCTTTCCGGGTACGAGCATCCGCGTACTCGAACCATTCCGAGCCGGGGGAAGCCCTTGTATTGGGCGGTTTCCGGTCCTATCCCGATCCGCGGTGCCTGTGCATTCGAAGTTCTATACGGCGCGAAATTGTTCGGCAGCCCCACAGGCCGGGCCAAACAAAAAACAACGCGGCATCTGCCGTGAAACCCCTGGTGAGGGGGATGTTGTGCGGCTACGCGGTCTCTTCCATCGATGACAGGCAGAGAGCGTCCGTCTGAGGAGGTAGTGGATCAGGACCGGCCCGTACGCTCCACAATCGCGGAGATATGCCTACGATGACTTCCGGGCTGAAACGTGCCTGTTACCGCGACCGCCTGATCGGGCTTTCGGCCATATGGTCCACGGCTTGCGAGTGGTCATTCGGGCGGGGCAGGGCTCGGAGTTCCTGAGGCGGCGAGGCTGCGCAGTCTGCTGAGGGCTTTCGCGGTGTCCAGGCCCCAGCGGATCACGAGGTGGTCTTCGCCTCCAGAGGCGAGCGTCGAGCCGTCCGCGGTGAAGGCGACGGTGTTGACGGCGCCGTCGTGGCCGGTGAGCGTGGCCTGGCGCGTGCCGTTGGCGGCGTTCCACACGATGACGTTGTGGTCGCGGGAGCCGGAGGCGAGCAGGCGGCCGTCGGGGCTGAAGGCGAGGCCGGACACCGAAGCCGTGTGAGCCTGGAGGGTCGCCACGATCGCGCGCCGGCCGGCGTCCCAGATGATCACGCGACCGTCGCCCCCTCCGGTGGCCAGCCTGTGCCCGTCGGGGCTGAACGCGACCTGGTTGACCGAGGCCGACTGCTCCGGCAGGGTCGCCACCAGCTTTCCCTGACGGGTGTCGAGGAAGGTGACCAGGCCTGTCTCGTCGCCGATCGCCAGGAGGGGACTCCCCGGACCGAATGCCACGCTGTTGACCGGGCCGCTCGCGCGAAAGGTGATGACCTCGCGCCGCGTGCTCAGGTCCCAGAGGCGTACGGTGCCGTCGCGAGCGGCGCCGGCCAGCAGTTTCCCGTCACGGCTGAACGCGACGCTGGTGACGGTGTCGGCAGGGCCTTTCAACGTGGCGACAGGTTCGCGGGTGCTGGGGTCGAACAGCCGGACGCCCCGGCCGGAGCCGATGGCCAGCAGGCCGCCGTCCGCGCTGAAGTGGAGGGTCTGCACACGGGCACCCTCCTCCGGTCTGGGACGAAGTAGTGTCCGGGCCCGGCCGGTCGACAGTTCCCGCAGCACAGCGGTGGAGTCGGCGCCTCCGCCGGTCGCCAGCAGGCGGCCGTCAGGACTGTGGTCCACCGCGGCGACACCGGCACAGTGCTGGGCGAGCCACATGCGCTCGCGATCTCGCATGTCCCACAGGACGACCGCCCCGTCCTCACCGGCGGAGGCGATCCATCGGCCGTCGGCGTCGGCCGTGACGTCGTTGACCGCTCCGCGGTGCCCGCCGAGCGTGACGATGGGTGATCGCGCGTCCACGTCCCAGAGGACGGTGGCTCCGCTTGCGTGTCCGGAGACGAGGCGGTGATCGTCCCCGGTGAAGGCCAGGCTTCGGACTTTCGATGTCAGGCCGCGGAGTTGTGCCTCGCTGTACGTACCTTGGCCTTCGGGCTGGAAGACGTTGATGGTCGAGCCTTCCCACAGGGTCGCCACGCGGCTGCCGTCCGGGCTCACTGCGGAAGGATCGGCGGTTTCGAGCACGGTGTCCGGGGTGCGGAAAGGAGACGTCTCTGCGGCAACGAACCCGGAACCGTCGGCGGGATTTACGGGGTAATCCTCCTGCTCGGCGAGATTGAGGGTTCTCGCCCTGAGTCCTGGATACAGCAGCCGGCCCAGATAAGGCGACAGGGGACCGTCTTCGTTCTGCAACTTGCTCTCGATCGCGCGCAGCCGCCGGCCGGTCGACCGATCCCACACAAGGACCTTGCCCTGGCCGTCCATCGCGGCGAGCCGCGTGCCGTCGCGGGTGAAGCCCAGGCCGCAGATCAGGCGTTGACCAGCGACCAAGGTCCTGATCCGCGTACGAGTGGACACCGCCCACAGGATCACGGTGCCCTTCCCATGGGACGAGGCCATCACGTTGCCGTCGATGCTGACCGTGAGGGCGAGGACGGGCCCGGCGTGCGCGTCGAGCGCGACCGGGGCCGTACGCCGTGTCATGTCCCAGAGCAGCACGCGTCCGTCGCTGCCACCGGAGGCCAGGAGCCGTCCATCGGGACTGAAGGCCAGCGACTGCACCGCACCGGTGTGGCCGGTCAGCCGGTCGGTGTAGGACTGGTGGGCGGCGAGGCTCAGCGCCAGGTCGCGTGCCTCTGCGGACGGGGCCGCCGCGACCGCCTCCATGGCGAGCCGTGCCGCGCGGCGGACGTCGGTCCGGGCGACGGCCCGGGCCTCGCTGGTCAGTTGCAGGGACCGTGCCTGTGCCCGCTGGTCCTCAGCCGCCCACTGTGCCCGCAGGGCGCCGGCCCCGAGGGTCGTGGCCAGCAGGAGCATCACCGACAGCCCGGCGGTGAGGGCGCGGAGCCGGCGGGTGGTACGGGCGGTCGCCACCTGCTCGCGCCGCCGCATGCCGATGCCGGCCGTAAGGAAGTCCCGCTCCAATGGGGTGAGACGGACCTGCCGGTCGAGGAGCGACTCGGCCGCGGCGAGTTGCGCTCCCCGGTACAGGGCACCGGTATCCCGCCCGAGCCGTTCCCAGGCCGCCGCGGCGTCCGTGAGCCGCCGCTGCACGTACAGGTTCTCGCGGTCCTCGTCGATCCAGCGCCGCAGCCGTGGCCAGGAACCGATGAGCGCCTCATGAGCGATCTCCACGGTGTCCTGGTCGATCGTGACGAGCCGGGCCGCGGCGAGGCGTTCCATGACGAGAGCGACATCGGCGGACTCTTCGGGATCCAGCTCGGCCCGCTCGGCCGGACGACGCGTGTCCGCCGCGCCGTCCCCGGGGTTGATCAGCCGGAGCAGGAGCCCGCGCGCCACCCTCGCCTGGGCGGGGGAGAGGCTCGTGTAGACCTCCTCGGCGGTACGGGCGATCGCGCCCTGGACGCCGCCGATCGCCTCGTAGGCCGCGAGCGTGAGCAAGCGGCCCTTGCGGCGCCGCCAGGTCTCCAGCAGGGCGTGGGACATGAGGGGCAGGCCGCCCGGCTCGTCCGCGACGTCGTTCACGATGGCGGAGGTCAGCGCCCGTTCCACGATGAGCCCCTCGGCGGCGGCCGGCTTGACGACCGCCGCCCGGAGCTCTTCGCGGCTCATGGGCCCGACGAGGAGGTTGGCGTCGCGGAGCGACCGGGCGAGCTCTCGGTGCTCCGCGCACCGGCCGTAGAAGTCCGCCCGGACGGCGACGACCACGCGCAGTCCGCTGCCCGGCCGGCGCGCGCCGAGGAGCAGATCGATGAACCCGGTCCGCTCGCTCTGGTCCTGGCAGAGGGTGAACGTCTCCTCGAACTGGTCGACCACGACCAGGGTGTCGGTACCGTCCCCGGCCGGAGCGATCGTGCGTTCGTGGGTCCGGAGCGGATGGTCTCCGGGAGTGAGCACGCGGACGGCGGTGACGCGGCCGTCCGCCGAGAGCCGCCCGTGGCGCGCCGCGGGCACCAGTCCCGCCCGCAGCAGGGAGGACTTCCCGCTGCCCGACGGCCCGAACACCGCCGCGAAACGGTGCCGGCCCACCAGCTCGACCAGCTCGCCGACGAGCTCGTCTCGGCCGAAGAACCGGGCGCTGTCACGGGTCTCGTATCGAGCCAGCCCCGGGTAGGGCGGGTCGGCGGTGTCGTCGTCGGCGGCCGCGAGCGCGGCCTCCTCCGCTGCCTCTTCCCAGCGTCGCTCCCACTCGGCGCGATCTCCGCCACACGCCTTCACATAGGCGAGGACGACCGGCAGGGACGCGAGCTGCTCACCGGCGACGGCCTGCGAGAGCGTGGTGACCGAGTAGCCCGCCTTCCGCGCCATGTCGCGATAGGTGATCCCATCGGCGTTCTGGCGGAGCTTGCGGAGCTCGTAGGCGAAGCGCTGGACGGGGCCGGCCCCCGGATCGACGGGGTTCTCGCGACGACCCACTATTCGGGCACTCCCCTCACTCTCCTCGACAGACACCGTAAACGATGCGGATCACATCGTGTCGGGACATATCAACTAAGCAGGGATGTCGCGGCGTGATGAAGCCATGCGCGCCGATCACTCAGACGGCCATGACCTTGTGGCGTGTCGGAGACCGCGCGCGGACGAAGGATGTCACGCACGCGGGAGGACCGAGGTCAGTCGCCGATCGAGGTGCAGGGGCGGGTGCGGAGGCCGGTGACGTAGTCGTCGGGGGCGCCGGCCTTTTCGGCGGCGTCGGCGAGGATGCCCAGGTAGCGAGCGGAGGGCAGGCCTCCCTCGTAGCCGTCGAGCACGTAGAACCACGCGACGATCTCGCCGTCGAGGGTCGCGACCCGGAGCTTCACCTTGTGGTACAGCCCCAGTGCGGCCCCCTCCCACTGGTCGAGGGACGGCTCGTCCCAGTCGGGCACGTCGTAGAGCACGACGAAGACGTGTTCGTCGGGATCCTCGGCGATGGTGGCGAGCGCACCCTCCCAGCCGACGTCCTCACCGCCGAAGGTCAGGCGCCAGCCTTGCAGCCAGCCCGTCCCGCGCATGGGTGAGTGAGGAGCCCTCTGAGCCATCTGCTTGGGGTCCATGTTGCTGCCATAGGCGGCGTAAACAGGCACGGCACACAAGACTAATCCAAGATCCGAGTGAGAGCCCGGCCAGGCGCCTCCAACACGCACGTAGAGCGTGGCGAAGGGGTTTCCCTCTTCCGGTGAGCCCATCCGACACCCGTGGATTGGTAGGGGTTTTTCGGGGGGAATCGAGCTTTTTAACCGGCCTTCAAGGGTCGAGTCTGGTATCGGACCCCGGGCACCCCGTGGCATGCGGGACAATAAGAAAGTGACGAACATTGTGATCATTGGCGGTGGACCGGGCGGGTACGAAGCGGCATTGGTGGCCGCTCAGCTCGGAGCCAAGGCCACGGTGGTGGAGGAGCACGGCCCCGGTGGGGCGTGCGTGCTCACCGACTGCGTGCCGTCCAAGACCATGATCGCCACTTCTGTCCGTAAGCAGGCCCTGCTCGATGGAACCTCCCTCGGTGTGCACTTCACCGGTGGCTCGGACGGGGACGTGGGCGGGGTCCACGTGGACATGCCGCTCGTCAACAAGCGCGTGAAGGAGCTGGCCCAGGCCCAGTCGGGTGACATCGCGGCCAGGCTCACCGCCGAGGGCGTCGAGGTCGTCAAGGGTGCGGGACGACTGGTCGACCCCCAGGTCGTACGGGTGGGCGAGCGGACGATCCGGGCGGACATCGTCATCGTGGCCACCGGGGCGACGCCCCGGGTGCTGCCCGGCGCCGAGCCCGACGGAGAGCGCGTCCTGACCTGGCGGCAGCTCTACGACCTCGACGAGGTGCCCGAGCATCTGATCGTCGTCGGCTCCGGAGTCACCGGCGCCGAGTTCGCCGGGGCGTACCGCTCGCTGGGCTCGGAGGTCACTCTCGTCTCCTCCCGTGACCGGATGATGCCCAACGAGGATGCCGACGCCGCCGAGGTCCTCGAAGAGGTCTACCGGCGCCGTGGCATGAACGTCATGGGCAAGTCCCGCGCCTCCTCGGTCAAGCGCACCGAGCACGGCGTGGTCGTCTCCCTGGAGGACGGCCGCACCGCCGAAGGCAGCCACTGCCTGATGACCGTCGGCATGGTCCCCAACACCTCGGGCATCGGCCTGGAGGAGGCGGGGGTCACGCTCGACCGCAACGGCTTCATCCAGGTCGACAAGGTCTCCCGTACCTCCGCCCCAGGGGTGTACGCCGCCGGCGACTGCACGGGCGTGCTGATGCTCGCCTCCGTGGCCGCCATGCAGGGCCGCATCGCCGTCTGGCACGCCCTCGGCGAGGCCGTGCAGCCGCTGCGCCTCGCCACCGTGGCGTCCACGATCTTCACCGACCCCGAGATCGCCGCCGTCGGCATCTCGCAGCGGCAGATCGAGGAGGGCGTGGTCGAGGCCAACGTCGTCAAGCTCCCCCTCGCCACCAACGCCCGGGCGAAGATGCAGGGCTTCAACGACGGCTTCGTGAAGCTGTTCTGCCGCCCGCACACCGGCATCGTGCTGGGCGGCGTCGTCGTGGCACCGCGTGCCTCGGAGCTGATCCTGGCCCTGTCGCTCGCCGTGCAGCACCGGCTCACGGTCGACCAGATCGCCCACACCTTCGCGGTCTACCCGTCGCTTGCCGGTTCCATCACCGAGGCCGCCCGGCGCCTGATGCTCCCCGGCACCTCGACCGGCATCTGACCCCCGACCCGGCGGCCACCCAGGCCCGGTGCCGCTCAGATCGGGTGCCGTTCAGGCGGGTCGCGGCGTGCCTGCCGTCACGTGAGACGGGATCTCACCCGGCCGAGGGCCTGCCTGCCTTGGTATACGGCCGCGTCCACTCCGGCGAGCTGAGGGACGCTCTGAGCGGCGTTCAGCGACTGCTTGGCGGCCTCGTAGGCGTCCAGCGCGTGGCGCCAGTCCTTGTCCACGCTGCCGGTGCTCATGTGGTTGATCTTGTAGTCGAAGTCGAGCGAGTCGATCTCCTCGCCGAGCCGGGTGACCTCCTCCTCGGCGGCCAGGCGCGCGGCGGCGAACCGCGTCGCCCGCTCGGTCCTGCGCCGGTGTGACAGTCCCCAGAAGATCAACGTGATGCTGAGGCCCGCACCGCTGAGGATCACCAGGAACAGGCCGAGCCCGCCGCCACGGGTGAGCTGTCGTACGCCCCCCTCGCCGTCGCCCTCCGGCAGGTCGGAGGGGGTGCCCACGGCGTCATCCGGAACGTCCTCTGGCTCGCCGAGCGCTCCGGTGAGGTTGAGATCGTCGGCCTGGGTGAACGAGGCCTTCTCGACCGTCGCCCCGGTGAGGTCGGCCCCGTCCAGATCGGCCTGCGTGAACTGCGCCTCGGTCAGGTCGGCGCCCTTGAACACCGCGAACTGCAGCTGAGCCTGCCCGAGCTTGGCCTCACGCAGCTTGGCCCTGGTGAAGTCGGCGTTCCTGGCCTTGGTCTGGCCCAGTGTCGCCTCGTTGAGGTCGGCGTCGACCAGCGTGGCGTCCGTCAGGGTGGCCTGGGTCAGCTGGGCCCTGGCCATGAGGGCGCCCGTCAGGTCGGCGTGGGGGAACTCGGCCTGGCCGGCCTGGACGTCGGTGAGGATGGCTCCCCGCAGGACGGCGTGCTTGGCGTGCAGCTGCCCGAGGTCGGCGTCGGAGAGATCCGCGCCGCTCAGGTCGGCGTACTCCAGGTGGGCCTGGGTGAAGTCCGTCTCCTTCATCGAGGCGTTCTTGAGGATGGCCCCGGTCAGGTCCTTCTGGGTGAAGTCGACCTCGTCCAGCTTGGCGTCGGTCAGGTCGGCGCAGCGGAGATCTTCGGGGAGCGTGGCTCCTCCGGTGAGGTTCCTGCCCCTCAGCTTGGCGCCCGACCCGGGCTTGCAGGGCGCCGCCAGTGCTTCCGCCGACCCCGAGGCGGACATTGAAGCGGACGCCGACACGGACGCCGGTACCGAGGCCCACGCGGGAGCCGTGGCGGACGCCGATACGGGCAGGGCCGGCCCGGCCAGCACGAAAAGCCCGCAAACCAGGGACAGGGGGATGGAACGACGCAACGCAGCCTCCTAGACAACTGCGCCGACTCTGACAGGTGATCGTATACGCGGGGTTGCATCCACCTTGCAGATCACTTTCCGCCCCAGATAACACGAAGAGCCCCGGCGGGCTGGTCGCCCGCCGGGGCCCTGTGGAACGTGGCCGTGGTGATCACTCACGGCCGAAGGAGTCAGCTGTCGCCGCTAGGAACGGCGGGTGACCGGAAACCGCTGGTCGTGTGTGCCGGCCGGAGGGCTCTTCCCGTGGTGGAAGAGCCCGTGAAGGTGGTTACCAGTCGCCGCCGCCACCGAAGTCGCCGCCGCCGAAGTCGCCACCGCCACCCCAGTCGCCGCCACCGCCGCCCCAATCGCCGCCGCCGCCACCGGCATCGGCGGCACCGGCTTCGTAGCCGGAGGCGTAACCGCCGCCGCCCCAGCCGCCGAACGACCCGCCGAGCATGGTGCCGATCAGCATGCCGGTCATCAGGTCGCCACCGAAGCCGCCGTAGTAACCGGAGGCGTAGGGAGCGTACGCGGGACCGGCGTCCCAGTAGGGACGACGCTGGCCGTCGACCATGACCTCACGCATGTGCGGGTCGAAGCCCTGGTCGACGCGCTGCGCGTCGGCCGCGCAGGCGGGGACGTCGCGGGGAGCGCCGTTCGGCGGAGCCCAGAGGACGTCACGCACGGAGGGGCCGTGCTGCGGGTTGAAGAAGCACGGTGCGCGCCGCTCGGGGACCGGCTCGTTGTTCACCCGGGCCTTGACGCAGGCCAGGGCGTAACGCCCCTCTTCGAGTGCCGTGGTCACCCCGCGCAGGTCGTCCGCGCGCTTGACCACGTCGAGCTCGTTCTTGGCCCGCTCGTAGGAGTCGAGCGCCTGCTGCCAGTCGCTCTGGGTCTTGGTCGGGTTGTCGGACACCTTGACGTCGAGGTCGAGCGCGGTGATCTCCTCACCGAACTTGGTGACGTCCTCCTCGACGGTCTGCTTGACCGCGGCGAGCTCGGCGGCCTCGCGGGCCTCTCGCTCGCGCTTCTTCTTGCGGGAGTAGAAGAAGATGCCGAAGCCGCCGACGAGCGCGATGACCAGGATGCCGATGAGCACCCCACCGGCGCCGCCGCCCCCGGCGAGGCTGCCGGCCTTCGTCGCGCCCCTGAGGTCGCCGCTCGCGGCCTTGTCGACCCGCTTGACGAAGTCCTGCATGCCGGACACGAGGTCCTTGTTGTTGCTGGTGGCCAGGTTGGCGAGCTGCCCCGCCGCGCCCGCCCTGGAGATGGCGGACGACCCGGCGAACAGCGTGGTGCCGTCGAGGACGGCGACCGTGGCGCGGGCGCGGCCCTGCTTGGCCAGGGTCGCACCCAGCGAGTTGATCAGGGCGCCGGCCGAGGCGCCGTCGGTCACGGTGCCGTCGGGAAGGGCGACGACGTAGATCTTGCTCTTCGCACCCTTCACCGCGTCACGGACCTCGGACAGCTGGCTGGAGCTCAATGACGCGCCGGGCGCGGCGTAGACCGGGTCTCCGGTCTTCCACGCGGCCACGACGGTGTTCGGATCGGGTGGGGCCGCGGCCTGCGCCGGGGGCGACAGCGCAAGCAACGTGAGAAGCGCGGCGAGCATGGCCACAACTGCGGCTGTGGCGCGGCGCACGGAATAAGTGGTCACGGCTATATGCCTCCTTCGTCCTACAGGACGAACGGGGGGTCGTCTAGGTTCCTCGATACGCAACCGTATCTCGATCCTTCCGAGATTCCCCGTGAGCGTGCGGATCAGGCGTCCTTGATTTCACAGATGGACGCCCCGGCCGTGACCGTCTGCCCGACGGTCGCCACCAGGCCGGCGACGGTGCCGGACTTGTGGGCGGTGAGAGGCTGCTCCATCTTCATGGCCTCCAGCACCACGATGGTGTCCCCGGTCTGCACGACGTCGCCATCGGAGGCGGCCACCTTGACGATCGTGCCCTGCATCGGGCTCACCAGCGCGTCTCCGCTCGCGGCCGCCGCGGAGCCCTTGCCCGCGGAGCGGCGGACGGGCTTCTTGGGGCCAGGCTGCCGGCCCATGGCGGGCACGGCGGGCAGCACGACCTCCAGGCGCTTGCCGCCGACCTCGACGACCACGCGCTCGCGCTCGGCCGCCGGCTCCTCGCTCGCCGTCTCGCCGGTGTAGGGCTCGATCGCGCTGTCGAACTCGGTCTCGATCCACCGGGTGTGCACGGAGAACGGCTCGCCGGTGAAGGCGGGGTCGGACACGACGGCCCGGTGGAACGGCAGCACGGTCGGCATGCCCTCGAGGACGAACTCGTCGAGGGCACGACGAGAGCGCTCGAGGGCCTCGGTCCGGGTGCGTCCGGTGATGATCAGCTTGGCCACCAGCGAGTCGAACGACTGCGGCACCGTCATCCCGGCCTCGTAGCCCGCGTCGAGCCGGACTCCCGGCCCGGAAGGAGCGTGCATCGTGGTCAGCGTGCCGGGGGCGGGCAGGAAGTTGCGGCCTGCGTCCTCAGCGTTGATCCGGAACTCGATCGAATGGCCGCGCACCTCGGGGTCGTCGTACCCGATCGGCTCGCCGTCGGCGATGCGGAACATCTCGCGCACCAGATCGATGCCCGTGACCTCTTCGCTGACGGGGTGCTCGACCTGCAGCCGGGTGTTGACCTCCAGGAAGGAGATCGTGCCGTCCTGGCCGACGAGGAACTCGCAGGTGCCCGCCCCGACGTAGCCGGCCTCCTTGAGTATGGCCTTGGAAGCGGTGTAGAGCAGCTCCTGCTGCTCGGACGTGAGGAACGGAGCCGGGGCCTCCTCGACGAGCTTCTGGTGCCGCCGCTGCAGCGAGCAGTCGCGGGTGGAGATCACGACGACGTTGCCGTGCGTGTCGGCCAGGCACTGCGTCTCGACGTGGCGCGGCCGGTCGAGGTAGCGCTCGACGAAGCACTCGCCGCGCCCGAAGGCGGTCACGGCCTCGCGCACCGCCGACTCGTACAGGTCGGGGATCTCCTCCTGCGTGCGGGCGACCTTCAGCCCCCGCCCGCCACCGCCGAAGGCGGCCTTGATCGCGATCGGCAGGCCGTGCTCGGCGGCGAACTCCACCACCTCGTCCACGCCGGTCACCGGATCCGGGGTGCCCGCCACGAGCGGCGCCCCGACGCGCTGGGCGATGTGCCGGGCGGCCACCTTGTCGCCGAGCGAGGTGATCGCCGAGGGCGGCGGCCCGATCCACACCAGACCGGCGTCGATCACCGCCTGGGCGAACTCGGCGTTCTCCGCCAGGAAGCCGTATCCAGGATGTACGGCATCCGCACCGGACTGGGCCGCGATACGCAGCAGCTTGCCGATGTCGAGGTACGTCTCACCGGGCGACTGCCCGCCCAAGGAGTACGCCTCATCCGTCATGCGCACGTGAAGCGCGTCGAGATCTTGGTCGGCGTACACCGCGACACCGATCAGTCCGGCGTCCTTGCATGCGCGAGCAATGCGCACCGCTATCTCGCCACGATTGGCGATCAGGACCTTCTGCACCGAGGTCGTCCCCTTCCTCCAAGGCCTTGCGCGCCTTCAACGGAGTGTAAGCGGCCTCTGATCTGGCGTGAGCCCCTACCCCCACGCTTTCTTCTGGGGATCCGGCGCCACCTGTGAGGACAGAGCCGATAACCGCTCGATATAACCAGTGCATCTTAGGGGTTCGACGTCTAAGGTAGGGGCGTTTGGCTACCCCCTGTATGCAGACGATCCCGAAGGAGACCGGCATGAGCCAGAGCCTGCTCGGCGGCGACCCCGCGGAAATGCAGAACATGGCCGCTCAGTTCACCCAGCAGGCGGAACAGGTGCGCCAGACGATGGCGGCGCTCGACCGCGAGGCCTCGAAGGTCGGCAGCGCCTGGACGGGGCCGGGAGCCGCGCGGTTCGGCGGCGCATGGCAGAACTACCGCCAGGCCTTCCAGCGGATGTCAGAGGAGCTAGCCGAGGCGTCCCGGATCATCACCACCTACCGCGGCAATATCGAGTCCGCGACGCGATAACCGGCGGCATGCGAGCCGGCCGCCACCATGGTTTTCCCAGGTTAAGAGGGACATGTCGGGCTATTTCCCTAAATAGGCACTCCTGACAACGATCGTCACTACTGTGTGGATGGCTATTGCGGTGACGATACGGGATGGAAGGGGAAGCCATGAGCAAGGTCGGCGGCATCCTGCCTGACATGGACAAGATGGCTCAGACATTCAAGACCCAGGCCGGCGCGGTGCGTGACGCGCAGAAGGCGCTGGACGCGGAGGCCGGCAAGATCCCGGCTTCCTGGTCGGGCCCCAACGCCGACAAGTTCCAGTCCGCCTGGAACGAGTACAAGAGCTCCTTCGAGAAGGTCGCGACCGCGCTCGAAGAGGCCCAGGACGGCATCAAGAAGAACCGCGACGCGATCGCCGCCGCGACGGGTTCCGCCTGATCACAGGCGGTCCGTCCGCCTGAACCAGGCCGGCCGAGCGCCGGGTCCGTCCGCCTGAACCAGGCCGGCCGAGCGCCGTCCTTGACCAGCGTGTCCGTGAGGGGGGCCGAGCGGCCCCCCTCTTCGCATGTCCCGGTCCGCCCCATCAGGGGTGCCGGGCCACCTGCACCTGTTCCCAGGCTCCGCCGAGCACCAGCAGGCCGCGACCGACCGGCCCGGTGCCGCTGGCCACGCTGCGCGGCAGCCGGACCCCGAGCAGGTCGCCGTCGCCGGGCTGCGAGGGCCGCAGCAGCAGCCCGTTGCGCGACTTCTTCATGGCGACGACCGGGCCCCGGTACATCGCGTCGAGGTCCTCGACGCTTCCCGCCCCGATGATGAGGCTGCCGGTGTCGCGGACCTCACCGACGTACTCGGTGATCCATTCGGCCAGGTCGCCGTCGTTGCCGAGCAGTTCGAGGTCGTCGATCAGCAGCACGTGCCGCCCGGAGCAGCCGGCGACCGTCTTCTTGATCTCGTCCAGGTCCGACTCCGCCGTGAAGGAGCCTCGCACGCCGGGGAGCCCGCCCATGTCGCGGAGCGGGCTGCGGCGCGGCGTGATCAGCACCGCCTCGTACGACTGGCCGAGCAGCCACGTCAGCATCGTGCACAGCGTCGTGCTCCGCCCGGTCTTGGGCGGTCCCGCCACGACCAGCCCCGGCCCGTGCTCCTCGGCCCGGAAGTAACGGACGCCGAGCGAGTCGCCGCCGACGCCGAACACCACGGCGTCCTGGGGCACCGGGTCCTCGGCGAGAGCCAGCGTCTCGGCCAGGTCCACCACGGGGGGCAGGGCGTCCACACGGAACGGCCGCAGGGAGCGGGGGATGTCGCCCGCCCGCGTCTTGGCGTCCCTGCCGATCTGGTGCAGGGCCGCCACCTGGGCCGTACCCGCCGGATCGGCGGCGAGCAGCGCCACCTGGGTCTCGCGCAGGCCGGTGCCGGCGCGGAAGCCGCGACCCGGCGGGAAGTGCTCCGGCACGTCCTTGGACTTCATGCCGACGTAGGTGTAGTCGCCAGGGTCGGGGAGCTTGAGCACGAGGCGGTCGTCGAACAGGGTCGAGATACGCCCGATCAGAGTGCTCCGGTCCCCGGACATCACGACCTTGACGCCCGCTCCGGCGCCCTCCTGGAGGATCTGCAGCCACTGGTCGATGAGCCGCCCGCCGTCGTAGGACTCGAAGGCGGCGACGAAGCCCTCCCACCGGTCGAACAGCACCAGTAGGTACGGAAGGCGCCGCTCGGCCGGGACGGCGGCACGCTGCTCGCTCACGTCGGCGAACCCCTGGGACGCCAGCGACTGCTGACGGCGGGCGATCTCCGCGAGGAGGCGGTCGGTCAGGCGGGCCAGGCGGTCGGGGGAGTCGCGGCCGATCACCGCGCCTGTGTGCGGCATGCCCACCAGAGGAAGAAGGGCGTTGTTGCCACAGTCGACCGCGTAGAGGTGCAGGTCGCGAGGGTCGGCGTGCAGTCCGGCCGCGCCCGCCACCGCGCGCAGCACCGACGAGCGCCCGCTGCGGCCCGCGCCGCACACGAGCAGATGGCCGCCGGTGGCGACGTCGTACGTCTCGGTGGCGCGCCTTTGCAGAGAAGGGATGTCGGCCAGGCCGAAGGGAAGCCGGGTCCAGGCGTCCGCGGGCGTCCCGTCCGCGACGGCCGGCGCGAGATCGTCCAGCGTGATCCGCTCGGGCAGGGGCGGCAACCATGGGCTGGGCTGCTCGGCCACGCCGAGCGACCGCGCGGTGCTCGCGATGGTCTCCACCAGCACGGCCAGATCGGTCACCATCGTGGACTCGTCGTCGCCGTCGCCGGGGCGGTCGGGGAACGGCCCGCCCAGCCCCCGCCACCCGAGCGGCACCACGTGCACCGTCTCGACCTTGTCGCGGCCGTCGCCGGGCCGACGGCCGCCGATCCTGGCCGACTGCACGGCCAGGGGCGAGGAGGCGCCCGACCTGACGTAGCACCGGCCCGGCGTGGTCTTGGAGATCGAGGCGGCGATCGGCGTGTTGATGACGTCGCTCGACTCGGTGGCGCTGGTCACGCGGAGCGCGATGCGCAGGTTGGTGTTCGCCGCGATGTCGGGGGTCACCACGCCCGCCGGCCGCTGGGTCGCGAGGATCAGGTGCACGCCCAGGGATCGGCCACGCCGGGCGATGTCCACCAGGCCCACCACGAAGTCGGGCAACTCCTGCACCATCGCCGCGAACTCGTCGATGACCAGCAGGAGCCGGGGCATCGGCGCCAGGTCCTTGCCCGCGTCGCGCAGGTCGTTGTAGTCCTCGACGTCCTTGGCGTCGGCGTCCAGGAGCAGGTGCTCGCGCCGTTTCAGCTCGGCGGCCAGCGACTGCAGTGCACGCTCGGTCAGGTGGCCGTCGAGGTCGCTGACCATGCCGACGGTGTGGGGCAGCTTCGCGCAGTCCTTGAACGCGCTGCCGCCCTTGTAGTCGATCAGCACGAACGTCATCTCGTCCGGCCGGTTGGCCACGGCCAGCGACGCGATGAGCGACTGGAGCAGCTCGGACTTGCCGGCGCCGGTCGTTCCCGCGATCAGCCCGTGCGGCCCGTCCAGGCGCAGGTCGACGGTGAACGGGCCGTCGGCGCCGATGCCGACGGGGACCCTGGTCGTGCGCCCCCGCCGCCAGTACGCCTCGATCTGGTCGGGCCGGGGGTCGGGCATGTTGAGCAGATCGAGCAGGCGGGCGCTGCCGGGGATCGCCGAGTCCGCGTCCTCGCGGCTGACGTCGCGCACGGGGGCCATGGCGCGGGCCATCCGGTCGCACCAGGCGATGGTCACCTGGTCGGCGATGACGTCGGTGTCCGTTCCCGCCGCGCCGCCGCGCAGGCGTACGAACGCGGGCCTCTCCCAGTCGCAGACCGCGACCGTGGTGCACTCCTCGGGCAGCAGCCGCTGGTCGTCGTCGACGCAGATCGAGTAGATCCCCACGGTGGGGCCCTGCTGCAGGACCTGCGGCATGCCGGGCAGGCCGCGGAGCGCGCGTGCGCCGTCGAGGACGAGCAGCACGTTGTAGGGCCGGTCGCTCGCGTATCCCTCTGAGAAGGCGTTGGGGGCCTGCCCCATGCCGAAGTGCTCGGCTGACCCCTTGGGACCCCGCCGTTCATTGATCTTGGAGACGAGCTCGGACACCCGCCGGGCCGCCGACTCCGCGTCGGTGCCGACCAGGGCCACGCAGTCCTCGCCGTCGTGGGGCGCGCAGTGCGGCAGCCACCGGACCCAGTTCCAGCTCACCGCCGCCTCGGTGTCCGCCGACAGCACCACGATGGCCAGGTCGCGAGGGCTGTGCAGGGTCGCGGCCTGGGCGACCAGCCAGCGGGCCAGTGCCCGTGACGACGGCCGGGCTCCGGTGAGGCCCATCACGCCGACCTGCGGCATGGGCACCGTGACCGGCACCGCGTGCGAGAGCGGCACCGGGGGGAGCGCCTTGGCGTCGGCGCCGTAGGCCCCGGCTTCAGGGACCATCTCGATGTGGGCGGGACCGTCGGCCAGGCCCACCCGCAGGTGCAGGGTGTCGGCGTCGTGGATGCGGCGTTCCCACAGGCGGCCACGCGGGCCCGTACAGGTGAGCAGCGCCTCGGCGGGGTCGGGGAACTCGGTTCGCCGCTCGGCCTGGTCGGCGCGCCGCAGCCGCTCCAGGACCTCGGCGAACTCCTCCTTGCGCCTGCGGTAGTCCTTCAGGGCCAGGCGGTGCCGCTTCCTGCCGTACCGGCGGTCGCTCCACCACTGGGCGACCATCGTGATCGGCGTGAGCAGGGCCATGAGCAGGAACAGCGCCTGCTGGAAGGCGATGGCCATCACGACGCCGCCGACCGCGAACAGCAGGCTGGCGAGGATCTGGAGACGCTGGGTCTCCTGCTGCTTCGGCTCGACCGGGACCTCGATGCTCCGCGTCCTGGCCGGGCCGGACAGGCGCGGCGGCCGGTTGTAGGCCAGGCCGCCGTCGGGCATCGGCGTCAGGTGCGCGTCAGGAGCCTCGGGATAGGCGAGGGTCACCACGGAGGCGCCCGCGATCACGACGCCGCCCCGCGGCCACGGCGCGGGCGCGGTGAGCGGCACGCCGTCGAGCGTGAGCTGCGCGCCCGGCCCAGGTTCGAGGACGACCTCCGTGGCCGTCACCTGCACGGTCGCGGTGTGCGGCGGGGCCAGCGGGTCGTCGAGCGGCACCACGCAGCCACGGCCAGAGCCGATGGTCGCGGCGCCGAAGCCCAGCCGGTGCACGGCGCCGGCGCAGGGCCCGCCGGAGACGCGTACCTCGACCACCCCGGCCGGTTCGGACCGCATGGTCGCGGCGGCGGCCCTCGGCCCGAACGCGATCATGTCGCCGTCGCGCAGCACCTGGGAGGCGGGGGCCGTGGGAGGCAGGGGGCGTCCGTTGGCCCACAGCTGGACGCCGGCGGGCACCGGGCGGTCGGACCAGCGCGGGTGGGGCACCACGTCGGCCAGGCGGTCGCCGGTGCCGAGCGACGCCTGCAGCGACTCGGCGAGACGGACGACGGTGGTGGTGTCGTCCCCGCTGGCGACGACGTCGCGGGGTCCGGTGTCGGTGAGCGCCGTGAGGGAGATGCGCATCAGGTCTCCTTCGCGGGAGCCGAGAGGGGGATGGCCGGTTACGGCTCGCGGCCGGTGCCGGGCGGGGGCATTCGGCGGGTGGGCTCGTCGCCCGATCTGAGGTATTCGAGGATCTCGGGGCCGAGCTCGCCGGCGGGGGGATCAAGGACGAGGTCCTCGGTCCGTGGCTCCTCGCCCGGACGGGGCGGATGGCTCGCCTGGACGAGCACCCAGGTGATGCCGGGGAACGGGGTGGCGGTGTCGTCCTCGGTGGCCCAGACCCCGTCCGCGACGTCCTCGTCACCGCTGAACTCCCAGCCGGACACCGGGAGCCGGGCGGCCAGCCTGGCCACGACCTCACGCGAGTCGTCGTCCGTCTGTAGGGCGAGCTCGGCCGTGGCCATCCAGGTGCCGGGGATCTTCCAGCCGTACGAGTCCGGCTCCCGCAGCTCGGCCACCGGCTCGCCGAGCGCGTCGAGGAGGGGGGTCAGCAGGGCCGCGACCTCGGACGGTCCCGGCGCGGCGACGTTCGCGGTGACCGCTACCCATCTGGTCATCAGTCGCCTACCTTTGTCACTTTTAATGGCCTTTATAGTTTAGTGCCGCTTTTATCGGCTTGCGCCATGATTTGTGGGATAAGTGGCGCTTTGTCGGCTTGTCATCGTGAGCGACCTCTGCGGTCGGTCACCCGGGGGTGACCTCGTATTCCATCAGTTGCCCACCCTTCCGGTGCCCCACTCGACGTTGAGATGGCTGCCGTCGGCCGTCAGCTTGCTCAAGCCGCCACCGCTCTTGACCTGCACATCCCATTCGCTCGCGGCGTCATTCGTGCCTCGCCCGTGCCGCTTTCCCTGCTGCCATACATTGCCGTACGCGTCGACGATGTTCCGCTTGTCGACCCTGTTCGGGTCCCAGTTCCTCGGCGGGACGAACGGGACGGGCCCGTCGGTGGGCAGGCCCAGCTTCTTGGCCTTCTCCAGCCATCGTGCGTTCTTGTACGCCTTGGCGGCGTCGGTCTGGAGGCGGTTCACGACGCCCAGCGCGTCCAGGACCTTGGCCGGGTTGGTGAAGCCGACGTTCTTAAGAGTGTTCTTGAGGCTCGCGAAGCCTTCGTTGATCGCGTCGATGTACTGGCCGAGCTTGCTCGAGTCCGTGAGGGCGTCGTCGGGGATGTTCTTGAAGAAGACCTTGAGCGCGGGGAAGGCCTTGATGAGCCCCATCAGCGCCTTGATCGGCTTGGCCGCCGCATCCCCGAAGTAGGGGATCATGGCGGCCATCGACAGCAGGGCGCCCTTCCAGTCGCCCGTGCCCAGCGAGACCAGGCCCGACACGCCGTCCGAGATCGGGGTGGGGTCGAAGATGCCGACGATGTCGGCCACCAGCACGACGGCGTCGGCGTAGCTCAGGCCGCCCGCGGGGATCAGGTCCTCGGTGTAGGTGCCCTTGAAGAACCGCTGGACGACCTCGGTGAAGGCGTCGTCGAGGGCCCCGAAGGGATAGCGCTCGGTCGGGTGGGCCGCGACCTCCTGGAACAGCCGCAGCACCAGCGTGTCGGCCGGGTTCTGCCACTGCTGGTCGCCGGGCGGGCGCATGCGCTCGTAGATGTCCGAGGCCTCGACGGTGGCGGCCTTCATGAACCTGGCGAGCGGGTCTCCGAGCTTGGGATTGTCGGTGTTCACCCAGCCGTACGCCTGGCCGCGCATCATCGAGTTGATGCGGTCGAACTCCTTGCTGTAGAGCTCGCTGGCGGCCAGGGGATTGTTCGAGATGCCGTCCAGGATGTCGGCGGTGAGGAGGTTGCCACCCGCGCCCTGGTCGTGCTTCAGGGCCTTCTGCCCGATGAGGACGAGTGTGTTCTTGTCCCACACACCGACCTTGATGACGGCGGCCAGGTCCCAGAGGTCGGGCCCCTCGCCGCCGGATCTGGTGGTGAACTTCTTCATCCAGGCGTCGTCGATGATCCCCTGGTGGCTGGCCGTGGCCATGATGGTGGCGAAGGCCCTGAGCCGCTCGTCGGACCCCTCCTCGCCCCAGGTGCGCAGCCGCCCGACCACCCATGCGGCCTTCTCGGGCCCGAGCTGCTTGAGGAAGGCGGCGGCGAAGTCGGGGTCGTTCTGGTACTTCTTGATCTGCTCCCAGACGTCGTCGGGGAAGCCTCCGGGCTTTTCGTACTGGGCGGCGAGTTCCTTGGCCTTGGCCTCGGCCTCCGCCTTGCTCTTGAACAGGCCCTCCCACTCGGTCTCCACCATGGTCCCGGTGAAGCCGAACTGGTTGTTCTCCTTGGAGAGCTGCTCGGCCATGCCCTGGCGCCGGTTCAGCATCGGCAGCTCGCCGTTGATCCAGCCCGCGACGCCGGTCAGCGTGACGATCGGCTTGGTCGACAGGCCCACCTTGTCGAAGGCGTCTTTCAGGCCGGGGACCTTGGTGTCCACCAGGCCCTTGGCGGTCTCCAAATCCTTGATCATCGCGCGCATCATGACAGGGTCGATACCGGCGAAATCCCTGCCGCCGTCGTCGTCTCGGGGAGCCACGCGGTTACCCTCCCAGGAGATCCATGCGGAGCATCTTCGCCTCTTGCGGCGAGCAGGTCTTCGGCGTCCTCGCGAGCATGCTGGACAGCTCGTCGTCGAGCCCGTTCAGGGCGTCGTTGTACGCCCTGTGCTGCTCGCCGAGTCGCGCCCCCCAGGTCTTGGCCGCGGCGCTGGTCCAGACCTTGCCGCTCGCCATGTTGCTCGCCGGCTTGTCGAGCTTCTTGCCGAGTTCGTCCTGCACTTTCTGCACGCGGCCCTGCAACTGCGTCAGGTAGGTGTGCAGGGGGTTCGTCACTTCCGCCACCGGGGCAGCATAACGCCCGGGCAACACCAACGCGGCTATACCGGTCAAGTCGCCAAATCAGGGCGTATTTACGGGCGGGGTCACGGCCCTCACCGGGGTTTCGGCCTGGATGTAACGGTCCAAACTCGTGCCGTTACGTCATCGGTCAAGGCAGGCGGTCAGATACCCCGTCACCCACGATAACAATTCATTTACTCTCAGTTCCCAATAAAGGCAGACATAGATGTCGCTTCCGGGCTTATTACGACGATCCTTGGCTGACTTGAGTAATGTCAGTGCCGCCAGGAGTGTCCCCCCAACTGTGGAGTCCTCACCGATGAGGGTTACCGAGCAAACCCCCTTCCGCGGCCCCGAGGCGCAACGGCTCGCCGACCAGGTGCCGTCCCCGGGCTCCCCGACGGGACGGAAGCTGCCCGTCGCTCCCCGCGAGCGCAGACCCGCGCTCGCCGCTCTGGCGATCCTGCTGATCATCGGTGGTGCCCTCATCACGACCGTCCTGTTCATCCAGAGCGGTGACAGGGTGTCGGCCATCGCGATCGGTGCCCGTGTGGGAGCGGGCCAGCCCATCCCGGTGCAGGCGCTCAAGGAAGTGCAGATCGCCGTCACCGACGTCCAGTACATCCCCTGGTCCGCGCGCACGGAGGTGGCCCAGCACTTCGCCGCCGTCGACCTGGTGCCCGGCACCCTGCTGAACGACGAGATGGTGGCGGTGGCCTCCTCGGAGCTGCGCCCCGGCAAGGCGGTCGTCGGGCTGTCGCTCAAGGCGGGTCAGGTGCCCGCTGGTCTCAGGAAGGGCGACCGGGTCCAGGTCATCTTCGTACCCGGCGAGGACGGCACGGACAGCGGCGGCAAGGTGCTCTCCGCCCGCGCCCTCGTCAACTACGTGGGCGGTGGCCAGAGCGGCACCGGAACCGGGGCGACCACGGTCTCGGTCATCGTCGACACCGAGGACACGGCGACCATCGTGGCCTTCGCGTCGGCCGGCAAGATCGGCCTCGCCTACCTGCCCGGACTGTCCGCCGACGCGGCCACGCGGCCCACCGCCGAACCCTCGGCCGGCCAGACGGACGAGCCGGACGGCATCACCACCGGCGAGCCCGACCCGAACGCGTCGAAGAAGCCCTCCACGACTCCCCGCGCGAGCACGCGGCCCAGCCGCACGCCGACGGTCCGGCAGCCCGACCGGCCCACCGAACGGCCGAACAGCCAGCGCAGCGCCAAGCCGTCCGTCACGCCGACCGCCGGCAGCCCCACGATCGACGGGCAGGGCTGAGCGACATGGTCCTGATCGCGCTCGCCGCGGACAAGGGCGCCCCGGGCGTCACGACCGCCGCCACCGCCCTTTCGGCGGTGTGGCCTCGCCAGGCGCTGCTCGCCGAGTGCGACGCGGCCGGAGGCGACCTCGCCTACCGGCTGCCCGCCGACCAGGGGCACCCCCTCGACCCCGGGCGCGGCCTGCTCAGCCTCGGAGCGGTGGCACGTAAGGGGCTGGACGCCCAGCAGATCTACCAGCACACCCAGCGCCTGGTCGGCGGCCTGCAGGTTCTGGTCGGCATCGGCGGAGCGGAACAGGCGGCCGGGCTGACCTGGTTGTGGGAGCCGCTGGCCCAGTCACTGAAAGCGCTGCCCGGCACGGACGTCATCGCCGACTGCGGCCGCATCGGCTCCTACCCCTCGATCAACGGGCTGCTCAGCACGGCCGACCTCGTCGTGCTGTTCGCCCGCCCGCAGCTCGACCAGGTCGCCCACCTGCGAGACCGCATCGCGACGCTGAGCAGGGCCCTGGCCGAGCGCAGCCGTACCCCGCCGCCCCTCGGCGTCGTGGTGGTCGCCGACGCCAAGGAGTTCGCCAGGGCGATGGGGGAGGTGCGCCGGGTCATGGCCGCGGCCGGGATGCCCGACCTCGTCCTCGGTGGCCTGGCCCACGACGTCAAGGGCGCCGAGCTGCTGCGCGGCGAGTGGGGTGGTCGCCTCGACCGCACCATGCTGATCCGCTCGGCGCGCGAGCTCGCCGCCAACCTGCTCACCCGCGCCGACTCCGGAGCCCAGCGCGGCCGCCACGCCCAGGCCCCGCAGCCCGCCCCCGAGAGGAGCACGGCATGATCCCCGTGCCGGCGTCCCGGATGCGGAGCCACGGCATGATCCCCGTGCCGGCGTCCCGGATGCGGAGCCACGGCGCGATCCCCGTGCCGGCGTCCCGGATGAGGAGCGCGGCGTGATCCCCGTTCCCGCGTCCCAGATGCTGCTCATCCTTCTGGGCGGCGCGGCCATCGGCGGCGGCCTGTTCCTGCTCGGGGCCTTCTTCATGGGCGCGGGCAAGGGGCCGGTCCGCCCGGACCGGTCGGCGGAGCGCCGCGCCGGCCTCAAGAAGCTCTCCACCCGCATCGGCATCGCGGTGGCCGTAGGCGGGGTCGTCCTGATCCTCACCCGGTGGCCGGTGATCGCCATCGGCTCCGGCCTGCTGGTCCTGGGCTGGCACGGCCTGGCGGGCGGCGCCGCCGAGGAGCGTGTCGGGATGCGCCAGCTGGAGGCGCTCGCCGCCTGGACCGAGTCCCTCAGGGACACCATCGCGGGCGCGGCGGGCCTGGAGCAGGCGATCCCGGCCTCGGTGCGGGCGGCGGCGGTCAGCCTCCAGCCCCACCTGGTGGCCCTGGTCGACCGGATGCACACCCGGATGCCGCTGGCGGACGCCCTCCACCGGTTCGCCGACGAGATCGACGACCCCTCCGCCGACCTCGTCATCGCGGCATTGATACTCAACGCCAAGCTGCGCGGGCCCGGCCTGCGCGAGGTGCTCAGCGCCCTCGCCGGCTCCGCCCGCGAGGAACTGGACGTGCGCCGCAAGGTCGAGGCCGAGCGGCGCTCCACCCGGCGCAGCGTCCAGATCGTGGTGGGCGCGTCCCTCGGGTTCGCCGGCCTGCTGATCGTGTTCAACCCCTCCTACGTCGCCGAGTACCAGGGTCTGCTCGGGCAGCTCGTCCTGCTGGTGGTGGCCGCGTTCTTCGGCGCCGGCTTCGCCTGGATGCGCCGGCTCGCCAAGTACGACAAGCCCGAGCGGATGCTGGCCAGGGCCACGGCGCTGCCCGTCACCGAGCCGGGGGTGGCCCGATGACCGAGCCGCTCATCGGAGGCGCCATCATCGGGCTGGGCGTCTTCCTGCTGCTCCGTGCGCTGTTCCCCACCCGCCCCGGCCTCGCCGCGCGGCTGCTGGCCGCCGACGCCGTACGACAGGGCGGGGCCGGGCCCCGCATGAGCGTGGTGACCACCAAGGAGGAGGTCAGCCCGCTGCGCCGCAAGGTCGGGGAGACGGCGGCGCGCTTCTACGAGGCACGCGGCTGGGAGCTGCGCTCCGCACGCGCCGACCTCGCCTTGCTGGGCAAGTCGTTCGAGGGGTACCTCGCCACCAAGTGCCTGCTCGGCGCGGGCGGGCTGCTCGCCGCGCCGATCCTGGCCGCCTGGATCCCGCTGATGGGATGGGACTTCCAGCTGTCGGTGCCGCTGTGGTCGGCCATCCTCCTCGCCCTGCTCTTCTTCATGCTCCCGGACCTGCAGCTCAAGCGGGACGCCGCCACGAGAAGGCGGGACTTCCGGCACGTCGTCGGCGCCTTCCTCGACCTGGTCGCCATGAACCTCGCGGGCGGCAGGGGAGTGCCGGAGGCGTTGCTGATGGCCTCCTCCCTCGGTGACGGCTGGGCGATGTGGCGTATCAGAGACGCGCTCGGGAACGCCAGGATCGTCGGCATCACGCCCTGGCAGGCGCTCGGCCAGCTCGGCGAGGAGGTCAACCTGGACGAGCTTCGCGACCTGTCCTCGGCGCTCGGGCTGGTCGCCGAGGACGGCGCGAAGGTGCGGCAGTCGCTGGCCGCGCGTGCCGAGACCATGCGCCGCCGCGAGCTGGCGGACATCGAAGGTCAGGCGGGCGAGCGGTCGCAGTCGATGCTGGTCGCCCAACTGTTGCTGTGCGCGGGGTTCCTGCTGTTCCTCAGCTTCCCCGCGGCCATGAAGATGCTGGGATCATGAGAGGGGACGTGTCCCGATGAAACTGCTCGACTCACCGATAGTGGCCTACCTGATGGCCATCCTCCGGGTGCGGCTCGACCGTGCCCGTACCGCCCCTACCCGAGGCGCCTCGGCCGTCGAATGGGTGATCATCACCGCCATCATCGCCGGCGTGGCGCTGACACTGGCGACCCTGATCTCGAGTCTGGTCAAGACCAAGTCATCCGAGATCGAGAGCAACTTTGGCGGCGGCGGTGCCAAAACCTGACCCGGCTTCCGCGATCAAGGTCCGACGGGGCCGGGGGAGGCGGAAGCGGGACGACCGCGGAGCCTCCGTCATCGAGCTGGCCTTGATCATGCCGGTCGTTCTCGTGGTCATCCTGCTGATCGTCCAGTTCACTCTCGTCTTCCACAGCAGGCAGGTGGCGGACGCCGCGGCGCGGGAGGGCGCCAGGATCGCGCGTGCGGCCGGCACCGGCTCGGACGGCTGGCAGGGCGCCGCGGAGACCCGCGCCAGGAACATCGTCAAGGCCGTCGGGCCCAAGATGCTCCAGGCGGTCGCGGTGCAGGCCTGGGAGAAGGGGGATCAGCGCGGCGTGACGGTCGAGGGCGACGCCGTCGCGGTGGTCCCCTTGCTTCCCGGCATGTCGTTCAGGATCACCTCCACCTTCGGCGGCCCCATCGAGTGCTTCAGGCCCGACAACGGCAGCGGAGGCTGTGAATGAGCCCATGGGAATCGGCGGCGGGCGCTCGCCGCCCGCCGGTGGGCGATGGCGAGCGGGGCTCGATGTCGGTGGAGCTCGTGCTGCTGGCGCCGGTGTTCCTGATCTTCCTGTTCCTGCTCGTGGGAGCGGGCCGGCTGGTGGAGGCGCAGGGCGAGGTCAACGGCGCGGCCAGGGACGCCGCGCGTGCCGCCTCCGTGGAGCGCGAGTTCGGCGCGGCCGAGTCGGCGGCCCAGAGTGCGGCGGCCGCCTCCCTCGGAGGGTCGTGCACGGGGGCCCCGGGTGTCGCGGTGTCCGCGACGTGGCAGCCGGGAGGTCAGGTGCGGGTGGAGGTCACCTGCGAGGTCGATCTCGGCAGCGTCGCCGGGTTCGGGTTCTCCGCCGTCAAGAGCATGTCGGGCGCCGCCGTGGCGCCGCTGGAGCAGTTCCGGAGGGTTGAGTGAGGCACGGGGGCGAGACGGGCGAGCGCGGGAGCGTGGCGGTCTTCACCGTCCTGTTCAGCGTCGCCGTACTGATCCTGGTGGGGTTGCTCGTCGACGGCGGCGGGGCGATCAACGCCAGGCTGCGCGCCGCAGACATCGCGGAGCAGGCCGCCAGGGCGGGCGCGGACAGCATCGACGTCGACCACCTGCGCGCCACCGGCAAGGTCCGCATCCTCGACGACGGGGAGGCGTGCACGAAGGCAGGCGCCATCGTCGGCGCGCACGCCGACGCGAGCGCCGTCCTGGCGTCGTGCGCGGTCGGTGACGGCGCGCAGGACGTCACGGTCACCGTGACGCTCACATGGAAGGCATACTTCCTGACCATCATCGGCTTCGGCGGCGGCACCATGGAGGCCACCGCCACCGCCGGGCCGCGGACAGGTCAGGGATAGAGGACATGGCTACAGCACCCGTACGCGTGCAGAAGCGGTCGGCGGCCGACATCCTGGTCGGCCTCCTGGCCGTCGTCGCGCTGCTCGCCCTCGTGGCCGGCGTGCCGTACGCGCTGATCCGCGTATTCGGCTCGCCGCTTCCCGACGGCGGGCTCTCCCTGGACACCCTCACCGAACAGGTGGGGCTGAGCACGGTGCTCGGCATGCTGTCGGTGCTGGTCTGGCTGGCCTGGCTCCAACTCGTCGTCTGTGTGCTGGTCGAGCTGTGGTCGGGCATACGCAAGGTCGGGGTGCCGACCCGGGTCCCGTTCGCACGCGGCACCCAGGCGGTGGCGCACCGGCTGGTCACCGCCGCGCTGCTGCTGTTCACCGCGGCCGCGGCGATCGCGCCCGTCGTCACCTCCGTCATCCCGGCCAAGGCGCCCCCCAGCGCGGTCTCGGTGATCTCGGCGAACGCCGAGAGCCCTCTGAGCGAGTACGGGGAGCAGGCGGTGCCGCTCTCCCAGGTGAAGGCCACCAAGAAGGTGTACGTCGTGCAGCCCCCCCATGGGCGCCACCACGAGAGCCTCTGGGAGATCGCCGAGAAGTGCCTCGGGGAGGGGCGCAGGTACCGCGAGATCTACCAGCTGAACGAGCACCGCGAGCAGCCCGACGGGAGCAAGCTGCACATCGCCAGCCTGATCCGGCCGGGGTGGGTGCTGGACATGCCCGACGACGCCACCGGCGTGCACACCGTCTCGGTCGACGAGGAACGCCCCGAGATCCTGGAGCGGCACCCGGGAAAGCCCGCCCAGCTCGACGGTTCCACGCAGTACGTCGGCGCCCACGCCGACTCCCCCACCGGCACGCACGCCCTCACGCCGCCCGATGGCGAGACCGGCTCCCTTGCCGACAGGTGGGCCGAGACGCACCCCGGCACGCACGCCCTCACGCCCCCCGGCACCGATTCCCTTGCCGACAGGTGGGCCGAGACGCATCCCGACAGGCGCGCGGAGGTCCGCGTCGACCAGGTGGGCATCGCCCTGAGGGACTCCGCGGACACCCAGGACCTGCGCGGGCTCCGGCAGCTTCTGGAGGAACGGCAGGGCACCACGGCGAGCGCCGACCGGCGGGACGGGCAGGGCGCCGCCGAGGGGGGATGGCAGGTGGGGGCGGTGATCCCCGACTTCGTCGCCGCCGGGTCGCTCGCCGCCGCCGGCCTGCTCGCGGCGCTCGGACGCAGGCGCAGGGAACAGTTGTGGGCCCGTGCGTTCGGCCGCAGGCTGCCGGTGCCCACCGGTGACGCGGCGCTCGCGGAGGTGGCGCTGCTCCTCGGCGCCGACCAGGCGGGCAGCAGGCTGCTCGACCTCGGGCTCCGCCATCTCAGCAAGGAACTGGGCGCCAAGGGCCGCACGCCGCCGACCGTCTACGGGGCCTTCCTCGCCTCCACCCACATCGACCTGTGGATCCATCCGGGTGACAAGGACGCCCCCGCGCCCTGGACGGCCGTCGACGGCGGCCAGGTCTGGCGGCTGGACGCCCGAGAAGGGCGGCTGCTGACCGAGCAGGCGGTGTCCGACACCCTCGCGCCCTACCCGGGGCTCGTCTCCATCGGCACGAACGAGGGCGGCCGGGTGCTGATCGACCTGGAGACCGCCCATGGCCTGATCAACCTGCGCGGACCGGGGCACATCGTGGCGGCGGCCTTGGCCGCGGTCGCCGTCGAGCTGGCGACCAACCGCTGGTCGGACCACATGAAGCTCATCCTGGTCGGGTTCGGCCCCGAGCTGGCGATGGTGGCCCCCGACCGCATCACCGTCGCGGGAAGCCTCGCCGAGGTGCTGCCCGAGCTGTCCGCCCGTACGGAGGAGGTCCAGCGCGCACTGGCCGCCGCCGGAGCCGACTCCGTGCTGACGGGACGTTCGCGGGGACTGCACGGCGAGGCATGGACGCCCACCTACCTGCTGTCCGCCGTGCCGCCCACCCCTGAGGAGGCCGCACGGCTCGCCGAGCTGGCCCGTACCGGCACGCGACTGTCCTCGGGATACCTGGTGGCCGGTGAGGGAGTGCCGGGGTCTGTGTGGACCTGGGAGCTCGCCGACGACGGTCGTGCCGGGATCAAGGCGCTGGGCTTCGACGTGGCGGGCCAGCTCCTGCCCGAGTCGCAGTACACGCAGGTCATCGAGCTCTTCCGCACCGCGGTGCAGGGCGGCATGCGGCCGCTTGGCGAGCTGGAGCCGAGCGGCCCGGCGGCGGCCCAGCTCCACCCGTCCTTCCGCCCTTCCGCCGAGGTCCAGGTGCTGGGCACGGTGCAGGTGCTCGCGGCCCGTCCTCTGGAGGAGGAGCGCATGCCGCTGTGCTCGGAGCTGGTCGCCTACCTGGCGACCCATCCGGGCGGGGTCCATCCGAGGGTGCTGGGCGGGGTGCTGTGGCCGCGCGGCGTGGAGGCCGTCGTGCGGGACGCCACCATCTCCCGTGCCCAGGAGTGGCTGGGCAAGGACAGCGCCGGACGGTTCAACCTGTACGCCGACGCCGAGGGCCGCCTGCACCTCGGGCCCGAGGTGCGCGTGGACTGGCAGCTGTTCCGCGAGCTCGTACGGCTGGCGCGGCACGATCCCGGGAGGGAGGCGGCGGCGCTGAACGACGCTCTGGCGCTGGTCCGCGGGCCGCTGATGGCGGGGCACCCGGCCGGGCGCTACGTGTGGCTCACCGCCGACCCGGTGAGCCCGGAGGTCACGGCCCGGGTGTCCGACGCCGCGCACCGGCTGTGCGAGCTGCGGATGCACGCGGGGGACCCCGACGGAGCCATCGCCGCCGCGCTGGCGGGGCTGCGGGTCTCCGAGGGGGACGAGAGCCTCTGGCGCGACCTGCTGCGGGCCGCGCACGCCACGGGGGAGCTCGGCACGCTGCAGCTCTGGGTGGGGACGCTGCGGCAGCGCGCCGCCGCGTCCCAGTACTGGGGACGGCTCGTTCCCGAGACCGAAGCGTTGATCGAGGAATTGCTTCCTTCCCCTGTACGGGAACGGGCGGCTGGCTAACATCAATGACCAATTAGTGGGAATTTTGCGCCTTGAGGGATCTGTGATGCGGAGATCGGTGGTGACCGTTTCGACGGTGCTGCTCGTGTCCGCTATGACGGCGGGCTGCGGCGAAGATTCTTACTCGCTCACCCCCAAGGGCGAGGCGGCCAGCGCCGCCCCCGCGCCGCTCCGCTCCTCCAAGGCCGCTCCGGCCGCGAAGGAAGACCTCGCCTTCCCCTCCGACCTGCGGGTGTTGTACGAGGCCCCGTCCGCCTCCGGCGAGGGGGCGCCCGCCGTGCGCGCCTTCCGTGACGTCTGGCGCCGCTGGTGGTACGCCGTCGCGACCGAGGGCCAGGACACGCGCTACCGGGATCTGCTCTCCAAGCAGCCCGGCAGCCAGAACGCGGTGTTCGAGCGGGTGGTGGCCGGCTGGGCGGCCGAGAAGGTCCGTCCCGTCGGAGTCATCCGCGCGCACGACGTACAGGTGTACTCGGCCACCGGCGCCCGCGTGACGCTCGTCGCGTGCGGCGACGAGTCGCGGGCCGGGACGAAGAGCGTGACGACCGGCCAGGTCTCCTGGTCGTTCGGCCGACGTAAGGCTTCGCGTTACAAGATGCGGATCATCATGACGTTAGAGGGAGACCGGTGGAGGGTCTACGCCTACCAGGCGTCACCCGGCAACCACCCGGCGGCCAAGGAGTGCCAGGCATGAGACGACTGCTCGCCGCCATCGCGTTGATCACCTCCATGTCGGCGTGGACGGCCTTACCGGCCTCCGCCGCGGCTCCGGGCGGCGGGTCGGGCGATGGCAAGAACTTCGATGTGTACGTGAAGAACCTGGTGCGGATCAAGGGCTCGGGGGCCAAGGGCGGCAAGCCGAACATCCCCGTGAACTTCGACCCCCCGCACTGCTGGTACCAGCCGCAGTACACCTACGCGGAGATGCGCCAGTGGGCCGAGCGCATCCGCTTCGCCTGGATGCACCAGGGGCCGGAGGATCAGAAGCCCGCGCACGACTGGTACGAGGACATCCTCGAACAGATCAGGCCGCATGCCGCCGAGACCGGCAAGATCTTCTGGTTCCTCACCGACGACGGGACCCCGGCGGGCTGGGACTGCTACATGAGCACCGACCCCTTCTGGATCTACGTCGGACCGCGCCCGCCCGCCATCCCGAACGACAAGATCATCGACCCCACCGACCTGGCACTGATCGCCCGGGCCAACCTGACGCTGCCCGACCCGGTGATCCGCATCAACCCGCCGGGCGGGCGCTCCTTCGTGGGCCTGGAGACCTGGGTCGGCGTGCAGAGGCAGGCGCCCCGCGACGTCATCGCCTTCGTGCCCGGCTTCCCCGGCCTGTTCGCCCGCATCGTTGCGCGGCCGACCAAGGTGTTGATCGACGTGCACGGGGCCGCCCTCGAAGAGCCGCCGCACGTGCTCGCCGGGGGATGTCCGACCTACCGCAGGGGCATGGACGTCAGCAACGGATGCTGGGTGAAGTACAAACGAGCCTCACTGGGATCGCCCTACCAGCTCACCGTGACCCAGACCTGGGATGTCACGACCAACGTCGCCGGGGTGAACCTGCCGCCGGGCTCGGTCTCCTCCAGCACCACGGTGATGATCGACGAGATCCAGTCCAACGTCACCCGCTGACCGTCATCCGTTCCGCCGGCACCGGCCGTGCCCGTTCTCGCGAGGGACGGTCACGGCCTCACCGGCGGTGACAACCGTCTCGGCCAGGTGGAAGCGACCGGCGGGCTCAGGAGGTCAGGGCCGTCCCGGCTCGATCGGGGTGGGCATCGGTCACAAGGCCGGCTCGTGAGCCGGCGGGTTCAGGGTGTCAGGGCCGTCTGGATCGGGGTGGCCGTACCCGAGACCACCAGCAGGCCCCGCCCGGGCGGGCCGCCGACCGCTCCCCGCGGCAGCCGCACGTTGAACAGGTCGCCGTCGGCCGGGCTCTGGACCGACAGCAGCAGCCCGGTCCGCGCCTTTCGCGCCTCGGCCACGAACCCCCGGTAGGCGGTCGCCATGTCTCCGGTCGTCCCCGCGATCAGCAGCCCGTGCTCGCCGTCCCTGCCACTGCGCAGCGTTCCCTCCAGCGCCATGCCGAGGGGCGAGTCGGGCGACACCAGTTCGGCGTCGTCCACGATCACGACGTACCGGTCACGGTCGGCGAGCACGCCCGGCAGGTCCCCGGCCTCGCCGTCGCCCCCGAGGACCGCCAGCACGCCGGGCTGCCCGGACAGCTCGCGCAGCGGGCTGCGGCGGGGGGCGACCACGGCGATAGGGGTGTCCTGGCCGAGCAGCGAGCGCGCGGCCGTGAGCAGCACCGAGGACCGGCCCGACCGCGACGGTCCGGCGATCACCGCCGCCGGGCCCTGCGCGAGCAGGTCCACGCCGAGAGGCGCCAGGGAGTCGCCGCCCGCGCCGAGCAGGGCCCACAGCGGCGAGGGCGCCTTGAATCCGGGGCTCAGCTCCAGCGCCTGGGACGAGGTGATGCGCATCGGCAGGGCGTCCACCTTCAGCAGCGGGCCCGGCCCGGGGAACCGCTCCGCGGCCGTACGTGCGAGCGCCTGCAGGGCCGCGACCTGCGCGGGTCCGGACGGGTCGTCGCAGAGCAGCGCGATCTGGCTCTCCACGACACCCTGCTCCCCGATGGTGATCGCCCGCCCCGGCGGCATGGAGGAGGGCAGGCTCCGTGGCGGGAGCCCGGCCAGGCCGTAGTCCGCGGGATCGGCCAGCCTCATGACGAGCCGGTCCTCGAACAGCGTGGAGATCTGCCCGAGCAGACCGGACCTGTCGGCGGTCACCACGGCGCGCAGCCCGACCGCCGGTCCCTCGCGGAGCAGCTGCATGAGCGCGTCGAGCAGCCGCCCGTAGTCGTAGCCCTCGAACGCCGCGGCGAAGCCCTCCCAGCGGTCGAGCATCAGCACGAGCCACGGCATCCGTAGCGTGGTGTCGCCTGAGGCGTCCCTCCTGCTCGCGGCCCTGGCCTCGGTCAGGGACGCGTACCCGGCCTCGGCGAGGAGCTGCTGCCTGCGGCCGACCTCGGACCGCAGTCGCGTGAGCAGGCGCTCCACGCGGTCGAGCTGGTCACGCGTGACGACCGCGCCGCAGTGCGGGAGCGCCACCAGCGGCAGCAGGGCGCCCGAGCCGCAGTCGATGGCGTGCAGGTGGACGTCCTCGGGCGAGGCGTGCAGGGCGATGGAACCGGCCAGGGTCCGCAGGGCCGTGGACCTGCCCGTGCGGGCCGTGCCGGCGATCAGCAGGTGCCCGCCGTGGGCGGGGTCGAGGACCAGCGGCCTGCGGTCCTGGGCCCAGGGAAGGTCGGTGAGGCCGAACGCCAGCGGCGGCACCTCCTCGCCCGCGTGCGCGGACCTCTCCAGCAGGACCGTCTCGGGCAACGGGGGCAGCCACGGGCTCGCCTGCTCCCCGACGCCGGCCAGCCGGGCGGCGTCCACGACGGCGTCCACGAGAACGGCCAGGTCGCTCGTCGGCCCGCCGTTCCCGGTGCCGGGGACGCCCGCCTGCGGGCCGGTACGCAGTGGGTGCCCGAGGTCGCGCCAGCCGACCTCCACGACCCTCGGCCCGGAGCTGCGGCGCGCCGCTTCCGGAACCCTCCCGCCGACCCGCGCCGTCTGCACCGCCTGCGCCGCCCCCACACCCGACCGCACGTAGCACCGTCCGGGAGTGGACTTGGAGATGTGCGCGGCCTCGGGGCCGGCGATGACGTCGGCCGATTCGTTCGCCTCGGTGACGCGCAGCGCGATCCGCAGCGAGGTGTTCGCCTGGATGTCGGCGGTCACCACGCCCCCGGGACGCTGGGTGGCGAGAACCAGGTGGATGCCCAGGGAGCGGCCACGCCGGGCGATGTCGACCAGCCCGTCCATGAAGTCCGGCAGCTCGGCGACCATGGCGGCGAACTCGTCGATGATCAGCAGGAGCCGCGGGAGCGGGGATAGGGGTGCGGAGCCGGTGATCGCCGCCACCCCGCCGGGTGGTGGTGCGTGCGGGTGGTCACGCAGCTCGTGGTACTCGTCGACGTCCTTGGCCCCGGCCGCCAGCAGCAGCCGCTCCCTGCGGCGGATCTCGGCGGCCAGGGAGGCCAGCGCCCGCTGCGTCAGGTGCTCGTCGAGGTCGCTCACCATGCCGACGGTGTGCGGCAGCCGCACGCACTCCTTGAACGCGGCGCCGCCCTTGTAGTCGATCAGCACGAACGTCATCTCGTCGGGGCGGTTGGCCACGGCGAGCGAGCAGATCAGCGTCTGGAGCAGCTCGGACTTGCCCGCGCCCGTCGTTCCCGCGACGAGCGCGTGGGGGCCGTCCGTGCGCAGGTCGACGCTGAACGGACCGTCCGCGCCGACGCCGATCGGCACCTCGGTGGTCCGGCCTCCCGACCGCCACCGCGCCGCCACCGCGCGCCCGGTCGGGGCCAGCTCCAGCAGGTCGAGCAGCCGCACGGAAGAAGGGAGCGCGGCCGTCGCGTCGTCCCTGCTCACGTCGCGCAGCGGGGACAGGGACCGGGCGAGGCGGTCGCACCAGGCGGGCGAGACCTGGTCGGCGAGGATCTCGCCGATGGAGTCGAGTCCTCCGCCGCGCAGCCGTACGAACCCCTCGGGGCCGCATTCGACGACGGTGGCGCACTCCTCGGGGAGCAGCCGCTGGTTCTCGTCGATGGCGATCGTGTACACCCCGGCGCGAGGCCCCTGCCGGAGCACCTGCGGCATCCCGGGGAGGGCGCGCAGCACTTGGGCGCCATCGAGGATGACCAGCACGTCGTACGGGCGGTCGTCGTAGGAGGCGAACAGGGGCTCCTCCTCGGGCAGGAACGACCGTCCCCATCCCTTGACCTGGGCGAGCGAGCCCAGGCCGTGGGCGTCGTCGTCGCCCAGACGCTCGCTGATCAGCGCGGCCAGCTCGGACACGCGCTGGGCCGCCGCCTCGGGGTCGGCGCCCACCAGCGCGACGCAGTCGGCCTCCCGGGGCGCGCAGTGCGGGAGCCAGCGGGCCCAGCTCCACTGGGCGGCCCCGTCGGCGTTGGCGGAGAGCACCACCACGGCCAGGTCGCGCGGGCTGTGCAGGGTCACCGCGGCGCCGACCAGGGACCGGGCGAGCCCGAGGGCGACCTCTCGCGTGCCGGTGATGCCGGCCACGCCCAGCCGCCGCATCGCCAGGGAGACCGGCACGGCACCCGAGACCGGCGGGTCCGGCATCGCGATGTCGGGGGACGCGCCGCGCTCGGGCACGAAATCGATCTCGGCGGGCAGGTCGGCCAGGCCCATGCGCAGGCGGAGCGCGTCCGGGTCGTGGCTCCTGCGCTCCCACAGCCGCCGCCGGGGGCCGGTGGCGGTCAGCAGGAGCTCGGCCGGGTCGGGGGAGGCGGCACGGCGCTCGACCTCGTTCACGGCCCTGGCCTTCTCGACCGCCGCCTCGAAGGCGGCCAGGCGTTCCTTGTACGCCTTGACGGCCTGGCGGTACTGCCTGCGGCCGTGGCGCCGGTCGCTGATCCACTGACCGATCATGATCAGGGGCGTCATCAGGGCGATCAGCAGGTAGTACCAGACCTGCAACACCGCGAACATGGCGAACCCCAGGAGGGCGGGGAGACAGGCGGCCAGCAGTTGCAGACGCACCCCCTCGCCCCGGCTGGGCTCGGCCGGCACCTCGAACCGCCTGCGGCGCTCGGCAGGGAGGAGCCGGGGCGGGCGGTTGTAGGCGAGGCCTCCTTCGGGCAGGACATCCAGGTGCGCGTCGGGCGGCTCGGTGGCCCGCAGCACGAGGACCGAGCCTCCGCAGGTGAGCGGCGTCCCCTCCGGCCAGGGCCGGGGAGCGGCCACCGGCTCGCCCGCGAGCCGCGGCACGGTGTGCGCGGCGCCACGGGTCAGGGCCCCGATGATCTCGGCCTTCTCCGCGCCGGTCTCCGCGGCCTTGCCCGCCCCTCTGCCGCGCGCCCGCCGCCTGGCCTTCCGCCGCGCCCTTCGCGACATCTTCGCCGGGGCACCTCCGGCCGACGACACCGACCTGACCAGGACCTCACCCGGCGTCACGCGCACCTCGGCCGCCTCGGCGGGCAGGTGGTGGTCGTCGACCGAGACCGCGCACGCGGGATCCGACCCGATGAGGTGGACTCCCAGCCCCAGCCGGTGCACCGAACCCGCGGCCGGGCCGCCGGCCACCCTGATCTCGATCACGCCGCCGGGCTCGGCCAGTACCGTGGACCCGGCGGCGCGCTGGTCGAGGGTCACCAGGTCCCCGTCGCGGAGCGCCGCCACCATGGGTGCGTCCGGGTCGAGCCGCCTGCCGTCCACCCACAGCGACGGCACCTCCCGCCCGCGCGGGCGGGCCTGCCCGCCCAGACCGTACGGCGCGCGGGCGCGTGACAGCCGTACGACATTTCCGCGGTGCTCCGCCGGCGCGCCTTTCAACGCGGCGGCGAGGCCCGCGACCGTGGTCTCCTCGTCGCCATCGACGACGACGTCGCGATGGCCGTGCTCTGAGACCACGGTAAGCATGATCCGCATGCGGCGTCTCCTCCGGGTCCGGCTCCCGCGTTTCAACGTAGCGACGGGAGTTCGCCCGGTCCGGAGGTTTACGTCAACCAGACCCGGGGGTGCCCGTCCCCCTATCCACTTTCTTGCCGTCAGGGTTGACGACGTACCACTTGCCACCGAACTCGTTCTTGCCCTGGCCGTTGTGGTCGCCGGGCTTGGTGTCGCCGCTGTAGTAGTAGAGCGGGTACTTGTTGTAGGTGACCTGCTTCTCGCCCTGTTTCCGGGTCGTGGTGCCGAGCAGGTTCGCCTTCACTCCGGTGCCCGCCCGCGGCTTGTCGAGTGTGAGGACCGGGGGCCAGGCGATCGCACAGGCGTCATAGCAGTGCGACGTGTTCTCCTGGTCCTTCTCGAAGATATACAGCGTCCTGTCGTTCTCACCGACGAGGATCTTGCCGAATCTCGAGTCGGCCACTTTGATCATCGCGTTCGCGGGCGTCGGCATCGGGGTCATCATCGTCGTGGTCCCGGTCGGCGACGCTCCGGGAGAGGCGGTGGCGGTGCCGGTCGGTGTGCCGGTGGCCGTGGCGGTGCCCGTGGCGGTGCCCGTGGCGGTGGGTGAGGTCCCGGGGTAGGTGGGGGTCCCCGTGGTCGTCGGCGACTCGGTGGCGTTCGCCGCCGCCTGGCTGTAGTTGGCCGAGGGCTTGCCGGTTCCGCCGCACGCGCTCACCAGCAGGACGGTTGTGGCCAGCCCGAGGCTCGACGCCAGGATTCTTTTCATGACCCCTCCATCTCAGGAGCTCCGCACCCAGCAGTCGGGCCGGATTGTGTATCTGTCGAGGGGGGACGTAGCTGTACCTTCCCTCTCATCCGGGTTTCAGCACACACGTCCTTATTTCGCATGGTCTCAAGCTAAAAGACCGATATAGAAAGACCGCTAGCCTGGGTGGTCACCGGGGAGGTCCCGGCCGGGCCGCCCGTTTCCCACAGCGCCGACTGTGGGCGATGGCTGTGGATAACCGGTCATCCTGTGGATAACCCTCGGATGTTGCGGCATGATTTCAGCCTTAAACCGGATTTATCTCCACGAATCGGGCAGATAGGTGTTGGGGATACCGTGCCGTCACTGTGGACAAAGCTGTGGACATCCGGCCGTGGGGGCCGGTGCGGCGAAGGGGAGAGGACTGCCATGCCGGAGTACGTGCAGGTCCAGGTCGCGATCGACGACCGGGCCAAGGCCGCCGAGCTCGCCCGGTCCGCCGTCTCCGCCAGGTTGGCCGCCTGTGCCCAGATCGTCGGGCCCGTCACGAGCACCTACCGGTGGAAGGGCCAGGTCGAGACGGCCGAGGAGTTCCTGGTGCTCGTCAAGACCACCCGTGAGCGGTCGGTCGAGCTGGTCGACCACATCCGCCGGGAGCATCCGTACGAGACCCCGGAGATCATCAGCCTGCCCGTCGAGGGCGGCCTCGACGCGTATCTGCACTGGATCGACGAGGAGACGGGGCCGGGGGGCGAAGCCCGTGAGACCGGCGGTTAAGATGCGCCTTCTCGGGGGAAACCTGAGTGGTAAGTGTGACTGCCGATACGCACGATACAAAGGGGAATAACAGCCGATATTTCACAACGAGTGGCGTCACGGGACCTTGGTGATTCTTGACGCTCCCGTTGACAGCTAATCCATAGTGGATAAGCATGGGTCCGGTTTCTATCCCTGGGCTTGGTGCAAGCTGCACACAATGGCAGGAGAATTCCGGACCATAACCCGACCGACCCCCGTCCTTACATATCCGTGACCATGCCGTCCCGCACCGTGGTCATGCGGTTCATCTCGATCAGCCCCTGTGGTGATCGATATCAGCGCATGGTGAGGGTGTCGGCCCGGTCCCTGATTCGGGAGCCCCCCACCCATGAGGATCAGCGAGAAACCCGACCGCGACAGCCGTGCGTCCGTCAACGCGGAGCGTCCGGGGACGCCGGGCGCGCTGTCCGGACCGGCCTCCCGCAAGCTCCCCATGCCCCCTCGCGAGCGCAAGCCGGCTCTGGCCGCCCTCGCGTTGCTGCTCGTCCTCGGCGGAGCGCTCGCCACCACGTTGCTCGTCATCCGCAGCGGCGACCGCGTCTCGGCCATCCAGATCACCCAGCAGATCGGCCCCGGGCAGCCGATCCTCCCCGAGGCGATGGAAGAGGTCCAGATCGCCGACACCGGCGTCGGCTACGTCGGCTGGAGCCACCGCCAGGAGGTCACCACGACCTTCGCCCGGGTCACCCTGCTTCCCGGCACCCTGCTCACCGAGCAGATGGTCAGCAGGACCAGCGAGCAGACAGGCCCCGGCAAGATCACCCTCGGCCTCGCGCTCAAGGCCGGCCAGGTGCCGCTGAGCCTGCAGAGAGGCGACCACGTCCAGGTGCTCTACGTCCCGGGCTCGGGGCGCGGCACGGCCCAGGGCAAGGTGCTGGCCCCCAGCGCGCTGGTCGAGAGCGTGGGCACCGGTGACGACGGCGGTTCGGGCCTGGTGTCGATCATCGTCGACGCGACGGTCTCCCCGACGATCGCCATGTACTCCTCAAGCGGTGAGATCGCCCTCGGCAAGCTCGCCGGAGCCGGCTGACGTGGCGCTCATCGCGCTCGCCGCCGACAAGGGAGCGCCCGGCGTGACCACGGCCGCGACGGCGCTCGGTGCGGTGTGGCCGCGGCCGGTGCTGCTGGCCGAATGCGACCCGTCGGGAGGCGACCTGGTCTACCGCCTGCCCGGCGTGGACGGCGCCGTGCTCAACCCGGGCCGCGGCCTGCTGAGCCTCGGCGCCACGGCCCGCCGCGGCCTGCATCCCGAGCAGATCCACGAGCACACCCAGAAGCTGGTCGGCGGCCTCGACGTGCTGACCGGCCTGACCAACGGCGAGCAGTCCGCCGGGCTCACCTGGCTGTGGGGCCCGCTTGGAAGGGCATTGGCCGCGCTGCCCGGCGCCGACGTGCTCGCCGACTGCGGCAGGCTCGGCGTCCACCCGCAGATGAGCGACCTGATCGCCGAGGCGGAGCTCACGCTGCTGTTCACGCGGCCGAGCCTCGACCACGTGGCCCACCTCCGCGAGCGGCTCATGCTGATCAGCGGGCAGGTCGGCGTGGTGGTGATCGCCGATCCGCGCTCCTACCGCGGCTCCATCGACGAGGTGCGCCGCATCGTCGCCGCTACCAGCAGGGACGTCGCCTTCGTGGCAGGTCTGGCGTACGACCCCAAGGGTGCGGAGTTGCTCCGAGGTCAGTGGGGCGGCCGTCTCGACCGATCCCTGCTGATCCGCACGGCACGCGAGCTCGCCGGGCGCCTCGCCGCCCGCGTCGCGCCGGGCCGTGCGTCCGCCACAGACCTGTCACGCCCACGAACGGGGGAAAGAGCCAAATGAGCATCGACCACACGCTGGTGAAGCGGTTCCGGCAGGAGGTCGGTGATCGCCTGGCGCACCAGCGCAGGCTCGACCAGGCGAGCGGCCTGGTACCGATGTCGGGTGAAGACGAGCGCCAGTTCGCGCGGGCGCTGATCTCCCAGGTGCTGGAGGAGCACGCGCGCAACGAGATCGGCTCAGGCCGCACCCCTCCGACGGCCGAGGAGGAGGAGGCCCTGGCGGCCGGCATCCATGCCGCGCTCTTCGGCGTAGGCCGGCTGCAGCCCCTGCTCGACGACCCCGAAGTCGAGAACATCGACGTCAACGGCTGCGACCGCGTGTTCGTCGGGTACGCCAACGGCCAGGAGCTCACCCACGATCCCGTGGCCGAGTCCGACGAGGAGCTGATCGAGCTCATCCAGATCCTCGCGGCCTACAGCGGCCTGTCGAGCCGTGCCTTCGACACCGCCAACCCCCAGCTCGACCTGCGCCTGCCCGACGGTTCACGTCTGTCGGCGGTCATGGACGTCACGGTGCGCCCCGCGGTGTCCATCCGCCGCGCCCGCCTGGGCAAGGTCTTCCTCAGCGACCTGGTGGGCAACGGCACCCTCACCGCCGAGCTCGGCCGCTTCCTCGCGGCGGCCGTCGCGGCCAGGAAGAACATCATGATCGCGGGGTCCACCAACGCCGGCAAGACGACGCTGCTGCGTGCCCTCGCCAACGAGATCCCGTCCCACGAGCGCCTGATCACGGTCGAGCGCGCGCTGGAGCTGGGCCTCGACCAGTTCCCCGAGCTACACCCCAACGTGGTGGCGTTCGAGCACCGCCTTCCCAACTCCGAGGGCCAGGGCGAGATCACCATGGCCGAGCTGGTGCGGCGGTCGCTGCGTATGAACCCCAGCCGCGTGATCGTCGGCGAGGTCCTGGGCGACGAGATCGTGACGATGCTGAACGCCATGACCCAGGGCAACGACGGGTCGCTGTCGACGATCCACGCGAACTCCTCGATGGAGGTGTTCAACCGCATCGCCACCTACGCACTTCAGGCCGAGGAGCGGCTGCCGATCGAGGCGTCCCACATGCTGATCGCGGGCGCCATCGACTTCGTCGTCTTCATCGAGAAGCGCAACGACTACCACGTCGGCGGGCGGCTGCGCCGTTTCGTCGCGAGCGTCCGTGAGGTCGCGGGCTGTGACGGCCGCGTCCTGTCCTCCGAGGTGTTCGCCCCGGGCCCCGACGGCTACGCCGTCCCACACGCTCCGATCGCCTGCATCGAGGAGCTGGCCTTCCACGGCTACGACCCCAATGCGGGGGCGTGGTCATGATCTCACTGCCGGCCGGGCTGTTCGACCCACTGGCGATCATCGCCGGCGCCGTGACCGGCGGCGGGTTGTTCCTGTTCGGCCTGGCACTGTACGGCCTGCGTCCCGGGCCGGCCACCCCCGACCGCAGCGCCCGGCGCCGCGAGGTCGTGCGCCGGCTCTCCACGCGGTCGGCGGTCGCGACCATCACCGGCGGGCTGGTGCTGGTGGTCACGGGCTGGCCGGTCATGGCGGTGGGAGCGGTGTTCCTGGTCCTGGCCTGGCGTGGCCTGACCGGCGGCGCGGCGGAGGAGCGAGCGGCCATGAGCAGGCTCGAAGGGCTGGCCGCCTGGACCGAGTCCCTCAGGGACACCATCGCGGGCGCGGCGGGGCTCGAGCAGGCCATCCCGTCCTCCATCAGGGCGGCGGCGCCGACGCTCCGGCCCCACCTGCGGGCGATGGTCGACCGGCTGCACACCCGGATGCCGCTCGCGGACGCGTTGCGGCTGTTCGCCGACGAGCTCGACGACCCGTCCGCCGACCTGGTCATCGCCGCACTGATACTGAACGCCAAGCTGCGCGGCCCCGGCCTTCGTGAGGTGCTGGGCGCGCTCGCGGTCTCCGCGCGCGAGGAGCTCGACATGCGCCGCCGCGTCGAGGCCGAGCGCCGCTCCACGCGCCGCAGCGTCCAGATCGTGGTCGGCACGGCCGTCGCCTTCGCCGCGGCCCTGGTCGTCTTCAACCGCTCCTACGTCGAGGAGTACGACTCGCTGCTCGGCCAGGCGGTGCTGGTCGTGGTCGCCGGGCTGTTCGGCGCCGGGTTCGCCTGGATGCGGCGGCTGGCCCGTTTCGACAAGCCCGCCCGCCTGCTCGGCCCGGTGTCCAGCGCTCCCCTGGAGCGCGAGCTCGTGTCCGGAGGCATCCATGGTTGAGAACGTCCTCGCCGGCGCGGTTTTCGGGTTCGGGCTGTTCCTGCTGATCAGGGCGCTGTTCCCGCCGAGGCCCGGGCTGGTCTCCCGCCTGCTGGCGCTCGACTCCGCCCGCGAGGGCGGCACGCTCCATCTCCAGCTCATCAGCCCAGACGAGGAGGTCAGCGCCTTCCGGCGGGGTCTCGGCCAGCGGCTCGCGCGGTTCTACACCGCGCGCGGCTGGGAGGTCCGCTCCACCCGTGCCGACCTGGCCCTGCTCGGCAGGTCCTTCGAGGGCTACCTGGCGACCAAGGTCCTGCTCGCGGTGTCGGGCCTGCTCGCTTTCCCCATCCTGGTCGGCTGGCTGCTGCTGATGGGATGGGGCGTCTCGCTCCAGGTCCCGCTGTGGGCGGCGCTGATCGTCGCGCTGATCTTCTTCTTCCTTCCCGACCTGCAGATCCGCCGGGACGCCGCCGTACGCCGGAGGGACTTCCGGCACGCCGTGGGCGCCTTCCTCGACCTGGTCGCGATGAACCTCGCGGGCGGCAGGGGCGTGCCCGAGGCGCTGCTGATGGCGGTGTCGGTCGGCGACGGCGGCAGCGCGTCCAACTGGGCGATGGCCCGCATCCGCGAGGCGCTGGCCAACGCCAGGATCGTCGGCATCACTCCCTGGCAGGCACTGGGCCAGCTCGGCGACGAGATCAACGTCGACGAGCTTCGCGACCTGTCGGCGGCGCTGGGGCTGGTGGCCGACGACGGCGCCAAGGTGCGCGCCTCGCTGACCGCGCGCGCCGCGACGATGCGCCGCCGCGAGCTCGCCGAGGTCGAGGGGCAGGCCGGCGAGCGTTCCCAGTCGATGCTGGTCGCCCAGCTGCTGCTCTGCGCGGGCTTCGTGATCTTTCTTAGTTTTCCGGCAGCGATGAAGATGTTGGGGTCCTAGATGCTCACACCTCCGTGGCTCACGTATCTGGTCGCCGTGCTTCACGTGCGGATCGACCGCGCCAGGACCGCCCCTTCGCGGGGAGCCTCCGCCGTCGAATGGGTGATCATCACCGCGATCATCGCCGGCGTGGCCCTGGGCCTGGCCACGCTGATCAAGACCCTGGTCACCCAGAAGCAGGCCGAGATCCAGAGCAACTTCGGTGGGGGCGGCGGAAAGTCGTGACCGCGCGGCGCCCGTTCCCAAGGGCCACCGCCCGCCGGCGCCCCGGCACGCCTCGGCGTGATCGCGGGGCGACCGTGGTCGAGCTGGCGCTGCTCACTCCGGTTCTGCTCATCGTGGTGCTGCTGGTCGTGCAGTCGGTCGTGTGGTTCCACGGCCGCCAGGTGGCGGACGCGGCGGCGAGGGAGGGCGCCAGGGTCGCGCGTGCCGCCGGGGCCCGTGGAAGCGGCTGGCAACGTGCCGCCGAGGCCAGGTCCCTGGAGGTCGTGCGGGCGATCGGGCCCCTGCTGCTCGCGGGCGCCCGGGCCCGGGCCTGGGAACGTGGCGGCGAGCGCGGTGTCGAGGTGGCCGGAGGCGGCGTCTCGGTCATCCCGTTGCTTCCGCGCGCGGCGTTCACCATCACCTCCCGGTTCGGCGGTCCGGTGGAGTGCTTCCGCCCCGACGACGGGAGCGACGGGTGCGGCTGAGAGGTTCCGGCGGCCGTACGATGCCGCCCGGCGTGGCGGCGGACGTGGCGTCCGGTGGGCGAGGTCGCGTGGCCACCGGCCGTCGAGGTCGCGGGGTGTCCGGCGGGGGAGGGCGCGGGGCCGGGCGTGATCGGGGGTCGATGGCGGTGGAGACCGTCATGCTGGCGCCGGTCTTCCTGCTCTTCCTGATGTTCCTTGTCGGGGCCGGTCGCGTCGTGGAGGCGCAGGGCGAGGTCAACGGTGCCGCCAGGGACGCCGCGCGCGCCGCGTCGGTGCAGCGGACGCTGAGCACCGCCGAGCGATCGGCGCGCGGCGCCGCCCAGGCGGCGCTCACCGGCCAGTGCAGCCCCAAGGTCAGCCTTTCCGGAAGCGACTGGAAGGAGGGCGGCAGCGTCCGGGCGACCGTGACCTGCGACCTGAAGCTCGACTTCCTCGGGTTCGGTGCCCTGAAGCAGATGAAGGGCGGCTCGGTGGTGCCGCTGGAGCAGTTCCGGAGGGTCGAATGAGATCGCTCCAGGAAGACCAAGGCTCGATGTCGGTCTTTGTCGTGATCTTTTCGGTGGTGGTGTTCCTGCTCGCGGGACTCCTGGTCGACGGTGGAGCGGCCATCAACGCGAGGCTGCGAGCATCCGACATCGCCGAGCAGGCGGCACGGGCGGCCGCCGACCAGATCGACGTCGAGAACCTGCGGGTCACCGGACAGGTACGCCTGCTCGGTGACGAGGGCGCGGTCTGCGGCAAGGCCCGGGCGATCGTCGCGGCACACGACGACGCGGACGTCCGGCTCACCCGGTGCAGTATCGGCGCCGGCCAGGCGGTGGTGACCGTCGCGGTCAGCGCCCGCTGGGACGCGCTCTTCCTGGCCGCGCTGGGGTTCTCCGGCTCCGCGATGTCCGGCACCGCGACCGCGGGCCCCGATCCCGGCGACCAGCAGCCGTGACCGGGGCGGAGACGAAGGAGGGAGAGCGATGACCACGCCACGCAGGCCCCCGCCGCGCCTGTCATCCGGGATCGCTTCGGCGGCGCCACCTCGGCGCATCCGGCCGCGACGGACGGCCGGCGACGTGATCGCCGGCATCGGCGCGCTCATCGCCCTGGCCGCGCTCATGGGTGGCGTCCCCTATGCCCTCCTGCGCCTCGCGGGCCCGCCGCTGCCCGAAGCGCTGCTCAACGGAGACCTGCTGACCCGGCAGGTCAGCACCACCACGGCCGTGGCGGTCCTGATCCTGCTCGTGTGGCTCACCTGGTTCCAGCTGGTCATCTGCGTGGTCGTCGAGGTGTACTCCGGGATCCGCCGGATCGGCATGCCCGCACGCGTCCCGCTGTCCGGGGGGCCGCAGGCTCTGGCCAACCGGCTCGTCTCCACCGCCTTGATGCTGTTCACCGTCTCCGCCGTGGCGATTCCGATCGCGGGCATCGGCTCCGGCGCGCCGCCGGTCCGGCCCTCGGTGGTGGCGGCGGCCCTCACCGCCCCCGTTCCCACGGAGCAGGCCTCTCTCGACATGGTCCGCCAGGTGAAGAAGGTGTACGTCGTCCAGCCTCCGCACGGGCGCCACCACGAGAGCCTCTGGGAGATCGCCGACAAGTGCCTCGGCGACGGGCGGCGCTATCCCGAGATCTACCGGCTCAACCAGCACAAGGCGCAGCCGGACGGCACCCGCCTGCAGATGGCCGACCTCATCAAGCCCGGCTGGGTGCTCGACATGCCGGACGATGCTAGGAACGTCCATGTTGTCCCCGTCGACGAGCGGCGGGAGACGACGCTCAAGCGCCATCCGGGCACACCCGTCGAGATGGACGGCCGCACCCAGTTCGTCCTGCCGGACGCGGACAAGAGTGAGGCCCGGCCCGGACAGGGCAAGCAGGGCGTGAGCAAGTCCGGTCAGGGCGTGAGCAAGGTCGGCCAGGGTGCCGACAAGTCGAGCCAGGGCGTCGGCAAGTCCGGCAAGGGCGTCGACGAGTCAGGCCAGGGCGAGCAGGGTGTGAGCGGGTCCGGCCAGGATGGGTCCACGGGTGACGGCGAGGGCCGGTCCCGCGAGGACGCTGAGGCGGCTCAGGGCGAGACCGCGAAACCCGGCGACACCGCTGTCGTGCCGCCACAGCCCGCGCTGCCCCAGCGCACCTATCATCTTCCCGCCGTCCCGAAGATGCCCTCCGTTTCCGCCATTCCCAAGGCTCCGCACGCGACCGTTTCCCCTTCCGGAAAGACCGCGGACAAACCGCAGAAGACCGGAAAGATCGAATGGCCGGAAAGGCAGCAGAAGACCGAGAAGCAGGACCAGGGCGGTGGCCTTGACCTCGTCGATTACCTGGCCGGCGGATCCCTGGCCGCGGCAGGCCTGCTCGCGGCCCTCGGGCGGCGGCGCCGCGAGCAACTCTGGCACCGCGCGTTCGGTCACCGGATTCCCCGGCCGAGGGGCGACGCCGCCGGCGCGGAGGTGGCGCTCCGTCTCGGCTCCGACGCTCCGGGCAGCCGCATGCTGGACAACGGGCTGCGCCTGCTCGGCAAGCTCCTGGCCGAACAGGGCCGCGTTCCCCCGACGATCTACGCCGTGCATTTGTCCGCGCGCGGGCTCGACCTGTGGATCCACCCGCCGGAGCAGGACGCGCCCGAGCCCTGGGAGTCGCACGACGGTGGCCGCACCTGGCGGCTGCTCGCCCACGAGGGCCGGGGCATCGACGAGCACGCGCTGGCCGACGCGCCCGCCCCGTACCCCGGTCTGGTCTCGCTCGGGGTCACCGAGTCGGGCCGGGTGCTGATCGATCTGGAGGCGGCACACGGCGTGATCGCCATCACCGGGCACCGCGTGCGCGACGCCCTGGCCGCCCTCGCGGTCGAGCTGGCGACCAACCGCTGGTCCGACCAGATGCGGGTGACGCTGGTGGGTTTCGGCGCCCACCTGACGACGATCGCCCCCCACCGCGTCCGGGTGGTGGGCAGCCTCGCCGAGGCGTTGCCCGAGCTGGAGGCCAGGGCGGAGGAGCTGGCCGCCTCGGGGACGCAGGTGCTGACCGGCCGTGTCCAGGGCCGCGCCGCCGACCCCGTCTGGCCCCCGCACTTCCTGCTGTCCGCGATCGGGCCGGACACCGATGAGGCCGGCCGGCTGGCCAGGCTCGGCCGCGCGGGCACCCGCATGGCGGCCGGGTACGTCATCGCGGGCGAGGTCCCCCACGCCACGTGGACGTGGGAGATCACCGAGGAGGGCAAGGCGAAGGTGGAGGCGCTCGGCGTCACGGTCGCGGCGCAGTTGCTGCCCCGGCGGCACTTCGACGCCGTGGTCGAGCTCTTCCGCACCGCCGAGCGCCAAGAGGGCGAGCCGGTGCGCGAGGACGAGGAGCCTCGCGAGTTCACCACCACCCCGTCGATCAACGTGCGGATCCTCGGCCCCATCGAGATCGGGCCGGTGCCGCCGCTGGAGGAGGGCAGGGCGGAGCTGGCGTGCGAGCTGGTCGTCTACCTCGCCAGCCACCCGGCGGGCGTGCATCCAGTGGTGCTCGGCGGCATCCTGTGGCCACGCGGCGTGCAGTCCGTCGTGCGCGACGCCACGATCGCCCGGGTGGCCGAGTGGCTGGGCACCGACAGCGAGGGCAGGCCCAACCTGCGGACCGACGACACCGGCCGGCTCCGGCTGGGTCCCGAGGTGCGTTCCGACTGGCAGCTCTTCCGCGAGCTCGTCCGGCGATCCCACAACGACCCGAGCGCCCGGGCCGTGCTGCTGGACAAGGCGCTGGGGCTGGTGCGCGGCCCGCTGCTCAACGGCCGGCCACGCGGGCGTTACGCGTGGCTGGCGGCCGACGAGCTGGAGTACGAGGTGGCGGCGAGCGTGGCGGACGCCGCCCACCGGCTCTGCGAGGTGCGGCTGGCCCACGGCGACGCCGAGGCCGCCGTGGCGGCGGTACGGGCCGGCCTGCTGCTCGCCGCCGACGACGAAGGGCTCTGGCGCGACCTGCTGAGGGCGGCACATGCCACCGGAGACCCGCTCAAGCTGCGTGCGGTCGTCGACGGGCTGCACCGCCGGGCCTCCTCCCATCCCTACGGCGGAGGGATGGCCCCGGAGACCGAGTCCCTCATCGACGAGCTCCTGCCCACATGGCGACTGCACTCGATGCCATCCGCGTGACCCACCCCCGAAACCGGCGTCCGAGATGTCCGGCACAGACGACAATCCGAGCGGCAACAGACCGGTACAGGCGACGATCCGACAAGCGACAGAAAGGCGGCGGACGTGAGAGCGATGGTTCGCGTGGGTCCCAGAGATTCTCGCGAGTCATGCCGATACACGCATAACGGTGGTTCGATGTCCCGTCCCGTGGTTAGCGTCATCGGCATGCGGATGCGGGCTGTCCTGGCCGCCGTCGCGCTGCTGGGCACCGGGTGCTCGGCCGCCGGCGCGGAGCGCCCCTTCAACCCGGCGGACGGCGTCGCCTCCACGGCCGCCGGCTCCTCGGCTCGTCCGCAGGCCCTGTCGACGCCAGGGGTCCAGAACGTCGAGGTGGCGCCGGGCATGACCGTGTCGATCGAGTCGCCCGCGGGCCTCGACAGCGCGCAGCAGGCCATGGTCAAGGCGTTCACCGACGGGTACGTCGAGTCGTGGAAGGCGGTCGTCACGCAGGGCAAGGACACCGCCTACCTCGCCGGCGTCGAGGACCAGGCGGGCCGCGAAGCCTACACCTGGGTCAGCGGCTTCGTGAACCGGCAGGAGTCGGCCACGGGGCTCGCCAAGGTGTACGCGGTGCGGGTGGCGTCGGTCACCGGTGACGGCGCCGAGGTGAACGCCTGCGTCGACGAGTCGGGCGTACGCGTCACGGAGGTCGACGACGGCCGTCCCATCGCCAGCCAGCCTCCCTGGACCCGGCAGCCCGCCTCGGTGTACATGCAGGTCGCGGCCGTGCGCAAGGGCGACGACGGAGTCTGGCGGGTCAAGGCCTACATGCACGCCTCCTACCCCCACGAGCGTGCGAAGGAGTGCCGCCGATGAGATCTCTGTTGTCCTTCGTTCTGGCCGCCTCGCTGATGACCGCGCAGGCGCCCGAGCCCGGAGGCCCGCGCGGTGAGGGCTTCCAGGACGGCCGCACGAGCGGGGTGGTGCTGCGCAACTCCAAGATCGTGCTGAGCGGCAACGGCCTGGGCGCCAAGAGCGACGGCTACCGCGTTCAGCGTCCCTGCTGGTACGAGCCCGGCGACAACGCCGACCAGATGCTGGAGCGCCAGGAGGACGTCCGCACCTACTGGTTCCATACCAACCCGACCGGCACCGAGGAGGACTTCGACGCATTCCTGAAGCAGTACAAGGACAAGGTCGGCGAGGACGGCCGCTGGTGGACCCCCGCGTACAACGCCGGCGACCCGGACGGCCTGTCATGCTGGTCCGGCCTGCAGGGCGCGGTCTGGGTGCCCGCCGGCCAGACTCCACCGGGCGGCATCACCCTCGCCGAGCTGTACCAGCTGGCCCGCGCCGCCCTCACCGTCCCCGAGCCGACGATCGAGCTCAGCCCCGACGTGAAGAGCTACGTCAACCTGCCGACCTGGGTGTGGCTCAGCGGAGTCGGCGACACCACCCGCTCGGTCACGGCCGAACTGCCCGGAGTCATGTCCGCCACCGTGACGGCCACGCTGACCACCCTCACGATCAAGTCGGGGACGACCGCCGAACGGGCCGAGGTCAAGCAGGACTGCGGTCCCACGGGCCACCCCTACGTGAAGGGCGGCACGTTCAGGTGCGGCGTGCGTTACTTGCGGGCGTCGATCGACCGGGGCCGCAACGCGTACGTGCTCACCGTGACGACCGAATGGCCGGTGACGGCCGACGGCGGGGTGGGCTTCGCCTTCCAGCCCGTCCAGGCGACGGCCGTCAGGGACATAACCGTCGGCGAGGTCCAGAGCACCGTCCGTAAGAGCACCGGCGACAAGTGACCGGGGATCCTGCTGGGAGATCGGCCTCGGACTCCATCGGGGGGGTGGTTGGGCTGGGGGCTGTTGGGAATCGGCTGGGTCGATGGCAACCGGCTGGGCGATGGCAACCGGCTGGGCGATGGCAACCGGCTGGGCGAGGGCAATCGGCTGGGCCGGGGACTTGCGGGATGGGGTCTTGCGGGTTTGTAGGGTTCATTGCCCTCCCGGCACCCGTTTGGCCGGGGTACCCGGTTGTTGCCCACCCAGGTGGAGAACCTCTGATGACGGGCTGGGTGGGGCCTATCGGGGTTGCCCGCTCGGGTGGAGAACCTCTGATGACGGGCTGGGTGGGGCCTATCGGGGATACCCGCTCGGGTGGAGAACCGCCGATGAAGGGGCGGGTGGGGATGGGCCGGGCGGTGGTGGGTTGGGTTGGGGGCTAGGAGGATCGGCTGGGCCGGGGTTTTGCGGGATGGGGGCTGGCGGGTTTGTAGGTTGTTGGCCCTCCCGGCACCCATTTGGGCGGGGTGCCCATTTGATGCCCACCCGGGTGAGAGTCACCGATGACGCCGGTCAGCTCATGGTCACGATCAGAGTTGACCTTTACCTTAGGTCAGGCTGCACGCTCATCGTATGGCCGCCTCGAAGAGGCCGGGTGTTCCAGAAGGCCCAGCAGAGGCTCGTCAAGGAGGTGTTCTGCGGCGGGCAGGCCGGATCGGCCGACCAGGCGGCCAAGCCGACGCAGCCGGCGGGCTGATCACCTCGGACCCGTACGCCTTGAAGGTGGACTCCTTGCGGTCTCGCATCAGGCAGAACGCGAACCGGGCCACTCACCGACTTCACCCGCACCATGTCCGTGATGTCTTCACCCGGGGTGGGTGGCCACGGGTGCCCTGATCAAATGGGTGCCGGGTGGGTCTAGAGACCGTTCGCCAATAGGCCCGCGATCTCTGGCACCCCAGTTTTCAGCCTCCGACGGTCTACGACACCGCCTCCCCTTGACCCGTCTGAGGTTCCACCCGCACCGTGTCCGCTGAGTCGACGGCCGCAGACTGACCCCCACCGGCTCCACCCGCACCGTGTCCGCTGAGTCCCGACCCGGGTGGGTGGCCACGGGTGCCCCGGTCAAATGGGTGCCGGGTGGGCCTGAAGACCGTTCGCCAACAGGCCCGTGATCCCTGACACCCTCAAACCCGACCCTCCGACGGCTTACGACACCGCCTGCCCTTGACCCCTCACCGCCCACGACGGCCGCAACGTGCCGCCTATCGGGTGGTTTCGTGGTTGAGCAGCCATTCCTTCACGGGGCTGCCGTAGTAGTAGCCGCCGAAGCCGCCTGCGGACGGCAGGACCCGGTGGCAGGGGACGACCGGAGCGATGAGGTTCTGTGCGCACGCCGACCCGGCGGCACGTGCCGCCGTCCTCGGCAGTCCGGCCCGTTCGGCGAGCTGTGCGTAGCTGACCGTCGTGCCTGCCGGCACCGCGCGCAGCGCCGCGAGCAGCCGCTGCCGGGTCGGTGTTCCCGGTTGGTCCACCTCGATGGTGTCGAGCGCGAACAGGTCGCCGTCGAAGTAGTCCCGTACGGCCTGTGCCGGCTTGCCGAGATCGTCGACGATCGTGAGCGGAAGCGCGGTCAGCCTGCCGGGTAGCCGTACGAACATCTCGCCGGGGTCGGCGGTGAACCCCGCCGCGACGAGGACGCCGTCATGGACGAGCAACGACAGCGGACCGGTGGGGGTGGGCATGATCTTGGCGTTGATTGTGGAAGTCATGGCATTTCGGGGCAAAGGCGAGGCTCACGCCAGGCCGGGTGCCCCTTCTCCTTACTGTGGTCGTCCGTGTCCAGCCGGTTTCTCCGTACTGGTCAGCGATCCGGTGCTTTGGTGCTGGTCAGCGATCGAGAGGTGCCTTGGTGTCAGTTGTCGGTAGGCCCGCTTCTGAGCTCCAGAGGTACAGAGCGGCGTAGGCGCGCCAGGGGCGCCACCGTTCGATGTCGGCTTCGGGAATGTCGAGTGCCTTCATGGCTCGCTTCAGTCCGAGATCACCGACCGGCCAGGCGTCCGGGTCGCGCAGGGCGCGCATCACGACGTAGCCGGTGGTCCACGGGCCGATGCCGGGTACGGCCATCAGCCGCGCGGTGGTCTCGGCCGGGTCCGCGCCGCCGTCCAGTTGGATCTCACCGTTGGCGACCCGCTCGGCCAGCGTCCTCAGCGTGGTGATCCGCTGCCCGGTCAGCCCGAGCCCGGACAGATCGGCCTCCGCCAGTTGCTCGGCGGACGGGAACAGCAGGTACGGCCCGATGTCCTGCTCCGGCGCGATGCCCCGCGGCCTGGTGTGGTCCGGCCGGATGTCCTCCTCAGGCCCGGTGCCACCCAGCCCGTTGAGCTCCGGCCCGACGTCCTCCGGCCCGACGTCCTCTGGCCCGACGTCCTTCGGCCCGACGTCCTTCGGCCCGGTGTCGTCTGGGCCGGTCGGAAGGTGGTTCCGTGGCCGGGAAGGGGTGCCGGCGCGGGCGGCCAGGCGGCCCAGGAGGGTTCGGGCTCCGGCGACGGTTACCTGCTGGCCTACCACGGCGCGTACGGCCAGCTCGAAGCCGTCGAAGGCGCCGGGCACGCGCAGGCCAGGACGGCTGGTGACCAACGGGCGGAGCGAGGTGGCTTCCAGGGCGGTGGCGATGGCCTGCGGGTCGGCGTCCAGGTCGAGCAGGCGGCGGCAGCGGGCGACGATCCTGGCCAGGTGGCGGGTGTCGGCCAGGGTCACCGACAGCTTGACGTGGCCGTCCGCGGGGACCAGTGTGATCACTCCGCCGGGCACCGCCCGCCGGTACCGCGCCGGGTTCGCCTCCTCGACCCCGGGGACCGCACGGGCCGCGAGGAATCCGAGCAGCGTCTGGGCGTCGTAGGGCGCGCGGTAGTTCAGCCGGAGCGTCAGCGACGCCGAGCCTACGCCGGCGTCGTTACCGCCGGGGCCGCCGGGCGTCTCGCCGGCGCCGCCAGGTGTCTCGCCGGCGCCGCCGGATGTCTCGCCGGCGCCGCCGGATGTCTCGCCAGGGCCGCCGGGTGTCCGGGTCCGGTTCGCGTGGGCGACGAGGGTGCCGCCTGAGGCGGTGCGCAGGGTGCCGGGGGTGAAGCCGTAGGCGTCCTTCATGCTGGCGTTGAACTGGCGGACGCTGCCGAATCCCGCGGCGAAGGCCACGTCGGTGATCGGCAGAGCCGTCTCGGTCAGCAGTTGCTTGGCGAGCAGGAGGCGGCGGGTCCTCGCGACCGCGAGGGGTCCCGCGCCGAGCTGGGTGGTGAACAGACGCAGCAGGTGGCGTTCGGTGACGTGCAGGCGGGCGGCCAGGCCCGCGACGCCGTACTCGTCCGCCACGCCGTCGTCGATCAATCGCAGGGCCCGGCCGATGAGGTCGGCGGGGACGTCCCACCCGGGGTCGCCCGGGCTCAGCTCCGGGCGGCAGCGACGGCACGGGCGGAATCCGGCCGCCTCCGCCGCCGCGGCGTGCCGGTAGAAGCGGACGTTCTTCCGGGCCGGGGTGCGCGCGGGGCAGATGGGGCGGCAGTAGATACCGGTCGAGGTGACGGCCGTGTAGAACCGCCCGTCGAACCTGGTGTCCCGGGCGCTGACGGCCCGGTAACAGGAGTCGAAGTCGAGGGTCTGGTGTGGAGTCACAAGTACGACGTTATGCCGTGCTCACGCCCCTGCACTGGCAGAAATCGGACCTCGGAGCGCCGACGTTCTCCGGGCGACGTCGATAGCAGCACGGCGCCGCCCGGGCCCCCGGTCAGAGGTCTTTCATGATCGGGTTTCGAGGGGGCGGATGGCGTTGACGTAGTAGAGCACCGGCCCCACTTCACCGGTGTCCTCGATGCGGAAACCGGCGTCAGGTACCAGGGCGGCGAGCAGGTCCGGCATGCTCGGCCGCATGGCGGGCCCGGCCAGCACGCCGACGAGACGGGCGGCGAGGGGGTTGGCCGGTGGGCGGAACTCGGCGATCAGCAACCGTCCACCCGGACGCAGTACGCGGAACATCTCCCGCACGGCGCCGCCGCGGGCGGCGGTGGGCATGTGGTGGACGGCGAAGCTGGAGACCACGACGTCGAAGGTGGCGTTGGGGAAGGGCAGCGCCTGTCCCTCACCCACCTGGTAGGAGCAGTTGCCAGGTGCGCGTCGGCGGGCGTGGTCGAGCATCGGATGCGAGGGGTCGACGCCGGTCACCCGCCCATCGGTGCCCACGAGAGAAGCCAGTATCCGGGTGAGGTACCCGGTGCCGCAGCCGACGTCCAGAACCTGATCGCCGGGCCCCGCGCCGGACAACGCCGCCAGGCGGGTGAAGACCCGGCGGCGGCGCCCGGCGAAACCCACTTCCGCCATGATCTCGTAGGCACGTGGGTGATCGATCGTGCCGCCCCCGTCCTTGTGCCGGGAGTGGCCGTGCAGGAGCTTCATACCCATGGCATCTCCTTCTTGCTCCGAACAATCTGTTCAGTTCTAAATAGTCCGTTCGCTAAGGTGGGAGGTCAACAGGCAGATGCGCCAAGCCGTGCCGTACTGAACACAGGTGGTGAAGGTGTACGGAAACCCGAGCCGGGAGAGTCCTGACCGGCGGGTGCGGCGCACCCGGCGGGCCGTCCATCAGGCATTGGTGGAGCTGATCCTGGAGAAGGGCTACGACGCGGTGACCGTCACCGATCTGATCAACCGCGCCGATGTAGGCCGCTCGACCTTCTACGCGCACTTCACCGACAAGCAGGACGTGCTGTTCGGCAACCTCGACGAGCTTTCCGATCTGCTTCACCTAGTGCCGGCAGCCAAGCCGGACAAGCTCTTCGCCTTCAGCCTGCCGATGTTCGAGCACCTCCATGAGCAGCGCCGCCTGGCACGAGCGCTGCTCGGGCGGCGCGGGGGCAGCGCTGTGATGGCGCGGGCAGAACAGATCATGGCCGACGTCGTCCGTGGCGAACTGCTGGCGGCACTCCCTCAGGGAAGCCGCCCGCCGCCCTCGCTCGATCTGGTGGTGACCTGCGCCGTCGGCGCGTTCATGGCACTGATGCGCAAGTGGGCGGACGGGGAGCTCGCCGCCACGCCGGCGGAGATGGACGCGGCGTTCCGCGCCGTGGTGACACCCGGCGTGGAAGCGGTGCTGGCCGCGCACAGAGGACGGTGAGGCTTCGGACCGGTCCGGTTCCGCGCATCCTGTCCGGGTGGTGAGGTTCGAACCTCACAGACCACGGTCACTTGGTGGAAATGCCGACTCCTAGATCGAACTCGCGGTAGACCCGGGCCCAGAAGCCGTCGCGGAGCCAGACCCGGGCCTCGGGGTAGGGGCGCAGCGAGTGGCCGAGCTCCTTCTCCGCCTCGATCAGCAGCTCGGTGTCGATGACCGTCGGCAGGAGCGGGCCAGGGAGCAGGTCGCGGATGTTGTCGCGGCCCCGGGTGAGGATCCACTTCTGCGCGACGTGCTCGCCGACCTCCTCGACCCTCGGGCGGCTCGGCCCCAGCTTGGTGACCTGGCCAGGATGCTTGACGGCGGGTTTGGCGCTGAGCGCGGTGCGGCCGGCGAAGACCTGGGCGGGCGAGGGCGGCGAGGGCGCGGTGGCGGCCACGACCTGGGCGGCCCGGCTGAAGTACGGGCGCAGGAAGTCGGCACCCAGCTCCTCCACGGTGTCGGACTCCCAGACCAGGCGCTCGGCCTGGTTGGTCCCGTAGGGAGGCTCGACGCCCCACAGATGGATGCGCACTCCGAACGTCTGGGCCGCCTCCACCGCCGGGACCATGTCCTCGTCTCCCGCGATCAGCACGGTGTCGCTCACCGCGTGATGGCGGGCGAGGGCCTCCAGGTCGCTGCGGATCTGGGCGTCGACGCCCTTCTGCTGTCCTCGGGCGTTGAGGTTGCCGAGGCGCACCTTGACCCACGGGAGCTGCGCGATCACGCGCTGGTCGACGGTCGGCACCCGGTCACGGGCGGCGTCGTACCAGTAGACCCGCAGCAGCTCGCCGGGGATGCGTTCCATGGCGTGCTTCTTGAGCGCCTGGATGAGCTCGTCGGCGGCTACGCGATATTCCTTGCGCTCCTTGGCACCCAGGATGACCTCGCCCGCCGCAGCGTAGAGATACCCCACGTCCACGAGAACGGCATATTTCGCCGCCACGGGATGCGGTGTGAGGTCCGGGATTGCCATGCTTCTCCTCCAGGCCTCGGTCCTAGGTGATGATCGGCTGACTATATTCCCCCATTTCTAGATAGTCCCAACTCTTAGCGCGCTTGACACCCACTTCCAAAGATCTAATGAGGCCGTGAGCTTGCTCGCCACGCTCCTGGACCCGTGGGGAACGCCCTTCTCATCTGATGTGCTGGGTTACGCCACCTTTCGCGGTTTGGAGCCGTTTGGGCCGGGGTTGTCGCTCTTGTGGCGACTGCGATGACCAGCGCGGCGACCTCCTCCACCGTGGCGTCGCCGTGAATGATCGTGAGATAGGGCTGATCCATGGGCGCGCCTCCTACAGGGGAATGTTGCCGTGTTTCTTCGCCGGCAGGGTCTGGCGCTTGTTGCGCAGCACGCGCAGCGCCCGCACGATCTTGATGCGCGTCTCGGAGGGCCTGATCACCGCGTCGACGTATCCACGCTCGGCCGCGAGGTAGGGATTGGCCAGGGTGTCCTCGTAGTCGGTGATCAGCCGCGCCCGCTCGGCGTCGGGATCGGCGGCCGTCGCCAGCTCGCGCCGGTAGAGGATGTTGACCGCTCCCTGGGCGCCCATCACCGCGATCTGCGCCGTCGGCCACGCCAGGTTGATGTCGGCACCCAGGTGCTTGGACCCCATGACGTCGTACGCGCCGCCGTACGCCTTGCGGGTGATCACCGTGACCAGCGGCACGGTCGCTTCCGCGTACGCGTAGAGCAGCTTGGCGCCGCGCCGGATGATCCCATTCCATTCCTGGTCGGTACCCGGAAGGAAGCCGGGTACATCCACGAAAGTGAGGACGGGAATGTTAAAGGCATCGCACGTGCGGACGAATCGCGCGGCCTTTTCGGAGGCGGCGATGTCGAGCGTGCCCGCGAAGCTCATCGGCTGGTTGGCCACCACTCCCACGGAATGGCCCTCCACCCGGCCGAACCCCACGACGATGTTCGGCGCGAACCCCGCGTGGATCTCCAGGAATTCGCCGTCGTCGAGAACGTGCTCGATCACCTGGTGCATGTTGTACGGCTGGTTCGCCGAGTCGGGGATCAGGGTGTCGAGTTCACGGTCGGCCTCGTTGACGGCCAGGTCGGCGGGGGAGTCGAAGACCGGCACCTCGTCCATGTTGTTGGACGGCAGGTAGGACAGGAGCGCCTTGGCGAACTCCAGGCAGTCGGCCTCGTCGGCCGCCTCGTAGTGGGCGACGCCTGATTTGGAGTTGTGGGTGTGCGCGCCGCCGAGCTCCTCGAACGTCACCTCCTCGCCGGTGACCGTCTTGATCACATCGGGACCGGTGATGAACATGTGCGACTTCTCGCGCACCATGAGCACGAAGTCGGTGAGCGCGGGGGAGTACACGGCGCCGCCGGCGCACGGCCCCATGATCAGCGAGATCTGCGGGATCACCCCCGAGGCGTGGACGTTCCGCTTGAAGATCTCCGCGTAGAGCCCGAGAGAGACGACGCCCTCCTGGATGCGAGCGCCGCCGGAGTCGTTGATGCCGACCACCGGGCAGCCGGTCTTCAGGGCATGGTCCATCACCTTGACGATCTTCTCGCCGAAGACCTCGCCGAGAGAGCCGCCGAAGACCGTGAAGTCCTGCGCGAAGACCGCCACCGGGCGGCCCGCGACCGTGCCGTAGCCGGTCACGACCCCGTCGCCGTACGGCCGCTCGCTCTCCATGCCGAAACTGGTCGACCGGTGGCGGGCGAGCTCGTCGAACTCCACGAGCGAATCTTCGTCGAGGAAGGCGACAAGCCGCTCGCGAGCGGTCATCTTCCCCCGAGCGTGCTGCTTCTCCACCGCGCGGGAGGATCCGGCGTGGACGGCCTCGTCGAGGCGTCGCTCCAGGTCAGCAATCTTGCCCGCGGTGGTGTGCGGATCGATGCCGTCGAGGTGTGGAACGGGCTCAGCGCTCATGCCGGTAGGTTAGCTCGCCCTCCAGATCGCCGGTCACCCGGAACCGGAATAGCACCCGCCATTAGAGTGACGGCATGACCGATTTCGCCAGTGATGCCGCCTCGGCCCGCTCAGTCGGTTTCTCCGAAGCGGTTCGTACGCGCGGCCTCTATAAGCGATTCGGCCAGCAGGTGGCGGTCTCCGGAGTCGACTTCGTCGTGCCACGCGGCAGCTTCGCCGGCCTCGTGGGGCCGAACGGCGCGGGGAAGACCACCACGCTCAGCATGATCACCGGGCTGCTCATGCCCGACGCGGGCTCGGTGGAGGTCGGCGGGGTCGACGTATGGCGGCACCCGGTGGCGGTCAAGGCCCACATCGGCGTGCTCCCCGAAGGACTGCGGCTCTTCGAGCGGCTGTCCGGGCGTGAGCTGCTCTCCTACAACGGCCAGATCCGGGGCATCGCCAAGGACGAGGTCGCCAGGCGCGCCGAGGAACTGCTGAAGGTCATGGATCTCGCCGACGCGGCCGACAAGCTGGTCGTCGACTACTCCACCGGCATGCGCAAGAAGATCGCCCTGGCGGCGGCGCTCCTGCACAACCCGAAGGTGCTCTTCCTCGACGAGCCGTTCGAGGGCGTCGACCCGGTCAGCGCCAACACGCTGGTCGAGGTCCTCCAGCGCTACACCGCCTCCGGTTCCACCGTCGTCTTCTCCAGCCACGTGATGGAGCTGGTGGAGCGGCTCTGCGACTGGGTGTCGGTCATGAACCACGGTCGCATCGTCGCCCAGGGCACCCTGGCCGAGGTACGCGGCGGCCAGACGCTCAACCAAGCCCTGCTCCACCTGGTCGGCGTCCGCGGCAACGGCGACGAGGGCCTGTCGTGGCTGGGGTCCGCGTGAGGAGAAAGAGACCTGTCGCCGCCATGGTCGTTTCCTCGGAAACATGGTCGTTTCCCCCGGAAAAGGGAAGGGACCTGTCGAAGGGCCACCGGTCGTGGTTCGGCTCTTCGTCCACTTGAATGAGAGGGCTCCGTTGTGGCCTGGCTCTTCGTCCGTCTGAAGCTGCGGCTGATCGCGGGCAACCTGCGCGGCGACACCATGCGCCAGGTCGGCTTCGTCTTCACGATGATCGCGGCGGTCATGGTGGCCATCGGCGGGCTGGTGTTGATGAGCCTGCTGCGGCTCGCCCCCGCCGACGTCGCCCTCGACGCCGGCATGATCCTGTTCACCGTGCTCACGCTGACCTGGGTGATCGGCCCGCTGCTCGTGTTCGGCGTCGACGAGACGCTCGATCCGGCCCGGCTGACCCTGTTCCCGCTGTCCGCCCGGCAGATGGCCGTCGGCATGTTCGCCGCCTCCGCCACCGGGCCGTGGCCGCTCGCCTCGCTGTTCTTCCTCCTCGGTGCCGTCGTCGGGCTGTCGCGGAGCCTCACGGGGATGCTCATCGGACTTGTGGCCATCGTCTTGCAGGTCGCGCTCTGCCTGGTCGCCACGCGCGCCGTCACCACGTCGCTGTCCGGCGTGCTGCGCACCCGCCGTGGCCGTGACCTGCTGGCCTTGGGGGTCGTGTTCGTGATCCTCCTGACCCAGCTGCCCAACCTGCTCCTGACCCAGGGCACCGGCGGCGATCCCCGGGAGTTGCTCACCAGGGTGGCCTCGGTGGTGCGGTGGGGGCCGCCGGCGATGGCCGCGCACGCCATCGCGGACGGCGGGCTGATCGGACTGGCCGAGGTGGTGGTCGTCGCCCTGGCGGTGCTCGCCCTCGGCTGGCTGTGGATCGTGGCGCTGCGCAGGGCCATGGTGACGCCCGACTCCTCCACGCAGGTCGGCTCGGTACGCCGAAGCCGCTTCGACGGACTCCTTCCGGGCGGCGCGCTCGGCGCCGTCGTGGCCAAGGAGCTCAAGTACGTCCGCCGTGAACCCCGGGGCCGCATGGGGTGGATGGCGGCCATCGGCTTCTCCGGAGTGCTGATGTTCTCCCTGAGCAGCGGTCCGAACGGCCTCGAAGGATCGGCGCTGGTCGTCGCCCCGGCCTGCATCGGCGCGCTGATGATCGGGCTCCAGGCGGCAAACGCCTTCGGCATCGACGGCCGCGCCCTGTGGATGAACGCCATCGTCTACTCCTCCGACCGCGACCTGCGCACCGACTTCGCGGGCCGGCACCTCGCCGTCTCCCTGCTCGCCGTGCCGCTGCTGGCCCTGCTGTCGGTCGCCGCCGCGCTGTTCGCCGGGCACCTGCTCTGGGCCCTGCCCGCCCTGCTCACCGCCGCCGGGCTGCTGCTGGTCGCGCTGGGCGTGGGGGCCGTGACCAGCGTGATCCTGCCCTACACCTACCCCGAGCGGATCAACGCGTTCACGAGCGCGGCTCCCGGCCAGGGAGGGGTGGCGTTCGCCGGGTCGTTCGGCGCCATGCTCGGCACGAGCATGCTCGCGTTCCCGGTCGTGCTGCCGGTGTTCCTCGGGCTGACCTGGGTCGCGCTGCTGGCCGTGCCGTACGGCCTTGCGGTCTCCTTCGCGGGCCGGCGGCTCGCCGCCACCATCGGCTACGCCCGCCTGCCCGATCTCCTCGGCGCGGTCTCCCGCCCCTCCTGAGCGGCTTTCCTTACGATCACATTGGTCTAGTCCACTACGTGAGACCGGTATCCAGCCGGTGGAGCAGACTCGATACTCTTCCTGGTATGGCCGCCATCGCTTCACAGCAGGCAGACCGTTCTCCTGTTGAACGCCACAGTGCCGTCTCCGAGATGCCCGACGAGCTGCGCGCCGACGTGCGCATGCTGGGCGAGCTGCTCGGCCGGGTCATCGCCGAGGACGGCGGTCCCGACCTACTGGCCGACGTCGAGCGGCTGCGCAAAGCGGTGATCGCGGCGCGCAGGCGTGAGATCTCCGTCGACGAGGTGGCCTCGATGGTCGCCGAGTGGCCGATCGACCGGTGTGTGCAGATCGCCCGGGCCTTCACGTGCTACTTCCACCTGGTCAACCTCGCCGAAGAACACTTCAGGATTCGCATACTGAGGTCCAGAGACACTGGCGAGGCCACGCTGCCCGAGTCGCTCGCGCAGGCCGTCAGCGCGTTGAAGCACGACCTGCGCCCCGACGAGCTGGCACGGCTGATCGCCGAGCTGGAGTTCCGCCCGGTGCTGACCGCGCACCCGACCGAGGCTCGCCGCCGAGCGGTGGTCACCGCCATCCAGCGGATCAGCGTCCAGCTCGCCGAGTACAACGCCCCCGACCGGGGCGCGTACGAGCGGGAGGAGGCGCACCGCCGCCTGCTGGAGGAGATCGACCTGCTGTGGCGCACCGCCCAGCTCCGGCACACCAAGCTCGACCCGCTCGACGAGGTCCGCACGGCCATGTCGGCGTTCGACGAGACCCTGTTCCGCACGGTCCCGCGCATCTACCGATCGCTGGACACCGCCCTGGCCGAGGGCAGCGGCACGCGTGAGCCGCAGGCCAAGGCCTTCATCCGCTACGGGAGCTGGATCGGCGGCGACCGCGACGGCAACCCCAACGTCACCGCCCGGGTGACCCGCGAGGCCGTGCTCATCCAGGCCGAGCACGTGCTCACCGCCCTGGAGAACGCCGCCACCCGCATCGGCCGCACCCTCACCGCCTCGTCCCTCTACGGCACGCCCAGCAAGGAACTGCGCGACGCGCTGGCCGGGGCGGTCGACGATCATCCGGAGCTGGCGGCCGAACTGGGCAAACGCTCGCCGCGCGAGCCGCACCGGCAGTGGCTGCTCTTCGTGGCCGCCAGGATCGCCGCCACCCGGCGCCGCGACCTCGACCTGGCGTACCGCTCGCCCGACGACCTGCTGCGCGACCTGCGCCTCTGCCAGGCCTCCCTGGTGGCCACGGGGGCGGCCCGGCAGGCGTACGGGGAGATCCAGCACCTGATCTGGCAGGTCGAGACCTTCGGTTTCCACCTCGCCGAGCTGGAGGTGCGCCAGCACTCCCAGGTGCACGCCCAGGCGCTGGAGGAGATCCGGGCGGGCACGCCGTCCGAGCGCACCGAGGAGGTCCTGGCGACCATCCGCATGATCGCCTGGATCCAGGAGCGGTTCGGCGTCAGGGCCTGCTCCCGGTACGTGGTGTCCTTCACCCGGTCGGCCGACGACATCGCGGCCGTCTACGAGCTGGCCGAGCACGCTCTCGGCCCCCGCACCCCCGTGCTCGACGTCGTGCCGCTCTTCGAGTCCGGGGAGGACCTCGCCAACTCGGCGGACGTCCTCTCCGGGATGCTGCGCCTGCCGGCGGTCCAGAAGCGCCTGGCGGCCAACGGGCGCCGTCTCGAGGTCATGCTGGGCTACTCCGACTCGGCCAAGGAGCTCGGCCCGGCCGCCGCCACGCTGAAGCTCTACGACGCGCAGGCGGAGCTGGCGGCGTGGGCGCTGTCCAACGACGTACGGCTGACGCTCTTCCACGGCCGGGGCGGTGCCCTCGGCCGGGGTGGTGGCCCCGCCAACCGGGCCGTGCTCGCCCAGGCGCCCGGATCGGTGGCGGGCCGGTTCAAGGTCACCGAGCAGGGTGAGGTGATCTTCGCTCGGTACGGCCACCCGGCGATCGCCCTGCGGCACATCGAGCAGGTGACCAACGCCGTGCTCCTGGCGTCCACCCCTTCGGTGGAGGCGCGCACCGGCGAGGCCGCATCCAGGTTCCGCCTGCTGGCCGAGCGGGTCGCCTCCGCCTCCGAGCAGGCGTACCGCTCGCTGACCGAGGCATCCGGGTTCCCCGAGTGGTTCGGCCTGGTCAGTCCGCTGGAGGAGATCGGCTCGCTCCGGCTCGGCTCACGCCCCGCCCGGCGCGGCCTGGGCGCACCCCGGTCGCTGGACGACCTGCGGGCCATCCCGTGGGTCTTCGCCTGGGCCCAGACACGCGTCAACCTCCCCGGCTGGTACGGCCTCGGCAGCGGCCTGCTCGCCGTGGCCGGTGAGGCCGGAGCCGGGCAGGAGCCGGGGCCCGGCCTGGAAGAGCTGCGGCAGGCCTATCGTGAGTGGCCGCTGTTCGCCTCGCTGCTCGACAACGCCGAGATGTCGCTGGCCAAGACCGACCGGCAGATCGCCGCCCGCTACCTCGCCCTCGGCGGCAGGCAGGACTTCGCCGACCAGGTACTGGCCGAGTACGACCTCACGCGCAAGCTCGTCCTGGCCGTCACCGGCCACTCACGGCTGCTGGAGAGCCGGAGGGTCCTCTCGCTGGCGGTCCAGCTCCGCGACCCCTACGTCGACGCACTGTCCCACTTGCAGCTCCGGGCCCTGTCGGCACTCCGGGCCGAGGACACCCTCTCCGACGAGGAACGCGAACGCCTGGAAACCCTCCTCCTCCTAAGCGTCAACGGCGTCGCCGCCGGCCTCCAGAACACCGGCTAGTCTCCGTCGTCTCCCCGCCCCAGTGCCCGGCACGCGGAGCGCGGATGGAGTGGTGAAGTGGGCTGGGTCCGGGTGTGCCGGTGGCTCATCCCGGTCAGGGGTGTCGGCGACGGAGGTGATCTTTATGCGGGCGCCACCTTGATGCGTTCAGGTCTTGCGTAGATGTTGAAGCGCTCTCCTCGCAGGAAGCCGACGAGGGTCATGTCGAACTCTCTGGCCAGGTCGACGGCGAGGGAGGACGGGGCGGACACGCCGCAGACCATGGGCACGCCCGCCGCCAGGGCCTTCTGCATGATCTCGTAGCTGGTCCTGCCGCTGACGAGCAGCAGGTACGAGCTGAGCGGCAGGCGCTCGGACATCAGCGCCCAGCCGACGAGCTTGTCCACGGCGTTGTGCCGCCCGACGTCCTCACGCACGGCCAGCAGCGTCCCGTCGGGCGCGAACAGCCCGGCGGCGTGCAGGCCACCGGTCTTGCCGAAGATCCCCTGAGCCTCCCGCAACCGCTGCGGCAGCTCGTACAGGACCTCGGCCGCGACCGGCGCAAGCGCCCGCATGGGCGTCACCTCAGTGAGGACCGGGCGTGTGTCCTCCGTGGACACAGCGCGTGTCTCCTTCAGGGACGTCTGGCGTGTGCGCAGGGCGTCGAGGCTGGCGGTGCCGCAGACCCCGCAGGCGCTAGATGTCATGAAATGTCGGTGCATTGTGGGCAGGTCGGGGAGGACCGGTCCGCGCAGCCGTACGGTGACCGTGTTGTAGCGGGCCTCCGGCGGGAGATCCTCATCAGTGCAGTACGCGATCGAGGCGATGTCACCCGCCCCCGCGATGCCCTCACCGGAGAGGAACCCGGCGGCGAGCTCGAAGTCCGCCCCGGGCGTTCGCATGGTGATCGCCAAGGTGTGCGTCGCGCCGCCGGCGGTGATGCGGATCTCCAGCGGCTCCTCGGTCGCCAGGTCGTCCCGCCGGTCGCGTACGGTGCCGCCGGACACCTCCCGGACCCGCACCCGCGTCGTCGGGCCTGGCCGGACGCGCTCCACGGCCGTCACCGCGAGGTCGTCCGGACGCCGAGGGTGGTGTCCGGTGGTCATGGGGCGACCTTCTGGAGCGTGACCACGGCGTTGTAGTCGGGGATGCGTGCGTCGGGTGAGCGGCGGGACACGTCCAGAAGCACGTTGCCCTCCGGCCAGTGGATCTGCAGGTTCCCCGGGGTCAGCGGCGCCCGCAGCACGCGCCCGGTGAACCGGCCGGCGGCACCCGCCAACTCCACCTCGGCGCCGTCGGCCAGCCCGAGCCTGTCGGCGTCGTACGGGCTGATCAGCACGGCCTCTCGGGTGGCGCCGTTGAAGCCGTCGCGCCGCTCGTGGACCATGCTGTTGAACTGCTTGCCGCGCCGGGTGGCGACCATGAACGAGCCGTCGGGGCGTTCGAGCGTGGGCGGCTCGACGGGCGAGAAGTGGCCAAGACCGTCGGCGGTGGGGAAGCGCCCGCCGGGGCAGAGGTGCCGCCCGCCGTACTGCACGTTGTCGCCGAACTTCCTCAGCCCGGCGATCCCGGCGTAGAACGGCACGGCGTCCTCGATGTCGCGCCGGATCTGCGGCGTGCCCCCGGGATAGCGGATCTTCTCCGCCAGTTCCGGCCGGGCGCGCGCCGCCAGCTCGGTGAAGATCTTCCACTCCGGCCACGCCTCGCCGAGACGCGGCCCCGCCACCTCCGGAGAGAAGATCACGCGACGCTCGGTCGAGGTCTCGGTCACCCCGCCCTCCATCTCGTACCGCGTCTGCGCGGGCAGCAGGAGGACGTCGCCCTCGGACTCGACCAGCATCTGGCTGGACAGCACGATGTCGACGTGGACGCGCAGTCCCAGGCGGGACAGCGCGTCGCGGCAGTAGGCCGGGTCGGGGAGCACCTCGAGGAAGTTGCCCCCAGAGGAGATGAGCACGTCCAGCTCCCGGGCGTGGGCCGCGTCGATCATGTCCGTCGCGGTGAGCCCCGGCGTGGCCGGCACCTCGAATCCCCACTTCTCAGTGAACTTCCGGGCGTTCTCCGGCGTGACCGGCAGGCCGCCGGGGAGGCCGGTGGCGTACGCGCCCATCTCCGCGCCGCCCTGGACGCCGCTGTGCCCGCGGATCGGCATTAGCCCGCAGTGGTCGCGTCCGACGAAGCCTCTGGCCAGGGCGAGGTTGACGATGGAGCGGACGTTGTCCTCGCCGTAGGAGTGCTGGGTGATCCCCATGGACCAGACCAGCACGGCCGACTTCGCCTCGCCGAGCAGCTTGGCCAGCTCGAACATCGTGCTCCGGGTCGCGCCGCTGAGCGCCTCCAGCGACTCCCACGACTGCGCGGCCACGGCCTGCCGTACGTCCTCGAAGCCCGAGGTGTGCCGGTCGACGAAGGCCTTGTCGAGCCAGTCGTTCTCGATGAGGTGCTTGAGCACCCCGTTGAGGAAGCCGATGTCGCCGCCGACGTTGACCCCGAAGAAGTCGTCGGTGATCTTCGTGCCGAACAGCGCTGACTCGGCGTTGGAGGGCACCCAGTAACGGTCCATCCCTGGTTCGCGGTAGGAGTTCACCATCGCGATCCGGGTGCCCGCCTTCTTGGCGTGGAAGAGGTACTTCATCGCGACCGGCTGGTTGTTCGACGGGTTGGAGCCGATGAAGACGATCAGGTCCGAGCCGATCCAGTCGGTGTAGGAGCAGGTGGTCGCGGCGGCGCCGATGGTCTGCTTCAGCGCGACGGTGGAGGGCGAGTGGCAGATGCGCGCCGCGTTGTCGATGGAGTTGGTGCCCAGCGCCCGGACGGCCTTCTGCGCCGCGAAGTAGTTCTCGTTGGGCATGCCGCGGCTGGTGAGGTAGACGCCGAGCCTCGTGCCGCGTACGGGCGGGCCGGCGGCACCGGTGACGGAGCCGTTCAGGCGGGACGCGGCCAGGTCGAGAGCCTCCTCCCAGCCGACACGGGTGAACCCGGGCTCTCCCCGGCGCCGGAGCAGGGGATAGGGCAGGCGGCCGAGGTCGCGCAGCTCCGCGCTTTTCATCTTGGCCAGCGGGGCGACGTCGGCCAGCACCGAATGGTCGAGCGGGGGCATGGTGTTCAGCTTGAGCAGCCGCAGGCGGATGTTGCACAGGTGGATCTCGTCCATAGTCCAGTCGCGCATGCCCCGGGTGCCGAGGGCGCAGCCGTCACAGGTGCCCTGGGTGAGGATGCGCCAGGCGAAGCGCCGGTTGCCCTTGACCGACCGGAAGGCCTTCCACAGCTCCAGGTAGTTGTTCGGCTTGCGTTCACCGATGCCGAAGGGCTTCCAGCTCGCCCAGTTCCGAGGGTCCAGACGCTTGCTCACCGGACGTTCACCCGTTCCTTGTTCCTGCCGCCTCGTTCGCACGGCCTACGTTCCTGCCGCCTCGTTCGCACGGCCTACTCATAGCATCACCTTTTTCCCAACTTTGACTAACCACGGCTTCCCCCCGCATCCCCGCATCCCCGGGTCACCGGTCCCATGTGGCGGCCGGGCACGGTCAAGTTTGTGGCGGCGTTACCTAGGGTTCGCCGGTCATCGGGGCAAGCGGGCCGTGCCACTTCGCGAGGAGGAGGAGGATGGAAGGGTGCTCGATTCGCCGTACACCGATCTCGACCGGCCGCCGCTCTCCCAGGCGGCGCTGACCCGCGCCCTCGTCCGGCCGGGCGGCCTGTGGTCCCAGCTCACCGTCGTCGACCGCACCGGCTCGACCAATGCCGACCTGGCCCAGGCGGCCCGCGAGGGCGCGCGGGAAGGCGCCGTGCTGATCGCGGAGCTCCAGTTGGCCGGCCGGGGGCGCCTCGGCCGCGTGTGGACCGCCCCGGCACGCTCGGGGCTCACCTTCTCCGTACTGCTGCGCCCGGGGGTCCCGCCGGTCAGGCAGGGCTGGGTGACGTTGCTGGTGGCGCTGGCCGCCGCGTCGGCCCTGCGGCGCGTGGCCGGTGTCGACGTACGGCTGAAGTGGCCGAACGACCTGCTCATCGGCGAGCGCAAGGTCGCGGGGGTGCTGGCCGAGCGGGTGGAGGGCGCGGTCGTCGTCGGCATGGGGCTCAACGTGACGGTGCGCGCCGACGAGTTGCCGGTCACCACCGCCACCTCGCTGAGCATCGAGGACGCCGAGTGCGCCGACCGCGATCCCCTGATCAGGGCCGTGCTGCGTGAGATCGAGGCGCACTACCGCGACTGGGTGGCGGCCGACGGCGACGCCGACGCGGCCGGCCTGCGGTCGGCCTACCTCGCCATGAGCGCCACCGTCGGCCAGGAGGTCCGGGTGGAGCTCCCGGGAGAGCGCCTGCTGACGGGCGTCGCCACGGGAGTGGACGGGTCGGGCCACCTCATCGTCCACACCGGAGGCGCCGACCATGCCCTCAGCGTCGGCGACGTGGTCCACATCAGGCCCGCTTCGGCCTGAGCGTCAAGAATCGGGCAAGGAAGTGCCCGCTTTGGCGGGACATCGGTCCGGCACGGAAGATGGGGCAGACGTGGGGCAGATCGACGTGCCACGATTTGCCCCATGGGTCTCCCTGAACATCATCTGACGTCGGGGGAGCGGGTCGTCCACTCGTTCCACCCGCACTGGAAGCGCCTCGTGGTGCCTTTCTTCGCGCTGCTTCTGGTCATCGCCGCTTCGAGCGCGGCCTTGTTCTTCATTCCGGTGGACTACGAGTACGCCCGCTTCGCCTGGATAGCGGTCGCCGTGGTCTCCGTGGTCGCCCTTGCCCTCTGGTCGTTCATCCCCTACCTACGGTGGAAGACGACCTCGTACACGCTTACGACGCACCGGTTCAACATCAGCACCGGCATCCTGAACAAGTCCGACGACGACATCCCGCTGGCCAAGGTCAACAGCGTGAGCTCCGACCAGACCTTCATCGAGCGGATGCTCGGCTGCGGCACCCTGGTGGTGGAGTCGGCCTCGGACAAGGGTGAGATCAACCTCAGGGACATTCCCAAGATCCAGACGGTTCGGTCGGAGCTGTTCCGGCTGGTGGAGGACGCATCCGACGGGGACATCGACGGCAGGTGAGATATGCCCCGATCGTGGCGTAACCTCCTGAGAATGCGCGAGACCGAGACTGTGGGACGTCCGACGGCCGAGCAGATCGAGCGGCTGTTCGTGGGCTCCGCACCTCGACACACGCGGGGCGAGGTGGCGAGGCGGGCCGGGGTCTCCTCCCAGCTCGCCCAGCGGATCTGGCGCGCGCTCGGCTTCGCCACACCCGCCGACGACACGCCCGCCTTCACCGACGCCGACGTGGAGGCGCTGCGCCGGGTGGCCGGCATGCTCGGCAGCGGGTTGATCGAAGAGGAGACCGTCGTACGGATGGCCCGCGCCCTCGGTCAGACCACGGCCAGGCTGGCCCAGTGGCAGGCCGAGATCATGATCGGCGCGATGCTCGATCCGGCGGAGCCGCCCGGTGACGAGGAGCTGGCGGGCATCCTGGAGGTCTCGCGGAAGCTCCTGCCCGACTTCGAGCGGCTGCTCGTCCACGTCTGGCGCGCCCAGCTCGCCGCGGCCGGCACCCGCCTGCTCGCGATCACCGACACGAAGGTCGACGGCACCGCCGAGGCGGTGCCGGGGCGCCTGACCCTGGCCGTCGGGTTCGCCGATCTGGTCTCCTTCACCCAGGTGTCGCGCGAGCTGGACGAGCAGGGGCTCGCGGAGCTGGTGGAGAACTTCGAGGCCAGGACCTCCGACGTCGTCGCCGCGCACGGCGCCCGGCTGGTCAAGACCCTCGGTGACGAGGTGCTGTTCACCGCGCCCACGGCCGAGACGGCGGCGCGCATCGCGCTGGAGCTCATCGACGTCATCCGCGACGAGGGCAGGGAGGTGCGTGTCGGCCTGTCGTACGGGCCCGTGCTCCCGGCCATGGGCGACGTCTTCGGGACCACGGTGAACCTCGCCGCCCGGCTGACCACGATGGCCCGTCCGTGCACGGTGCTCGTCGATCCGGGCATGGCAGGCGCGGTGGAGGGCAGTCCGGGGATCGTGATCCAGCGCATCCGGCGGCGACCGGTCCGGGGTCTCGGGCTGGTGCAGCCCTTCGTGCTCCGCCGCTCTTGACGGCCCGAATGGTTCGTCAACATTCTGAACGCCATCGACGTGTCGACACACGCCGGTGCAGCTCGATAAAGGAAGGGACTCACCATGCCGTATGAAGTCCAGGGTGTGATCGCGGGAGGCAAAGGCGAGGCCGTGACGGTGCAGACCGTCCTGGTACCCGACCCCGGGCCGGGCGAGGCGGTCGTGAACGTGCAGGCCTGCGGCGTGTGCCACACCGACCTGCACTACCGCGAAGGCGGGATCAACGACGAGTTCCCCTTCCTGCTCGGTCACGAGGCCGCCGGCGTCGTGGAGGCCGTGGGCGCCGATGTCACCGGCGTCGCCCCCGGCGACTACGTGATCCTCAACTGGCGCGCCGTCTGCGGGAACTGCCGGGCCTGCCTGCGCGGACGCCCCTGGTACTGCTTCGCGACCCACAACGCCTCGCAGAAGATGACCCTGGCCGACGGCACGCCGCTCAGCCCGGCTCTCGGCATCGGGGCGTTCGCGGAGAAGACGCTGGTCGCGGCCGGGCAGTGCACGAAGGTCGACCCGGACGCCCGGCCCGCCGTGGCCGGTCTGCTCGGCTGTGGCGTGATGGCCGGTCTCGGAGCGGCGATCAACACCGGCGGGGTGTCGCGTGGTGACTCGGTCGCCGTCATCGGGTGTGGCGGTGTCGGGAACGCGGCCATCCTGGGATCGTCGCTCGCGGGCGCCTCCAAGATCATCGCGGTGGACGTGGACGACCGCAAGACCGACCTGGCCGGTCAGTTCGGCGCCACCCACACCATCAACTCCACCAAGACCGACCCGGTGGAGGCGATCCGCGAGCTGACCGGCGGTCACGGAGCGGACGTCGTGATCGACGCGGTGGGCCGCCCGGAGACCTACAAGCAGGCCTTCTACGCGCGTGACCTCGCCGGCACCGTCGTGCTGGTGGGCGTGCCCACTCCGGACATGACGCTCGACCTGCCGCTGCTGGACGTCTTCGGCCGCGGCGGATCGCTGAAGTCGTCCTGGTACGGCGACTGCCTCCCGAGCCGTGACTTCCCCATGCTGATCGACCTCTATCTGCAGGGCAGGCTCAACCTCGACGGCTTCGTCTCCGAGACGATCGAGCTGGACCAGGTGGAGGAGGCCTTCGCCAAGATGCACCGCGGCGAGGTGCTCCGCTCGGTGGTGGTCCTGTGACCATCGCGAAGCTCGTCACCTCGGGGAGCTTCACCCTCGACGGCGGGACCTGGGACGTCGACAACAACGTGTGGCTGGTGGGTGACGACCGCGAGGTCGTCGTGATCGACGCGGCCCATGACGCCCAGGCCATCCAGGAGGCGGTGGGAGATCGGCGGTTGAGGGCCATCGTCTGTACGCACGCGCACAACGACCACATCAACGCCGCGGGGCCCCTGGCCGACGCGACCGGCGCCCCGATCCTGCTGCATCCCGCGGACGCCGTGCTGTGGGAGATGGAGTACGGCACGGCGCGGCAGTACGAGCCGCTCCGGGACGGGGACGTGCTGGAGATGGCGGGCACGGCCCTGCGCGTGCTCCACACTCCCGGCCACGCTCCAGGGGCCGTCAGCCTGCACGTTCCCGACCTCGGCGTGGTCTTCACCGGTGACACGCTGTTCTCGGGCGGGCCGGGCGCGACCGGGCGGTCGTACTCGTCCTTCGACACGATCATCGGCTCGATCAGGGACCGGCTGCTGGCGCTGCCTCCGGAGACGGTCGTCCACACCGGTCACGGCGACTCCACCAGCATCGGCGCCGAGGCGCCCGACCTGGAGAAGTGGATCGCGCGCGGACACTGACCCGCAGAGCACGCAAGGCCGGAGATTCTCCGGCCTTGCCGTGTTCCTGGAGGTACCTCCTGTGACAGGAGGGTGGAAGAGCCAGGTCAACGACGCTGTGGTCCCGCTATCTCGCGGTGAAGGCCTCGTCAGTGTTGTACAGCTCACATAGGCAGACCTAAGAAGCATGCGTTATCTTAGGCATGCCTTACCTTATTCCCCTGCGAAAGGCTGTCCACGCCATGTACGTATGCGTCTGCGAGGCTGTGACCGAACATGACGTTCATGCGTGTATCGCCGCAGGTGCGAAGAGCGCACGCCAGATCCGTGACATCACCGGGGCGGGGAGGGACTGCGCGACATGCGTCCGGAAGATCTGTGCGATCCTGAAGCGATCTGAGGAACTTGTCGCAATCGCATAGAACGAGGGATCGTATGCAGGGGGACAAAGAAATCATCGCTCTGCTCAACGAGCAGCTGACTTCTGAGCTCACCGCCATCAACCAGTACTTCCTGCACGCCAAGATGCAGGAGCACTGGGGATACACCAAGCTCGCCGCCTACACCAGGGCGGAGTCGATCGACGAGATGCGGCACGCGGAAGTGCTCACCGACCGCATCCTCTTCCTGGATGGCCTCCCGAACTACCAGCGGCTCGGCACGCTGCACATCGGGCAGACCGTGAAGGAGCAGTTGGAGGCCGATATGCGGCTGGAGCTCGACGTGGTCCAGCGCCTGCGTCCCGGCATCCAGTTGATGAGGGAGCGGGGCGACGTGACCTCCGCCCGCATCTTCGAGACCATCCTCGAGGACGAAGAGCACCACATCGACTACCTCGACACCGAGCTCCACTTGCTGGCCACCCTTGGTGAGGGTCTCTACCTCCAGCGCTTCGTGGACGTTCCCGGAGGCACGGACTCCGATGCGTAGTCGCTTCGACGACGTTCGTGGTGTCCTAGAAGACGGCGGCCCGCGCTATCGGGCGAGTACGGTACACATCATCACAGACCGTCTCGCCCTCGGCGTGTCCCCGTGTACTCTCCGATGTCCCCGGCGTGTCGGGGCGGCTCCGCGTGGATACGCCTGGGGCGCTTGGGGTACCAGGTAGTGCGGGAGGGGTCATCCCTGTTTCGCCGTCTTTGCCCAGGTCAATTGGTGGGTCAACGACGAGTCAAACCGCGCGCTGTACCCGGGAAACGATCGCCTAAGGTCCTACGATCGCTTTATGACCTGCGTACTTCTCGCCGAGGATGACACCTCGATCTCCGAGCCCCTGGCGCGCGCGCTGCGCCGAGAGGGCTATCAGGTGGAGGTGAGCCCCGATGGCCCGCAGGCCCTGGAAAGGGCTCTGTCTGGGGGCGTCGACCTCATCGTGCTTGACTTGGGCCTACCGGAAATGGACGGCCTGGAGGTCGCCCGCCGCATCCGCGCCGAAGGGCACGGTACGCCCGTGCTCATTCTGACCGCTCGTGTCGACGAGGTCGACACCGTGGTCGGCCTCGACGCGGGGGCCGATGACTATGTGACCAAACCGTTCAGGCTCGCCGAGTTGCTCGCCCGCGTACGGGCGCTGCTGCGGCGCGGCACCTCTGAGACCCCCGTGGTCCAGGGCGTGCGCATCGACGCCGACTCGCGGCGTGCCTGGATGGGAGACAAGGAGCTGCATCTGACCACGAAAGAATTCGACCTGTTGCGTGTGCTGGTCCGCGACGCCGGCAAGGTCGTCACCCGCGAGCAGATCATGCGGGAGGTATGGGACACCAACTGGTGGGGTTCGACGAAGACTCTCGACATGCACATCTCGTGGCTGCGCCGCAAGCTGGGGGACGACGCCGCCAAGCCGCGTTACATCACCACGGTACGTGGAGTCGGCTTCCGATTCGAGCGCGAATAGCCCATAGCTAGATGCGCCGTAGGTTGCTCTCTTCGACCTTGGTAGTCGCGGCCATCGCGGTCCTGCTCCTGGGTGTCCCGCTCGGACTGGTGGTGACCCGCCTCATCAACGACGAGGCGGTCCAGCAGCTCAGGGCACAGGCGACTTTGCTGCTCAGCCAGGTCGAATACGCCCGCATCGAGGATCGGCCCATCGATCCCGGCGAGCTGCAGCGGCAGTACCCCAACAGGTACGTCCAGATCTTCATCCGCAACAGCCCGACGGTCATCGTCGGTACGGAGCCGCCCCCCGATCGGCAGATGACCGAGGAGACCCACTCCGAGAGTGGGGTCTATGTCCGGATAACGCGAGACCGAGCACAGGTCGAGCGGAACATCCGGGGATGGCTCACGCTCATCGTGGCCCTGGCCGGGCTCGCGCTGGCGGTCGCGGTGTCGCTCGCCGTCGTGCAGTCACGCCGGCTCACCCTGCCGCTTCTGGATCTGGCCAGGATCGCGGAGCGGCTGGGCTCGGGGGACGCCCGGCCGAGCAGGCATCGCTACGGCATACCCGAGCTCGACCGGGTGGCCGAGGTGCTCGACCGCAGCGCCACCCGCATCGCCGAACTGCTCAGCCGGGAGCGGGAGTTCGCGACCGACGCCTCCCACCAGCTGCGTACGCCGCTCACGGGGCTGACCATGCGGCTGGAGGAGATCGTCGCCGCCGCCACCCAGCCCGCGATCGTGCGTGAGGAGGGCGAGGCGGCGATCATCCAGGCCGAGCGGCTGACGGCCGTCATCGACGAGTTGCTCGCCGCCGCCCGGCGGCAGCGCCATGCGCAGGCGGAGGCGATCTGCGTGGACGACGTGCTCCAGCAGCAGATCACCGAGTGGGAGCCGGCCTTCCGCAGGTCGAAGCGCTCGCTCCATCTCGAGGGCAGCCGTGGCCTGCGCGCGCTCGTCAGCAAGGGCGGGCTGAGCCAGGTGGTGTCGACGCTGCTGGAGAACTCCCTGGAGCACGGCGACGGCCCGGTGACGATCACGACGGGCAGTTCGGACAAGTCCATCGTGATCGAGGTCGCCGACAGGGGCCAGGGAATCCCGGAGCACATCCGCGCCCGCGTGTTCGACCGCAATGTCAGCGGCGCCGGAGGGACGGGGCTCGGGCTGACGCTGGCGCGGGCGCTGACCGCCTCCGACGGTGGTCGTCTTGAGCTCATACGGCCGCGACCGGCGGTGTTCGCGCTGTTCCTGCGGCCCGCGGACGAGACCGCGCGGCACCGCGTGGTCAGCGGCCCCGCGTGATGCCGTTCACCCGGGCAGGGTCTGCGGTCTCCGGGGCGGGCGGGGCCGGCGGGGCGTGCGGGGCGCTGTGGGAACTCTCGGTGGTCTCGGGGAGCCCGGTGTGCGGGTCGATGGGCGGGAGATCCGGCGGCAGGAACACCCATTTCTTGTACGACCAGAAGCGGAACAGCGTGCCGAGAGCGGTTCCGATGATCAGAGAGATGTTGTAACTCAGCGGGTCGCGTATTTCGAGCGTGTATTCGACAAAGCCGATGATGAGCAGTGAGATCAGCAGGCCGATGCCGTTGAGCACGAAGAACAGGAAGTATTCGCGGGCCATGCCCGACTGCTCGCGGTGCCGCCAGGTCCAGTAGCGGTTGGCGAGGTAGGCCAGCGTGGCGGCGAAGACGGTCGCGACGACCTTGGAGGTCAGCGGCCCCAGGTGCACTCCGTACCGCAGCAGGTTGGTGCCGCCGAAGTCGACCACGAAGGCGACGGCGCCGACCGTGCCGAACTTGGCGAGCTCACGGAAGAGCGCGGAGAACCTGTCATACAGGCGAAGAATAAGCTGCACAACAGTCCTTCCTCGGTTCCAGGCCTTTCAGGTTACCGGTGCTGCGGTGGGGCTCGGGTCTGGTAGCGCGACCTCACGATAAACACTATTTCCGGAGATATCCGGTTTTTCACAGCCAGTAACGGAGGTGGTGCGCTAGGCTGCCGCGCAGATCGCAAAGGTATGCCATGGAGGTGGCTCCTAGCGTGCTGCGTCGATTGGTCACCCTGGGGATCGGTGTCGTCCTGCTGACCGCCTGTGGCGCGCAGGCCGACGACCCGGTTCGGAGCGTGCGTCCCACCACTGTGAGCGCTCTTGGCGCGACCGTGGGCCCTGAGGATGCGAAGAACGCGTTCGGCCTGCTCAAAGAGCTCGACGACGCCTGGAAGAAGCGAGACTGCGTCAAGGTCGTCTTCCTGACCACCTCGGCCCAGAGCGAGCTCGGCCGGCGTGCGTGTGAGGCCGCCCGCAACGGGCGCCCGGCCCCCGCGGCCGTGGACTACACGGATGTCGAGTATTTCCTGCCCGACCGTCCGGGCGAGCGTCCGTGGTTCGCCGCGCTGGCGCGCAAGCCCGAGCCGGCCTACTTCGTCTTCGCCTACGAGGACGAGCGCTGGCGGCTCGCGTACGGTCCGATCCGCCTGGTTGGGAACGGTCCCGAGTTCGATGTCAACGAGACCACCCGTGCCGTGCCCACCGACGACCCCGGGGACGGGGTGCGCGCCCGGCTGGTGCCGCAGAAGCACCTGGCCTTCCTCTCCGACCGCGCGGGGCTGAGCGGCGTACGGTTCGCCTCGGGCGACCGGATGCGCGACCTGCTCGCCGAGCTGGTGAGGAAGCCCGCCACGGCACGTCCCGACCGGCTCAGCTCCGACATCCAGCTCGTGCCCGGGGAGACCAGGGCCCTGGCGGTGAACGGCGGCGGGGCGCTGGTCTTCCACGCCATCAAGATCATGTACACGCAGAAGACCAGCGCGCGCAAGCTCGCCCACCCGATCTTCGGAACGGACGCGGTGCGTGCCTTCACCGGCGAGTCCGGCCTCTCGACCATCCACGCCACCGAGGTGGTCGTCCTCGCGACCAAGGTCGCCACCGACGGCAAGCTGACGACCGTGGGCATGACCAGAGGCCTCGCCGACATCACGCCCTAGGGGGTTCTGGCCCGTCCGCCTGGACGCGGCCGCCATCACTGCACAGGGCCGTTCTGGCCACCGCCGGAACGCGGCCGCCATCACTGCCCAGGGGCGTCCTGGCCCACCCGCCAGGGCCCGGCCGACATCATCGTTCCCTTCCGGGCTGGGTAGGGTTTGGGCTTGTGACCAGTGTTGTGACCAGGAGCGAAACGCCTCCCATCGGGCCCGTCGTCGGCATGGTCGGCGCGGGCCAGCTCGCCCGGATGACCCAGCAGGCGGCCATCGCCCTCGGTGTCGAGCTGCGCGTCCTCGCCAACTCCCCCGACGAGAGCGCCGCCCGCGTGATCGTCGACATCCGGTTCGGCGACTACCGCGACCTCGCCGTGCTGCGCGAGTTCGCCGCCGGCTGCGCCGCCATCACCTTCGACCACGAGCACGTGCCCACCGGCCACGTCGAGGCGCTGGCCGCCGAGGGCCTCGCCGTGCGTCCGGGAGCCGCCGCCCTCGTGCACGCCCAGGACAAGGCCGTGATGAGGGAGCGTCTCACCGCGATCGGCGCGCCCTGCCCCGCATGGGCCCGCGTCTCGTCCGCCGGCGACCTGGAGGACTTCGGCAAGGAGCACGGCTGGCCCGTCGTGCTCAAGGCGGTGCGCGGCGGGTACGACGGCCGGGGCGTGTGGGTCTGCTCGTCGGTCGACGAGGTCGAGGAGGTGCTGGCCGGCGACACGGAGCTGATGGCCGAGGCGTTCGTGCCCTTCGAGCGGGAGCTCGCCGTGCTGGTGGCCCGATCCCCGCACGGTCAGGGTGTCAGCTATCCGGTGGTGGAGACCGTCCAGCGTGACGGCATCTGCGTCGAGGTGATCGCCCCGGCGCCGGGGCTCGACCCCGAGCAGGCGGCCCAGGCCCAGCACATCGCGCTCAAGATCGCTAACGAGCTCGGGGTGACCGGGCTGTTGGCGGTGGAGATGTTCCAGCTCGCGGACGGGAAGGTCATGGTCAACGAACTGGCCATGCGCCCGCACAACAGCGGCCACTGGACCATCGAAGGTTCCCGTACCTCGCAGTTCGAGCAGCACCTGCGCGCGGTGCTCGACCTCCCGCTCGGCTCGCCCGCTCCGGTGGCGCCGGTCGTGGTCATGGTGAACGTGCTCGGCGGGGAGGATCCCGACATCTTCTCCCGATACGAGCATGTGATGGCCCATGATCCCGGAGTGAAGATCCACTTCTACGGCAAGGAAGTACGGCCGGGCCGCAAGATCGGGCACGTCACCGCGCTGGGCACCGATCTCGAAGAGGTACGCGCCCGCGCCCGCCACGCCGCCGCCCACCTCGCCACGGGGGAGTACGTCTGATGGCGGGGAACCCCCTGGTCGGCATCGTGATGGGCAGCGACTCCGACTGGCCGGTGATGAGGCTCGCCGCCGAGGCGCTGGGCGAGTTCGGCGTCCCGTTCGAGGCCGACGTGGTCTCGGCCCACCGCATGCCGCACGAGATGATCTCCTACGGTGAGCGGGCGGCGGAACGGGGCCTTCGGGTCGTCATCGCCGGTGCCGGGGGAGCCGCCCACCTGCCGGGCATGCTGGCGGCCGTGACCCCGCTCCCGGTGATCGGCGTTCCGGTGCCGCTGAAGTACCTCGACGGCATGGACTCGCTGCTGTCCATCGTGCAGATGCCCGCCGGGGTGCCGGTGGCGACCGTGGCGATCGGCGGCGCCCGCAACGCCGGGCTGCTCGCCGTGCGCATCCTCGGCGCCGCCGACGAGGGGCTGCGGTCGAAGATGGCCGCCTTCCAGGCCGCTCTCAGGGCCCAGGCGCACGCCAAGGGCGAGCGGCTCCGCGCCGAGGCCGAGAGTCTGAGGACGGCTGAAGCCGAGGCCTGAGCACTATGAGCTCAAGGCGGACGCCGCGGACGGTCTCACGGCGCCTGTACCCACCGGCTGCATGATCCTCGGTGGCCGTCCACCCGGCCCGGCGATCATGCAGCCCTTCGCCCACCGCTCGGCGCTAGGGGCGGCCCAGGGCGCGGTAGTGCCAGCCGGAGGCGCGCCAGGTCTCGGCGTCCAGGGCGTTGCGCCCGTCCACGATCCTGCGGGTGGCCACGACGCCGCCAAGCGTCTCGGGGTCGAGGTCGATGAACTCCTGCCACTCGGTCAGCAGCAGCACGACGTGCGCGCCGCGTGCCGCGTCCAGCGCCGACGAGCCGAACCCCAAAGTGGGATGGGCCCGGCGCGCGTTCTCCAGCGCCACCGGGTCGTACAGCGTCACCTTGCCGCCCTGCTCGCGGATCTTCACGGCCACGTCCAGCGCCGGCGAGTCGCGGATGTCGTCGGAGTTGGGCTTGAAGGCCGCTCCGAGCACTCCGACCGTACAGCCGCGGAACGAGCCGCCGGCGAGCTCGCGGGCCAGGTCGACCATGCGGGCCCTGCGGCGCATGTTGATGGCGTCCACCTCGCGGAGGAACGTCAGCGCCTGGTCGGCGCCGAGCTCGCCCGCGCGCGCCATGAACGCCCGGATGTCCTTGGGCAGGCAGCCGCCGCCGAAGCCGAGGCCGGGGTTGAGAAAACGGCCGCCGATGCGCTCGTCGAACGACAGCGCCAGTGACAGGTCCTTGACGTCGGCGTGCGCCGCCTCGCAGACCTCGGCCATCGCGTTGATGAAGGAGATCTTGGTGGCCAGGAAGGCGTTGGCCGCGACCTTGACCAGCTCCGCGGTGGGGTAGTCGGTGATGATCAGAGGGGTGCCCTCCGACAGCATGGCCTCGTAGACCTCGCGCATCACCTTTTCGGCCTTGTCGGAGACGACGCCGAGGACGATGCGGTCTGGATGCATGGTGTCGCGTACGGCGAAGCCCTCGCGCAGGAACTCGGGGTTCCAGGCGAGCTCCACCAGCTCTCCGGCGGGCGCGAGCCGCTGGAGGTTGTCGGCGAGGCGCTGGGCGGTGCCCACCGGCACGGTCGACTTGCCCACGATCAGGCACTCGCGGGTCAGGTGCGGGGCGAGCGACTCGACGACGTCGTCCAGGTAGGACACGTCGGCCGCGTACTCGCCCTTCTTCTGCGGGGTTCCCACGCAGACGAAGTGCACGTCACCGAACTCTGCGGCCTCCTCGTAGGAGGTCGTGAAGCGTAGCCGCCCCGACTCCAGCCCGCGCTGGAGCAGCTCTTCCAGGCCGGGCTCGTGGATCGGAAGTTCGCCGGCCTGCAGGCGGGCCACCTTCACAGGGTCCACGTCGAGACCGAGAACCTCGAAGCCCAGCGCGGCCATGCACGCCGCGTGCGTGGCACCCAAGTATCCGGTCCCCAGGACCGTCAGGCGATAGGACACGAGCGCGCTCCTTCCATGTACGGCTGTCGACCCCATCTTTACCGTTACGTTGCCGAGGCATGTTACCGGCCCCCGGGCCTCCCGCAACAGTACAAATGGGACATTTCGCCGGAGGGGTGCCTTCCATATACCCCTCGGTCAGCCACCGTATTGTTGGACGTCCTACTATTTGTCTATGAGCTTCCCTCTCTACGCACCCGCCGAAGAGCACGACATGCTGCGTGAGACCGTGCGGGCACTCTCCGACGAGAAGATCGCCCCGCACGCCGCCGCCGTGGACGAGAACGGCGAGTTCCCCTGGGATGCCTACAAGGCTCTCGTCGCCGCCGACCTGCATGCCGTGCACATCCCTGAGCAGTATGGCGGGGCCGGCGCCGACGCGCTCGCCACCGTGATCGTCATCGAGGAGGTGGCGCGGGCCTGCGCGTCCTCCTCGCTGATCCCGGCCGTCAACAAGCTCGGGACCGTGCCGCTGATGCTCTCGGCCTCCGAGGACCTCAAACAGCGCTACCTGGCCCCCGTGGCGCGCGGTGAGGGCATGTTCTCCTATGCCCTCTCCGAGCCCGAGGCCGGCTCCGACGCCGCCGCGATGAAGACGCGCGCGGTCCGCGACGGCGACCACTACGTGCTCAACGGCACCAAGATGTGGATCACCAACGCCGGCGTGTCGGAGTTCTACACGGTGATGGCGGTGACCGACCCGGACGCCGGCGCCCGGGGCATCTCGGCGTTCGTCGTCGAGAAGGACGACGAGGGCGTCAGCTTCGGCGCCAAGGAGAAGAAGCTCGGCATCAAGGGCTCGCCCACCCGCCAGGTCATTTTCGAGAACGTGCGGATCCCCGCCGACCGCATGATCGGCGAGGAGGGCACCGGCTTCAAGACCGCCCTCGCGACCCTCGACCACACCCGCATCACCATCGCCGCGCAGGCGCTGGGCATCGCCCAGGGCGCCCTCGACTACGCCATCGGCTACGTCAAGGAACGCAGGCAGTTCGGCAAGGCCATCGCCGAGTTCCAGGGACTCCAGTTCATGGTCGCGGACATGGCCATGAAGCTGGAGGCCGCCCGCCAGCTCACCTACGCCGCCGCGGCCAAGTCCGAGCTCGCCATGCACGGCCAGAAGGTGGCGGATCTCACCTTCTTCTCCAGCGCCGCCAAGTGCGCCGCCTCCGACGCCGCCATGGAGATCACCACCGACGCCGTCCAACTCCTCGGCGGCTACGGCTACACCCGCGACTACCCGGTGGAACGCATGATGCGCGACGCCAAAATCACCCAAATCTACGAGGGCACCAACCAAATCCAACGCGTCGTCATGGCCCGCCAGCTGTTGAAGTAGCTCCTGGCCAGCAGATACCCCGCCCATCGTTCGTCGTGGACGGGGTGAACTGTCTCTCGTTTCGACCTTCAAACGATCACTGTTCCGTCAGTGTTCCGTGAGAGACAGCGCGCGGCCGGAAGATGCTGTCGTCGATGGCTTTGCGCGCAGCCGTGGGAGCCTGGCACGAGGTGGGCGTGGACACTCAGAGTGATCCGTTACGTGTGCCTCAGGCGCTACGCGGGCAGTGGCTCAACCGTTGGAGGGAGGCACGGGATGCCCTTACGAGTCAGTTCGTACATTCACTGAGGAGAGGGCCGCTCGTCCTTCCTCAGCTCTACGTAGTTTCTAACGGACCCCGCTAGATGGCACCTGGTCGTCGAGCCGCTGGCCCAGGGGCTGAAGGAACAACGGCAGCAGCTGAACTGCGGGAACAGCTCACTGATCAGCGGCGCGAACTGACGACCCAGGTGGCCGAGGCGAACGCCGACATCAGCAAGATCCAAAGCCGTTGCCATTCCTAGCGGGACCGTGGCCGGATCGGGCTTCAGGCCATCCAAACGCCAGTCGGGCTGATGTTCCTCGCCAGCGCGAGTCCGAACTTGGAGAACGGGCCGGACCACGCTACGTCGGTCACCGCGATGCCGGAGTCTCGGGCGATGGCTTCAACCATGTCCCGGGCGATGCCCCGCCGACGCCACATGTCCGCCGTGAAGATCACGTTCACGACAGGGCTGGTCGTGCCAACACGTTGCTGGGGTTTGTCTTTGCTGTCAAAGGCATGCCAACTCTGCTGTGTGATATCCGTCACCGAAACAAATCCGATGACCTGCTCACCCACCCGGTACAGGTAGGCACGCAGGTTTCCTCGGACGGCTCACCGTCACCGACAGGGAACGAGGCGAAGTCGTAGCGGTTCTCCCGCCTCGGCAGCAGCGCACATTGGTAGGCCAGTTTGCGCCACCTAAGGGCGGATCCGCATAGTTGCGCGTTGGGACCTACTGCTGCTTCACGGAAGGCATCAAGGCCGGCGCGGTGGGCACGGTCGAGTAGTTCCTGCCACTGCGCACCTACGCCGACGCGATCAGGCGGGGTCACCCATGTCCGGCGGTCTACGGCTGTCGCCGGCGTCTACGCCGTGATCGTTCCCAATGCCACCGTTCCTGGAGCCAGGCGCCGTCACCGGCCTTGACGTTCGGCCCGGTAAGCACGGATCAGATCGGCCCGGCGCAAGGAAGTGCAGTTCGACAGCGGAATCGCGGCAGGGCAAGAGAGCAACGAGGCTCCTGGCGGGCATCAGATCTTGGTCGGCCGCCGTGTGACCAGAGCGTCTCCCCAGCCTCTCACACCCATCCTGACCAGCACCAGGAAGAAATGGCTCATTCGCTACCACCGACGAGGCGACCCCTACCTCAAGATCTACGAATGAAGTAACAGGGTCAACTAGAAATTCAGGGCTCTGTCACGTTTCACCGCACCATCGAGGAGTCCGTCTTCGTCGAAGTGCAATATGACGCCCGATCCGACCACCTGCCACCATGTTTGATCCCACACGTAGGGCTGTGTTTCCAGCAGTTCCTCGCCCCGGTCACGCAATGCCGCGAGCAGGTCATTTCGGTGCGGAGTAGGAAGTCTCACCGACTTGTATAGGCCGGGCGGGAAATCCACATGGTCCCCGTCGGGCTCTATTGCCATATACCAGACGACATCGCTGCGTGATTTGATGATCTGGATGTCCGCGAAGGCATATATCTTGTCGTCCGGCACCTCGGTCTCGCCGTCCGGGGGACCGAGCACATGGAACGCCTTCGCCACGGGATCCCCGATTTCGAGATCCTTGAGAGCGCCCGTGCTGGCCAAGTCGATTACCTCTTTCATAAGCTATTGCCTTCTGTCGCGACAGTTCGTCAATTAGGTTCTCGAGGCCCTTGATTTCATGCTGTCCGGATAATTATCGTGGAGATGGTCGAGGCCTCTTCTCGCCGTTTGCAGTGCTTTCTTCCTGAATTCGGGCAGCTCTTCGCCGGGGCGCTTGGGCACTTGGACTATCGGGGATCGGACCAAGTTCTTCCTGATCGCCTCGTCCGCGACGGCCAGTTCAAGGACGCCTTGCAGGACGAGGAACGACGTCTCGATTGTGGACGGACCGTAGCGCTCGTTCAGGTCACTTATCCACGCCTGGACGTGCGAGGGCAGGATGCTCTTCACCTGCCGCCGCGCGAAACGCCGGGCTGACGTGCAAGCGGTAGATGTACTCGTATCTGAGCTTCGTGGACGGGTCGACGATACGAGAGTCGAGCCAGCGGGCCGCGATGTCGCCGAACAGCACCTTGCCGGCGTTGGGGGCGATGTACTCGCCGCGGTTGACGTCGGTGCCCATCGACGCGGCTTTCTTCTCCGCATCGACCTTCCGGTCAAAGGCGGCGGACACCTCGTTTCCATCGGGATCAAGCCACACGGCGAGCCAGCGCTTTCCACCGCCGTACCGCGAGGTCTTGACCTTCTCCGTCCTGCCGTCAGGGCGACGAAGGGTGTTGGTCCACAGGTCCTTGACGTAGGCCACCGGCTACTCCTGTTCCCGGACCCAGGACATGACATCCTCGGGCACATAGCGCAGGTCACGGCCGATCTTTCGGCTACAAGGACATCGATTGCTGCGGAACCGTTGGCACCGCGCCAACCCCTGCGGGGCCCCGAGCACCTCGTGCGCCACGAGGTCCCGACGGTCCGGGTGGTCCCGGTGGTCCGGATAGCCCGGGAACAGCTTTTGCTCTTGGAGAACGGTAATCGAGGCAGCGTGTTGGCGGAGCAAAATTCCTTGAACTACCACCGTGATCACTAGAAGTACGACGGAAATGGCCCGCCAGCTGTTGAAGTAGGCGTTGAGCAGAAGAAACCCCGTCTCGCCCGTGCGGCGAGGCGGGGTTCGTCGTGTCGGCCGTGACCGGCGGCGACTGAGTGAGTCGGCGAATGTGATCGCGTTCGCTGGTGAAAGTTACATCGGCAAATGTGATTCACCACTGCTGAGGTAAGCGGTTTCCTCTCTCAACCTGCCCGGAGCGCGGGCTGATCCGGCAGGGATCTGGTGCGCCGCGGGCGCCGCACGGAGGATTGTGCCGGGCCGCCGGCGACCGGCGCGGCGACGGAGGCGCAGCCCCTGACCTGGCAGATCGGGTCCGCGAGCTGCCGGGTCGCAGCCGTACGCATGACCGGCGGGACCCCGCCGCGGCCCGCGGGAACGGCCATGTCGCGGAAGATCACCCGGCGTCGTGGCGCCGGGGTGGATGAAGGTGCGCCTTCCCCTGCTCCATCCACTGTTGCAAGACGCCCTGGTTAATGCGACATTACCCCCAGACATCAGTCGGCATACGTCATACGTTACGAAACAGTAATGCCACGTGTGTCACGGATTCTTGGGGCGTGCTATGAGGAGACCTCTCGCGCCTCGGCGGCGGTGACCCTCGTCAGCGCGGCGCCGGGGCGGACGACCAGGGCTCCTTCAGCACCGGCGAGCCCGTCCTTCGCGTACTGGAGGGCCCGTGAGCCGCCTGTGGCGAAATGCCCGGTGCGCACGACCGGCCGGTGCCGTTCATCCCACGGTAAGGACATTCGGCCTCACCGACGACGAGCCTGCCGAGGCCCAGGCTCTACCGGTGATCGCCGCGCATGGCGTGAGGGCGGCCGACCCTTCGGCCCGGAAAGGCGCACGGCCCTTCGGCCCGGAAAGGCGCACGGCCCTTCGGCCCGGAAAGGCGCACGACCCTCCGATCGATGCCCTCAGCGGCAAGACAGGCGCCGCGGCCGCGCGATGGCACACCCCGACGAGTTCCGCTACGGCGGGGTGATCGCGCGGCGAACCCATTTGCTCGGAACCAGCGAAAGGAACAGAGCGTGAAGTCAGCCTTGTCCACCACTGGGAAGGCGTTAGCAGCGCTGACGGTGTTCGTTGCCGCCGTGTTGCTGCCGGCCTTCGCAGGCGGTACCCCGGCCTCGGCGGCGGCCCAGGCGACCTACTACGTCGCCCCCGACGGCAACGACGCCAACCCTGGAACGATCACGTCACCGTTCAGAACCGTGCAGCGCGCGAGGGACGTCGTTCGCACGGTGAACGCGAACATGACAGGCGACATCTACGTGTATCTCCGCGGCGGCAACTATCCGGTCGGCAGCACGATCGACTTCACGCCGGCCGACTCCGGCACGAATGGTTACCGGGTCATATACGCCGCGTACCAGAACGAGACGCCGATCCTCAGCGGAGGCGTTCAGGTAACCGGATGGACGCAGCACAGCGGTAACATCTGGAAAGCCCCGCTGAATCGCAGCAACAAGCTCCGCGCGCTCTATGTCAACGACAAGCGAGCGTACATGGCTTCGAAGACAATGGGCTCGGCGGGGTGCTACGGGACCTACAACATCACGGCGGGGCAGGCGACCTGGGCGTGGGAATCGGGTTCGCAGTGCGCGGGAGCGAAGTACAGCCTGGGTGACTTTCCCGCTATCGCTAGCAATCAGGACGACATCGAACTAGAAACAGGGACGACCTGGACCACGGCCATCGTGGGAGTCCGGCAGGTCACCTCTGACGGCACGAACCGTATAGCTCAGTTCCAGCAGCCGGGAGCGGCTATCGCCCAAGGGGCCTTCAACGGGAACGCCCAGGTCGGCGGCACCCACAAGGTCATGAACGCCTACGAGTTCCTGGACACCCCGGGCGAGTTCTACTTCGACAAGACGAGCCGGACGTTGTACTACTACAAGGCAAGCTCCGAAGACATGGCGACCGCGACGGTTTTCGCGCCGAACAATGTGTCCACCCTGCTCAGGGTCGCCGGCACCTCCACGAGCAGTCGTGCCCGGAACATCACATTCTCCGGCCTCACGGTCCAGCACTCCGACTGGAACCTGTTCAACGTGGCCGGCTCGGTGCTCAAACAGGCACAGCAGGGCAATCTCGGCGCACTCGCATATGCCAAGCAGAACTTCCACGTCTATTACTACCGCAATGTCGACATGGCACCCGGCGCCATCCAGATCGAGAACGCCGACGGGCTCATCCTGCAGAACAACCGGATACAGCACACCGGCGTCGACGGAATCACCATGGCCAACGACGTGGTGAACACGCAGTTGATCGGAAACCACACCAACGACATCGCCGGATCCGCCATCGTTGTGGGTCATCCCCAGCATGTCTACATCGGGGACCACACCTCGACGAATCGCGAGAAGTATCCCGTGCAGGTCGAAGGAGCGCCCAAGAACATCGAGATAAAGAACAACTACATATACGACAGCGCTGTGTTGTTCAACGGGCACAGCCCCATCTCGGCGTACTTCGCCGACGGCTTGACCATCCAGCGCAATCGCATCGAGAAAGCCCCGTGGTCCGGTATAACGCTCGGCTGGGGATGGTGGAATTTCGACGGATCGTCAGGCTCGATCGCGCCCAACCGGCCGACCACCACGGCGAAGAACAACAACATCAGCTACAACCACATCATCGACACGGTGCAGCGCCTGAGCGACACGGCTCCCATCTACACGCTGGGCAGCCAGCCGGGAACCACGATCAGCAACAACTATCTGCAGGGTGTCCCGGCCGGTCACAAGTACGGACTCCACCCGGACGAAGGCTCTGCGTACATCACTTTCCGCGACAACGTCCTGAGCGTGGACAAGAATGTCACGTGGCTCATCAACTCCGACGACTTCGGGCGTAAGCATGATCTGAGCATCACGCAGACATACGGTCCTATCAACAAAGTCTCCAACAAGAACCTGCCGAACAGCACGGTCCAGGACATCCTCGTATCTTCCGACTATGTCTGGCCGTCGCAGGCCTATGGCATCGCCGTGAACTCCGGACTCGAGGAGGCATACCGGAACATCATCCCGCAGAGCAATCTTTCCCTGCCGGATTACGTCCTGCCTGCCAGCACGTTCGTCGGCACCGGTGTGACATCGATCCCCATCCGGAGCACCGGCGACGCGAGCAAGTCGGTCTGGCTGGCTCCCTTGGGCACGACTTCCTTCGCCGTCGGCAACACGATGACCAGGGCAGGCGGAACCGCGACCTCCATCGCCGTTCCGACGTCGGCCGGTGAGTATCGGCTCTACGTCGTGGACGCCCAGGGCAATCGATCGGCCGAGTCGAAATCGCTCGTCAGGCAAGGAAACACCAGCGGGGGCGGACAGCAGAACGTCATGATCGTGGGTGGCCAGTCGGGTCGATGCATGGACATCACCGGCGGCACGGCGACCAACGGCGCTCAGGCGCAGCTGTGGGACTGCAGCGGCGGCACCAACCAGCGGTGGACGTACACCTCGGGCAAGCAACTGCAGGTGTTCGGCAGCAAGTGCCTGGACGCCTACAACAGGGGCACCTCGAACGGCACCCAGGTAGTGATCTGGGACTGCAACGGACAGAACAACCAGCAGTGGAACCTCAACTCCAACGGCACCATCACCGGTGTGCAGTCCGGATTGTGCCTGGACGCCAACGGCGGCGGCACCGCCAACGGCACGAAACTCATTCTGTGGGCGTGCAACGGCGGCACGAACCAGCAGTGGAGCACGCGCAGCTGACCTGAGGTCCTACCGGGGCCGCGGACGGTCATCCGTGCACCGTCCGCGGTGCACCGTGCCGATGTTTCACAGCGTGTCATCCGTGCGCTGTCCGCGGTCCACCGTGCCGATGTTTCGCAGCTGTTTCATCCGTGCACTCTCCGCGGCCCACCCTGCCGACGTTTCACAGCCGTTTCATCCGTGCGCGATTCTCCTGGTGTAACGGTCCATCGCCGAGCCTTGCGCACACCCTCTGACCTGCTCGGAAACGATCACCCCGGGCTCGTGGGGTGTCCGATGGCAAATTTTGGCAAGCGCTTTCCGCTGCAACATTGCCGTAATAAAGTCCGGATTCCACCCCACTTCCGATGCTCACTCGCCCAGGAGGCGTCATGAGTATTCGCACCCTCGCGGTCGCAACGGCCGCGCTCGTCCTGGCAGCGGCAGGCACCGCACAAGCCAGTGCCGTACAAGCGGCCGACGATCCGCCGTTCGCGCAGTACCAGGAGATGCACGCGAACTGCACCGTCACCCACCGGCTCAGCGACGACCCGATCATCTTCCCCGGCCTGCCGGGGGCGTCGCACAACCACACCTTCGTCGGCAACCCCGCCACCAACGCGAGCTCCACCCCGCAGGGGCTCGTCGGCGGGGCGACGTCCTGCGAGGACACGCTCGACGCGTCGGGGTACTGGTTCCCGACGCTGTTGCAGAACGGCACCGTACGGCTGCCGGACAAGCCGACGATCTATTACAAGTCCGACGTCAAGGACTACCGCACCGTCCGGCCGTTCCCGCCCGGGTTCCGGCTCGTCGTCGGTGACGCCCGCACGCCGAACGCCGCCGCGTACCAGGGCACCTGGAAGTGCCCCGGTTACACGGGCACCGTCTTCCCCGGATCGTGCCCGAGCGGCTCATCCCTGGTCGCCCGGCTGAAGGCGCCGAGCTGCTGGGACGGAGTGAACCTCGACAGCGCCGACCACAAGTCGCACATGGCGTGGCCGGTCCGCGGAGTCTGCCCGCTGGACCACCCGGTGCCTCTGCCGATGCTCGAGATCAAGGTCCCGTATCCGCTGCCCGGTGGGAACACCAGCGGCCTGTCCCTCTCCTCGGGCGCCGCGTACACCTTCCACTACGACTTCATGAACGGCTGGAACGCTCAGCGCCAGGCGTACCTCGTGGCCTACTGCATCAACGGCGGGCGCCAGTGCAACGGCTACGGGCAGGACCCGCACAAGCCGTAACGCCCCGCGACACCGCCCTTTTCACCTCGCTTGTGGTTCGCCGGCGGCGCCCATCCCGGGCGCCGCCCGTACAAGCATGCCGCCGCCGCCCGCGGCGGCCCCCGCCAGGGAGAAACCATGCGTGCCTCACCCCTCCGACGCCGGCTGCAAGCCGGCATCGCCGCCATGGCGCTGCTCGTCACCGGCATGGTCGTCACGCCGAGCGCCGCCCCCGCCAGCGCGGCCGCGTGCGACACCGCCACGAACATCGCACTCAACAAGCCCGCGACCGCCTCCTCGGTCCAGGGCAACAGCTACCTGCCCGCCAAGGCCGTCGACGGCGACGCCGCCACCCGGTGGTCGAGCCAGTTCAGCGATCCCCAGTGGATACAGGTCGACCTGGGGGCGGGTACCGCGGTCTGCCAGGTGGTCGTCGACTGGCAGACGTCGTACGCCAGAGCCTTCCGCCTGGAGCTGTCCAACGACGGAAGCAATTGGACGACGCTCTACTCCACCACCGCCAACACCGGCGGCGTGCAGACCATCGACGCCGCCGGCACCGGCCGCTACCTGCGCGTGTACGGCACGCAGCGCGCCACCGGCTACGGCTACTCCATCAAGGAACTGACCGTGCGCGGTGGGAGCTCGGGTGGCGGCGACTGTCAGACGCCGCCGGTGTCCCAGGACTTCGGGCCCAACGTGGTCGTGTTCGACCCGTCGATGTCCAGCGCGTCCATCCAGAGCAGGCTGAACGCGATCTTCGCCCAGAGCGAGAGCGCCCAGTTCGGCAGCCAACGCTACGCGGTGATGTTCAAGCCGGGCACCTACAGCGGCATCAACGCCAACACCGGCTTCTACACCTCCGTGCTGGGCCTGGGCCGCAACCCCGACGACGTCACGATCAACGGCGACGTGACGGTGGACGCCGGCTGGTTCGGCGGCAACGCCACCCAGAACTTCTGGCGCTCGATCGACAACCTGGCGATCGTGCCCAGCAACGGCACCAACCGGTGGGCGGTGTCGCAGGCCGCGCCGATGCGCCGGGTGCACATCCGCGGTGACCTCAACCTTGCCCCCAACGGGTACGGCTGGGCCAGCGGCGGGTACATCGCCGACAGCAAGATCGACGGAAGGGTCGGCCCCTACTCCCAGCAGCAGTGGTACACCCGTGACAGTCAGATCGGCGGCTGGGTCAACGGCGTGTGGAACATGGTGTTCTCCGGGGTGAGGGGCGCCCCCGCCACCAGCTTCCCCAGCCCGCCGTACACGACCCTGGCGACCACCCCGGTCGTGCGGGACAAGCCTTACCTGTACCTCAACGGCGGCACCTACCACGTGTTCGTGCCCAGCCTGCGAACCAACGCCTCCGGTACGACCTGGTCGGGCGGGTCGACACCGGGCACCTCCGTGCCGCTCACCCAGTTCTACCTCGCACGACCTGCCGATTCGGCGGCGACCCTCAACAATGCCCTGGCCTGCGGCATGAACCTGCTGTTCACGCCGGGTGTCTACCATCTGGGCCAGACGCTGAAGGTGACCCGGCCGGACACCATCGTGCTTGGCATCGGCTACCCGACGCTGATCCCGGACAACGGCATCAGCGCGATGACCGTCGCCGACGTCGACGGCGTCAAGCTCGCCGGGCTGCTGTTCGACGCGGGCGCGGTGAACTCGCCGTCCCTGCTGCAGGTCGGGCCGAGCGGCGCGACCACCAGCCATGCCGCGAACCCGACCACGCTGCAGGACGTGTTCTTCCGCGTCGGCGGAGCCGGGCCGGGGAAGGTCACCACGGCGCTGATCGTGAACAGCGCCAACACGATCATCGATCACATCTGGGCATGGCGCGCTGATCACGGCAGCGGGGTCGGGTGGACGGTCAACCCAGCCGACACGGGCCTGATCGTCAACGGCGCCAACGTCTCCGCGTACGGGCTGTTCGTGGAGCACTTCAACAAGTACGAGGTGATCTGGAACGGCCAAGGCGGGCGCACGATCTTCTTCCAGAACGAGATGCCCTACGACCCGCCGAGCCAGGCCGCATGGCGTAGTGACGGGCGCGGGTACGCCGCGTACAAGGTGGCCGATTCGGTGACGTCGCACGAGGCGTGGGGCATGGGCAGCTACTGCGTGTTCACCGCCGATCCGAGCATCGTGGCGGAACGCGGCTTCGAGGCTCCCGACAGGCCGAACGTGAAGTTCCACAACATCCTGACCATCTCGCTGGGCAAGGGCTCCATCGAGCACGTCATCAACGACACCGGCGCGTCGACCGGTACCACCGTCAAGCCGGTGAACATCGTCAGCTACCCCTAGCGCGGGGCGGGACCCGTCGACTCGCGCACGATCAGGTGCGTCGGCAACACGGCCGATTGCCGTGTCGCCGGCGCACTGTCGTGAAGGCGCGCGAGCAGCATCGACACCGCCACCCGTCCGGCCTGCTCGATCGGAGCGGCGAGCGTGGTGAGGGTGGGGTAGCAGAAATCCGCTCCGAACATGTCGTCACAGCCGACGACGCTGATCTCATCGGGCACGCCGACACCGCGCTCACGTAGCCGCGTGAGCATCCCGATGGCAAGAAGGTCGTTGAAGGCGATACACGCCGTGGCGCGGGTGTTGATCAGCGCGTCGGCGGCGGCCGATCCGGACATCCGACCGGCAGGGAAGGGGCCGAGACGGTGTACCGGCAGCCCATGCCGGGCCGCCGCCGCGACCAGCGAGCGCCATCGGGCCTCGTTGGCCCAGGAGTTCTGTGGGCCGGACATGTAGACGATCTCTCTGTGCCCCAGCGAGATCAGGTGCTCGGCCGCCTGCGCCACACCGGAGGGGGAGTCGAGCACCACGCTCTCGACGCCGCGCACCATGCGGTTGACGGCCACCAACGGCAGCTCGGCGGCCAGCTCCGCGAGCAGACGACGGGACAGCCGCGAGGTGGCCATGATCGCCCCGTCGATCGACTGCCGCATCTTGGACAGCGTGTGCGATTCCAGTTCGCCGGAATTCTCGGTGTCGATGAGCAGGTGGGTGTAGCCCGCGGCTTTGAGCTGGTGCTGTGTGCCCCGGATCAGCCCGAAGTAGAACGGGTTGGTCACGTCGGACACCAGAACCGCGACGGTTTCTGTGCGTCCCGAGGTCAATGCGCGGGCGTGGGTGTTGGGCACATAGGACAGTTCGCGGGCCACCGCCACGATGCGCTCGCGGGTGGCCGCGTTCACCCGGCCGGGCCGCGACAGCGCGCGGGACACGGTGGACGCGGCGAAGCCCGTGGCCTCCGCGATGTCATTGATCGTGACACGTGGTCGCTGCACGTTGTCGCGATTGTCCATGCACGGAGGAAAACACGGCATGACAGGAATGGCAACCGTTTGCCAGCCTTGATTGTCAGGCGCTCCCGATGGTGGCGGTCGGCTACACCACCGAGGCTCACCCGGATGAGGATTCGTCCAGGCCTAGGGGCGGCCGGTGACCGCCAGGTTGACGCCAAGGGCGATCAAGGAGGCTCCGGTGAGCCCGTTGACGGTCTTGCGTACGGCCGGCCTGGCGAAGACCCGGCGCAGCGCCCCCACGATGTTGGCCACGAGGAGGAACCACAGCACGGTCCCCGCCAGCGCGATCAGTGACAGCGTCAGCGTGTCGCCCAACGAGGCCCCATGGGAGACGAACTGCGGCACCAGCGCGACGAAGAACAGTGCCGCCTTGGGGTTGAGCGCGTTCGTCAGCAGCCCTTCGGTGAACGCCGCCCACGGGCCGCGCCTTGCGGCGTCGGGCAGGTCCAGCCGCAACTCGCCGTCCTTGCGCAGAGCGGCACGCCACGCATTGATCCCGAGATACAGCAGGTAAGCTGCCCCGACGACCTTGACCACGGTGAACGCCATGGCGGAGGTGGCCAGCAGGGCCGCGATGCCGGTCGCCGTGGCCACCACCCACACGAACACCCCGACCGAGATCCCGGCGGCGGCGGCCATGCCGTACGCGCGGCCGGAGACGGCGGAGCGCCGGACGACCACGGCGAAGTCGGGCCCGGGAGATATCGCCCCGAGCATCACCACACCACCGAAAGCCACAATCTGCGCCAAACTCGTCACGCGCCCACCCTAATACCGGTCCGGTTCTATCCAGCCTGGTACTGCTAGGCCATGCTCGTCTGGCCAGATGCGCACAGGCGGACAAACCCTCGCCCGTGATGGGCGTGGGCTCTCCGCGGTGTACGGCTACAGGCAGCTGACCGACTCGACCCGGGAGTTGTTGTACGAGCAGGAGTCGATGAGCTTTCCGGACGGGTTGCGGATGTACCCGGTGTCCGCGACCTGGTTCCAGATGTAAGCGAACGTCCCTCCGGACCGGCCCCAGTAGCGGATAGTCGAGGTGTTCCTCCCCTTACCGGTCCGCACCGTGACCGTCTTCCCGGCGCCGAGGGTGAACGTACCGAACGTGTAGACGTGATCCGACGCAGACGTCTTGTCGCGGAGGGTCCACCCCTTGAGGTTGATCGCCTTCCGGGTGGTGTTCTTGAGTTGCGCCCACTCGCCGTTCAGGCTCCTGTTCGCTCCGTTGTCCGGTGACCCGGGCGAGTTGTAGTAGATCTTCACGAACTGCACCGCGGGGAGCGCGGCGGCCTGGGCCGGCGCAACAGGGACGAGCACCACGGCCAAAGCGGCAGCGGACAGAACCAGGGAGAGAGAGCGCACCGGTGGATCCTTCAACATGTGAGATATGGGGCAAATGTGAGACGGCCGGCCTCCGGTGCAGGTTGGCATGGGAACTCGGTTTTCCTTGCCCGGTTGTGCGGGGTTCCAAGTTCACGCGGAAGCGGGCTGCCGGGCCCGTATCGCCGGTTCAGGCCGGCCCACGACTCGCGTTCGTCACGGGCTGCGAGCACAGGCGTGGGACCTCGGCCATGGGGACGTTCTCTGTGAGGCTGCGGAGCAGGAGGGTCTCGATGGCGAGCAGCATCGTCCTCGCCGTCTCACGGGGCAGGTAGGCGGTGTCGATGATGAGGCTGAGCCGGCCGGTGTCGGCCGCCGTGCCCACGGTGAAGAACACCTTGAAGCGGACGCCCGGCCAGGCGTTCTCGACGTACGTGCGGGTCTTCCCGGTGAGTGCGGACAGGTCCTCGTCAGGGGCGAACTTCGGCAGCGAGGGCCAGGTGCCGATGCCCCGGCGGTCGTTGAAGAACGCGTCCAGGTCATGTTCCCGGCCCCGGCGGCGGCCGATCTCCTCGCGCATGGCCTGCATCGCGAACGGATCGTAGCGCGCGTTCCGGTACGCCCCCAGGGCGGTGGTGTGCGCGGCCAGGCAGGCGGCGGCGAAGTCCGTCGTCGGCAGGTCGAGCACGAACAGGGCGTCCTGCCCGACGGTGCCGACCATGGTGCGGGTGCGGGCGTCGCGGCGGTTGCTGTGGACGAGTTGCATGACGGCCTTCCGGCGGCCGCTCACCACGGCCAGGACCGTGGCGCAGGCCGCGAGCAGGACGCTGGTCGTGCTGACGGTCCAGCGTTCGGCCAGCCTCGTGGCCGCGGCGGCGAGCGCGACGGACTCCATGCCGACCTCGATGAACCGCGGGTCCTCCGGCTCTTGGGGATCGTGGTCGAACACGTCCAGAGGGGCCTCTTCGAGGACCGAGAGCCAGTACTGGACGGACCTGCTGGAGTGGGCCTGCCAGGACTCCTCTTGCTCCAGGGCCGCCTGGTCCATCGGCTGCCAGTCGGCCGGTGCCAGGTCCTCGCCTTTGAGCAGTGCCTTCCACTCCGTGGCCAGCAGGTTCAGCGCCTGGTAATCCACTGCCAGGTGGGAGAAGCTCAACGCCAGCGCGAACGGGCGGCCGTCCTTGAGGACGACTGCGCAGCGCAGCGGCAGGTCGTCACCGTGTGCGAACGCGGTGCGGCTCATCTCCACGCCGAGGCGCTCGGCCACCCGCAGCCCACGCTCCTCGCCCGCCTCGACCAGGTCGACGGTCAGTTCCCCGCCGCGCGCCACCCGTTGCACCGGGCCGTCCGGCGTATCGATGAAGGTGGTGCGCAGGCTCTCGTGGCGTTCGAGCAGCACGCGCAGCGCGGCCAGCACGGCGCCGAGGTCGCGTCTGCCGTAGACCGGGAGCACCCAGGGGCAGTTGAGGTAGGACTGGCTGTCTCCCATCAAGTGGACGGCCCGCCACATGAGCCGCTGTCCCCAGGTCAGCGCCGCCTCGCCGTCCCGCTCCCCATGGAACGGCACCTTCACGGAGCCGTTCACCCCGCCCGTCATGCCGTGCCGTCCTCACCGAGCCGTGCGGTGCGCGGGCGCATGTCCGTCCAGACCTCGTCGATGTGGCTCAGGCACTCCTGCTCGCTGCCGGTGAACCCCTCGGCTCGCCACCCGGCCGGGAGTCGCCGGTCGAGGGGCCACAGCGAGTACTGGTCCTCGTCGTTGACGACCACCTGGTTCATGTCACACCTCCGTCTTTCGGTACGGGTGGGGGTGGCCGGCCGCTCGTGCGCCTCGGTACGCGTGCCGCTCACCGGAGGACTTCCGTGTCCAGCAGGTGGGCCGCTTCCTCCTCGGAGAGGCCGGAGATCTGCTCGATCAGCAGGCTCTCCACCGCGTCGGCCAGCCCGGCGACGGTCGGCCGGTCGAACACCGTGCGGATCGGCACCTCGACGTCGAGGGCGTTGCGCAGCAGGCCCACCACCCTGGTGGCGAGCAGCGAGTGGCCGCCCAGGGCGAAGAAGTCGTCGAGTGCGCCGATCCTGTCGAGGCCGAGCACCTCCGTCCAGACTTCGGCGACCAGCGTCTCCGCGTCGGTACGGGGCCGCACGAACTCGGTGGCGGGCTCGGGCTCGGGCGCAGGCAGCGCCGTCAGGTCCACCTTGCCGGTGATGGTGAGCGGCAACGCGTCCATCGGTACCCAGGCCGTGGGCACCAGGTGCGGCGGCAGGGTCTCCGACAGCCGCCGCCGCAGGTCGTCCGGGTCGGCGGCTCCGGTCACGTACGCCACGAGCCGGTCGCCGTCCGCGGCCACCACCGCCTGGCGCACCCGCGGGTCGGTCAGAAGGGCCGCCTCGACCTCTCCCGGCTCCACCCGGAAGCCGCGTACCTTCACCTGCCCGTCGAGGCGGCCGAGGAATTCCAGTGTCCCGTCGGGCCGCCACCGCGCCCGATCACCGGTCCGGTACAGCCGGGAGCCGGGCGGGCCGTAGGGGTCGGGGACGAACCGTTCCGCGGTCAGGGCCGGGCGGCCGAGGTAGCCGCGCGCCAGCCCTGCCCCGCCCAGGCACAGCTCGCCGGGGACGCCGGGGGGCACCAGCTCGCCGTACGAGCCGAGGACGTGCGCGGTCGTGCCCGCGATGGGCCGTCCGATGGACGGGCGGCGGTCGGCGTCCGCCGCGCCGAGAGCGGCGGCCGTGGCGATGACGGTCGCCTCCGTCGGTCCGTAGGTGTTGACCAGGCGAACCCGGTCGCCGAAGCGGTCCCGCCAGCGGCCCACGGCGGCGGCGTGCGCCTGCTCGCCACCAATGATCACCAGTCGCAGCCGCTCCGGCCAGGTCAGGTCGTCGAGCGCCTCGGTGGCCCGGTGCCAGTACGCGGTCGGCAGATCGAGCACGGTGACCTGCCGGCCGGCGGGAGTGCGCAGCACGTCCGGCAGGGTGGCGGCGCCGTCGGGCAGCAGCAGCACCGCCGCTCCGGCCGTCAGCGCCGGGTAGAGCTCCTCGGCGTGGGCGTCGAAACTGAGCGACGCGAACTGGACGACGCGGTCGCCGGGGCCGATGCCGTACGCCTCCCGCATCCAGCGCACGCGTCCAGCCAGGGCGCCGTGCTCCACCAGCACGCCCTTGGGGCGGCCGGTCGAGCCGGACGTGTAGATGACGTACGCCGGGTCACCGGGCTCGGCCATTCGCCACTCATCGCCGTCGCCGTCGCCGCCGTCGTTGTCGTTGTCGCCGTAGGCGGCGCCCCGATCGATCGGGGTGGTGAGCAGCGGGGTCCCCGGTGGCAGCCGGTGGGCAAGCTCTTCGTCTGTCACGACCAAGCGGGCGTCACTGTCATCGATCAGGAATGCGAGGCGTTCGTCTGGATATTCCGGATCGAGCGGCAGGTACGCGGCCCCGGCCCGCCACACGGCGAGCAACGCGACCAGCGCCTCGTCAGAGCGGCCGAGGCAGACGCCGACGACCGCGCCCGGGGCGACCCCGCGCCGCCGCAGCGCCGCGGCGAGCCGCGCCGTCCTGGTGTCGAGTTCCCCATAGCTCACCCGCTCGTCGTCGCGGACCAGCGCCGTGGCGCCGGGGGTCACGGCCGCGACCCGCGCGAACATCGCGGGGACCGTATCCATGACCGTGACCTGCGAGGACAGCACAGGGGCCGAATCCCCGGCCGTGACCTGGGAGGACACCGCAGGGACCGTATCCGTGACGGCGTCGTGGGAGCTCGCGGGCTTGCTGCTCTCGGCGAGGATCGCCTCGTCTGCGGCCGTCAGCATCGGCAGGCGTGAGATCGGGGTGGCCGGGGCATCGGCGATGGCTCGCACGAGTGCGGTGAACCGCTCGGCGAGACCCTCGACGGTCGCGGCGTGGAACAGCGTGGCGTCGTAGCCGAGCACGGCCAGCAGGCCGTCGCTCTGGCGCCAGGTCTCCAGGGCCAGGTCGAACTTGGCCTGCCGGTACCCACCGTCGAACAGCTCCACCCTGAGATCACCGACTCGCTCGGGCGGCGCGCCGTCACCGGCCTGGCTGTGCAGGATGACCATGGTCGACAGAAGGGGGTTGTGGTGGACGTCCCGCGGCAGGCCCAGCTCCCCGGCGAGCCGCTCGAACGGGACGGTACGGTGCGCGTGCGCCTCCAGCACCGTACGGCGGGTGGCGTCGAGCAGATCGGAGAAGGCGGGGTCCCCGGCGAGATCGCCGCGCAGCACCAGGGTGTCGGTGAGGTAGCCGACGACCGGTTCGAACTCGACGCGGTCACGGACCGCCCACGGCGTACCGACCAGGATGTCGTCCTGCCCGCTGTGCCGTGCGAGCAGCACCTGGTACGCGGCGACCAGCACCATGAAGAGGGACGCGCCGTGCTCCTGCGCCAGCCGTTCCAGCCGGGCGACGACCTCCTCGGGGATCGGGAACGGATGGAAGGCCCCCTCGGGCCGCCGTTCCCCGGGCATGTCGGTGGGCAGCTCCAGCACCGGCGATCCGGCGAGCCGGCGCCGCCAGTACTCCAGCGCCTCGTCGGCGGCCGGCCCCGATTCGTGTTCCCGCTGCCACCACGCGATGTCGCCGTACTGGACGGGCAACGCGGGAAGGCCCGGCTCGCGGCCCTCGATCCCGGCCTGGTACAGCGCGAACAGGTCGTCGAGCAGGATTCCGAGGGACCACCCGTCGGCGATGATGTGGTGCAGCACGAAGCAGAGCACGTGATCGTCCGGGCCCAGGGCGAGCAGGCTGACCCGCAGCGGCGGTGATCCGGCCAGGTCGAACGGTGCGTTGGTGCGCGCGGCGACCAGGCTCCGCGCTCGTTCCTCGGCGTCGGTGAACGAGGTCAGGTCGAACCGTTCCACGGGAACGGGGCCGGGCGGGTGGACGACCGTCACCGGTTCGCCGTCGGCACCGCCGTCGGCGAACGAGGTCCGCAGGCTCTCGTGCCGTGCCACCACGGCGTCCAGGGCGGCGTCGAGCGCTACGGCGTCCAGCCCGCCGCGCAGCCGCAGCACCAGGTACATGTTGTAGGAGGCGTCCCCGGGATCGAAGCGCTGCAGGAACCAGAGCCGCTGCTGCGCGGACGACAGCGGCGGGTTCACTCCGGCCGGGCGGGGCGGCACCCCAGGAGGCTCGGGCGACTTATCGCGCAGGTCCACGATCTCCTCGCGCAGGCTCGTGATCTCCTCGGCGACCCCGGTGATGGTGGGGTCGTCGAAGAAGGCGTCGAGCGACATCTCGACCCCGAGGCGTTCCCTGATCCGCGCGGTGATCTGGGTGATGGTGATCGAGTGACCGCCGAGGTCGAACAGGTCGTCATCGTCGGCGATCTGGTCGAGTTCGAGGACCTCCTGCCAGATCAGCCGGATCTCCTCGACGAGACCATCGCCACCTGCCGCGCGACGGCGGCCGTCATCGGGGACCGGCCCCTGCCCGGACGGTGCCGCCTGGCTGAACGGTGCCGCCTGGCTGAACGGTGCCGCCTGGCTGAACGGTGCCGCCTGGCCGGACGGTGCCGCCTGGCCGGACGGTGCCGCCTGGCTGAACGGTGCCGCCGGTTTGAGCGGTGCCGTCGGCTCGGGCAGGGCCGCGCGGTCGAGCTTGCCGATGGGGTTCAGCGGCAGGGCGTCCAGCACGACGTACGCGCTGGGCAGCGTCGGCCGGGGCAGGGTCCTGCCCAGGTGGGCGGTCAGCGCCCCGGGCTCGGGAGACGCGCCCGCCGCCGGTACGACGTACGCGATCAGGCGGGGGTCGCCTGTGTCCGTACCGGCGACCAGCACCGCCGCCTCGGCGACCTGAGGGTGGTCGAGCAGACGGGCCTCGATCTCGCCGACCTCGATCCGGTGGCCGAGCAGCTTGACCTGACCGTCCTGGCGGCCGAGGAACTCGATCTCGCCGTTCGCCCGATGGCGCGCCAGGTCGCCGGTCCGGTACAGCCGCGAGCCCGGCGGCCCGAACGGGTCAGGGACGAACCGCTCTGCCGTGCGGCCGGGCCTGCCCCGGTAGCCGCGCGCCACCCCGGCACCGCCGATGCACAGCTCACCGGCCACGCCGGTGGGCACCGGGCGCAGCGCCTCGTCGAGCAGGTACACCTGGGTGTTGGCGATCGGACGACCGATCGTGACGACTTCAGGGATTTCGCCGGGCTCGCTGAGCTCGCCGACCTCAATAAGCCGCCTGACCTCACCCAACCGGCGACGCTCACCCAGCTCACCGTGGGTAGGGCGCTCACGGAGCTCGCCCCGCTCACCCAGCTCACTGCGGGTAGGGCGCTCATGGAGCTCGCCAGGCTCGCCAGGCTCACCCCGCTTACCGCGGGTAGGGCGCTCACGGAGCTCGCCACGCTCACCCAGTTCGCCGAGCGTGCTCCAGATGGTCGTCTCGGTCGGGCCGTACACGTTGACGACACGGTCGAACCGGGCCCGCAGTTCGCCCGCGAGCCGGGGTGGCAGGGCCTCCCCGCCCGTCAGCGCGGTCGCCCCGGTGATGCCACCGGGCAGCAGCAGTCGCCACACCGACGGGGTGGCCTGCACGTACGTTACGCCCTGCTCGGCGACCAGACGGGCCAGCGCTTCGGGGCGGCGTACGGCGCCGGGGGAGGCGACGACGACCCTCCCCCCGGTGATCGGCGGCAGGTAGAGCTCAAGGGCGCTGATGTCGAACGCGGGCGAGGTGAGCGCGAGCCAGCTGTCGTCCGGCCCCGAGCCGAGCCGGTCGCGCATCGAGAGCAGCAGGTTCGCCAGGTTGCCGTGCTCGACCTCGACACCCTTCGGACGGCCGGTCGACCCCGAGGTGTAGATCACGTACGCAAGTTCCCCCGGTGACGCCGGGCTCACCTCGTCCACCCCGGCGGAATCGGGATCCTCGTGGGCCTGGGCGGAATGGGGATCCTCGTGGATCTGTGCGGAAGTCGGATCCTCGTCCACCCCGGCGGAATCGGGATCCTCGTGGGCCTGGGCGGAATCGGGATCCTGGGCCTGGGCGGAAGCCGACCCCTCGCCCATCTCGGCCGAGTACGGCTCCGCGTCCACCTCCGCCCGGTCCGGGTTCTCCCCGTCCACGAGGAGAACCGGTCCCGGCAGGGCGCAGGGCGCGGGGGTGTCCGTCAGGAGCAGCCGTGGCCGGGCGTCCGCCATGATCATGGCGAGCCGTTCCACCGGATGGTCCGGATCCAACGGCAGGTACGCGGCGCCGGCCTTGTGCACGGCGAGCAGGGCGACCAGCAGCGTTTCCGATCGCGGCAGATGGACCGCGACGAGGTCGCCGCGGCCCACTCCGGCCCGCCGCAGCCGCCGCGCGAGCCGGTCGGCCGCCGAGTCCAGCCCGGCGAAGGTGAGCGAACGGCCGTCGCAGGTCACGGCCACCGCGTCGGGACGAGCCCTCACCTGCTCGGCGAACAGGCCCGGCAGCGTTACCGCCCCGGAGACCCCGGAGGCCCGGGAAGCCCCCGCCTCGGAGGCCTCGAAGACCCCCGAGACCCCCGAGGGCCCCGAGGCCCCGGAGGCCCGGGAAGCCCGCGCCTCGGAGGCCCCGGAGACTCCGGAAGGCCGGGAAGCCCCCGCCTCGGAGGCCCCGAAGACCCCGGAGGCCCCCAATGACTCGGAGGCTCCGAATGCCTCGTATGCTCCGGACGTTCCGGAATAGACCACCGCGGTGGCGTTCCATTCGATGAGCAGCCGCGATCGCTCGGCCGGGGAAATGACGTCCAGATCGGCCAGACGTACTCCGGGATCGGCGGCGGCGTGGCGGAGCAGCGCGCGCAGGCCGTCGCGGAACCGGACGACGGTGTCCAGGTCGACGGCCGCGGGGTTGAACCGCAGGCACGTGTCGAGACCGTCAGGGCCGTCCACGAACTGCAGGTGCAGGGCGTTCCGCACGCCTCCGCCGAACATCGTCCAGTCGACGGACAGGTCGAGACCAGGGAACTCCGGCTCGGCGTCCCGCCTGCGGTAGCTGATCGACACGGGTGCCACCGCGCCGCGCGGCGCCAGGCTGAGCGCCCGGGCGAGCGGCACCTCCCGGTGCGCGTACAGATCGCGCAGCTCGCTGCGGACCGCCCGGATGAACTCGCGGAAGCTCTGCCCGGACTCCGGGCGTGCCGTGACGGGCAGCTCGTTGACGAACGGCCCAATGTGATCGCGGGTCGCGGGCCCGCGCGTCGTCACGTCGATCATGACGGTCGGGTTCTCCACGCCGTACCTGAACAGCAGCCCGTGCACGGCGGCGACAAGCGTCTCGAAGGTCGTCGTGCCCGTCGCCCCCGCCACTTCGGTGGCGAAGCGGCGCAGCTCGTGGTCGGCGCCGTCGCCGACCTGCTCACCCGGCCCGTAGCGCCCGGCCGTACGCCGCTGCCCCGGCAGCACGATCTCCGCGGGCTCGGTCCAGCGTCCCGTCCAGAAGTCGCGGGCGGCGGGCAGCGCGGCGGAGATCCGCTCCCGCTCGGCACGGGCGACGTCGGCGAAGGGCAACGGCTGCCGGGGGGCGGCCCTGTCGGCGTAGTACCGGGCCAGGTCACGGACCAGGATGTCCTTGGACATGCCGTCGAAGACCAGGTGGTGGGCGACGAACAGCAGCAGGTGCCGTCGTGGGCCCGCGGGAGCGAGGACGAACCTGGCCGCCGGCCCCTTCTCCAGGTCGAACGGGCGGCGGGTCTCGTCTGCGATGAGCCGGTCGAGGGTGGAGGGTGACCGGTGGATCGTCACCATCGGTGGGTACGGCGACGCGCCACCGTCCGACCGGGACGCGCCACCGTCCGGCCGGGACGCGCCAGCGTCCGGCCGGGACGTGTCACCGTCCGACCGGGGGGAGGGGCCGGGCAGTTCGATGACGGTGATCGACGGTTCCGCCGGCTCGGCCAGGTGAAGTCCGTCACCGTCTTCCACGACGGTGGCGGCAAGCACCGGATGCCGGGTCACCACGTCGGCGCACGCCGAGAGCAGCGCGGACACGTCGAGGTCGCCGTCGAACCACAGGGCGAGCGGCATGTGGTACGCCGAACCGGCGCCCAGCCGCTCGCCGATCCAGATGCCCTGCTGGGCGAACGAGGCGGGACTGCTTTCCTGTCCGTGGGTCATGTGCGTTCTCTCCGGTCCATACGCGTGGGCCGCCGGGCTTCCACGCCGGTCACCGCCGCCGACCTGCGCAGCGGTCCCCGCACCGCCCCGAAACATTTCGCTCCCAGAACCGATATTTCGGCCTGTCATGCTCAGTGAACGAAGATAGAAGTACCAGTTCATCCCGTTTTAGGACGTCCACAGAACTCCCCGTATCGGCAGAATAGGCAACCGAGCCAGGAAGAAACAGAGAAAATATGAAAGTTGTGATCCGAAAATTATCGGTAGGTCTCTGAACAGCGGAACCCGGTCCAGAGAAGCTCTCTGGACCCGGTTCGCAGCGTTGGTACAAGCCGCCGTTGCTGCCAGGTCAGGACGCGGCCAGCGCTTCGGTCGGGGACAGCCGGGCCGCGCGGATCGCGGGGTAGAGCCCGGCGATGCCGCCGATGAGCACGGTGGCGGCGAGCGCACCCGCCGTCGCCCACGCCGGTACGACGGACGGCCAGGTCTGGTAGGCGGCGTAGCCGGTGGTGACGGCGATGCCCAGCAGCACCCCCCCGACGCCGCCGAGTATGGACAGCAGGAGCGATTCGGCGAGGAACTGCATCCGGATCTGCCCTCGGGTGGCACCGAGCGAACGACGCAGGCCGATCTCGGCCCGGCGCTCCAGCACCGAGATCACCATCGTGTTGGCGACCCCCACGCCGCCCACCAGCAGCGCCACCGCGCCCAGGCCGAGCAACAGTCCGTTCAGGGTGACGTCGGCCGCCCGGCGCGCGGCCAGGGCCTCCGAGGGCTTGGACACGCTGACGTCGCCGGGCGTCTCCGGGTTGGCGGTGGCGGCCAGGACGGCGCGCACCGCCTCCACCTGGCTGTCCCGCGACCGGGTGTAGACGGTGGTCGCCCGCCCGTCGAAGCGGAACAGGTCGGTGGCGATCTCCCAGCCGATCAGGACGGCCGTGTCGAGCTCGGGCGCGAGCATGACCTTGTGGAGCACGCCGATCACGGTGAACCGTTCGCCGCCGACCAGGATCTCCACCTGCGGGCCGGCCCGGCCGATGCCGAGCCGCTCGGCCGCGTCGGCGCCGAGCACCGCGGCCGGGTACCGGCCGGTGGCGCCGTTCGGCCAGGCGCCGCCGCGCAGCGTCGCGCCGACGGTCTGCGGCAGTCTCGGCCGGGCGGCCGACACGGTCAGCCCGTTGGTCTCCACCTTGGGGATCTTGTCCGAGCGGTACACCTTGGCGTTGCGTACCGTCCCGGTGGCCGAGACGGCGGTGACCGGGCCGATCCGCGCGATCATCGCCTCGGCCTCGGCGGGCAGCTTCGCGTCCTCGCCCTCGAGGGTCTTTCCTGGTGAGACCGTGAGCAGGTTCGTGCCCAGCGCGGCGAGCTGACGGTTCAGCTGTTCGCGGGAGGAGGACGAGATGCCCACCACCGCCACCATCGCGGCGATGCCGATCGCGATGCCCAGCGCCGAGAGCAGTGCCCGCGCCGGCCGGGTGCGCAGCCCGGCCGCGCCGACCCTGACCACGTCACGCGGGGCCAGCCGGGCGGGCGTGAGACCGGGCCGGCTCCCCTCCGCCGTCATCACGAGGCCACCCCCGCCTCGCGCGCCGTCATGACCCGGACCTTCACCTCGCGCGCCGTCATGACGCGACCACCCCCGCCTCGCGCGCCGTCATGACCCGGACCTTCGCCTCGCGCGCCGTCATGACGCGACCACCCCCGGCTGGTGCGGCGTGGTGACGCCGTCGCCGACCACCCGGCCGTCGCGCATGGGCACCTGCCGGTCGAGCCCGGCCGCGATCTCCAGGTCGTGCGTGATGACCACGACCGTGGTGCCGGCGGCGTGCAGTTCCCGCAGTACGGCCATGACGCCCTGGCCCGAGGCGGAGTCGAGGTTGCCGGTCGGCTCGTCGGCGAGCAGCAGCGCGGGGCCGCCGATCACCGCCCGGGCGATCGCCACCCGCTGCTTCTCGCCGCCGGACAGCTCGTGCGGCTCGTGGTCGAGCCGGTGTCCGAGCCCGACTCGCTCCAGCGTCGCCTCGGCCCGCCGCCGCCGCTCGCTCAGGCCGACCCCGGCGTAGAGCAGCCCGTCGGCCACGTTGTCCAGCGCCGGTACTCCCGAAGCCAGGTGGAACTGCTGGAACACGAAGCCGATCCGGCTCGCGCGCAGGGCCGACAGCCGCCGGTCGGACAGCCGCGACACGTCGTGGCCGTCGACCACCACCCGGCCGGAGGTGGGCCGGTCGAGCGTGCCCACCATGTGCAGCATGGTGGACTTGCCCGAGCCGGACGGGCCGGCCACCGCGACCAGTTCGCCGGCGCCGATGGTCAGGGTGACGCCGGCGAGCGCGTGGACGCCACCGGGGTACACCTTCGTCACGTCGGTCAGCTCGATCATCGCGGCATCCCCACGGTCGTGCCCTCGCGCAGCGCGCCGCCGGTGACCTCGACCCGGCCGTTCGCGAACAACCCGGTCTCCACCTTGACGTAGTGCGTGGTGGATCCCTCGACGACCTCGACGCCGTAGCCGCCCTCGGCGAGCGTCACCAGCGCCGCGACGGGCACGGTGAGGACGTCTTCGCGCTTGGCCGCGGTGAAGGACACCATGACCACGGCCGCCTCGATCCCGGCGGCCGCCTTGGGGTCGCTCAGCGAGATGACCGTCTCGATCGACGTCTCCGCCTGGCCGCCCGGGTCGGTCGGCTGCTCGACCACCGTGGAGACCCGTTCCACCCGGCCGGCCACCTTCTTGCCGCCCGGCATCTGGACCCGCACCTTGACCCCCTTGCGGGCCAGCCGCTGCTTGGACACCTCCACCCGGGCGGTCACCTGGCGGCCGGTGCCGGTGTACCGCAGCACCTCCTGCCCGTTGCCGGTGGACTGGTTCACCCCGGCCGTGACGGTGTCGACCCGGATCCTGCCCGGGGCGAACACCACCCGGCCCTGCTCCACCTGGCCGGTCTGCGGCAGGCCCAGCTCCTTCTGCCATCGCCGCACCGCGATCGCGGTGCCCCACGTGTAGGTCTTGTCCACCGTGAACCCGCCGTGGGCGAGAGCCTTCAGGTTGCGTTCGAGCTGCCGTACGTCCGCGCCGGTGAGCCCCGGGTGGAGCGTCCGGTACGCGGGGACGTCGCCGTACATCAGCACGACCGGCGTGTCGTCCACCCGGTAGATCCGCCGGCCCCGGGAGATGACGTCGCCGGGCAGCGGCACCTTGGTCACGACACCCGCGATCCGGCCGGCCAGCGAGGTCTCGGCGCGGTAGCCCAGATCGCCTTGCACCTCGTCGGTGTCCAGCATCGTCTGCCGGGTCACCTGAGCGGTATTCGGCGGCAGGTCCGCCGCGACCGGCGTATCCGTGCCGCCCCCGCCGAACCCGACCGCGGCCGCGGTGGCCGCCCCTGCCGCGAGCGCGACCGCACCGACCGCCGCGCCGGCCCGGCCGCGCCGCCGGCGGGACNNNNGCGAGCGCGACCGCACCGACCGCCGCGCCGGCCCGGCCGCGCCGCCGGCGGACGGCCCGCCGTCTCGCCGGCGCCGTGTCGCTCGCCGGCGCCGTTTCGCTGGCCGGCATCGTGTCGCTCACGAGCTCGGCCGTGACGACGCGAACGCCTTATCGGTCTGCGCGTCGCAGGTCTTCCTAGCCTCGGGGTACTGCGGGTCCTCCCCGACCGACTGGCCGACCCGGGTAGGGCCGTTGGGGTTCGGGTCAGGGAACTTCTCCACCCCGTGCTCGCGCATGCACCGCGCGAACCCGCGCGCCAACTCCTCCTTCAGCGCCGACTGGGGGCCGCGCTCCTGCGGAGGGCGGTACTGCTTGCACGCCGCGTCCGCCGTGTCCGCCTTGGTCTTGTCGAACCCTGGCTCCATCCTTCCTTCTCTGACGCCGTCGCCGTCGACCTGCGGGTCGCCCATCGGCACGCCGTGCTCCCGCATGCACTGCGAGTACTTGAGCAGTTGGTCCACCCGGCTGAGGCTCGGCGTCGCGCTCGGCGAGGTGGACCCGTCCACCGAGGCCACGCCTTTGCCGTCGTTCGAGGTGGTGCAGGCGGTCGCCGTGGCCAGCAAGAGCGGTAACAGGCAGACGGCCAGGAATCGCGTTCTCATCAGCGGTCTCCTCTGGTTCGGTCGGCCCAGTGGAGCAGGAAGCCGGCAACGCCACCGTCACAGCGCGTGTAACACCGGTGTTATGCCCGATCACGGAGACTGCCGGTCAAGGAGGATGTACGGGTGCGAGTGCTGCTGATCGAGGACGAGATACTGCTGGCCGAACAGGTCGCCGACGGGCTGCGCGATCAGGGCATCGCGGTCGACCTCGCGGCCGACGGGCTCGACGGCTTGCACAAGGCCGGCGCGAACCGCTACGACGTGGTCGTGCTCGACCGTGACCTGCCGCTCGTGCACGGCGACCAGGTGTGCACCGCGTTGGCCGCGGGCGGCACCGATGCCCGGATTCTCATGCTCACCGCGGCGGGTGAGGCGGCCGACCGGGTCGCCGGCCTGATCCTCGGCGCCGACGACTACCTGCCCAAGCCGTTCGTGTTCGACGAGCTGGTGTTGCGCATACGCGCGCTGGCCCGCCGGGCCAACAACGCCCCACGGGTGCTGCGGCGCGCCGGCCTGACCTTCGACACCGCGCGGCGCGTCGTCACCCGCGACGGCCGCATCATCCCGCTGACCACGAAGGAACTGGCCGTGCTGGAGATCCTCATGAGCGCCGACGGCGTCGTGGTCAGCGCAGAAGACCTGCTCGAACGGGCGTGGGACGAGCACGCGGACCCGTTCACCGCGACCGTGCGGGTCACCATCGCCCGGCTGCGCCGCAAGCTGGGCGACCCGCCGCTGATCGAGACCGTCGTCGGCGCGGGGTACCGGCTGTGAGGCCGCGCCGGCACCCGTCGATCCGGCTGCGGCTGACCCTCGTGTACGCGGTCGTGCTCGTGGCGACCTGCGCGGGGCTCCTCGCGCTCAACTACGCGCTGCTCTACCAGAGCCTTTACGACAACATCCATGACCCGACCCCGGCCGAGATGGCGGCGATGATCGAGGATCCCCCCCAAGCGGCGGACCCGTCGGCGTTGGAACAGAAGGTCAGCGCCTACCGGATCGACCAGGCCGTGATCGCCCGGTTGCGTGCCGACACGCTTCTGAACACCGCCGGGACCTCGGCGATCGGGCTGGGGGTCACCGCCATGCTGGGGCTCGGTGTGTCCTGGGTCGTCGCCGGGCGCATGCTCCGGCCGTTGCGGACGCTCACCGCCGCCACCCGGCGGATCTCCCAGGACCGGCTGCACGAGCGCGTCGCGCTCACCGGGCCGCGCGACGAGCTCAAAGAGCTGGCCGATACCTTCGACGAGATGGTGGCCAGGCTGGAGGCCTCCTTCAGCAGCCAGCGCAGGTTCGTCGCCGACGCCTCGCACGAGCTGCGTACCCCGCTCGCGATCGTCCGCACCGGCGCCGAGGTGCTGCTGGCCAAGCGGGAGAGCACGCCCGCCCAGTGGGAGGCCATGGCGCACCGCGTGCTGACCGCGGCCGACCGGGCCGAACGCCTGCTGGACGGCCTGCTGGCACTGGCCCGCAGCGACAGCGGCGTCATCGCCCGCGAGCCGTACGACCTGGCGGTCGCCGCGGCCGTCGCGGTGAGCGAGGCGGACGACGAGGCCGAGCGCGCCGGCTTGAACGTCACCACCGACCTGCGCCCCGTTCCCGTCGACGGCGACCCGGTCCTGCTCGAACGCCTGGTGCGCAACCTGGTGGACAACGCGATCCGGTACAACCGTCCAGGCGGCTGGATCGACGTGACGGTCGGCGGCCTCGAAGATCGGGCCGTCGTCACGGTACGCAACAGTGGCGACGACATCCCCCCGGCGGAGGTCGACCGGCTGTTCGAGCCGTTCCAGCGGTTGGTCTCCGACCGCGTCGCGGGCTCCAGATCGACCGGTCTGGGCCTGGCCATCGTCAGGTCCATCGTGCACGCGCACGACGGCACGGTCACGGCGGCGCCGAACCCCGAAGGCGGGCTGACCGTCGCCATCACGCTGCCGACGGGAAACCCCCTGCCCACACCCGCCGAGCCGAGCGACCTGATTCCGACACGGTGCCCCTGAACGTCCCGTGTGCACGGGCGACGAACATGGGGAGCAGATAAGCAACTCCGGTTGACTAGTTTGAGATTAGTCAACTAGTGTTGCTTAAGTGTCCGCGAGCGATCTCCCCATCTCCCGGGAGCTCACGTTCGCGCTCTAACGGCACGGCCTTTCCCGGCATGGCCATGCCCGGCCCCACTCCCTCGGACCTTTCTTCCATGCCCAAGGAGGCAGAATGTCCATGTTCCGCGCCCACGCAGGCCTGCTCGCCGTCGCTCTGACCGTGGCAGGGACCGCCATGATGACCCCCGCCGCCTTCGCGGCCGACCGCGACCGGGGCCACGCCAAGATCCGGCGCGTGCTCGACCAGGCCGTGGCCGACGGCGGCGGCCCCGGGATCGTCGCCGAGATCAGAGACGGCCACACGTCACCGTGGTTCGGTGCGGCAGGGGTGGCCGACATGACCACCGGTCGCAAGCGCCAACCGGGTGAGCACTTCCGCATCGGAAGCTTCACCAAGGCGTTCACCGGCACGGTGGTCCTGCGACTGGCGGCGGAAGGCAAGCTGACCCTGGACGACACGGTGGCCAAGTGGCTGCCGGGCGTGGTGGAGGAGTACCTCGGCGCGGACGGTACCAAGATCACCGTCAGGCGGTTGCTCAACCACACCAGCGGACTCCCCGACGCCGTCCTCGGCCAGGAGACCCCGAGCCCCGAAGAGCCCGGGAAGCGCTTCATCTACTCCAAGATCAATTACAACCTCGCGGGAATGATCGTCGAGCGTGCGACAGGCTCGACCCTCGCGGACGAGATCGAGCGCCGCATCGTCCGCCCTCTGCGCCTGACGGGCACCTACCTCCCGGGCACCGACAACACGATGCGCGAGCCGCACGCCCGCCACTACTCCAAGCTGGGCGAGAGCGGTCCCGACGCGGAGATCCACGACGTGACCGAGATGGACCTGAGCTGGGCCGGGGCCGCCGGCGGCATGGTATCGACGACCTCGGACCTGCACCGGTTCCTGGGTGCTCTGCTGCGCGGCCACCTCCTCCCGCCCGCCCAGCAGAAGGAGATGTTCACCACCGTCTCGACGGAGGGCTCGGACTGGGTACCGAACACCAGGTACGGCCTCGGCGTCTACTCCCAGAAGCTCCCGTGCGGGGTCACGCTCTGGGGCGGCGGCGGCTACATCCACGGCTCGATGTCGTACGCGATGGGCGACCGCCAGGGCACCCGCACGCTGGTGAGCAACCTGAACGGCGACTGGAACGACTTCCTGGAGACCTTCGCCCAGCTCTTCGAGACGAGCTTCTGCCCGCCGACCTCCCGGAACCCCGTCTCGTAACCGGCAAGCGCCGTCTGGAGCAGAGCCGGGAACTCGGCCCCTCCGACCAGGTCCTCGCCGCCCTCGGGCGGGTCCTGAACCTCGGCGTCGACGCCACGGATCACCTCTACGACGTGCCACCAGGGGCTTAGCCGGATTCGGACGCTAGTCGGGCGATCTGCTGCACCAGTAGCGTGGCGCCGGCCGCGAAGTAGTGGGGATCCCGGGCGAGGGCAACGCGGACATGACCGTCCTGGTGGTCGCTCCGATCCCAGAAGAACGGATGACCAGGCAGTATCGCGACCCCGGTGGCGAGCAGGCGGGCGCAGAGCGCGGTGGCGCTCCCCGACTGGAGTCGCAGCCACTCGACACTGATGTCGGAGGCGGGCGACTCCACCGTGATCGGTATTCCGCCGAGTCTCGCCCGCAGATAAGCGCGGTTGGCCCGCACCACTTCTGAGCAGACCAGCACGCGCTCCCTGTCCGGACCGGCCCGGCGCCGGTCGATGTCGAACAACCCCGCCAGCGCCTGGAGCACGAACGGGGAAACATTGAGAGCGATCTCCTCGCTGACGATGCGAAGCGTGGAAGCGAGACCTCCACTTGAGGAGACGAGACCGACTTTCAGTTCCTTGAGCGGATAGATCTTCCCGGTGTCCTCGATGAAGATGTAACGCAACCCCTCTGTTCGCCGCGCGATGGCGTACTGATCCCACCGGTGAAGCGACGACAGCAATCTGAAGCTGAAATCCACGATGAGAACCTTGCCGTGGCTCGCGCAGTCCTGGCAGACCCGGTGAAAGGAATCGCGATCCGGCACGTATCCGGTCGGGTTGTTGGGCACGACCAGGAGAATCACATCGCAGCGGCGTAGCACTTCCCGTCGATACACCTCGTCGAGCCAGATGTCCGGCTCCCGGACGGGCGTGGTGTGCAATCCGTTCCGCCGCATGAGAAGCGGAATATTATCGAACGTGGGACAGATTATCGCCGCGTCCGCCAAGCCCGCCGATCGGATCGCTTTCGCCGTCACGTCGAGGGAGGTCGAGCTGGAATAATGAAACAAGGGCCGCTCCGCCGGAGGTGTCTGGGCGGCGAGCCGAAAGAAGGCGTCGACGAAGTCCCTCTCATACTGCGACTGAGGTCTGGACGTCGGATCGGTCAGCGCCGAATGCAGGGTGAAAACGAAATCGAGCTCCTCTTTCGATAACGGGTGCTGGGCATGTCCGTCGGCCAGGTTGAAGACCCTCTCCAAACCGAGCGTCTCCCATTTGGTGAGCGTCCATGCGGCGCTGTCCCTGTAGTCGTCAGCCAATACGATCTCAGTCCAAACGGCGCACGGCGAGTCGTAATATCGCGAATCCCTGACGCCAGATCGCGCCGGCGACTCCGAAGTACGTGAGGGCGAGGATGACGACCGGGCCGAATGTGAAGACCGGGGGCAACTCGCGGATGTTCGCGGCCAGCACGGCGGCGAGTGCCAGGATGGCCGTCAATCCGATCGACAGAGCCAGCAACTGGATCTTAGGGAACTTGGCCCGGTGCCTTACGATCCGCTCGACGACGCGCCGTCGTTCCAACGTCCCGACCATGGACTGCTCATCGACATCGAATGCCAGATTGTCGAGGCTCAGCGCTTCCTGCAGCCACATTTGGAGCATCAGGACTTCGAAGACGATGATGATGCTGATGCATGTGTACAGAGCTCCCAGTAGATCCACTAAATCGCCGCCCGCTGCAGAAGTCACAACTCGGAGCTCCCCTTCTCGCACAGGTGACGGAGCGCGTCCGCGTCCTCCCTGCTGATTCGTACCTCATGCGTGGACCCGTGATCGAGGAAACGCGGTCGCGTCCGGAGCAGGCCGCTGCTCAATCCCCTGTCGAAGATTCGCTGAACCGCATCCTGCTGCTCGGAGTGGATGTGAAAGATCTCCCGGAGGCTGTCCGTCTTCACCGGGCCACGGTGGAGCATCGCGGCCACCATGCCGAGGTCGGTCGTCTCCGCTGTCGTCAGCCGGGCCTCGATGGCCTCGCCCATTCTGCATACAATTCGGTACGTGTCGGTGCGCAGGAGACGAGCATCGGAACGGCGCGCGCGATGGAGTGCGAGCAACGACTCGCCCGCCTTGAAACGTATGGCGGGATCGGTGTGCCTGAGATGGCCGCGCAGTATGTGTTCCGAGCCGGGGTCGCAGAGAAGGCCGAGGGCGTAGATTCCGTCCTCGATCACATAGGCCTCTCGCTCGCTGAGTATGAAGCTCTCGATCGCCTCGCGACGCTCGCGCGCCTTCAGTATCCCGAGGGAATAGAGGATGTTCCCCTTCGCGTATCGGCCGGGCAGGTCGTCCGGCTCGCTCAGCAAGGCCGACAGGTAGATTCCAACGATCTCCTGGCGCAATTCAGGGCGATGCGGGAGTATGCGCCGGGCGAGGAGCTGCAGAGACCAAGACGCCGAGTCGCGGTATCGGAATCGCCTGTCGAACAGCAGCCCTTTGAGAAGCTCCAGGTCGCCTTGGTCGCCCATTTGGGCGATCCCGTTCGCGGCGAACGCCCGTGACCGCGGCTGGGATTTCGCGTCTTGGGCCACCGCTCGCAACGTCGGAAGGCACGAGACGGCACCCAGGTCCTTGAGCGCCGCGACGGCCTGATCCGCGACGTCACCGCCCCAACCGGGAAGTCGAAGGACGATCGCCAGGGCCACCTCCTCCCGCTGCGCGTCAGAACGGTAGGCGGAGGACGCCAGGGTGTACAGGGCATTGATCACCACGTCGTGACGCTCGTCGTCGAGAAGGGCGAGCAGGGCGTTGACGGAGGTGAGAACGAACGCCTGTGGGACGACGGGAGCGTACTTGTCGGCGAAATAGACAAGGTCCTCGCGTAGGCGCACGGGGTAGGACTGGTCCAGCCTCTGGATCAGTCCCCGGCTTGCCCGGACAAGTTCGTAGTCGAAGGGCCGGTCCCAGTTCTTGAACGCCTCGAGGATGCTGAGGGAGAGATCGCCGATCTCTCCGGAATCGATGTCCCAGCGATCGGCGACGGCCTGCGCGGCCAGTACGAGAAGCTCCTGGCGGCCATGTTGGAACGCGACGTCCACGGTGAGACGGGAAGTCCTGCCGGCGAGCTCCTCGGTCCCCACCACAAAGGTGAGCGGTCCCCAGAACCGGCGGCGCTCGTCCAAGAGGATCTCGACGAGAGCATCATGTGACCCGGCCGTCTTCATGGTCAGCCTGAGATGCCGACCCGCCAGCGCGTCGCGGAACGTCAGGTGCATGAAGCCGATCTGGGGATGTCCCCCGACCGGTGATGGGATCTGCTTCAGAGGCGCCCGGGTCATGAGAACCGCGAGCAATTCCGCGGGGGAGGACTCGCCGCTCCCGAACCAGGACCAGCGGGGGTCGTCCAGTGCTTCTTCAAGCCATTCGGCGAGCTGCTCCTCGCTCGCCGAGGCCTGCATGCCCTCCAGCATCTTCCAGGCGACGAATCCGAGTAGTTTCAGATTGCCGCCGCCGATGAATCGACGCTCCATGGCCGAGTCGATGGGGCGTCTCCCACGCTCACGGGCGTCTATGAGGGTGATGAACAGATCGTAGATCTGGCTCGGCGAGGAGATCTGCAGAACGCTGTCGTGCCCGGCGAGTAGTAGTTCCTGCGTCATCGACAGGACCAGGGGGTTCCGGCACAGTTCTTTCAGCTCGCCGCGCAGGGCAAGCGGCAGCTCGCTCATTGCGGAATCTCGGGCGGCCTCCTGTAGCGCCGTTTCGACATCGGCCGGGCTCAGCGGCTGCAGGGTGGCGGCATGGAGCCGCAGCGCCGCCCAGGCGGGAAGTTGCGCCCCTCGGCAACTGGAGATGATGCGGCACCGTGGAAAGAGCGCATGGAAGTCCAGCATCGCCTGGAATCCGGCGTCGATGTCGTGGTCGCGCACCTCGTCCAGCGCGTCGAACAGGACCCAGCAATCTCCTCGGCGTAGGACCCGCGTGGCATTTGCGGCACTAAGTCGCCGCCCCGCCAGCTGCTCGACGATGGGACGGTGGCGTGACCACAGTCCCATGCGTAACAGGAAAACGGGATCTCCGTTCTCCAGCCTCTCTTGGGCGAAGGACTCCAGGAGGGTGGTCTTTCCTGACCCCGGATCGCCGGTGACCACGATCGGTGCCCCGGCGGCCGACGCGATGAGTTCGTCGAAGGAGAAGGCGTTGTGGCCATCCGGCTCCCGGCTCAGCCGGGAGACGCGGTGGCCCGATCTCCTGGCCAGTTTGAAACGGAGCGGGAACAGGCGGCCGTGGTCGTCCGATGTCAGCTCGGAGAGAAGCCACTGCCGATATCGACTGACCGCCCCATCAATCGAACTCGACATTCATCACCTCTGCGCACCCTCTACGGACTTTCAACGCGGAGCCCCCGGCCTTCCAACGCCTCCCGAGCAAGTTCGGAACGCTCCTGGCGTACGAAGATGTAGTCGAACGTGAAGGTGGACATGACCAGGACACTGGATTCCGTGGCCGCGATCGCCGCGCACAACGCGGCCAGGAACCCAGGCGCGGCGAAAGGACGACTGGTCCTGATGCGGAATGCGGTGAGCGGTCCATAGCCGTCCCCAGGAAATCCTTCTGGCTCCTGCTCCGACGCGAAGATCAACGTACGTTCGTCGGGGTCGTCGATCATGCCGAAGAATACGTCATGTCCAGTACGGGGTGATGGGCCCGCAGGCTCCTTCTCCTGGCACATCCAGTACTTCGAGGTCAGCATGGAATATGAGCTCGTATTGATGACGTCATCTACGGACACGTCGGCAACTCCTTCAATGTCAATTCGAAAGCAGGCTCGACGTGAGTCCTGTCCCGCCCTTGGCCATGGTCGACAGCGTTTTGTACGTGGAGTCGGCGACATCCAGCCAGCCCCGCTGGAGTCCTTCGCCCTTACGGCGCAGGGACCCTTGGCCAGGGACCTGCACATTGTCGGCGCCCTGCATGGGTATGCTGGCGACGATCTCATCGACCAGTGCGCTGACGTGATGATGCGCTCCGCTGACTGGATTGACCGCCAGGAACATCGCTCCCAGCGAATACTCGTCGTCGACCTGGCCGCCCATCGCCGCGCCCGCCACCGTGCCCGCGAGAAGCTCGATGGCCAGGCAGAGGGCAGACCCTTTGTGCTCACCGAACGGCAGAACGGCGTCGACCTGTGCGGGCTCGACCGTCTCATTTCCGTTGCCATCGAGGAAGGCGTTTCGTGGCAGCTGGCTCTCGCTCAGCGTAGCCTGCCTGATTTCTCCCCAGACCTTTTTGGATGTGGCGAAGTCGATCACGACCGGGGTGGTCACCGAAGGGAATCCGAAGGAAATGGGATTGGTGCCCAGAATGGCATTGCGCGAGCCGAAGGGGGCGACGGCCGGCGGTCCGGCGTTGTTGAGCACGATGCCGACCATTCCGGTCTCGGCAATGATGCGCGAGTACGGGGCCAGCCGTCCGAATCTGCCGAAATTGCGCAGCGTGACCAGCCCGACGCCGCATCGGCGGGCCAGGTCGGCGGCTTTGAGGGAAGCGAACCTCGCTGCCAGCTGCCCGATCTCGCGATGCCCATCAATGATCATCAGGCATCCGACGCTGGACACGACTTCGGACCCGCCCTGACGATTATCGAGTGCGTGGTCAATGAGGAGGAACTTGCCCAGGCCGTGAGTCGGTCTTCCCTCCAATTCGGCATCGACGTGGTCGTCAATGACGAATTCGGCGTCCTCTCCGGTTATCCCGCGCGAGCTCAGAACCTGCCGCATCATTTGCTTGAGCTCGTCTAGAGATGTCCGCACGCTGTCCTCCTGCATGGTTCGACATCGAAAGGTGCGGTAACGGCAGAGGTCGCGTCGATTATCTGCCCTGCTGGTCAGAGACGCAAGCTACAGCACCACCACGGACGTCGGAGGTCGGGAAATGGGGCGGCCGGCGATAGCGTGGATGGCGAAAAAAGGTAACAGTGAGTTAATCATCCTAAATGCGAGTTTCGGTGCTACCGATATCGGCCCCTTCACTGCGCCGCTTCCCCATGTGAAACTGGAGCGTGACGGTCCAGCCTGCTCGTCGAGATGAGCATGTGTCATCGCGTCCACGTGTCGTATGGGTCGACGAGCCGACGGTCCTGCCGGCCGAATTCCTGGCACGAGTCCGTGAGTTCTGCGAGTTCAATGTGATGAACGGGATGCCGGGCCCCGACGAGGTCGTACGTCGCCTGCGTGGCGCTGAGATCGCCGTCGCCGAGTGGACGCTGTTCGATGAAGGGCTGATTTCCCGCCTCGGCAGCGTGCGTTATCTATGTCTTGTGACCACGGCTGCGGACTACGTCGACGTCGAAGCCGCCCGTAGGCATGGCATTGTGGTGACCAACTGCCCCTCTTACAGTGCCGCGTCCGTGGCGGAGTATGTCATCGGCGCGCTGATAGTCGCAGATCGCGCGATGAATGCGTCCAACGCCGAGGCGAAGCTGGGCAGGTCGCACGTCTACCATCCATTCCTGGGCCGCGGTCTGGAGAAGTCGACCCTGGGTCTCGTGGGCGTAGGAACCATAGGCCGTCAGATCGCCAAGCGGGCGGCCGCCCTCGGGATGACGGTGCTCGGGTGCAACCGGTCGGGCGGGCCCGTCCCAGGAGTGAAGATCGCCTCTCTGGAGCAGGTCCTGCGGTCCGCCGACTACGTGTCGATACAGGTCCCGTATTCGGCCGCGACCCATCATCTGATCTCCGGAGCCGAGCTCGATCTGCTCGCGCGGCACGCGATACTGGCGAACGTTTCGCGCGCCCGCGTGCTGGACGAGCAGGCCTTGGCGGATCGGCTGGCCTCCGGCAGGATCCGTGGCGCCATCCTCGACGATGTGAGCGATCCGGTCAGGTCCAGGCTGGTCTCGCTTCCGGCGGCTCTGGTCACCACAGGCATAGCGTGGTTCACAGAACACGCCATTCACCGCAATTTCAATGAGCTGGAACAGACCTTGCGGTCGTGCGTCGCCGACGCCCCGATCAACGTGGTCGACCCCTGAGCTGGGTGTCACCGGTCCCGATCCAGGGAGGGCCGAGGGCCGGCGGTAGCCTGGTGACCGGTCGTAACGGGAAGATCAGGGGGCAGGGTGAAGCTTCTCCACTCCGGAAAGGTCCGGGACGTATACGAGGACCGGGGGGACATCATCCTCGTGGCGTCCGATCGCATCTCGGTGTACGACGTGATCCTGCCGACCCCGATCCCCGACAAGGGGAAGATACTCACCCGGCTCTCGCTGTGGTGGTTCGACCAGCTGGCGGACGTCGTCCCCAACCATGTGATCTCGGCGACCGACGTGCCCGAGGAGTTCGCCGGCCGGGCCGTGCGCTGCCGCATGCTCGACATGGTCGCGGTGGAGTGCATCGCACGCGGCTACCTGGCGGGGTCGGGCCTCCAGGAGTACCGGGCGAGCGGCTCGGTGTCCGGGGTGGCGCTTCCGGAAGGGCTGATGGAGGGCTCCAAGCTGCCCGAGCCGGTCTTCACGCCGACCACCAAGGCGGCGCTCGGCGCTCACGACGAGTTCATCACCTACGACGACGTGGCCACGCGTGAGGGTGCCGAGACCGCCGAGGAGCTGCGGCGGCTCACCCTGGAGGTCTACCGCCGCGGTTCTGAGCTCGCCGCCGAGCGGGGCATCATCATCGCCGACACCAAGCTCGAGTTCGGCCGGGCTGCCGACGGCGCCTTGCTGCTGGGCGATGAGGTCCTGACCTCCGACTCCTCGCGGTTCTGGCCCGCCGCCCAGTGGGAGCCGGGCCGCCCGCAGTACGCCTTCGACAAGCAGTTCGTCCGAGACTGGGCCGTCGGCACCGGATGGGACAAGAAGGAGCCCGCGCCCGAGGTGCCCGAGGCCATCGTCGACGCCACGCGCTCGCGCTACGTCGAGGCATACGAGGCCCTCACCGGCGAATCCTGGTGATTCCAGGCACCCGCCCGGTCCCGGGGTGGGGGTGGGGGAGGCGCCAGGGTCGGGGTGGGGTCATCCCTGATGGGGGCGGGCCGGTGCGCGGCCCATCATCGAAGCATGTCGAATCGGTCATTCCCCACCCCCCGTGACGTCTTCACCGGGATGTCGTTCGTCGCCGCCCCTCTGTTCCTGCTGGCCTACGGCGTCATCCGGCTGCTGGACGGGCTCGACGGGAGCCGGGGTCCAGGTGTCGCCTGGACGACCGGCCACGCGGCCTTCCTCATCGGGACTTCGCTGTTCGGGGTCGTCATCCTCGGCCTGTACCGCACGGTGGCGGACCGCGTCACGGGCCTGCGGCTCACGGCCGGCGCGAGCACCGTGATCGCCCTGCTCGGAACATGCGCGACGGCCGGTCAGGTCGTCATCGACCTCGTCGTGGGGCTGCGCGCCGCCGACCGTCCTGAGATGAACGAGCTCTTCCAGCAGGTCCAGGCGTACGCGGGGGTGAAGGCCGCCTTCTACACCGTGGGACCGGTGCTGTTCTACGTCGGCCTGCTCGGCCTCGTCGTCATGCATGCGGTGGCGAGCCCGCGAAAGGGCGGCGTCTGGGGCCCCGTGGCGATCGTGCTGGGCACGGCGCTGATGGCCGTCGACCTCGACCTGATCCCGGTGGGCGCCGCGTGCTACTGGTTCGCCCTCGCCCCTGCCGGATGGCGGCTCGCGCAGGGGGACCTCGCCGACGAGACCTCCGTGACCGGCGGCCCCGACGCACCCGCCCTGGCCTGACCGCCGTCACCACAGCCCTGGCGTCAGCGCTACTTCCTGCAGATGTTCTGGGTGGCCGTCTTCGCGACCGGGGCGCCGGTGGCCGTGGGGGTCGTGGCGGGGGTGGGCTTGACGGTGACCTTCTTCGCGCCGGAGTACTTCGTGCCGACGATGACCTCGATGCCCGGCACGTCCGCCTCGCGCAGCTGAGCCCCGGGGATGGCGGCGGCGACGGTGCGGGCGGAGTCCTCGCGGCCGGCGGGGTAGCGGACCACGGTGTCGACGTGGTCGCGGGGGGTGGTGTCGCCGGGCGCGGACGGCACCTGGAACCCGGCCTTCTGCAGGTCGGTCTTCGTGCGCGCGCCAAGGCCCGTGATGGCCGTGCCGTTGACCACCCGGACCGCGATGCGCGCGGGCGGAACGGTCAGCGCCGCCGCCGAGGAACTCGCGGACGGCGTCGGGGAGGCGCTCTTGGCGGAGGTGGGCTTGACCAGGGGCTCGTCCGCCGCGATCCGCCTGAACAGGTCGCGGGAGGCCGTCTTGTCCCACAGGACGGCCGACTCCCCGGTGGGCGCCGTGTAGTTCACATCCGCCAGGGGGACGGTGGTGAAGGCCACGTCGTCGGTCGAGACGTCCTTGAGCTGGTTCGCGAGCCCGAGCAGGTCCTTGGCGAGGGCCTCGTCGACGGTCAGGGTCTTGAGCGTCGAGCCGACCAGGCCGCCGAGCTTGGCGGGGTTGGCGAGGGTGCCGCCGCTGAGCGCCCGCTGGAGCAGGGCCGAGATGACCTGCTGCTGCCGGTCGATGCGGTCGAGGTCGGAGCGCGCGGTGGCGCGGGTGCGCGCGTAGAACAGCGCCTTGACCCCGTCGAGCTCGTACGTGCCCGGCTGGAGCTGGAACTTGGTGTGCTGGTCGTTGATCGCGACGGGAGTGCACACCGAGACGCCGCCGAGGGCGTCCACGACGTTGATGAACCCGAGCACGTTGACCTCGACGTAGTGGTTGATGGTCAGCCCCGTGGCGTTGCGCACGGTGCGGACGGCCAGCGGGGCGCCGCCGAGGGAGTAGGCCGAATTGATCTTGTGGGCGCCCTTGCCAGGGATGTCGACCCAGCTGTCGCGGGGGAGGCTGACCACCGTGATCTTCGAATGGTCCTCCGAGAGATGGATGACCATCATCGTGTCGCTGCGCTGTCCCACCTCGCGGCCCAGGTGGAGCTGGTTCTGCTGCTGCCGTGTGAGGTCGTCGCGCTTGTCGACGCCGACGAGCAGGATGTTCATGGCACCGCGGGCGTCCGACCCTGCGGTGCCGGCGTTGACCTGTTTGAGCTGGCTCGTGGCGTAGGTCGACAGGAACCACAGCACTCCGGATCCGAGCAGCACGGCGCTGGACAGCGCACCGGTCACCATCAGTGTGCGGACACTCGACCGGGCGCGTTTGGAGCGCCGCTGTGACAGCCGCACCCCGCCGTACGCGTCGCCGCCCACGTGGACACCAGAGGCGTCGTCACTCATCGCGGTGCCCCCCTCAGGCAAGGAACGCTCACCGGTGAGGACGTTTCATCGCCCGTGGGTTGCCGTCCCCACCCGCTCGTACAGTAGCGTGAGCGCCGCCATGAAGGAGTTCCCCGACTCGCCCCGAACCAGCCAGACCACTCGAGTCTGGCCGCCGATCTCGGTCGTCATGCCGGTGCTCAACGAAGAGCGCCACCTGCGTGAGGCCGTGCGGCAGGTGCTCGCCCAACGTTACGACGGGCCTATCGAGGTCGTCCTCGCCGTAGGCCCGTCCCATGACCGCACGCAGGAGGTTGCCGACGCCCTCGCGGCCGAGGACCCCCGCGTGACCGTCGTACCGAATCCCACCGGACGCACCCCCCACGCGCTCAACGCCGCCATCGGCGCGTCGCGCAACGGGATCATCGCCCGCGTCGACGGGCACGCCATGCTCCCGGAGGACTACCTCCAGGTGGCCGTGGACACGCTCGAAAGCACCGGCGCGGACAACGTCGGCGGCATCATGGCCGCCGAGGGCGTCACGCCGTTCGAGCAGGCCGTGGCGCGCGCGATGACCTCCAAGATCGGCGTGGGCAACGCGCGCTTCCATACCGGTGGTCAGGCCGGCCCGGCCGACACCGTCTACCTCGGGGTCTTCCGCCGCGAGGCGCTGGAGCGCGTCGGCGGGTACGACGAGCACTTCCAGCGCGCCCAGGACTGGGAGATGAACCACCGCATCCGCGAGACCGGAGGCCTGGTGTGGTTCCAGCCCCGGATGCGCGTCTCCTACCGGCCCCGGCCGACGGTCAAGGCCCTCGCCAAGCAGTACTTCCACTACGGCCGCTGGCGCAGGGTCGTGGCGCGCACCCACGAAGGCACGATCAACCTGCGCTACCTCGCCCCGCCGATCGCCGTCGTGGCGATGCTGCTCGGCCTGGTCGTGTCGCCGTTCTTCTGGCCGGGCCTGCTGGTCCCCGGGGCGTACATCCTGGCGATCCTCGCCGGCTCGGTGCTCACCGGCCGGGGGCTGTCCCCCAGCGCTCTGGCGCGGCTGCCGCTGGTGTACGCGACCATGCACATCTCCTGGGGATGGGGCTTCCTCACCAGCCCGCCGAGCCTCGGCAAGCCGCCCCGAGGGGTCTAGAGCCGCAGCGTGCCGTTGAGCGTGGCCATATCGTGGGCCCGGTTCACCGCCTCGTCGAACCGGGTCATCGCGTCAGGATGGTCGGGCCCGAGCAGGTAGTGCTTCATCCTGCGCCGGGCCCCGGCCAGCTCGTCCCCGCCCAGGTGCCGTGGCTGGGCGAGGATCGAGGGCAGCTCCCACAGGTCGGGGCCGAGCAGGTAGGCCGCCTCCGCGCTTGGATACCGCTCGCGGAAGACGTGCCCGGCCATCCCGGCCACGTTGGTCACCGCGTACGGCTTGCCGCTCGCGACGAAGTCGGCGACGACGCTGGAGATGTCGCTGATCAGCAGGTCGCAGTCGTTGAAGCAGTCGTACAGGTGCGGTTCGGGGCCGGTCACGACCTGGTGCGAGCCCGCGCCGTCACCCGGTGGGGACGCCGCCCGGATCATCTCCACGATCTTCCGGTGGGCCGTCGCGGCCCGGGGATCGCGCTCGCCGGTGAGCGGATGCGGCTTGTAGATCAGTCGTACGGCCGGCACGTGGGCGAGCAGGGCGCGGACGAGCCGGGGGCCCATCGTGATCAGCGAGGTGTGGAACAGGTCGTCGGTCCAGCCCTCCCACGTGGGCGCGTAGAGCACGCTGACGGCCGGAAGGCCCGGCCCGCTCTCCCTGACCCCCGAGAGCTGCGGGCGGCCCACCTCGACGATGTCCTCGTCGCGCACGCCCACCTGGGCGCGCAGGTAGCGGTCGCGCCCGGCGGGGCCGGCGACCCACACCTCGTCGTAGACCTTGGAGAACGGGTTGAACGAGGCCTCCTTGTCGCTGTCGCCGTGACCGACGAAGACGCTGCGCAGGCCCGGCACCCGCAGCAGGTGGATGTTCTTGCCGACGTTGGACGCGTAGAGCGCGAGGCGGGCGCTGTCCAGCCCTCGCAGGTTCATCAGGTCGATCGCCGACGGCACGCACAGCACCGGCAGCGACGTCGGCCCGAGCAGCGGGAGAAGCTCGCGCTCCCGCAGCACGATGATCGTGCGACGGCTGAGCCGCGCCAGCGTGTCCAGCCACATGGTGGCCTGGTAGAGGGCGGTGGGCGGGCCCGAGAAGTAGAAGATCACCTCAGGGCGGTAGGCCTGGACCCGCCGGTCGACCGCCGCGATGACACGGTCGCGGTTCGACAGGGGCGCCGCCCGCCACGCGTGCAGCAGCAGCACGAGCACGGCGGTGGCCTGGAGCGCGACGGCCGCGCCTAGGCCCGCGCCGCCCAGCGCCGCGCTGTAGGGGCCGGACGCGCCTCCGCCGGTGAGAGCGCCCGCCGCGATCGCGCCCACGGGCAGGACGTCGATGGAGAACAGCCGCGCGCCGCACCGGCCGGCCAGGCCTCGCGGCGGCCCGGCGCGGCTCCGCAACTCGGGCGCCTCGATGTTCCTGGTCGTCACGGGCATGCGGTTCAGGCACCGGTCGAGGTACAGCGCCAGGCCGGCCCGCAGCACGCGCAGCGCGTGAACGAGCAGGAGCCCGCCGCACAGGACGACGAACCACCGCGAGCCGGCGCCGGCCGTACGGGCCACGAGCAGCACCGCGGCGATCTCACGGGCCAGGAAGCGCACGCTGAGCCCGAGGTGGACGCGGCCGAGCCGGTCGAGCACGGGCCGCGCCAGGCGGCCGGCCGCCACCTCGGCTCCGTACGACACCGTCACGACGAGGGCGAACGCCACCGGCAGCGGATACAGCGCGGTGACCATCAGCGCCGGGAAGGACAGCAGGAGCACTCCGGCGAGGATCGCTCCACGCATGTTCCGACGCACCCACCCCATAGACGGCCCCCCGGTCCGGTCCCACGTTGGTGGTCTTGTACCCGGGGTGCGCGCCGATCTCACGGGGTGCGGCGTACGTCGATCACCTGGCCCGTCAGATCGGAGATGAGCAGGTCGATGGAGGTCTGGGCGACCGCGCGCGGGGACAGCAGGCTGGCGGGCGGCTCCTCGCCGAAGGCCCGGGAGCGCATGGGCGTGCCGGTGCGCTCGGGGTTGACGCAGTTGACGCGGACGCCATACTCGGCCCACTCGTCCGCGAGCGCCTGGGTGAGGTTCACCACGGCCGCCTTGGTGGAGGAGTAGAGGCTGTAGTCCGCGCGGCCCCTGGTGTAGGACGAGGAGGTGTAGAGCAGCAGGTGGCCCCGGGTCTCGCGCAGGTGGCGGATGGCGGCCCTGGCGATGTTGACCGGGCCGAGGTAGTTCACGCCGAGGGTCTCCTCGACGGTGAGGTCGTCCACCTCGCCGAGCTTGCCCATGTGGAGCACGCCCGCGGTGTTGATCACGTAGTCGACCCGGCCGCTCTCCTTCGCGGCGTGGTCCAGGGCGTCCGACACCGCGGCGGGGTCCTCCACGCGGACGCCGTTCTGGCTGCGGGAGAAGGAGTAGACGTTGGCCCCGTGCTCGCCGGCCAGGTCGACGACGTCGGCGCCGATGCCGTAGCTGCCGCCGAAGACGACCACGGTCCTGCCCATGAGCGCCCGCTGGTAGGCGGCCGGGCTCGCGGGCAGCGGCGCGGTGTTGGAGGAGAGCTGGAAGAGCTTGTCGGCGATGTAGACGTCGACCGGGTGGGTGACCTTCATGTTGTGCTCGCTGCCCGGCACGATGTAGATCGGGACGTCCGGCAGGTAACGCAGCACCACGCCGCAGTCGTCGGTGGCGGGCTGCCGTTCGAAGTCGGGGTCGGCGAAGGCGCGCTCGTACGCCTCCCTGATCACCGACAGCCGGAAGCACTGCGGGGTCTGGCCGCGCCGCAGGCGGGACCGGTCGGGAATGTCGCGGATGATCTCCCCTCGGGGACCGGGGACGGCCACCACGACCGTGTCGGACGAGGGGATCGCCACGTCGACCGCCGAGTACGTCTTCAGGGCCTCGACGCACTCGGAGATGATGCGCGGCTCCAGCAGCGGGCGGACCGCGTCGTGCAGGAGCACGTCGCACTCCTCGGTGCCCAGCGCCTGCAGGGCCCGCCAGGTCGACTCGGTGCGGCTCGCCCCGCCCTCGACCACCTTGCTCACCTTGTGGAAGCCGCAGCGTTTGACGATCTGCTCGACCTCGGCCGTGAAGCCGGGCGCCATCAGGACCACGATCTCGTCGATTTCGGGCGCCCCGTTGAAGATGGAGAGCGTGTGCTCGATGATCGTGCGCCCGGCGATCTTCAGGAGCTGCTTCGGGGTGTTCAGCCCGACGCGTTGCCCGATTCCGCCGGCGAGGACCACTCCGACGGTCCGCAGGCGTGGTTCCAGTGCGGCCAAGGTATGTCTTCCTTCAGTGACTCGTTCACGGCTGACCCTACTGATCACTACCCGGCGGCGGCACCCCGTCACCGGCGTGGGGTCCGGCGATTGCACCGCGTCACCGGGCGTGGACCCGATAACGTTCCGTCACCGGGGGTGCTCCCCGGTGAGCGCGGCCCGTGGCGGCGCGGTGGCGCTGACCAGCGGCGCGCCCGGCGAGGTGCCGATGGGATTGCAAGGCGTGTGACGGCTCGGTTACTTTGCGGGGTGGACGATCCCTGGTCGCGGAAGGAGACCCCGGTTGCCCGACTCCGCGTACCCTCCTCCTCCAAGGCCTCCCAGAAAGCCGTCCACGTCCACCAAGCCTCCCGCCGAGCCCTCCGAGAGGAAGGCGCCGGCCGTCGCCATCGTGCTCGCCACCATCCCGGCGAGCGGCCTGGCGTGTGCCGAGGGCACCCTGGCCGACCGGCTGGCCCGGCAGCTCGCCACGCTACATGTTCCCCGGCTGCACATCCTGACCAGGGCCTCACGCCTGCCCGCGCTGCCCGCCCGTCCAGCCGTGCTGGTCGCCGAGACCGCGCCCGACGTGACCGAAAGCCTCGGGCTCGCCGGAGACCTGCGGGCGGTGGCCGCGATCGCCCGGGCCGGTTCGGGACCGGTGGCCGTGCTCCCCGGCGACCTGGTGGCCCACACCGAGGCTCTCGCCCTGCTCCTGGCCGATCCCGCCCGTGGCACCGGGGCGCTGGTCTCCCCTGAGTCCGCCGGACGCGAAGGAACGGGCCTGGCGTGCCCGCCGATCCGCGCGGAGCGGGGGCGGGTGATCGCCGCGGGCAACTCCTTCCACACCGTGACCGGCGCCAACGGAGGCTTCCGCGGGGTGCTCCACGTGGGCGAGCCTGATCTGCCCGGCCTGGCCGAGGTCGCCGAGGAGCTCGCCGACCTGGTCCACGACCGGCGCCTCGGCGATGCGGGCGACACCGAGGTGGCCGACCTGCTGCTCGCCGGCCTCGTGCGCGTCGGCGTGCCCGTACGGGCCGCGCCGCTCGGGCGGTTGCACTGCCAGAGGGTCACCGACCAGCCCGGCGCCGACGCCGCCATCATCCGGCTGGGGGATGTCGACGAGAACCGCGCCCGCCTGGAGGCGGCCGTCAAATCCGACGACGGCTTCGTCGCGACCTACCTCGTCAGCTCGTGGTCGGGGCATGTGGTGCGGCTCGCGGCGAGGCTAGGGCTCACGCCCAACGCCGTCACGGGGCTCTCCGTCGGGCTGGCGGGCCTGGCGGCCGTCGCCTTCTCCGCCGGCGAGCGCCGCGCGCAGGTCGCGGGCGCGGTCCTGCTCTACCTGTCCTTCGTCCTCGACTGCGTGGACGGCCAGCTCGCCCGCTACACCCGCATGTTCTCGCCCCTCGGGGCCTGGCTGGACGCCACCTTCGACCGCGTCAAGGAGTACGTCGTCTACGTCGGGCTCGCCATCGGATATGCGGGCGGCCTCGACCAGGGGCCGTTGGGGCCGGGCGCCGTCTGGGCCCTGGCGGTGGCGGCCATGCTGGTCCAGGCGATCCGCCACATGATCGACTTCTGCTACGCCGCCGCCCGTGCGGACGCGGCGGGCACCGGTCCGGTCTGGGAGCGTCCCGGGCACGGGGGATCGCTCGGGCGGTCCGTCCCGCTCCGGCGTGATCCACCGGGCGGGCCTTGGAAGCCGGGCGTGTCCGGCCTGGCCGTCGCGCCGGCTCCGGCGGGGCCGGGCCGGGCGGACGGCGGCTCGGTCGTACGGCTCTCCGCGCGCCTCGACAGGAACACCATGTCCCGGTGGCTGAAGAAGATCATCGTTCTGCCCATCGGCGAGCGCATGGTGCTGATCGCGGTGACCGCGGCCCTGTTCAACGCGCGGGTGACCTTCCTGGCGCTGCTCGCCTGGGGCGGGCTGGCGGCGCTGTACACCCTGACCGGCCGGATCGCGAGGTCTCTATGATCATGACCAGGGTGCACATGGCGCCGGTGCCGCGCAGTTCCGTGGTGACCTATCGCGACGACGGGGTGCTGGCGCGCGGCATGGGCCTGCTCGTGGCGGGCCAGCTTCCCCCGCTGCCGCCCGCGGTCGCCGGAGCGTTCGTCACAGGGGTGATGCTGTTCCTCGGCGTCGCCGGGGCCGACGGTCCGTCGGTCTTCGCGCCCGCCGTCGCGCTGCTGCTGGCGGGTCCGGGCAGCTCCCACCCGCATGACGGGCGGCTCGACTGGCTGGTGCCACCGATCCTGCGGATCACGGAGTACGGCTTCATCGCGTGTGTGGGCTTCGCCTGGGACATGCCGAAGGCGCTGCTGTTCGCCCTGCTCGGTGCGATCCTGTTCCACCACTACGACGTCGTGTACCGGTGCCGGCAGCACGTCTACCCGCCCGCCTGGCTGGCCTCGGCCGGTCTCGGCTGGGAGGGCCGCATGCTGGTGGTCGCCATGGGAACCTTGCTCGGCGTGGTCGTGCCCGTGTTCGCCCTGCTCGCGCTGTACCTCACGGGGCTCTTCTGCTGGGAGAGCGTCACCTGCTGGCTCGCCGCGCCCCGATCCGGGGTCGAGGCGGCCGATCTCGGCGGGCAGGACTGACCGTGACGGCCGCACCGGCCCATGGGCTCATTGCCAACGATTGGTCTTGTTATGGAATAGGTGAACTCCGGATTACACGATCACCACCTGTAGGCAACTAACCTTTGGCCAACGGATTCAGGCTTGATTGAGGAGTGCACGTTGCTGGGAATGGTGCTGGCCGCCGGGGCCGGAAGACGCCTGCGGCCGTACACCGACACGCTGCCCAAGGCGCTCGTGCCGGTCGACGGAGAGACCACGATTTTGGACATCGCCCTGCGGAACCTCGCGGCGGTCGACCTGCGGGACGTGGTGGTCATCATCGGCTACGCCGCGCAGGCGGTGCACGACCGCAAGGCGGAGCTCGAGCGGCGGCACGACGTCAAGCTCACCCTCGTGCACAACGACAAGGCCGAGGAGTGGAACAACGCCTACTCCCTGTGGTGCGCGCGCGACCACTTCTCCGAGGGGGCGCTGCTGGTCAACGGCGACACCGTCCACCCGGTTTCGGTCGAGCGCACGCTGCTCGACGCGCCGGTGACCGGCGACATCCTCCTCGCGGTCGACAACGTCAAGTCGCTCGCCGACGAGGAGATGAAGGTCACGCTCGACGAGGCGGGCCACCTCCGGCGGATCACCAAGCTCATGGACCCGGCCGAGGCCTACGGCGAGTACATCGGCGCCACGTTGATCCGCCCGGGAGCCGCCGAGCGCCTCGCCGACGCGCTGAAGGCCACCTTCGAGCGCGACCCCCAGCTCTACTACGAGGACGGGTACGGCGAGATGGTGGCCCGCGGCGAGAAGATCGCCGTCGCTCCCATCGGCAAGGTCGCCTGGGTCGAAGTGGACAACCACGACGACCTCGCCAAGGCCCGGGAGATCGCGTGCACCTACTAGTCGCGCCGCCCTCGGGCCCACGGCTGGTCAGCGTCACGATCACGGTCCGGGAGAACGCATGCCCCTTCTAGCGCGAATGCTCATGGCCCCGCTGACCGTCGAGGTCCGCCGGGGCGCGGTGGCGCAGCTCGGGGCGCTGCTCGCCGACAGCCGCGTGGCCACCTCCGGCCGCGTCGCGGTCGCGGTCGGCGCCGGGCAGGGCGACCACATCTCCAGCATGATCGAGCCCACGCTGGGCGAGGCGGAGGTGTTCCGCGTCCCCGACGGTTCGGTCGACTCGGCCGTCTCCCTGGGCGCCGACCTGCGCAAGGGCGCGTACGAAGCCGTGGTGGGCATCGGCGGTGGCAAGACCATCGACGTGACCAAGTACGCCGCGTCGCTGGCCGGCATCCCCATGGTGGCCGTGGCGACCAACCTCTCCCACGACGGCATCTGCTCTCCCGTCTCCTCGCTGGAGCACGAGGGCGGCAAGGGGTCGTTCGGGGTCCCGATGCCGCTGGCGATCCTGGTCGACCTCGACTTCGTGCACGGCGCGCCCCCCTCCCTCGTACGGTCCGGCGTGGGCGACGTGATCAGCAACCTGTCGGCCATCGAGGACTGGCAGCTCGGCAACATGGAGCGGGGCGAGCCCATCGACGGCCTGGCGGTCGCCATGGCGCGCACCAGCGCCGAGGCCGTGCTCGGGCGCGGCGACTCGATCGAGTCCGACGCGTTTCTCACGGTTCTGGCCGAATCGCTGATCCTGTCGGGCATGTCGATGGTCGTCGCGGGATCGTCCCGTCCCAGCAGTGGCGGGGATCATGAGATCCTGCATGCCGTGGATCAGCTTTATCCAGGCTCCTCGAACCACGGCGAGATCGCCGGCATCGGGGCGGCCTTCTGTTTCTTCCTGCGGGAGGACGAGCACCGGCTGTCGCTGGTCTCCGACTGCCTGCGCAGCCACGACCTTCCTGTCATTCCCGGAGATGTCGGGCTGACGGCCGAGCAGTTCACCGCCGCGGTGATGCTGGCGCCGTCGACCCGTCCGGGGCGCTACACGATTCTCGAGCACCTGCGCCTCTCCGAGGCCGAAGTGCGCGACCGGGTGGAGGAATATGTCCGGGCCCTCGGTCATTGAGCTGCGCGCGGTCGCGCAGCCGCACACGACCATGCAACGCAACTCGGGCGAGCACTGGGCCGGCGCGCTCTACATGCGCAAGCTGTCGATCTACGTGACGTGGGCGCTGGCCCGCACACCGATCACGCCCAACCAGGTGACCGGCCTGATGATCGTGGCCGGGCTGCTCGCCGGCGTGGTGCTGGCCCTGCCGGGCCTGTGGGCGGCCGTCGCGGCCGCCGTCCTGATCCAGGTCTACCTGCTGCTCGACTGCTCCGACGGCGAGCTGGCGAGGTGGACCGCCCGCACCTCGATCACCGGGGTCTACCTCGACCGGGTCGGCCACTACTTCGCCGAGGCGGCCCTGCTGATCGGGCTCGGGTTCCGGGCCTCGGCCACGCTGCCCGACTGGTACACCGTGCTCGGCTTCGCGGCGGCGCTCGGAGCCATCCTGATCAAGTCGGAGACCGACCTGGTCGACGTCGCCCGCGCCCGCTCGGGCCTGGCGGCGACCACGGAGGCGGCGGCCGAGCAGTTCCAGTCGCCGCGGCTGCGCATGGCCAGGAAGGCCGCTGCGGCGCTGCGCTTCCACCGGGTGATACAGGCCGTAGAGTTGTCGATCATCGCCGTGTTCGCGGCCCTGTGGGACGCGGTGGCGGGTGGCCTGACGGCGACCCAGGTGCTGGTCATCGCGTGTGCCGTGTTCGCCGGGCTGCAGACGATTCTCCATCTCGTGAGCATCCTGGCGTCGAGGCGGCTTGCGTGAGATGAGAAACGATCGGAACCGGCGGCGGTCCTCCGGCGTCGTATCTCTGTCAAGGGCCACCGCCGGGCCAACAGTTGTTGTTTGGCGGGGGTTCCCTGACAGTTCCGATACGCTTATTTCGCAGTATGCAGATACAAGCTGGATTGCCCGCTCACACAGACTCGGTGATCATGACTACATGCGTTCTCCATGCGTCGGGGCGATGACGCGTTGAAGATCTCGTGTGTCATCCTCACCATGGGAAACCGGATCGCCGAGCTGGACCGGGCTGTCGAATCCGCGCTCACCCAGATAGACGGTGACGTCGAGGTCATCGTCGTCGGCAACGGCGCCGACGTGCCTCCGCTCGCCGAGGTCCCGCTGCCCGGGGCCGCGTCCGTGCGCACCGTACGCATCGCGCAGAACGTCGGCATCCCCGAAGGCCGCAACCACGGCGTCCGGGAGTGCACGGGTGACGTGGTGCTGTTCCTCGACGACGACGGCTGGTACGCCGACGGCAAGGTGGCCGCGCACGTCCGGGAACGCTTCGCGGCCGAGCCCGATCTCGCGGTGATCTCCTTTCGCGTCATGGACCCCGACGGCGGCGTCGGGCAGCGGCGCCACGTCCCCCGGCTGCGCGCCGGCGACCCGCAGCGCTCCTCACCGGTGACGACCTTCCTCGGCGGCGCGTGCGCGATCAGGCGTTCGGCGTTCCTGCAGGTCGGTGGCCTCCCTGGGCGGTTCTTCTACGCTCACGAGGAGACCGACCTGGCCTGGCGGCTCCTGGGGGAGGGCTACCGCATCGAGTACGACGCGGACGCCGTCATGTACCACCCGCAGGTCCCGCCGACGCGCCACGCCGAGTTCTACCGGCTGAACGCGCGCAACCGGGTCTGGCTGGCCCGCCGCAACCTTCCCTGGCCCCTGGCGGCGCTGTACCTCCTCGACTGGATCGTCCTGACGCTGCTGCGCGAGCGCTCCTCGCTGGCGATCAGATCCTGGTTCCGCGGCTTCAAGGAGGGCCTCCGGGAGCCCGCGGGCGAGCGCCGCCCGATGGCCTGGCGCACCGCCTGGCGCATGCTCCGCCTCGGCCGCCCTCCGATCGTCTGAACCTCGTACGCGCCTGACCCGTCCACCGCCTGCGTCCAGCCCCGCGGATCCAGGTCGGGGATCTCGTGCTAATCCGAGGTCCTCGTCCAGATCTGGTAGGAGCCGTCCCCGAAGGTGGTGGTGAACGGGAGCTCCGCGTAGAGGCGGTACCTGCCGCTGCTCGGCAGGGCCTTCGCGATGGCGGGATCGAACTTCGAGACTCCGGGTTTCTGCAGCACCACAAGGTTGTAGCGGCCGTCATCGATGGCTGCCGTATAGGCACCGGCACCGGTGTGCTTGACGCCCTTGGTATCGGTGTAGGCCAGGTGGTAGGTGCCTGTCCACTGATTCACCTTGGTGACGTTCTGGAAGTAGTAGGTGGGGACCTGCGCGATGTCCGCCAGGTACCGGCCCTCGCTGTTCACGTGTGGACGGAGCACGTTGACGAGCTTCGTCGAGTCGGGCCAGGTCGCGTAGCGCCACTGGGACTGCGCCATGCCGGAGGAGACCGCGAGCACGATGATCAGCAGACCGAGCGCGGTGCGGATGATCAGCAGGCCGACGGCGGTGGGGCGGGAACGCGGGCCGGTCGTGGTGCGGTGGAGGTACGGGCCGGTCATGGTGCGGTGGAGGTACGGGCCTGTTGTGGTGCGGTGGAGGTACGGGCCGACGATCCGGGAGAGGCCCAGCCCGGCCAGCGGTGCGAAGAAGAAGAGGCCGAACCCGACGTGCTTGTGGAGGGACACGGAGGTCGACAAGTGAATCTGGTAGGCCGGGGCGAGCAGACCCGTCCCGCAGAGCAGGAGGCACAGGATCGTGCGCCAGATCCTGCCCGGCTCTGTGCCAGTGGTCTTCTGGGCCGCTGCGGCGACCTCGCCGACCCGGCCGCGCCACACGTAGGACAGCGCCCCGAAGCACGCTAGGGCGAGGGCCGGCCCTATCCATTCGACGGAGACGTTGATCAGCGCGCTCGTGGCGTTGGTGCCGTGAGCACGGGAGGTGGTGGTGAACTGGATGCCCGCCAGGATGGAGCTGCCGTACAGCACCGTGCCGCCGATGGCACCCAGGGCGGCTGACAGCAGCACCCCGCGCCAGAGCGCGCGGGCGCCCCGATGGGGCCAGGCGACGAGGACGGCCAGGACAACGACCGTGGGGATGAACAGTCCGGCGGCGTACTTGGTGCAGAAGGCGAGGACCAGGATCGGTGCGGCGAACAGGACCGCGAACGGATTGGCCCGGTCGGTACACACCACGATCCAGGTGGCGAAGGCCAGCAGGAACAGGGCCGCGGAGTCGTAGGTCGCGAACCATCCCAGGACGATCGTCGACTGGGAGGCCACGAAGAGCACGGCCGCGAACAGGCCCGCGCGCTCGCTGAAGAGGCGGCGGGTGAGCGAATAGAGGAAGCCTGTGCAGGCAAGCATGAAGAACAGGCTCAGGGCGCGTGCCCCGGTCAGGCCGTAGAGATGGTCCATGGCCCCGGCGAGCACGGGATACAGCGAGGGTGAACCCGAGAAGGTGCTGGTGTACCAGGCGTTCACCGGAGCCCCGTGGAAGAGGTGGGCCAACTCCATGTGGCCGGCGGAGATGTACAGCGCCTCGTCCATGAAGGCGGTGTTGTGCAGTCGCACCGACAGCAGTGCCTGCACCACCATGATGAGGGCGAGGACAGCCCGGCGCACCCACGCGCGTTGGCGACCGCCCCGGGCGGACCACCCGGCCGCGGACACGCCGGCAGGTGTGTCGACGAGCGGGGCACCCGTGCTCTCCAGCACGCGCGGGGCCTCCTGGATCGACGAGCGGCTCGCCCGAGGCTCGTCCCCGGACCGCCGCGGAGGAGTGTGTCCGGTTCCGAAGGCTGGGGTGGTGATCTCAGGCTCCATCGGTCGCACGTCGTTGGAAGAAGTGTCTGGCCGGGGTCATGAGCCTCCTATCCTGCGTTCTCCTCGATGACCGCGCCGGTATTCGGCTTGCCGGAACTCTTGGCGACTGCGCGATTCGGTGATCAATCGACTGCGGTGACCGCAGGCCATAGCGTAGCCGCCCGGCGGTGACGCGCCAGGTCGGCTACGTGCTCACGAGTTCGGCCCGGCGGCGTGGAGCTCGAAGGTCGGTTTGATCAGCACGACGAGGCGGCTCGTGTGGCCACAGCCGAAGGCGGTGGCCAAACAGTGACGCGCGGAGAACTAGCGCTAACGGAATCGCATTACTCAGCTTATCGGCCTGCCGTACTCGCCGATCACGACGCCGCCCGAACACTCACTGAGGATTGGGAATGAGTAGGGGGCTACTCATGTGGGCGGGACCCGGTAAAAGCACCATGAGCCTTGAACGGTCATCTGGATGGTGACGACCACGAGACCGAAAGGCAAGAAAAATGAGTAGGGACGCAAAGGACCTTAGGGTCACTCTAGAGGCCGTAAGATGCTCGAAATCCGCAGGAGACCCCGGAGTCAATCTCGAGATCTATGGCCAGCTCGAGGCGCGGGGGGTGTTCATCAACGGCTCGGGAGATCCTGAGCCGGGATTCCGGGAGGTGCTGTGGAGCCAGAGCGAGGATGCCGGTGGGTTCAACATCGCCCCGAACACAGAGATACCCGTCAACAAGACCGCCGGGTTCGTCGTCTTCGAACGTGATTTCCTGTGGATCGGCGGCAAGATAGTCGAAGAGGATGATTTCTCTGACGACGTCCTGGGTGACGGATTCCGGAAAATACACTACAACGACATAAAGAGTGAGATCGTCACGGTCGGCTTCAACAGCGATGATCAAGAGATATTGGCGAGGTACAGAATAGAAATGGTGCGGGTCATCCCCAAGCTTGAGCCGTAGCTCGCGGGCTCCACAGGCGGAAGCGGCCGCGACGAAGTCCTCGACGTCGGCCGCGGCGCCCGGGCTTCCAGATTCGTCCTTGGTAGTCGCCGGCGGGCTTGACTGGCACGGATCGCCACCAGCTGCTGCGTCGCGGCGGGCAGGGTCGAATCGGCCACGACCTTGCCCGCGGAAACGATGTACTTCAGGAACTTCGCCGCGACCGGGTGGCCGAGGTAGTTGATACGGGGGGCCATGCTGATCTCCTTGCCGTGTCGGCTGCTCCACCTCGCTGACGAAATAGCACGGCAAGATGTGACAGCCGACCGAAGGAACGTACCTACGGGTTGGTCCGGGCCGAGGGTTGATGTGTCGTCACGGGGCGGTCGGGGGCCGAGGCTTCTGCGCGGTCTGGGGCCGGATAGTCCTTGACGGTCATCGAGTCGTGCAGGCGCAGGCCCTTGGAGTTGAGCTTGGCGAGGGCCCGGCCGATCGAGACGGGCAGCGCGGAGATCAGCCGTGCGCCCTGGGCCAGGGCCCAGACGCCGAGCCGGGAGGCCGGGATGATGGTCTTGGCGGCGCCCAGCGCGAACGCGCGGCTGTCCCGCACCGGCTCGGCCATCTGGCGTTCGTAGGCGGCGAAGGCGCGCTCGTGATCGCCTCCGGCCTCGGCCAGTTCGCCTGCCAGCACGTACGCACCAAGGACGGCCAGGCTGGTGCTGCCGCCGACGGCGGGACCAGGGCAGTAGCCCGCATCGCCGACGAGCGTCACGCGTCCGCGCGACCAGGTGTCCATGCGGAGCTGGGTGATGGAGTCGAAGTAGAACGCCGGGGTGCGGTCGAGCTCGTCGAGCCAGTGGTCGACGTCGCTGTGCATCCCTTGGAACCTCTCCCGCAGCAACTCCTTCTGCCGCCGTACGTCCCTGTGGTGGTAGTCGAGCCGGCGTTCGCTCCTGAACAGGAAGACCGCCCGCGCGTCGCTCATGTGCCGTGCGCGGTAGAGCCCGGCGGAGCGCCCGGCGCCGAGGTGGCCGAAGTATCCGCCGTCGGGGGTCAGCTCGCCAGGCATCGTCGCCACCGCCAGGTAGGCCCCGATGAACGCGGCGAAGTTCGACTCCTCACCGAAGACCAGGCGGCGCACGTTCGAGTGCAGCCCGTCGGCGCCGAGCACGAGGTCGAAGCGGCGCGGCGCCCCGTTCTCGAACGTCACCTCGCCGTCGGCGGAGATGGAGGTGATGGAGTCGTCGAAGACGTACTCGACGTCGTCGCGCGTGGCGTCGTAGTAGATCTCGCTCAGGTCGTCCCGCATGATCTCGACGTGCCGGTCGGAGGTGGCGCCGAACACCTTGGTGAGGTCGACGATCAGGGGTCGCTCGACGCCTTCCCTGAAGACGGTCATCCGGCTCGCCCCCGTGGCCATCTCCTCGATGCGGGGCAGCACGCCCATCTTCTCGGAGATGTTCATGGCGGGCCGGAACAGGTCGACGGCATGGCCGCCTGTCTTTCGCAGCGTGGGCGCGCGCTCGACCACCGTCACGGTGAACCCGTACCTGGTGAGCCAGTACGCCAGAACCGGCCCGGCGACACTCGCGCCGGAGATGAGGATCCGCATGACACCGCTCCTTACTTAACGATAGGTAAGCATAGCGCATAACTTACCTATCGTTAAGTCAGATAACCTGGGAAGCGTGCCACGACCTTCCGACACCAAGCAGCGCATCCAGGCGGTCGCCCGCGAGCTCTTCACCCGGCAGGGGGTGCAGAAGACGAGCCTGCAGGAGATCGCCGACCGGCTGGGGATCACCAAACCGGCGCTGTACTACCACTTCGACTCACGCGAGGACCTGGTGCGCAGCATCGTGCAGCCGCTGATCGAGGAAGGAGAGGCGTTCGTCACGCAGCAGGAGACACTGGGCGAGGTGGAACCCCGTGCTCTGCTCGAAGGCTATTTCGACTTCCACTACAGGCACCGCGACGAGCTTATGATCGTGCTCACCGAGCTCACCACGCTGGCCGAGCTGGGCATGATCGAGATGGTGCTGACCTGGCGAGCGCGACTCATAACGCTGCTGTTCGGCCCGGAGCCCACGTTGGCGCAGTCGACCCGCGCGGTGGTGGCACTCGGCGGACTCCAAGACTGCACGATCCAATTCCCCCAAGTCCCGGCCGGCGACCTACGCCAAGCCGCGGTCGACGCGGCCTACGGCGCACTGAGTCTCCAGCGCTAGCATCCGGACCCCGGCGACTCAGTGCCTCAGGGGCGGGGGTGTCTCGGGAAAGTAGTGGTGAAGTGGGCTCTGAACAGGGGATTTACCTCATCGCCGTTGAGCGGGCCGACGTGATGTTCTAGAATCGCACATGTGACCGTGGAAGACAGCGACTGGGTGGGGGGGCAGGTCGCCGACGCTCGCCGTCGGGCCGGGCTGACGCAAGCGGACCTCGCCGCGATGATCTCACTCGACAGATCGGCGCTCACGAAGATCGAGAACGGGTCGCGACGTGTCTCCGCGTTGGAGCTTGCGCGCATCGCCGACGCTCTGGGTGAGCGGATCGAGTGGTTCGTCAAGCAGGCGCCTGCTGCGATCGTGTCTCATCGCAACCTCCAAGAGCCGGGAGCGGTAAGTCCCAAAATCGATCGATTGGTGGAGCAGGTCGCCCGGCACGTCGAGTTCGTCCTGGCCCACGACGAGAGGCTGACGCTCGACACCCCCTGTCGGGCGCGGCCGGATTCTGGGGAAAGTGCCGAACGATCGGCCGCCGAGGCCCGTAAGCTGCTGGGGCTGGATTCGGATGAGCCCTTTTCCAACGTATCCGGGAAAGCGGCCGACATCGGCCTTCTTGTGTTCAGTTTCGATCTGGGAGCCGATGCGGCGGATGCTGCGTCGATCATGCTGGGCGAGGGCGGAGTAGCCATCATCAATGGAGGTCTCCGTATCGGGCGTCGCCGTCTGGCCACCGCTCACGAGCTGGGCCACTACCTGTTCCAGGATGAGTACACCGTCGACTGGCGTATCGCCGAGCAAGATGGCGATGATGCGTGGGAGTCACGTCTCGACCGCTTCGCCCGTGCCCTTTTGCTGCCCCCGAGGGGGCTCAGGGAATCGTGGGCCAGGCTCAGGAGGAACGGCGACCTGCGGACCACCGCAGTGAGGGTCGGCAGTGCTTTCCAAGTGGACATGTCCACTTTGGCGCGCCGGCTGCTGGAGCTCGGCATTGTCGGGCCATCTGACGCCAAGCAGGTTCGCATGGTCCGCACGACCAAAGCCGACATCGTCGAGTTGAACCTGGTGGTGCCAGACGAGTTGGCTCCGCCGTATCTGGCAAAACCGTATATCGAGTCGGTTCTACGGTTGTACCGCAACGCCACTGTCTCCACGGCTCGCGCGACCGACCTGCTCATGGACACGTGGAACGAGGACGACCTGCCGGTGCTTCCCCAACTTCCCGACAGCGCCATCTGGCAATTCGTCTCCTGATCACCCGTGGACGTCCATGAAGTACTCGTGTTCGACACGGGTCCGCTCAGCCATTTCGCGATCAACAACTGGCTTGGTCCGCTGAAAGCCGTCGTGGGCGGGCGCCGGGCGCTGATACCCGATGTCGTCGTAGACGAACTACGGGCAGGGGCGGCCAGGCATCACAGCATCACAGCCGTGCTGAACGCACCCTGGATCGAACATTACGAGCTACGCGGAAGGGAGGAGATCACGGCCTTCGGCCGGTTTTCTGAGCTCCTGGTAAGAAAGGAGCGTAACCGGGGAGAGGCGGGAGTATTGGCCCTCGCTTCTACTGTGGGCGGGGTTGCCGTCGTGGACGATCGTGCCGCGCGTAAAGCCGCCGAATCCCACAAAATCAAGACTCGCCCCACTCTCGCTCTTCTGTGCGACGCCATCAGGCAAGGCCTGCTCACGCCTATGCTGGTCGGTGAGCTCGCTGATGACCTTCTTGCCAGCGAGTACCACCTTCCTTTTGGCCCGGGCGGATTCGTCACCTGGGCCACGGAGAACGGTCTCATTCACTAATCCCGCTGAAGTCCCATGGGGACGGGAGCTCGGCTTCATGTGTGGTCTCGCCTTCGCGCTGGGTGCGCTCACCACGGCTCCGGGTAGGGCGCCAGCGTGGGGGCCGTTAGGCCCCTGGGAAGCACGCCCGAGCCGGAGGCGAGGACCGTTTCATGGTCGGGCGTGCGGTGTTTCATGGTCGGGCGTGCGGTGTTTCATGGTCGGGCGTGCGGTGTTTCGCGGTCGGGTGTGAAGCGTCTTGCTGTCGGGTGTGAAGCGTCTTGCTGTCGGGCGTGCGGTGTTTCGCGGTTGGGCGTGGAGCGTGGGCGTGTCGATGAGCGGTTCAGAGCTGGATGGGGTTGTCGAAGGTCATTTTCAGGTGGGACACCGTGGTGGTCATCAGGGCTCGTTTGGGGAGGCCTAGTTCGCTGAGTTCCTTGGCCACGGGGTGGTTGCCCAGCCTGATCAGCGCACCGCCGGGGCGGCTGCGCACGCCGTGGGGGCGCATCGTCCAGCGGGTGCGCCGGGTCACGCCGTCGCGATGGGAGTAGGCGTCCATCGGGGCCGATGAGCCGGGCACGGGCATCCCCGGACGGATCAGCAGGTCGAGGACGAGCCGGCCGTCCTTGCGCAGGATGCAGCGCTTGTACGGCGAGGACATCCGGATGTCGATCTCGGCGAGTTCTTTGGGGAAGCCCCAGATCGAGCGGCCCGCCTCCAGGGTGAACCCCTGGTCGACCGGGAGCCAGTGGATGAACGCTCCGGTGCCGTGCCGGCCGAGGTCCTTCAGCCCGGACAGCACGCTGCGCGGCGGCGGGTGCCCGGCACCCGGTGGCCGGATCATGAAGGCCACCCCGAACTCGTTGTAGGAGTCGAGGTCGCTGTCGACGTAGCGGACGAACACCAGCGTGCACAGCGCCTTGCCCGGCAGCACTTCGGTGATGTCGAGATCGGAATAGGCCAGCACGGCCCGGGCGGCGTCGGCCCGCACGAGGTACATCGCACTGCAGACCGTGGCGTCCCTGACTTCCACGGGCATGCTGACCCGGCGCCCCTGAATGAAGTGGCTAGCCATACCGATAAGTACACCAATCCGCGGTGCAGGGCGCCAGCCGTAGAAGGGGTGGAGCGTCGGCCGGCGGCGACGCGGGTGGAGGGTCAGGCGATGGCACCGGTGGAGCGGCGGGTGGCGGTTGGGGTGGTGGGTCAGGGGGCGGTACCGGTGGAGCGGCGGGTGGCGGTTCGGGTGGAGGGGCGGGTGGCGGTTGGGGTGGTGGGTCAGGCGGCGACGACGCGGTGGACGGTGGGGGCCGGGACGTGTACCGCCCACTGCTCCAGCTTGGCGACGAAGTCGCGTGCGTGGTCGGGCCAGTGGTAGTGGCCCCGGGCCTCGGCGTACCCCCGGGCGCCCATGGTGGCCCGCCGCTCGGGGTCGTCGCGCAGCCGCAGTACGGCCTGCGTCACCGCCTCGACGTCACCATAGGGGACGATCACGCCGCAGTCCGTACGGCCCACGATCGAGGCCGCCATGGGCAGCGGGGTGGTGATCACCGGCAGACCCCTGGCCATGTACTCGATGACCTTGGTGGGTAGGGACTGGCGGTAGTTGGGAACGTCGTGCAGCAGCGAGAGTCCCGCGAGCGCCCCCTGCGCCATGCGCAGCGCGTGGCTGTTCGGCACGTAGCCGAACCAGTCGAGCAGGCCGACCCGCTGGGCGTCGCGCAGCATCGGGCGCACCGTGGCGTCGGCGGCGCCGATCAGATCCAGCCGGATCCCGTGCGGCCGCAGGCTGTGGGCGAGCTCGATCATCTCGCTGACGCCCCTGGCGTGCGAAAGGTGGCCGACGTAGACGACCCGGTTGTCCCCGGGCAGCGGCGGCGGCGTGGCGGGCACGTAGGTGGTGTTGGGGACCACCAGGTGGTTGCCGGTGAACCGGTCCCGGTAGGCGGCCTCGGCCAGGATCAGGCGGACGCGGCGCTCCGCCCGCCTCTCGACCCCGTTGATCAGGTGGGGCAGCATCCTGCGCGCGACCTCGGGAAGGTAGGCCTTGGTGCCAAGGGAGCCGACGAGGTCCTCGTGCACGTCCCATACGGTCGTCGGGCGCCGTCGTGGCAGGGCGAACAGCAGCTCGACGTCGTGGACGAGCAGCAGGTCGGCGTCCTTGGCGCCCTTGCGCAGCGCGCCGCGCGCCGCGCTGAGCGCGTGGCCACGGTGCAGGCCCACGGCGCGTGGCACGTCTATGGCGTGGATCTCCGGGGGCGGAGTGACGTTGCAGTGGGTGAACGGCGCGACATAGGTCACCTCGTGCCCGGCTTCCAGCAACGCGCGGATCTGCCGGTGCATGATCCGGGCGTCCTCCGGGTGGTGGACGATCGTGCCGACACATACCTTCATATGTCGATGCTGAGCGGCGTTCCCTTCCTGCCAGGATGCGCACCGTTAATGAGGGGGGAAATGCCGCTGAACATCCGCTCTGAGATCCGTAAGCAGGTGGCCTACGAGGAGGGTCTGCGGTAGAGCCACACGAGGCGTGGTTCCAGCAGCCACTTGAAGAGCGTACGGGTCTCCGGCAGGCACAGGACGATCGCGAGGGCGAAGCAACTGCTGCTGATCGCCAGGACGCCCAGCGGCCCGTGCAGCCACGGGACCTCCAGCCATCCCATCTCCTTGGCGATGAGCACGGGCACGCCGTGGAGCAGGTAGCAGTAGAGCGTGCGGGTGCCGAGATCGGAGAACCAGGTGTTCCTGCGCGGCACCAGCGCGAGGACGGCGACCGAGACCGTCAGGGCGGCGACCAGCAGGCCCGCGCGCATGCCCATGCCCAGCCACCACGACAGGTTGAGCTCGGCGTAGCTGTCCTTGTAGTAGATGGGTTCGAGCGGCACGTAGGGGGCGAGCAGGATGGCCACGCCGGCGGCCCCGATGAGCACGCCGACCGACAGGATCTTCACCCAGACGCGGTTCAGCAGGTCGAAGTGCCGCGGCTGGAGCCAGAGGCCGAGCACGAAGAACGGCATGAGGCCGAAGAACCGGTCCATGCTGAAGTCACCGGGCAGGTCGGACAGCCCCGCGAGCAGATAGACGGCGACGGCGATCGGCAGGGGGTAGCGCATGCGCTTCCATACCGGCGTGGACAGCCGCCAGAGCAGCAGGGCGAGGAGATACCAGTTGAGCCAGGCCGGGTCGATGATCGTCAGGCTCCACTTGTGACCGAGCGCGAAGCGGAGCACGGCGTAGACGATCTCCACGATCACGTACGGCACCAGGAAGGTGTCGACCAGCTTGTTCGTCTTGGCGTTGGAGTTCCAGAAGTTCCTGCTCAGGTAGCCGCTGATGATGACGAACAGCGGCATGTGGAACACGTAGATGAACAGGTAGGCCGAGCGCGAGGAGTGCGTCGCCAGCGTGGGCACCAGGGAGTGCCCGGTCACCACGAGGGCGATCAGCACGAACTTCACGTTGTCGAGGTACGGCTCGCGGGCACGTTTGGCCGGCGCGGGCGCGGGGGCCTCCACGGCCGCCGGGGGCTCGGGCTGGTCCCACAGGTGGTTCCTGCCGTGTGTGGGCTCCGCGTCGCCTGACCAGGTGGACGGAGCCTTCCCTGACCAGGTGGGGGCGGCCTCGGCCGGGGCTTCGGTGACCGGCCGCCGCTGCCAGTACGAGAAACCGTCGGAGGCGGAGGCCTGCGGCTGCTCCTGCGGCCTGGGAGGCGCTTCCCACGCCGGCACTCCGGACCTGGGGAGGTCGCCGCCGGGTGCGGCAGGCGACGGCGCCGCACCCGGACCCGTACGGACCGGTGAGGGCGCCGTTCCCGGAGCCGTGTGGGCTGCAGAGGGCGCCGTTCCCGGAGCCGTGCGGGCCGGAGGCGCGTCGGCGACGGCTCGGGGAGGCGGTGGCTCGGTCCAGGTGGGCCTGTCGAAGGTGAAGGTCTCGGGATCGTCGTCGGCGGCCGCGGGACCGGCCTGCTCGGCGTGCCGGCCACGATCGGAATGCCGGGCGCGGCCGGGCTCCTCGGGGTTCCCGGCATGCTCGGGGACGGGCCACAGCGGTTCCCTGGCGGCGTGCTCGCCCCCATGGGGCCGGTGGCGTTCCCACGAGCCGGTGGGTGGCGCGGCGTAGTCGGGAACGGGCCAGCGGGCCGTGGGCGCATCCTCGCCGGTGTCCGGCTCCCCGCCGGGGTCCAAGGGCGCCTGCCCCCGGTCGCCGGGGGCCTTGGCCTCGTCGGCGTCGGTGGAGACGCCGTCGGTGCGTGGAGCCGGAACCTGGAAGGAGGATCTGGTGTCACTCACGGGGGAAACGCTCAGCTATCTGTCGGGAGACCAGGTGGCTTCTGACTCTGGAAGGTGCCCTCGAAGGAAGCGGCGGAACGGAGACTACGGGCTCGCCTGCCAGATCATCCACCCTAACGCCCTCGCCAGGAAATGTCGCGACGGAGCCGAAAGTTGGACATGGGGGATCATGTTAACGGCCCGACCCCACAGGGGATCGGGCCGTCAGGATGATCGGGCTCAGGTGCTGCAGACGTCCGTCTTGGAGTCGACCACGCGAGCGCTGTCGGGGATGGTGACGGGCACCTTCACGCCCTTGAAGTCGGCGCCGATGACGAGCTGGATGATCGGGCTTCCGGCCGGCGGTGTGTCGGCCGCGCCGGGGGGAGGCGTGGTGGTCGCCGAGGGGGTGAAGGGGGTGATGAGCCCGGCCTTCACCTTGCCCGAGGCGGGCGTCACCTTGGTCAGCAGCTTCGCGGCCACCGGGGCGGCGTAGTCGGCGCCGTCGGCCGCGCCCTTCGAGTACAGGACCATGGTCTGCGGCCGGTCGGTGCCGTCGGGCTGCCGCGCGTCGCCGATCTGGGTCACCTTGAAGCCCTGGGCGGCCAGCGACTCGGCGACCTCCTTGGCCTTGCCGCCGATGTTGGTGCCGTTGACCACCTGGATCCGCACCTGGCCCGGCTTGATCGCGGGTTTGTCCGGCTTGCCGGACGCGGATGCCGCGGCGCTCGGTTTGGCCGGCGCGGTGACCTCGACGTCGGTGCGCAACGACTCGAACATCTTCCCGGCGTCCGGCTGCTTCCACTGCACGCGGTCCTTGTTCGCGGGGTACGGCTCCCAGGGGACGGTGACGAACTTGACGCCCTTGGCCGTCAGGCTTCGGGCGCTCTGCGCGATCTGGATCAACGTGTCCACGTCGAGCTGGGGATCCATCACCACCGACTGGGCGGCGGCGGTGACCAGGCTCACGAGCTTGCCGGGGTCGGTCAGGGTGTCGCCGCTCGTCGCCTTCTTCACCACCTGGGAGAGGAAGATCTGCTGCCGCTTGATGCGGCTGATGTCGCTGCCGTCGCCCATGGAGTGGCGCGCGCGGACGTAGGCGAGGGCGGTCTCGCCCTTCACGATCTGCTTGCCCGCCTGGAGGTTCAGCTTGGCCTCCCTGTCCTGCACCGCCGTCGGCACGCAGATCTGGATGCCGCCGAGCGCGTCCACGATGCTCTTGAAGCCCGTGAAGTCGACCTTGATGTAGTGGTCGACGCGGATGTTGGTGTTCGCCTCGATCGTGTTGATCGTGCACCCCATGCCGCCCTCGTTGAACGCCGAGTTGATCATGTCGAGGCGGGGAGGCAGCGCGGCCTTCGTCCGGGGGTTCTTGCACGCCGGAATCTGCACCATCGAGTCGCGCGGGAAGCTGATCAGCGTCGCCTTGTCGCGGTTCGGCGAGACGTGCATGAGGATGATCGTGTCGGTGCGCTCGCCGTCACCGCCCATGTGCTGGCCGTATCGCTTGTTGTCGCCCGCGCGGGAGTCGGACCCGACGAGCAGGACGTTGAGCGCCCCGGTGGTGTTGACCGGCCGGTTGGCGTTGAGATCGTCGGTGACGTCGTCGGTGCGGACGTTGCCGAGCAGGTTGCGGTAGAGCGTGTAACCGGTCAGTGCGATCACCACCAGGATGCCGGTGAGCACGATGCTGATCCAGGCCAGGACCCGGCTGCGGCCACCGCCGGCGTCACGGCCGTTCCCGCCGCGGCGGCGCCCGTGATCGTCCGGGCCGTCCGGTGGGAGAGGTGGTCCGGCGGGCCCGCCCCGCTGGCGGCGGGCGTGCTGTTCCTCGGCCGGCGGGCCGCCCGGCGCCCCGTAGGGATGCTGCGCGCCGTATGGGTCCCCCGCGCCGTACGGATCCTGCGCGCCGTACGGATCCTGCGCGCCGTACGGATCCTGCGCGCCGTACGGATCCTGCGCGCCGTACGGATCCTGCGAAGCCGGGGGAACGCCTCGGCGACGGCGGGAAGGACGCTCGCTGTCGGCGGGGGGAGGACCGGCTGGGGACTCCGGCGACCGGCCGCGGCTGGCCCTGCGGCCGGGCCGAGGCGGCTCGGTGCGCTGGTCCCCGGTGGCGCCGTGTCGGTGCTCGCTCATTTCGTCATGAGGTTAGGTCACCGGCCCGGTTCTGGGCGGCATGATCGAAGGAATCGTCTCGTGATCATGCATGCTCCCGAGGGGTTGATCCGGCCGCAAAGCTTACCGATATGAGGATATTGCTCGAATATCGTAATCAGTGGCTTTACTGGATGTTCACAGATTCCACAGGTCGCGGGGCCTCTGACTGATCCGCCTGCCTGGCGGTCATGAGCGCCGCGGCCAGGCACGCGAGCGGCACCGCGGGCAGGACGTACCGGTAGTCGAACTCCGCCGTCGCGGCGGGGACGACGAGCAACGAGACCGACACCGCCCACGGCAGCGTCCACGGCGGCCCCGCCCGCTCACCGCGGCGGCGGCGCACCACCGCGACGACCGGCGGCAGCAGCAGCACCAGCAGCAGGACCGTGCCGGGCACCCTGGCCACGTCCTGGTAGGCCCGCGTCCAGCCCGCGAACGGCTCGACGATCCGCGTGCCGATGGGACCCTCCTCGTAGCGCACGGCCAGTTCCGCGCCGGCCATGGCGGGGGAGCGGGTGGGTGGCGGGGGGGTCACGGCGGGGAACTCATAGGCGTCGTAGATCTCCTGGTCCGGGTACACGGGACGGCCCAGGGTGAAGGACCGCGAGAGTTCCGACAGCACCGAGGCCACGTAGTCGACCGGCTGGCTGCGCAGGGCGAGGAACGCGAACCGCCCGGCGAGCCGCTCGGTCTCCCGGGTGAACGTGATGCCCGGCAGGGCCACCAGGGGAGATCCGGCGTCCCACACGTACTCCTGCGACGGCGGCCGGCGTTCGGGAGGGGTGGGGTCGCACAGCACCGCGAGGTCCGCGGGCGGGCGCATGACCCGGCAGTCGGCGAACGACATGGTCCGCGCGTACAGGAACACCCCGTTGGAGCCCACGATGCCGAACCGGTGGTAGGTCGAGGCGAACCAGGCGGCGTACCCCGCGACCGGCAGCAGGGCCACCAGGACGAGCACCCCCACCAGCCCGGCCTTCGAACGCGAGCCAAAGCGTGCCCGTCCACCCGCGGACGCCGAGCCTGACCCGCGTGCCGCCCGCATCTGCCGGAAGAACGACCATGCGGCCACGACCACGATCAGCGGCAGCCCGATCGTCCGCGTGAGCGTCGCGGCGGCCAGGAGCAGGCCGGCGGCACAGGCGCCGCGCCACGTGAGGGGGCCAAGGCAGGTGAAGACGGCGGCGACGACGAGGAAGGCGAACAGCGTGTCGGAGACAAGGAGATGCTCAAGCTGGATCTGGTAGGCGTCGAGCGCGACCGGCGCCGCGGCGAGCGTCGCCGCCCACCCCCGCCCGCCCAGCCGCAGGACGGCGGTGTAGACGAGCACCACCGTGGCCAGGCCCAGCAGGTGCTGGAGGAAGACCACGAGGCCGAAGCTGTGGAACGGCTCCAGCAGCCGCAGGAACATCGAGTACCCGGCAGGACGCACCAGATCGGGACGGGGCCGCAGCGCCGTCACCACGTAGGTGTAGGAGTCGGGGAACCAGATCGCCGGCCGGTACCCGAGCATGGTGACGATCCGCAGGACCGCGCCAAGGGAGATCACCCCGAGAAACCACCGGTGGCGCCGCGCCGCGCCGGGCACTCGGGCCCGCGCGAAGAGGGCCAGGCCCGCAGTCACCACTCCATCCCCCGCTCGACGCTCGGCGAACATGCACACGACCTGCCGGGCGGCGCGACTCCGTGGGCACCCGCGAAGTCACGCCGCGTCCTGGTGAAAGCCGCATGCGGCATGTCGGCGACCCCCACGGCGATCTGTACGGCAGGGCCGTACGCTACCTGGTCTCCCAGGCCGCGCTCGCATCACCGCACGGCGTCCCGGCGGTTAGGCTCGCGGTCACAGATGGACGGAACCTGGGTCGATCACTCACGATGGCCGTCGGCGGGCCGGGTGCTCGCCGTGATCTCGACCATGCCCGCACTCGCCCTGACCGGCTGGCTGCTCGCGGGCCTTCCCCTTCTCCTGCTCGGCGCCTTCCGCCCGGTGCCCATGCTGCTGCTCGGTGGAGCCCTCGCCACCGCCCTCTGCGTGTACGGCGTTCGGCTCGCCCGCGCGGGGGAGGGGTACGCCGACGCCACGGCGTGGCACGTCGCGGCGGTCGGTGCCATCGCGGTCGCCTCCGCCGTGTTCAACGGCGTCTTCCGCAGCGAGCAACTCGTCATCCGCAGGGACCCGGCGACCTATGCCCAGTACGCCATCTGGCTGGCCGAGCACGGGTCGCTCCCGATTCCCTACGGCACCGCGGCGTTCGGCGGCCCCGACCCCGCGCTGCGCCCCGGCAGCGTCGGTCTCTACGACCACGGCGGCGCGGTCGTCCCGCAGTTCATGCCGGGGACGCCGATGATCGACGCGGTCGGCCACTGGCTGGGGGGCGTCCCAGGACTCCTGCTGGTGCCCCCGGTGCTCGGCGCCCTGGCCGTGCCCACCCTCGCCGGGGTCGTGGCCCGGCTGGTCGGCGCGCGATGGGCACCCCTCGCGGCGCTGGTCTTCGCCGTCGCGCTGCCGATCCTTTACACCTCCCGCACGACCTTCAGCGAGATCCCGTCCCTCATCCTGCTCTTCGGGGCCATCGCGCTGGCCTTCGACGCCCGCCACCGCCCGCGCGCGGCGGCGCTCGCCGGGCTGTCCTTCGGCCTCGCCGTCCTGGTGCGCATCGACGGGCTGCGCGACGTGCTCCCGGTGCTGGCGTACGCCGGGCTGCTGATCGCGCTGCGCGGCAGGCGCGGCCGGGGCGAGACGTACGCGCGGATGGGGCCGCCGCTCCTTGGCGGGCTGGTCGCGGGCGCCGGGCTGGGGCTGGTGGCGGCGTTCGTCCTGGCCCGGCCCTACCTGAACTACCTATCCGATTCGGTCGTTCCCCTGCTCGCCATCTGCGGGCTCGTACTGGCGCTGACGGTGGCCGGCGCGGTCGTCGGGCCCAAGCTGATCCCGGTGTCCTGGAAGGCGGTGCGCACCGGATGGGCGGCGCGCCGGCTGCCCGGCCTGGCGGCGGGGCTGGTGGTGCTGGTCATGCTCGGCCTGGCCGTACGTCCCTGGGCGCAGACCGTGCGCCGGGTGGCCACGACCCAGGACGACGTGCTCAACGCGAAGTTCATCCAGGCGACGCAGGAGGCCAACGGGTTGATGCCCGACCCCGGCCGCCTGTACTACGAGAACTCCCTGTACTGGGTGATCTGGTACGTCGGGGTGCCGGTCGTCGTGCTGGCCACGCTGGCGGCGGCCGTTCTGGCGCGGCGCATGGCGCAGGGCAGGGGCTTCGTCTGGCTGCTGCCGCTGATGATCATCGCGTGGACGACCGTCACCACGCTCTTCCGGCCCGCCATCACTCCCGACCACCCCTTCGCCTCGCGGCGGCTGGTACCGGTGATCGTCCCGGGCCTGATCCTGCTGGCGGCGTGGGGGCTGCGCTGGGCGTGGAACAGAGCGCGGGGCGCCGGATACGGGGTCCCGGCGCAGCGCGCCCTGCTCGCGGTGGGCGGGGTGCTGCTGGTGGCCCCCGCCGCGATCACCTCGATCGGCACGGCGTTCTCCCCCGTCGAGCGAGGGGAGGCGGCGGCCGTCGGACGCCTCTGCTCGGCCCTGCCCTCCGACGCGTCGGTGCTGATCGTCGAGCGGGTCACCGGCGACCGCTTCACCCAGCTCGTACGCGGCATGTGCGGGGTGCCCGCCGCCCAGGTCCATCTGGCCCGTGATGCCGCTGATGCCGCCCCCGGAGCCGTGACGTCGGCGGTGGTGCGGGGCGCCGGCGCCGACGTCGCGGCGCCCGCCGATGTGGGCCGCCTGATCGGGCGCATCCGCTCCACCGGCCGCACTCCGGTCCTCCTCGCGGCCGAGCAGGCGCAGCTCTCCCCGTACGGCCCGGCCGCGCAGGTCATGAGACTCCGCACCCGCCAGGACGAGCGATCCCTCGTCGAGCCGCCGAACGGCACGTGGTCCCTGGCCATCGACGTCTGGATGGTCGTTCCGCGGACGGGTTGACCCTGTGCGCCGGCGACCGGACAGTGGACGCGTGGATCGCTCAGAGGAACCACCGAGCGCGGAGGAGCTGTCGTTCGGGGGAGATACGGATCGGGAGGAGAGGGCGTCGGCCCACCGGGGGCCGCTGGCCTTGGGCGTCGCGGCGCTCGTCCTGCTCGGCGTGCTAGGTGGCGGCGCGTGGTACCTCCGCGACCAGTCCCGCAGGCCGCTCCCGCCGCCGGACACTCCTGTGCCCGAGCAACTGAACTTCCAGGTCGCGATCTGCGATGAGGGCATCGCGCGCTGCCAGACCGACGACGGCAGGGTCATCGGGGACGCGCCGCGGATCGAGGCCGCGTTGCGCGCCATCCCGGAGATCGCCTCCGTGAGGTTCGTCAGCGCGCGCAGCACCTATCAGAGGTGGCGCGACTCACCCGACCGGGCGCCGGGGCCGGACACCGGCTTCACGCTCACCTGGGCCGACTTCATCAACACGTTCGACGGCACCCTGCGCCGCTCGGCCGACTACCCCGCTGTGGCCGCCAAGGTGATGACCATCCCCGGGGTGCAGGACATCACGCGCAAGCCGACCGACTTCTGGGCCGGCAAGGCCGACGCGACGGTGATCCTGTGCGGCCGCGGTGTGGCGAGGGTCTGTGAGTCCATCGCCGGGCGGCAGGCGACCGACGAGCAGAAGCAGGCGATCGTGGACCGCATCCACGATGTCGACGGGGTGGAGAAGATCTACTTCGAGGATCGGGCGCACGCCCTCATGCTGCGGCAGCGCTCCCACCCTGAAGGCACCGCCGGGGAGCCGACCCCGCTCCTCGATCAGATGAGGGAGAGCTTCCGCGTGAAGACCAGCACGCCCGAGGCCGCGGAAGCGGTCAGGAACGCGGTGAAGGAGCTGCCGGGCGTGGAGTGCGTCGAGTAGGCCTGCGGTGTGGCGGTCACGCGGGCGGGAAGAGTTCCCAGGTCGGGATAAGGGGGACTCCAATGCCGGCCGGGCACTGTATCCTCGCCCGACGTGAGTGTGACCGAGACGCCTGAGACTGGATCCGCCGTGGATGCGATGCCGTACGTGACTATCGTCCTGCCGTGTTACAACGAACAGGACCACGTAGTCGAAGAGGTCGAGCGCATCTGCGGCGCCATGGACGTCAGCGGTTACACCTACGAACTGGTCGCCGTCGACGACCACTCCACCGACGAGACGCTCCTGCGGCTGCAGGAGGCGGCACACCGGTTCCCCAACATGCGCATCGTGCCCTTCCACCGCAACGGCGGCTCCGGCACGGTCCGGCGCATCGGCACGCAGGACGCTCGGGGCGAGATCGTCGTGTGGACCGACGCCGACATGACCTACCCCAACGAGCGCATCCCCGAGCTGGTGCAGGTGCTGGAGAAGGACCCGGCGATCGACCAGGTGGTCGGCGCGCGCACCAGCGAGCAGGGCTCCCACAAGATCCTCCGGGTGCCGGCCAAGTGGTTCATCCGCAAGGTGGCCGAGCGCCTGGCCGGGCAGGAGATCCCCGACCTGAACTCCGGACTGCGGGCCTTCAGGAAGTCGGTCTCGCTGCCTTACCTGCGGCTGCTGCCCCCCGGCTTCTCCTGCGTGACGACGATCACGCTGGCGTTCCTGTCCAACCAGCACGACGTGCACTACATGCCGATCGAGTACAGCAAGCGGGCGGGCAAGTCGAAGTTCAGCTTCATCTCCGACGCCTACCGCTACATCCTGCAGGTGCTGCGGATGGTGATGTACTTCAACCCGCTCAAGGTGCTCATGCCGCCGGCGATCTGGCTGGTCGTGATCGGCCTGGGCAAGGGCGTCGTCGACATGGTCCGGCACCCGTTCTACTTCCCCGCGAGCACGGTCATGGTCTTCCTCTCGGGGCTGATCATCGGATCGCTGGCGCTGCTGGCCGACCTGATCGTCCGCTCCCGGGGCGCGTGAGGTGCGGATCGCGATCGTCGGCCCCGCCTACCCGTACAAGGGCGGCGGAGCCCAGCACACCACGGAGCTGGCCCACCGGCTCACGGCACTGGGCCACGACGTAGTGATCGAGTCCTGGCGCGCGCAGTATCCCTCGTTCCTGTATCCCGGTCAGCAGACCATCTCCGCGCCCGAGGGGGAGCCGTTCCCCGGCGTCCGGCGCGAGCTCGACTGGCGCCGCCCGGACGGGTGGGTCCGCTGCGGCCGCCGGCTGCGGAGCGCCGACCTTGTCGTGCTCACCGTGCTCAGCTCCGTGCAGGTGCCCGCTTACCTTGGCATCCTGTCCGGCCTGCGCCGCAGGGCCAAGGTGGTCGCGCTCTGCCACAACGTGCTGCCGCACGAGCGCAAGCCGTACGACGCGCCGCTGATGAAGGCGCTGCTGCGGCGGGTCGGCCACGTGCTGGCGCACTCGGAGGAGCAGGCGAGGCTGGCCCGTGAGCTGGCGCCCGCGCCGGTCCACGTCGCAGGCCTGCCGCCGCACCTGCCGTCGAGGGCCGGGGCCGGGGCGGCGTCCGGCGGAGTGCGGCACCGGTTGCTGTTCTTCGGCATGGTCAGGCCGTACAAGGGCCTCGACCTGCTGCTGCGGGCGCTGGCCCGCGTCCCCGGGGTGTCGCTCACGGTGGCCGGAGAGTTCTGGGGCGGCCTGGACGAGACGCGCGCCCTGATCGCCGAGCTGGGGCTGGGCGATCGCGTGGAACTGCGGCCGGGGTACGTCCCCGCGGACGAGGTGCCGGGGTTGTTCGCCGAGGCGGACGCGCTGGTGCTGCCCTACCGTTCCGCCACGGCGAGCCAGAACGCGTGGCTGGGCCACGAGCACGGGCTACCGGTCATCGCGACCCGGGTCGGGGCGCTGGCCGACCACGTCACCGACGGGGTCGACGGCCTGCTGGCCGAGCCCGGCTCGGCCGACGCGCTCACCGAGGTGATCACCCGGTTCTACGCCGACGGCGAGCCGGAGCGGTTGCGTCTGGGCGTCAAGGCCGTGGACCCCGACCCTTACTGGGCGACGTACGCCTCGGCCCTGCTCGCCTGCGGAGCCTGATTCCGCGCCAGCAGGAAGCCGAGCCCGGCCCAGAGCACGTCGGCCAGGGTGAAGGCCAGCCGCGAGACGATGGCGATGACCAGCGCGTGCGGAGCGTCCAGGACGGGCGCGAGCACCAGCACCATGGCGCCCTCCCGGACGCCGATGCCCGCGGGGACGATCACCGTCAGCAGGCCGGTCACCCACGCCAGCGCGTACGCCCCGGCGGCCACGGCGAACAGCGACGGCCCGCCGGGGGTCATGTCGCCGAGCAGCAGCCAGATGTGCACGCCGTAGAACAGCCAGCCGATCATCGTCCACGCGGTCGCGGCGAGCATCGCCGATCCGGACAGGACATGGTCGAGCGGCTCTTTGCGGGCGATCCTCAGCACCAGGTTGAGCCCGAAGGTCAGCACGCGGGGGTGCAGTCCCACGACGATGAGCGGGATCAGGGCCATGAGGTACCACGTCTGCCGGGCGACCTCCTGCGAGGTGAGGGGCAGGGTGATGGCGGCGAGCGCCAGCGCGCAGCCGAGCGAGGTCACAAGACCCACCACCGTCGCGCCGAACGTGCGGCGGGGCGGGGAGCCGTGATCGCGGGCGAGCTCCATCATCGCGGCGAACGCCCACACCGAGCCGGGGACGTACTTGCCGAGCTGCCCCATGAACAGCACCTTGGCGGCGACGCGCAGGGGCAGGGGGGAGCCGAACCCGGCGAGCACGGCCCGCCAGGCGAGGAGCATGAACCCGAGCCCGATGAGAACCGCGGCCAGCGACCCGGCCACCGTCCACCACGACAGCCGGCCCAGCGCGGCGACGGAGTCGTTCCAGTTCTTCGACAGGCCGTACGACAGGAAACCCAGGGCGACGAACGCCAGCCCCACCCGGAGCAGGGGACTCGACCGAAGGCGGCTCAACATCCGCCTAGCGTACGACTCAATGGTTACCGGCCGGTAGGTTCTCGCTCTCATCGTTACACCGGTGCGGTCGGTGGTGATCGTCGGACGAGGTGCCGAGAATGTCGGGGGCACGGAGTTGGCGTCGGGGACCCACTACTCTTGGGCGGCGTGGGTAAGGAACGGGTGGCGCAGCTCGAGTACTCCGAGTTCCAGGCCGCGATGCTGGATGAGGCCAAGCGACGGCGCAAGGCCGCGAAGATCATCGCTGTGCTCGCGCACTTCCTGGGCCGTGACCCGGACTCCGCGACCCCGGTGCTCGACGGGCTGACCGTGGCCGACATCGGATGCTCGGCCGGGTTCATCGCCGACGAGCTGGCGTCGGCGGGCGCGCGGCGGGCCTTCGGAATGGACATCGACGTGCCAGGCCTGCGCAGGGCGGCCGAGCGGTTCGGCAAGCGGGTGGAGTTCATCTGCGCCGACGGAACCGCGCTGCCCTTCCCCGACCGGTCGATCGATGTGCTGGTGTTCAACCACATCTACGAGCACGTGGTCGACCCCGACGCCATCCTGGGGGAGATGCACCGGGTCCTGGCCGACGACGGCGTGCTGTACCTCGGGCTCGGCAACCGGCTGGGTGTGATGGAGCCGCACTACAAGCTGCCGTTCCTGTCCTACCTGCCCCCCGCGCTCGCCGACCGCTATGTCCGCATGTCCGGCCGCGCCGACCACTACTACGAGCGGTTCCGCACGAGGCGAGGGCTGCGCCGGATGCTCCGGAACTTCCACGTGTGGGACTACTCCTTCCCCGTGCTCGCCTCGCCCGAGCGGTTCGCCGGAGGTGAGCTGTTCCCCGGCGCCGTCGGGCGCACGGCCCAGGCCACGCTGGCGAGGACGCCCCGCACCGCGCTGCGGGCGCTGCTACCGGTCGTGCCGACCTACCTGTGGGTCGCGACCAAGACACCCCGCAGGCCCCTCGGCCCGGCCCTGCCGCAACCGCCCGAGCCCGTACGCACCGACGTCTCCTGAGAACGCCCGATGACCCGTAAGAAAGCCGATGCATCCTGAGAACGCCCGATGACTCGTAAGAAGCTCGTCAGGCTCGCCTTCCTGGTGGTCGCGCTCGGGTTCGGGGGCTGGGCCGTCGCCGGGCGGTGGGGGCAGGTGGCGGACGGCTTCGCCAGGCTCTCCTGGCCGCTGCTCGCCGGGTCCCTCGTCGCCGTGCTGGCGGCGCTGGCGGCCGGGATGATGATGTGGCGGGCGCTGCTCGCCGACCTCGGCTCGCCGCTCCCGTTCCCGGACGCGGCCAAGGTGTTCTTCGTGGGGCAGCTCGGCAAGTACATCCCCGGGTCGCTCTGGCCGGTTCTCGCGCAGATGGAGATGGGCAAGGACCTCGGCGTCCCGCGCCCCCGCAGCGCCGCCGCATTTTTCCTGACATATCCGATCTACCTGGTCAGTGGCCTTTCGGTGGCCGTCGTGACCCTGCCGGCGTTCGCCGGTGACTCCGTGGCGCGGTACGCGTGGGTGCTCCTTCTGCTGCCCGTGCTCGTCGTGGGCCTCCATCCGCGCATCGTCAACGGCGTCCTCGGCTCGGGGCTGAAACTGCTCAAGCGGCCTCCGCTGGAGCGCCCGCTGACCCGCAGAGGCGTGCTCACCTCCGCCGGGTGGGCCTTCGCGGGCTGGGCGGCGTACGGCGTGCACCTCGCGCTGATCGTGGCCGGGCTGGGCGCCACCGGACCGCGGGTGCTGATCCTGTCACTCGGGGCGTTCGCGCTCGCGTGGTGTCTCGGGTTCATCGTGGTCGTCGCCCCGGCCGGGGCGGGAGTGCGCGAGGTCGCCATGGTGGCGGCGCTGGCGCCGGTGCTGGACCCGGGCGCGGCCATCGCCGCGGCCCTCTGCTCGCGCCTCGTCGTGTCGGCCGGAGACCTGATCTGCGCGGCGCTCGCCGGCGTGGCCGCCCGGCGTGCGGAGAACGTTCCAGTGGTTGCCGAAGAAGACTGAAGTTTCCGGATTCGTCCTCCCATTCATGACCGGAGAAGGACGAAATGGCCTGTGATTTCTCTCACGGATTCGGGGACCCTCGCAATAGAGTGAAGCTGATGGGGATCGGGGGCGAGAGCGCCGGCGGCAGCCGGGGGGACACGGCAGTGCCCCCACCGGTTCGCATGCCCGGACGGCCTTCGCCCGCACGCGGTCTCCGTCGTGCACCTGCACGGAGATCCGAAAGGAGCGATCGCTCTTGACGCCCCGAGTGCTCGTCGACGCCGCCGCTGTTCCGGCGGACCGCGGAGCCCTTATCCGCTACGTCGACGGTCTTCTCGCCGCGCTCGATCGGGCGGGCGCCGATCTCGCGATCGTCTGCCAGCCGGCCGACGCCGAGCGCTACGGTCACCTCGCCCCCTCCGCTCGCATCCTCGCCGGGCCTCCGGCGATCACGAGCAGGGGACCCCGTCTGGTCTGGGAGCAGACCGGCATACCTGTGCTCGCCAAGCAGGTCGGAGCGCAGGTGATCCACGCCCCCTACTACTCCATCCCCCTGCATTCCGGGCTGCCCACGGTGGCGACCGTCCACGACGTCACCTTCTTCACCGATCCCGAGCAGCACAACACCGTCAGGGCGTCCTTCTTCCGCTCCGCCACCCGCACGGCCGTGCGCGGTTCGGCACGCGTCATCACGCCGTCCAAGGCCACCCGTGACGAGCTGATCCGGGTGCTCGCGGCCGACCCGACGCGCATCGACGTCGCCTACCACGGGGTCGACCGGTCGCTGTTCCACCAGCCGTCGGAGGAGGAGATCAGGAGGGCCGTCGTCCGGCTCGGCCTGCACGGCCGTCCGTACGTCGCCTTCCTCGGCGCGTTCGAGCCGCGCAAGAACATTCCGAACCTGGTGAAGGGCTTCGGCCAGGCCGTGGCCGACCTGCCGTCCCCGCCCGCGCTGGTGCTGGCCAGCGGAGCCGGCTGGAACGACGAGGTGGACGCCGCGATCAGCGAGCTTCCCGTCGCCGTGCGGGTCGTCCGGCCGGGTTACCTCTCCTTCGCCGACCTGCCCGGGTTCCTCGGCGGCGCGGTGGTGGTGGCGTTCCCCTCGCGCGGCGAGGGCTTCGGCCTGCCCGTGCTGGAGGCCATGGCCTGCGGGGCGCCGGTGCTCACCACCCACCGCACATCCCTGCCCGAGGTCGGCGGCGAGGCGGTCGCCTACACCGAGCCGGACGCCGAGAGCATCAGAGACGCTCTGCGGGCGCTGCTGGAGTCGCCCGAGCGCAGGCGATCGCTCTCCGCCGCGGGCATCGCGCGCTCCAAGGAGTTCACCTGGGAAGCGTCGGCGGAGGCTCATATGGTTTCCTATCAACGAGCGGTCGATCAGTGAGCTAGCCTCGCGTTGTGACGGACAGCTACTCGCCGGAGTCGGCGCACCTTGAGGCGATTCTTCTCGTGGGCGGGCAGGGCACCCGTCTCCGCCCGCTGACTCTGAGCACCCCCAAGCCGCTGCTGCCGACGGCAGGCGTGCCATTCCTCGCCCACCAACTGGCACGTGCCAGGTCGTTCGGCGTCCGGCACATCGTCTTCGCGACCTCCTACCGCGCCTCGATGTTCGCCGAGGTCTTCGGCGACGGCTCGGCGTTCGGCCTCACGCTCGAATACATGACCGAGGACAGCCCGCTCGGCACGGGCGGGGCGATCCGCAACGCCGCCCAGGCGCTCGCCTGCGGCCCCGACGCCCCGGTGCTCGTCCTCAACGGCGACATCCTCTCCGGGCACGACATCTCCGAGCAGGTCGATCTGCACGTCTCGCGCGGGGCGGCCGTCACGCTGCACCTCACCGAGGTCGACGACCCGTCCCGGTTCGGATGCGTGCCGACCGACGAGGACGGCCGGGTGACGGCCTTCCTGGAGAAGACCCCCCACCCCGTGACGAACCGCATCAACGCCGGGTGCTACGTCTTCCAGCGGTCGGCCATCGACACGATCCCGGCCGGGCAGGTCGTCTCGGTCGAGAGGGAGACCTTCCCCGGCATGATCGCCTCCGGTGAGCTGGTGCTCGGGTACGCCGACCGCTCCTACTGGCTCGACGTGGGCACCCCGGCGGCGTTCGTGCAGGGGTCGTGCGATCTGGTGATGGGCCGCCTGGCCTCTCCCGCGCTTCCCGGCCCCTGCGGGGAGTACCTGGCGCTGGAGGACTCGAAGGTCTCGCCGAGCGCCAAGATCTCCGGCGGCACGGTCGTGGGGGCGCGGGCGGTCGTCGAGTCCGACGCCTCGGTCCGCGGGAGCGTGCTGGACGCCGGCTGCGTGGTCGAGTCCGGGGCCACCGTGGTGGACTCCGTGGTGGGCGCCGGAGCCCGCGTCTCCTCGGGGGCGGTGCTGAGGAACGCCGTGATCGGTGACGGCGCCGTCGTCGGATCGGGCAACGAGCTGCTCGCCGGCGCGCGGGTCTGGCCCGGGGTGCGCCTGCCCGCGGGCGCGGTCCGCTTCTCCAGCGACGTCTGATCCCCGGTGCTTCCCGGCGCCCCTACCCTGGATTTCGTGCGAGAACGCAGGTGGCGGCCGGAGGGGCCTCTCGATGTGGAGCCGACGATGGCGCCGCATCGCCGCGGGAGCGGCGACCCGGCCTGGCAGTCCGCCCCTGACCGGGCGATCTGGCGCACGTGCCGCACTCCCGAGGGGCCGGGCACGCTGCGCGTGACGGTGCAGGCGCGCGAGGCCGTCGTGGTGGCCCAGGCGTGGGGCCCGGGGGCCGAGTGGATGCTGGAGACGCTGCCCCAGCTCCTCGGGTCCGAAGACGAGCGATCCGGGTTCGAAGTGCTGGTCGGCCAGATCGAGTCCGGCGGTTACGCGCTGGTCAGGGAGCTGGCCACGCGCTTCAGCGGGGTGCGTGTCGGGCGGACCCAGCGGGTCTTCGAGGCGCTGGTGCCCGCCGTGCTGGAGCAGAAGGTCGTCGGCAGGGAGGCCTGGCGGGCGTGGCGCTGGCTCCTGCGCAAGTACGGCGAGCCCGCGCCGGGCCCGGCGCCGGTGGGCATGCGGGTCTTTCCCCCGCCCGAGGTGTGGCGGAAGATCCCCTCCTGGGACTGGCACCGCGCGGGGGCGGAGGCCGTAAGGGCGAGGACGATCGTCAACGCGGCCGTGTACGCGGAGAGGCTGGAGGCGGCGACGTCCGCCGAGGCGGACAGGTTGCTACGGGCGCTGCCGGGCATCGGGGTGTGGACGTCGGCCGAGACGCGGCAGCGGGCCCACGGTGACCCCGACGCGGTCTCGGTCGGGGACTACCACCTGCCCTCGCTGGTCGGGTGGTCGCTGACCGGCCAGAAGACCGACGACGCCGGGATGCTGGAGCTGCTGGCCCCCTACCGTGGGCACCGCTATCGGATCACCCGCCTGCTCGAACTTGGCGGGCGCAGGCCACCGGCACGCGGCCCGCGGATGGCCGCTCGTGACTACCGGTCATTCTGATCCGCGGCTGCCGGGTGGGTGTGTGTTCTCTGTCGGGCACGAGCGGGGTGCTCGGTCTCCAGTCACGGCCGTCGCGCGTGTCGGCGCCGAACAGCGGGGCGAGGACGGCGGCGGCGACGATGAGGGCGAGGATCAGCCAGGACATCGGGATCTCCTTGGGGGGTCGGGCAGGACTGTGACTCTTCGATTGTGTTCCTCTGCATACATTTAGTCCATCGAGAATCCGTGAGCATTACCCTTAAGGAACGCTAAAGGCCAGTGCTGGCCAGGCCCCCGCCCGTGTGTCGGGCATGGGGGATTCCGTACTGTGCCTGCATGGACGTGAACCCCACAGACGCCGCGCTGCGGCGGGCGCTGGCCAGGGCCAGAGACGGCAAGGCGCTCGACGTGACCGAGGCCACGGTTCTGTTGCATGCCCGAGGAACCGACCTGGACCGGCTCCTCGAATACGCCGGCCGCGTCAGGGACGCGGGGCTGGCCTCGGTGGGACGGCAGGGAGTCGTCACCTACAGCCGGAAAGTCTTCATTCCCCTCACCAGGCTCTGCCGTGACCGATGCGGCTACTGCACCTTCGCCACGGCGCCCGGCAAGCTCCCCGCCGCCTTCCTCAGCCCCGACGAGGTGCTGGAGATCGCCCGCCAGGGCGCGGCCATGGGATGCAAGGAGGCGCTCTTCACCCTCGGCGACCGCCCCGAGGACCGGTGGCATCAGGCCAGAGAGTGGCTGGACGCCCACGGGTACGACGACACGCTCTCCTACGTGCGCGCCATGTCGATCCGCGTGCTCGAGGAGACGGGCCTGCTCCCGCACCTCAACCCCGGGGTCATGACCTGGCAGGACCTGCAGCGGCTCAAGCCGGTCGCCCCGTCCATGGGCATGATGCTGGAGACGACCTCCCGGCGGCTGTTCGAGGAGAAGGGCCAGGCGCACTACGGCTCGCCCGACAAGGATCCGGCCGTGCGCCTGCGCGTCCTGGAGGACGCCGGCCGCTCCAACGTGCCCTTCACGACCGGCGTCCTGATCGGCATCGGGGAGACCGTCGCCGACCGAGCCGAGTCGATCTTCGCGATCCGCCGGGTCGCCCGCGAGTACGGCGGCGTGCAGGAGGTCATCGTGCAGAACTTCCGCGCCAAGCCGGACACGGCCATGCGCGGCATGCCAGACGCCGACCTGCACGAACTGGCCGCCACGATCGCGGTCACCCGGCTCGTGCTCGGCACCAAGATGCGCGTTCAGGCCCCGCCGAACCTCATCGGCGACGAGTACGACCTGATGATCAGGGCCGGGATCGACGACTGGGGCGGGGTCTCGCCGCTGACGCCCGACCACGTCAACCCCGAACGCCCCTGGCCGCAGATCGAGGAACTGGCCACCCGCACGGCCGCCGCCGGGTTCACGCTGAAGGAACGGCTCACGATCTACCCCGAGTACGTGCTGGCGGGGGAGCCCTGGCTCGACCCGCGCCTGTACGGCCACGTGGCCGCGCTGGCCGACCCCGAGACCGGCCTCGCGCTGGACACCGTCCCGGTGGGCAGGCCCTGGCAGGAGCCCGACGGCGGGTTCACCTCGGCGGGCCGTACCGATCTGCACGTGGAGGTCGACACCACCGGCCGCTCGCAGGACAGGCGCGACGACTTCGACAACGTCTACGGCGACTGGGACGCGCTGCGTGAGCGAGTGCCCACCGCGAGCGCCATCGGCGGCGACCTGCGGGAGGCTCTCCGCCGGGCCGCCTCGGATCCGGCGCGGCTCACCGACGCCCAGGCCCTCACGCTCCTGAGCGCCGACGGGGCCGACCTGGAGGAGCTGTGCCGGGTCGCCGACGACCTGCGCAGGGAGGCCGTGGGCGACGAGGTGACCTACGTCGTGAACCGCAACATCAACTTCACCAACGTCTGCTACACGGGCTGCCGCTTCTGCGCGTTCGCGCAGCGCCGTACGGACGCCGACGCCTTCACCCTGTCGCTGGACCAGGTCGCCGACCGGGCGGCCGAAGCGTGGCAGGCGGGGGCGACCGAGGTGTGCATGCAGGGCGGCATCCACCCCGACCTGCCCGGCACGGCCTACTTCGACATCGCGCGGGCGGTGAAGCAGAGGTGCCCGGAGATGCACGTGCACGCCTTCTCGCCCATGGAGGTCATCAACGGCGCCAGCCGTACCGACCTGTCGATCCACGACTGGCTCGTGGGCGCGAAGGAGGCCGGGGTCGACTCGCTGCCGGGCACGGCGGCCGAGATCCTCGACGACGACGTGCGCTGGGTGCTGACCAAGGGCAAGCTCCCGACCAAGGAGTGGGTCGAGGTCATCACCACCGCGCACCGCGTGGGCGTTCCGACGACCTCGACGATGATGTACGGCCATGTGGACACGCCCGCCCACTGGGTGGCGCACATCAGGCTGATCCGCAACATCCAGGAGGAGACCGGCGGCTTCTCGGAGTTCGTGCTGCTGCCGTTCGTCCACCACAGCGCGCCGATCTACCTTGCGGGCATCGCCCGGCCGGGCCCGACGGCCCGCGAGAACCGCGCCGTGCACGCGCTCGCCCGGATCATGCTGCACGGGGCCATCGACAACATCCAGTGCTCGTGGGTGAAGCTCCAGGACGACCTCTGCCGGGCCGTGCTCTCGGGTGGGGTGAACGACCTGGGCGGCACGCTGATGGAGGAGACGATCAGCCGGATGGCCGGCTCCGAGAACGGCTCGTACAAGACGATCACGGAGATCGCCGCGATGGTGGAGCCGACCGGACGGCCGCTCCGCCAGCGCACCACCGGGTACGGCGTCCCGTCAGAGGAGCGTGCGGCGGCGGCGAAGGCCAGCGACGGCGTCTGCGGGAGCGTGCGCCGGACCATCCCGCTGCTGGCGCGGTAGTGGGGCCGACCCGTTAGCAGGGACCGCGCATCTCCCCGAGATCTAGAGTTATCAGACACTGTTATAACAAGTTCTATGTTTCCACCGTGAGGCTACTTGCGCTGCCTACGGGGTCCGTTGGGACAATCGTCGGACTCTTTCCTGTAACAAGAGACACCGAGAGGCAAGCCCGTGGCGTCAGGTCGGCATGGTCGGCACCGCGCGGATCCGATCGTCGAGCCCCCGCGGCGGCGGGACCGCCGCCGCGGGGTCCTGGCGGCTGTCCTCGCCGTCGTCGTGCTCGCCGGCGTGCTGGTGTGGATCGTCGGCCGGCCGGGAGGCCCGTGCTCGTCCCGCGATCCGGTGCTGGTCGGGGTGGACGCCGCGGTGGACATGGCGCCGGTCGCCATGGAGGCGGCCGAGCGGTTCAACGCGACGAAGCCGGCCGTCGAGGGGCGGTGCGTGCTCGTGCAGGTCACCGAGCAGGCGCCGGCCCCCGTCCTGCGCACGCTGATCGGTGACCAGGCCGGGGTCCTCGCCGGACGCCCCGACGCCTGGATCGCCGACTCCTCGGCGTGGATACGGCTGGCGCGCAAGCAGGGCGCGCCCAACCTAGCGCCGAGCGAGACCGTGGTGGCCACCTCGCCGCTGGTGTTCGCGACCCGGCGCTCCCTGGCGCAGCGGTTCGCCACCAAGAAGACCGAGATGAGCTGGGAGATGGTCTTCCCGGCCACGGCGCGGGGGCGGCTCCAGCCGACCGAGGACGAGCCGGACATCGTCCGGATCCCCGATCCTTCCGTGGCGGGCGCCGGCATCGCCACCGTGGCGGCGGCCAGGGACATCGCCGGCACCGGCAGCCAGGGTGACAAGCAGCTCACCGCCTTCGTCCGTATGGCCCAGGCGGGTTCGGCCCCCGACTACCGCGCGATGCTCAGCGCCGTGGACGACCGCTCGTTCTGGCAGCGACCGGTCGTCATCGTGCCCGAGCAGTCGGTGTGGCTGCACAACCAGGGACTGTCCGCCGACCCCGTCGTCGCGCTCAACCCCAAAGAGGGCACGATCGTGCTCGACTACCCGTACGTGGTGACGGCGGCCGACCCGGCCGACGCGGCGGGCGCCCGCCTCTTCGGCGACTGGATGGCCTCCTCCGAGGTGCAGGCGGCGGTGCGTCGCGGCGGGTTCCGGCTCCCCGACGGCAAGGACGCGCCGCTCGGCGCCGGCTCGGAGATTCCCTCCGGCCCGCCGAGACCGCGCCCGTCCATCACCCCGACGGTGATCGACGAGGCCCTGGACGCCTGGAGCCGCCTCGCGCCGCCGACCAACATCCTGGTGCTGGCCGACTCGGGGAAGCACATGGCCGAACCCATCGGCGAGTCCAAGAACGACACTCCTCAGTCGGTCGCGCTCAAGGCCACCCACCTGGGCCTCCAGCTCTTCCCCGGCTCGACCCACATGGGCCTGTGGGAGTTCGCCGATGGGCTGGGCGGCGACAAGGGCCACCGCTCCCTGGTCGGGCTCGGGCCGATCACCCAGCCCGATCGCGACGGCGACCAGTACACCCGCCAGAGCCGGCTGGACCAGTACACCCAGACGCTCACGGTGTACAAGAACCGGAAGAGCTCGCTCTACGACACGATCCTGGCCGGATTCCGCGAGATGACGGGGCGGTACGACCCCGCGATGAACAACGCCCTGCTCGTCATCACGGCGGGAAGGGACGACGGCGTGGGCATCTCCCGGCAGGGCCTGGTCGACAAGCTGCGCAAGGAGTGGGACCCCGACCATCCCGTGCAGATCATCGTGCTCGCCTTCGGGAAGCACGTGGACGCCGCCTCGCTGCGCGAGATCTCCGCGGTCACGAACGGATCCCTGCACGAGGCCACGACGCCCGGCGAGATCATCGACGTGTTCCTCAGCGCCCTGGCCCGCCGCCTGTGCCATCCGACCTGCGCCAAGGCCCGCTGAGCGTCAGGCTCAGCGGATGAGGGTGAAGTCCGCCGCGTCGCGCGGGGGCCGGTCGCGGGGCGGGGCGGCGGGATGGCCGACGGCGACGGCGCCCATGGGGTCCCACGAGCCGGGCAGGTCGAGGACCTCCCGCACGACGTCGCGGCAGAACATCGTGGAGGACACCCACGCCGAGCCCAGGCCCTCGACGGCGAGCTGGACCAGCAGGTTCTGCACGCCTGCGCCCATGGCGACGACGAACATCTCACGCTCGGCCGTGTTCCGGCGGTCGTCGGGGTAGGTGTGCGAGCCGTCCATCACCAGGCAGGGGACCACCAGGTAGGGGGCCCGGCGCAGGACATCACCGCGCCTGACCCGGCGGGCGATCGCCTCCTCGGTGAAGCCGGTGGCGCGCAGGTCGCGGATCCAGGCCTCCAGCATGGCGTCCAGCAGCTTCTCGCGTGACGAGGGCGACTCCAGGAGCACGAAGCGCCAGGGCGTCGTGTGGTGGGGGGCCGGCGCGCTGATCGCGGCGTTGACCGCGCGCCCGACCGCGGCGGGGTCCACCGGCGCGGAGGAGAAGTCCCTGATGGTCCGGCGGGCGAACACCACGTCGGCGGAGCCGTAGCGGAACATGTCCTCGTCGGCGGGCCGCACCAGCGGCCTGACCCCGGGGCCGTCCTCGGTGGTCACCAGGTGGGAGAGCCCGCGGACGATCGCCACGGGCACCCCGTCGAGCTTGCCCTTGACCAGCTCGGCCGCCGCCGCGATCTCGTCGGCGAGCGCGGTCACCGTGGCGGACAGGGGATTGCCGTAGGTGTCGTGCCGGCCGCGGAAGTCGTCGAGCGGCCGGACGCCCGCCGCGCCGATCGCGACGTCGGTCAGGCCGTTGCGCCAGGGGCGCCCGAAGGTGTCGGACAGGATCACCCCGACGTTCGCCTTGATGCCGGACCGGATGCGGCGGGCCGAGGCGTCGGGGTCCTCGGGGAGCAGCAGGACGGTGCCGGGCTCGGTGTTGGAGGCGTCCACTCCCGCGGCGGCCATGACGAAGCCGTGCCGGGTCTGGGCGATCACGGTCTCCCCGCGCCGTGCGACGACGCGCTCGGTCTCCTCCGCGATGGCCGCCGCGCGGCTCTCGCCCTGCCGCACCCGGCCCTCCGCCTTACTGACGATCTTGGAGGTGATGACGAGGATGTCGCCGTCGGCCAGGTCGGGCGCCGCACGCGTGATCAGCTCGGCGAGGTCGTCGCCCGGCACGACCTCGGGCAGCCCCGGCAGGCCGTGGACGCTGACGGCGCGCGCCGCTCCGGCGATCGGGCGGTCCTTCCGCCCGGACCCAGGGTGGTTCATCGGGCCAGCTCCAGCGCGGCGAGGGCGATCTCGGTGGTGGCGTCGAGATCGCTCATGAGCAGGGGGCGGGCCAGCACCCGTACCCCGTCGAGCGCGACGTCCCCGTCCTGCTCGGCGACCAGCCAGCCGTCGATCAGGCGGGAGCCGTACAGCTCCAGCACCGCCTGAGCGCTGGTCTGCACGCCGATCGCGGTGAGGCAGGCGTCGGCCATGCCGCGCACCGGGGCGCCGCCGATGATCGGCGAGACGCCGACCACGGTCTTGGCCTCCAGCGCCTCGCGGATGCCGCGGATCTGCAGGATGGTCCCGATGCTGACCACCGGGTTGGAGGGCGGCAGGATCACCACGTCGGCTTCGGCGATGGCCTCCAGCACCCCGGGCGCGGGCTTGGCGTCGTCCGCGCCCACCAGGATGATCTGCTCGGCCGGGACGGAGGCGCGCAGCCGCACCCACCACTCCTGGAAGTGGATCGCCCGCCGCCCCTGCTCGTCGTTGACGACGACGTGGGTCTCGGCGCGGTCGTCGGTCATCGGTATGAGCCGCACGCCCGGCTCCCAGCGCGTGCACAGCGCCTCGGTGATGGCCGACAGGGGATAGCCGGCGTTCAGCATCTGCGTGCGCACGATGTGCGTCGCGATGTCCTTGTCACCGAGGCCGAACCACTGCGGCTCCATGCCGTAGGCGGCCAGCTCGGCCTTGATGAGGTGGTGCTCGCCTTCCCGGCCCCAGCCCTGTTCCTCGTTGATGCCGCCGCCGAGGGTGTACATGACGGTGTCGAGATCCGGGCAGACCCGCAGGCCGAAAAGAGTGATGTCGTCACCGGTGTTGCCGATGACGGTGATCTCCGCGTGGGGGACGGCGGCGCGAAGTCCGCGAAGAAAACGGGCGCCGCCGATTCCACCGGCCAGGGACACGATGCGCATGTCGCCAAGTGTTCCATTGCCGTCTTCTTGGCTCGGCCGTGGGCCGGACGGCGGGCGAAGTGATCTGCGAAACCCCTGCTCACAGGCCTATACATGGCGATAAATACTTTTTATGGGAGGCTTGCGGGAGTACTGGGGTTGTTGGGTCTCACGCCATCAAAGTGGGCAGATGTGCGAAACTGCGGGTGCCGTATGGACCCATTGGGGGGTAGTTGTGGTCAAGATTGAGCCTGGACGGCTCCGCGAGCCTGCGGCGTGGATCATGCTTGCGGTGGTCTGCGGCCATGTCCTGGTGACGGTCGTGGACTTGTTCTTCGGTGGTCTGGGATCGTCGTTCGGCGACCGTTCCAGGTTCGCTCTCGGGGGATTGACCGCGCCGGCCTACCTGGCGCTCGCACTGGGCGCGGGCGTCCTGGTCACCAGGTTCGGCCCGCCGACCCCGCGTGCCCGCCTGGTGAACCTCGTCGCCATCGTGGCCCTCGGCGTCTCCGTGCTCTTCGCTGTCATCTGCTTGGTGCCCGTCCTGCTCAACAGCGGGGGAGCCTGGAACCTCATCGAAGCCCTGGTGCTCTACCTGCCTCTGGTGGGCCTGACCGCGCTGGGCCTTGCATACGCGCTGTTCGCCGTGTGGCCCGCCCTCCCCCCTGCGGTGGCCCGGCCGCGGAAGGAAAAGACCGGCATGCGTCCCGGCGAGGCGCCGATGCCCGGCGGCCCCGGCTACGGGCCTCAGCAGGGTTACGGCCAGCAGCCCGCCCCCCACGGCAACGGCCCCGGCTTCCACCCCGAGCAGCAGCCGTTCTACGCGCAGGGCCAGAACGGCGCGCCGAACGGCCCCTCCGGGCCCCCCGCCCTGCCCCCCGCTCCGTACGCCCCCCCGCACCCGTACGTGGCCGCCGACCAGCGGCCGGCCGAGGCGTACGCGCAGCACGCGGCACCGGGCTCCGACCCCTACGCGCAGCAGCCGTTCGGCCAGCGCGCGGACCAGCCGTTCCAGGGGGCGGAGCAGCAGTTCGCCCAGCAGGGCGAGCAGCGGTTCGGCCAGCAGGGCGAGCAGCGGTTCGCCCAGCAAGGTGAGCAGCGGTTCGGCCAGCAGGGCGAGCAGCCGTTCGGGCAGCAGCCGGAGCCGCAGTTCGGTCAGCACGGCGAGCCGCAGGCACAGCCCTACGTCCCTCAAGGGGAGTCCGGCGCCGCCCAGGGTGGGGGATACGCGCCCCAGCATTCGCAGCCGCTCGACGCCTATGCGTCGGCGCTCAGGCAGGATCCGCTCGGCCAGGGTGTCCAGGCCGACGCTCTGGCCCCGCAGGCGCCCGGGTCGTACGGGCAGCAGGCAGCGGCTCCGTATGTCCCGCAGCCCTCTTCCCCGATCCCGGACCCCTATGACCGGCAGGGCCAGTCGCAGCAGGCGCCGGATCCGTACGCCGCTCAGCCGGCGTCCCAGTACGCGCCCGCGGGGGCGGGCGGCGGTGCCTTCGGCGCCACGAACGATCCCTTCGCCACCGGCGCCCGCCAGGCCGTTCCCGTGCCGGAGCCGCTCACCTCGCCGACCGCCTTCGACAAGTCCCAGACGTACGGTCAGACCGGAGCCCCGGCCGCCGGCGCATACGGTCAGTCGAGCCCCCTGGACCAGCCGTCGACTTACGGTCAGACCGGCCCGCAGGTGAGTCCCCTGGACCAGCCGTCGACTTACGCTCAGACCGGCCCGCAGGTGAGCCCGCTGGACCAGCCGTCGTCCTACGGCCAGACCGGTCCGCAGGCGGGTCCGCCGGACCAGCCGTCGTCCTACGGCCAGACCGGTCCGCAGGTGAGCCCGCCGGACCAGCCGTCGTCCTACGGTCAGACCGGTCCGCTGGACCAGCCGTCGGCTTATGGCCAGACCGGTCCGCAGGCCGGCTCGTACGGGCAGCCGGGTGGCGGTGAGCCGTACGGCGGCTACTCCGCCGAATTCGGGCGCCAGGCCGAGCCGTCACCGCTCTACGCCGAGGCCGCCGACGCGCGCCAGCAGCAGATCGCCCATGCCTACCAGCAGGCCCAGTCCTACCAGCAGGCGCAGAGCACGGCCGGATCGCCCTCCGACACCCGCGCCGAGCAGGCCGGATCCACCGGCACGCAGGAGAGCACCGGCACCCAGCCGGTACGTTCCCCCGACTACGGCCCCGGCTATGGCAACAGCCCGTTCGGGCATCCGCAGTCGCCGCTGGACTCCCCGGGATACCCGCGCACGCCGGCGGACGCGCCGTCCTACCCGCAGCCCCAGGACCAGTCGTCGTACCAGCAGCCGGACCAGCCGTCGTACCAGCAGGCGCAACCTGCTTGGGAGGAGGCGTCTCCGGAGCGAACCGTACGGTTCGACCCGAAGGCCTTCCAGAACGACCCGCTGAACGCTCCCATGCCGCCGGCCGGCACTCCGGTGCGGCGGGACGAGCCGCTCGATCCGACGGCGATCTACACCCCGGACCGCACCTCTCAGGCAAGGCCCGAGGAAAGCGCCGGTAGAGATCAGACAGCGTCAGGTGTGGAACCGGAAGCCCGCTGGTACGGTTCCGACCGCTGAGGGCATTGAAGATCGGGGATTACAGAAGGCCGCCCCGTCCGCCGGAGGGGCGTCATATGCCGAAGACGGCCATATATTCCGCCGGGGCCTGCATATCGGGGTGAGCTGGTCTTTCCCCGGATACTGTCGTGCTGCTTGACGCCACACGCGACACACGCGTGTAATTACAGCTGTGTTGTTACGCCTTTCACAAGGTGGGTATTGAGGAAGGTGTTCCAAGGGGGGCTCCGTTGCGGAGCGGGCGGGCGATCGGCAGGAGGTGTGCATTGACCGATCTGGTCATGGCACAGGTGCTCGGCGCGGAAGAGCTGGGATGGCAGGAGCGCGCGTTGTGCGCGCAGACGGATCCGGAGGCGTTTTTTCCAGAAAAGGGCGGTTCCACGCGGGAGGCCAAGAAGGTATGCCGGTCCTGCGAGGTGCGAGCGGAGTGCTTGGAGTATGCGCTGCAGCATGATGAGAGGTTTGGGATCTGGGGAGGGTTGTCCGAGAGGGAGCGTCGCCGGATCAAGCGCGAGGCCGGCTGAGTGAACACGATGACCGCCGCACGGCGACGGTCACGATCCGAGATATGACGATCAACGCTGAGCGATCACGGTCACGGCTGAACGGCTAGGGTCAGGGGGGCCATAGCCGCAGGCCGGGCGAGGGGACGTGACCGCCGGCGCGCGTTCGGGATACCCGATTGGGAGAGTGGCCGACCCGGCATGCTCGGGGTGCCGTATCGTGATCGGCGCAAACCACACGAGCCCCCGAGGACCATCTCCGTGCAACCGCCGCGCCAATCCGTAACCGCGATCGTCGTCGCCCACGATGGCGCCCGCTGGTTGACGGAGACGCTCGACGGCGTCCTGCGGCAGACCCGTCCCCTCGACCGGGTCGTGGGGGTCGACAACGGCAGCCGTGACGGCAGCGCCAGGGCGCTCACCGAGGCCTTCGGTGCGAACAGCGTCCTCAGCCTGCCCCGCTCCACCGGCTTCGGCGAGGCGGTGGCGGCGGTCCTGGAGCGGTTGCCGCGCACCGGCGGCCAGGAGTGGATCTGGCTGCTGCACGACGACTGCGCCCCCCACCCGCAGGCGCTGGAGGCCCTGCTGTGGGCCGCGGCCGAGGACGAGAAGGTGGCCATCCTCGGCCCGAAGCTCCGCGACTGGCTCGATCGGCGCATTCTGCTCGAAGTCGGCGTCACGGTCGACCGCTCGGGTCGCCGTGACACCGGCCTGGAGCCCAGGGAGTACGACCAGGGGCAGCACGACGGCGTCCGCAAGGTGCTGTCGGTGTCCACGGCGGGCATGCTGATCCGTCGCGACGTGTGGGAGCGGCTCGGCGGTCTCGACCCGGCGCTGCCCCTCTTCCGCGACGACCTCGACCTGTGCTGGCGCGCCACGGCCGCCGGCTACCACGTCCTCAACGTGACCGCCGCGGTGGCGTGGCACGCCGAGGCGGCGACGCGCCGCAGGCGCCGCATGACCGCCAGCACCGACCACCCCCGCAGGCTCGACCGGCGCAACGCCATGTTCGTGATCATGGCGAACCTGCCGGCGCGGTCGCTTATGTGGTCGCTGGTCCGCAACATCTTCGGCTCGTTCTTCCGCACGCTTCTGCTGATCTTGGCCAAGCAGCCGGCCAACGCCCTCGACGAGGTGGTCGCGGTCGCCTCGGTGGTGGGCGGCCCTCGCCGTCTCCTGAAGGCCCGCAAGGCGAGGAAGGAAGAGAGAAAACAGGGATACGCCCTGGTCAAGCCACTGTTCACTCCCTCGGGGGCGGCCTACCGGCGCCTGGCCGACATGGTCCAGAGCTACCTGTCCGGATCGGGGCCGATCGACTCCGCGGGGCGGCACCACGCGGTGATCAGCGAGCCGTCCAATGACGACGACGGCGACGAGCTACTCACCGACGTGGGGCTGATGCAGCGCGTCTTCAGCCACCCCGGTGTGCTGCTCGGCCTGGCGCTCCTCGCCGTCACGCTGACCGCCGAGCGGTCCCTGCTCTACGGCGACCTGCTCGGCGGCGGCGCTCTGGTCCCGGTCGTGGGCGGCGCCTCCGACCTGTGGCAGTTCTACACCTCCGGCTACCACGCCAGCGGGCTCGGCTCCGACGGCTGGGCCCCGCCGTACGTCGCGGTTCTCGCGGCGCTGTCGACCGTCTTCCTCGGCAAGACGTGGCTCGCCGTCTCGGTCGTGCTGCTCGGCTGCGTGCCGCTCGCGGGCCTGTCCGCCTACGTCGCCACCCGTTCGATGATCTCCTACCCGCTCGCACGCGTCTGGCTTGCCGCGTCGTACGCGCTGCTGCCCGTGGCGACAGGCGTCGTCGCGGCCGGACGGCTCGGCACGGCGGTGGTCTTCGTCCTGCTCCCCGCCTACGCCTCCCTGGCCTCCAGGGTCATCATGGGAGAGCGGCGGAGCGCTCGCCGCGCCGCGTGGGGTCTCGGCCTGCTGCTCGCGGTCGGCACCGCGTTCGCGCCCCTGGTCTACGTCCTGGTCGCCGTGCTCGGCGGCCTCGCCGCGGTGTCGTTCGGCGGTGTGCGGCGCGGCGTCGGAGTCTCGCTGGGCATCGCCATGGCCGTGCCGGTCGTCCTGCTGTTTCCCTGGCTGGTCCAGATCGCCGGCGATCCAGGGCGCATCATGCTGGAGGCCGGTCTGCACCGTCCCGGGCTGGCCGACCCGCGCCTCCCGGCCGACGCCCTGCTGCTGCTCAGCCCCGGTGGCCCCGGCATGCCGCCCGTGTGGGTCACCGGCGGCCTGATCGCCGCCGCGCTCGCCGCCCTGATCTTCCGGCGGCACCAGATGGTGGTCGTCGTGGGCTGGGGCGTCACGGTCTTCGGCATCCTGGTCGCGATCGTGGTCAGCCGCGTCCCGGTGGCGGGCGTCCCGGCCTGGCCCGGCGTGCCGCTGGCGTTCGCCGCGACGGGCCTGATCGTGGCGGCGGCCCTCACCGGCCACCGCATCGTCGAGCTTCGCGAACGCGGGGGCCTGCGCCGGGTCGCCGCCGCGCTGATGGTCCTCGTGGCCTGCGGCACGCCGGTGGCCGCCGCGGGCCTGTGGATGAAGGACGGCACGCGCGGACCGCTCCAGCGGGGCGTGCCCAGCGTGATCAGCGACTTCGCCGCCGCCAGTTCCACCAAGGGCGAGGGCACGGTCGTGCTCCGCTCGGGGACCGACGGGCGGCTCACCTTCACCGTGCTGCGTGGCCGCATCCCCCTGATCGGCGAGACCGACCTTCCGGTGCCCGCCGCGATGCGTGAGCGGCTCTCGGGCACCGTGGCCGGCATGGCCTCCGGGCGTGGCGGCGACGACGCCCTCACGCTCGCCACCTACGGTGTGCGCTTCGTCGCCGTGCCGGCTCCGGTCGACGCCAAGGTGCGGCGCTCCCTCGACTCCGATCCCGCCCTGGTCCGGGTGAACCTCTCGCCGAGTGCCGGGCTGTGGCGCCTGGTCCGGCCTCTCGGCCGCGCCTACCTCGTGGACAAGGCCGGGGCGCGCACCCCCGTGCCCTACACCGAGACGGCGGGCGGCGGCGTGACGGCCACGGTCCCGGCCGGCCAGGGCGAACGCACGCTGGTGCTGGCCGAGCCCGCCGGCGGGTGGACCGCCACGGCCGGCGGCTCCAGCCTCGATGGGCGGACCGTCGACGGCTGGGCGCAGGGCTTCGCAGTCCCTCCCGCCGGTGGCCGCGTGGCCATCGAATACCCCGCCTTCTGGCACGACGTGTGGCTGTGGGCCCAGGTGGTGCTCGTGATCCTGGTCCTGGTCCTCGCCTCTCCGGGCGCTCGCAGCGTGGAACCCGTCGAGGACTACGTCGAGATGCCGGTCGAGCGGGCGGCCGAGGGAGTGCTGGTCCGATGAGGTTGCTGATCGAGAACCGCTTCGGGTTCCTCGCCTTGGTCCTGATCGCCCTGACGGCACTGTTCGGCGTGGCCGCCGTGACCCGTCCCGGCGTCGCCGCCTTGCCCGCCGTCACCCCCGGCAGGGTGGCGGTGGAGTCGGTCGCGACCGTCTGCCCCGACCCGGGGGGCGCACGCGTCAGCACGATCACCCCGCCCGGGGGCAAGGGCAGGGGACGCACCACCATCACGGAGATCAAGGCCAAGGCCGCGCCGCCGGCGACGCTCGATCAGCCAGGTCTGCTCTGGCAGCGCGAGGTGCCCGAGAAGTCGGGCCCGCTGGCGGTCGCCGGTTCCGGCGCGATGGCCGCGGGACTGGAGGCCACGCAGACCACCAGGCGGACCGACGGCGCCCGCCGCGGGCTGGCCGGGGTGCGGTGCGCCGAGCCCGGCTCCAGCACGTGGTTCGTCGGCCCCGGCCCCGCCGCCGCCGACGTCGTGCTCTACCTGACCAACGCGGACGAGGCCGAGGCCGTCCTGGAGGTCATGGTCTACGCCGGCGAGGGTCCGGTGGTCAGCGACACCGGCAACGGCTTCGTGCTCAAGCCTGGCGAGCAGCGCACGATACGGGTGGGCGACCTCGCGCCCTCGCCTCTGGTCATGGCCGTGGAGGTGCGCACCATCAGCGGGCGGGTGGCGGCCGCCGCGCGGGTGGTCGTCCCGAAGGGCAAGGGCACCGACTGGCTGCCGGTGTCGGCCGAGCCGTCGACCAGCGTCGTCGTCCCGGGGATCCCCGGCGGAGGAGGCAGGCGCGAGCTGTACGTCACGGCCCCCGGGGAGGCCGACACCGTCGTGCGCGTGAAGGCGCTGACGGCCGACGGCTTCTACGCCATGAAGAACCGCGAGACGATCGAGGTGGCCGCCGGGTCCACCGGGTCGCTCGACCTGTCGACCGGCATCGGCGGCCAGCCCTCGGCCATCGTGCTCACCGCCGACGTCCCGATCCTGGCGGGCATGCTGGTCACGGGCACCGGTGCCAAGCAGGACATCGCGTTCAGCGCGGGGGCGCCGCCGATCGACATCGGCAGCGTGGTCGCCGACAACCGCAGCGGGAAGAAGATCTCGTCCCGGCTGATCCTTTCCGCGCCGGCCGCGGCCGGGAAGGTGCGGGTGCAGACGCTGCCGAAGCGGGGTCCCGCACCCGCGCCCGTGGACGTCGCGATCGCCGCGTCGCGAACCAAGGAGATCAAGCTCGCTCCGCCGGGAGGGCGCGGCGACTACAGCGTCGTGGTACTGCCCCTGCCCGGCTCGGGGCCGGTGTACGGCGGCCGGGTGATGGACGAGAGCACGGCCGGCGGGCTGCTCGTCACCGCCCAGCCCCTGGCCCTCGCCCGCACCTGGGCCATCGTCCCGAGGACGATCGAGTCTCCCGCGGTGGTCCTGCCCTGAACGCCGCTTCAGTGGCGGTCGTCGTAGCCGGGGTCGACGGTGTCGGGCGAGAGCCCCAGCAGGTTGGCGACCTGCTCGACCACCACGTCGTGCACCAGGGCGCCCAGCGTGTCGCGGTCTCTGGCCCGCGCCTCCAGCGGGCGGCGGTAGACCACGACCACGGGCGCGGAGCCGCCGGCGGCCGGCTGGACCCGGCCGAAGGGGATGGGGTCGGAGGAGAGCCTGCCGGGCCCGTCGATCAGCTCGTCGGCCGGGGGCACCTCCTCGACGGCGAACTCGACGGAGGAGAGCTGCCCACCCCACTTCGGCTTGAGCCGGTCGACCGCGTCCAGCACGAAGTCGTCGAAGCGCTCGCTTCTGGCGCGCGCGATGGGCACGTGCGACGGGGCGAGCGGACCGCGCATGCCGCGGCCGTGCCGGTCGCGCCGCCGCGGGCCGTTGGGGCGGGCCTTGCCGCCTGGGGCCGAACTCACACAGCAAGCCTAGATCGTGCTTCTCCGATCCCGCGCCCACTCCCCGAGGTGCGGATGGCACGTGTCCGAATTGTGGCGACACGCTCGTTAAGAGCTGTCAGGTGGTGGCAATGTGAACGCGGACCGGATACGGTCCCTCCGTGAGCCCCGTCCGCAGCTGTTCCCGTACCGCCTGCAGGCAGCCTGCCGTCTTCACACTCACGTACGTCTACGCCGACTCGACCGCCGTGCTCGGGCCGCTGGCCACGTACGTCGAACCACACTGCTACGACCTGTGCGCGGACCACGCGGAGCGGCTGACGGCCCCGCGTGGGTGGGAGGTCGTCCGGCTGCCGTCGGAGGCGGGGCAACCGAGCACCGATGACCTGGAGGCCCTGGCCAACGCCGTGCGCGAGGCGGCCAGGCCGGCCCCGTCCTCGGGAGAGCCCGTCGGACAGGGCGTGGAGGTCGGCCGGCGCGGTCACCTCCGGGTCCTGCGGTCCGCCCAGCAGAACCTGGAGCGCTGAGGCGCTCCGGTCCCCGCGTGGACCGTCACCCAGTAGGCTCGGTCCGAATGGACGTGACTAGGTGCGGAGCGGTTCGTGGGCGACCTCGCCAAGATCTTCAAGGCGTATGACATCCGAGGCGTCGTTCCCGGTGAGCTCGACGAGGATGTGGCCGAGGCAGTGGGCGCGGCCTTCGTCGAGGTGACCGGAGCCGGCTCCGTGGTGATCGCGCACGACATGCGCGCGTCCTCCGTCCCGCTCGCCGCGGCCTTCGCCCGGGGGGCGACCGGCCGGGGCGCCGACGTGGTCGACGCGGGGCTCGGGTCCACCGACCTGCTCTACTACGCCAGCGGCAGCCTGGGTCTACCCGGCGTGATGTTTACGGCCAGTCACAATCCCGCCCGTTACAACGGGATGAAGCTGTGCCGCGCCGGCGCCGTCCCGGTGGGCACCGGCACCGGGCTCGCCGAGGTCCGCGACCGCGCCGCCGAGTTGCTCGCCTCGTGCGTCCAGGCCACGGGCCGCACGGGGAAGATCACCAAGCGCGACCTGCTCGCCGGGTACGCCGCCCACCTTCGCGGCCTGGTCGATCTGTCGGCCATCCGGCCGCTCAGGGTCGTGGTGGACGCCGGCAACGGCATGGGCGGCCACACCGTGCCTTCGGTGTTCGAGGGTCTCCCACTGGAGGTGACGGCGCTCTACTTCGAGCTCGACGGCACCTTCCCCAACCACGAGGCGAACCCCATCGAGCCCGACAACCTGCGCGACCTGCAGAAGGCCGTGCTCGACCAGGGGGCCGACCTCGGCCTCGCCTTCGACGGCGACGCCGACCGCTGCTGGGTGGTCGACGAGCGTGGGGAGTCCGTCTCGCCCTCCACGATCACCGCGCTGGTGGCCGCGCGCGAGCTGGCCCGGCATCCAGGCGCCACGGTGATCCACAACCTCATCACCTCCAAGGCGGTGCCCGAGATCATCGCCGAGCACGGCGGGGTCCCTGTGCGCACCCGGGTGGGGCACTCCTTCATCAAGGCCGAGATGGCCCGCACCGGAGCCGTCTTCGGCGGCGAGCATTCCGCCCACTACTACTTCCGCGACTTCTGGTTCGCCGACTCGGGCATGCTGGCGGCGCTGCACGTGCTGGCCGCGCTGGGTGAGCAGGACGCCCCGCTGTCGGACGTCCTGCGGCCCTACTCCCGCTACGCCGCGTCCGGCGAGATCAACAGCGCCGTCGACGACGTGGCCGCCGCGCTGGAACGGGTCCGCGCCCTGTACGCCGGCCGTGACGGGGTGAGCGTGGACGAGCTCGACGGCCTGACCGTGTCGGGGCCCGGCTGGTGGTTCAACCTTCGTCCCTCCAACACAGAGCCGCTTCTCCGGTTGAACGCCGAGGCGGCCGACGAAAAGCCGATGGCGGCGATCCGGGACGAGATCCTCGCCGTCGTGAGGAGCTGACAGTGAAGATCGATGACTGGTTGCTCGACATCCTGGCCTGCCCGGCCTGCAAGTCGCCGCTCAACGCCGTGACCGAGAGCGATGAGCTGGCGTGCAGTTCCGAGACGTGCGGGCTGGTCTATCCAGTGCGCGACGACATCCCGGTGCTGCTGGTCGACGAGGCTCGCAAGGCGTGAGCTCGTTCGAGCCCGAGCGGCTGGATGACGCGGCGTTCCTGTCCGAGGGCGACCCGTCGGGCATGCTGCCCGCGGTGGCCTCCTCCGGTGCACAGGTGCGCACCTCCCACCGAGACGCGCTGGAGGCGGGCGTCTCCCGGCTCTCCGGCCGCGACCGCCCGCGGGCGATCGTGGTCGCGGGCATGGGCGGTTCCGCCATCGCCGGCGACATGCTCGCCGCCGTGTGCGGTGGCGGTGTGCCGATCCCCATCCTGACCGTCCGCTCCTACCGGCTGCCCGGCTGGGTCGGCGCCGCCGACCTGGTCATCGCGGTGTCGAGCTCGGGCACCACCGAGGAGACCCTGACCTTGGCGCGGGAGGCCGTGCGCCGGGGCTGCCGCCTGCTCACCGTGGGCCGCGCGGGATCGCCGCTGGCGGCGGTCGCCGAGCAGGCCTCCGGGCTGCACGTGCCGGTCGTGCCGGTCCCCGGGGCGGTCAAGCCGCCTCGGGCGAACCTGTGGGCCCTGACCATGCCGCTGATCGCCGTGGCGTCGGCGCTCGGGCTGGTCGAGGTGGGCCCCGACGAGGTCGAGTCCACGGCCAAGCGCCTGGAGGACGTCGCGCACCGCTGCCGCCCGTCGAGCGAGTCGTTCATCAACCCGGGCAAGACGCTGGCGCTGGAGCTCGCCGACACGATCCCGATGGTCTGGGGCACCTCGCCGATCGCGACCGCGGCCGCGTACCGGCTGGTCACCCAGCTCGGCGAGAACGCCAAGTACCCCGCCATCTGGGGAGAGATCCCGGAGGCGAACCACAACCAGGTGTCGGCCCTCGACGGGCCGCTCGCCCAGCGCGACATCTTCGGCGACGCGTCGTCCCTGGCCCTGCGGCTGTTCGTGCTGCGCGACCTGGAGGAGCACCCCCAGGTGAGCAAGCGCCGGGCGATGTCGGTGCGGCTGGCCGGCGATCGCGGCGTGCCGGTCAGCGAGATCACCGCCGAGGGGGCGCATCCCCTGGAGCGGCTGGCCTCGCTGGTGGGCCTGGTCGACTACGGCAGCGTGTACCTCGCGCTCGGTTTCGGCATCGATCCGGCTCCCGTGCGGGCCATCGCGGAACTCAAGGCGCGAATTTCCCAATAAGCTCTCTGCTGACCGCTTTGCCAGCGGGAACAAGAGCACGATTCGACGGATGGGTGGAGACTGCGGGTGAGCGCGGGCGGCGGTACCAAGGCGATCATCGCGGCGCTGGGGGCCAACCTGGCGATCGCGGTGGCGAAGTTCGTGGCGTTCCTGTTCACGGGGTCGTCTTCGATGCTCGCCGAGTCGGTGCACTCGGTCGCCGACTCCGGTAACCAGGCGTTACTCCTGTTGGGAGCCAAGCGGTCGAGGCAACGCGAGAACCGCAAGCACCCGTTCGGGTACGGCAGGGAGCGCTACTTCTACGCCTTCGTGGTCGCGGTCGTGCTGTTCACCATCGGTGCGGTGTTCTCGCTCTACGAGGGCTTCGAGAAGATCCGGCACCCCCATGGCGTGGAGTCGCCGATCTGGGCCTTCGGCGTGCTGATCTTCGCCATCCTGGCCGAGTCGGTGTCGTTCCGGACCGCGATCGTCGAGTCCAAGGCCATCAAGGGCGACATCGGATGGGTCGCGTTCGTCCGCAGGGCCAAGGCCCCCGAGCTTCCCGTCGTGCTCCTGGAGGACCTGGGGGCCCTGCTGGGCCTCGTATTCGCGCTCTTCGGCGTGACGATGGCCGTGGTCACCGGCGACGGCGTCTGGGACGGCATCGGCACCCTCATGATCGGCGTCCTGCTGGCCATCATCGCGGTGATCCTGGCGATCGAGACCAAGTCGCTGCTCATCGGCGAGAGCGCGACGCAGGAGACCGAGGAAAAGATCTGTGCCGCTCTGGAGAGCTCCCCGGAGATCACCAGGGTCATCCACCTGCGCACCCTGCACCTCGGCCCCGAGGAGTTGCTGGTCGCGGCGAAGATCGCCGTGCACAACGGCGACACGGCCGCCGACATCGCCCAGGGCATCGACGGGGCCGAGCGGCGGATCCGCGACGCCGTTCCGATCGCCAGGGTCATCTACCTGGAGCCCGATCTCTATCGCCCCGACAAGGCGGGCGCCGCGCCGAACGCCGCGCCCGCAGACGAGGGCCATTCCTGAGGCATCGAGTTCACCTCGCCAAGCCGCTCAGCGGTCGCGGCGGAGCAGCCGCAGGGCCTTCTCCTTCTCGAAGTCGAGGGCGCGGCGCGGGGCGTGGATGCGGCCGATGCGCAGCCCGAGGTCGCGTACGGCCTGCGCGACCGCCGGCTCGCTGAGCACCCGCATGCCGAAGGCCAACTCGGCGGGTGACACGTCGAACCGCCGCTCCAGGTCCATGGCCTGGGTGACGGCGGCCAGTTCCTCTGGGCCGAACCGCCGGTGCGAGCCCTTCTCACGCGTCGGCGGGAGCAGGCCGAGCGCCTCCCGGTAGCGGAGCATGCGGGGGGACAGTCCAAGCCGCCTGGCCGCCTCAGTGATGCGCATACGCCTGATTCTTACATTCTTTTGTCAGGTTCGCAGATCTGGGGATGCGTTGGGGTGTGCACGCCTCTTAAACTCGCAGTGACGCATTGACCGGGTTGAGGAGAACACACTATGGACTTCAAGGTCGCCGACCTTGCGCTGGCCGACTTCGGCCGCAGAGAGATCCAGCTGGCCGAGCATGAGATGCCGGGCCTGATGGCCATCCGCCGCGAGTACGCCGAGGCGCGCCCGCTGACCGGGGCCAAGATCATGGGCTCGCTCCACATGACCATCCAGACGGCCGTGCTGATCGAGACCCTCGTCGCGCTCGGCGCCGACGTCCGGTGGGTGAGCTGCAACATCTTCTCCACCCAGGACCACGCTGCGGCCGCGGTCGTCGTCGGCCCCGAGGGTACCGTCGACGCCCCCAAGGGCGTGCCGGTGTTCGCCTGGAAGGGCGAGACGCTGGAGGAGTACTGGTGGTGCACCGAGCAGGCGCTCACCTGGCCTGGCGGCGGTGGCCCCAACATGATCCTCGACGATGGCGGTGACGCGACCCTGCTCGTCCACAAGGGCGCCGAGTACGAAAAGGCCGGGGCCGTCCCCTCCGCCTCCGAGGAGGACGCGGAGGAGTGGAAGATCATCCTCGACCTCCTCCACCGCACGGTCGGCCCCGAGGGCCGCTGGACCGCCGTGGCCAAGGAGATCAAGGGCGTCACCGAGGAGACCACGACCGGCGTCCACCGTCTCTACGAGATGTTCAAGTCCGGCTCGCTCCTGTTCCCGGCGATCAACGTCAACGACTCGGTGACCAAGTCGAAGTTCGACAACAAGTACGGCTGCCGCCACAGCGTGATCGACGGACTCAACCGCGCCACCGACGTGCTCATCGGCGGCAAGGTCGCCGTGATCTGCGGCTACGGCGACGTGGGCAAGGGCTGCGCCGACGCGCTGCGCGGCCAGGGCGCCCGCGTGATCGTCACCGAGATCGACCCGATCTGCGCGCTGCAGGCCGCCATGGACGGCTTCCAGGTCACCACGCTGGAGGACGTCGTCGGCATCGCCGACATCTTCGTGACCACGACCGGCAACTTCGACATCATCACGGCCGACCACATGAGCCGGATGAAGCACAACGCGATCGTCTCCAACATCGGCCACTTCGACAACGAGATCGACATGGCCGGCCTGGCGAGGATCCCCGGCATCGTGAAGACCGAGATCAAGCCGCAGGTCCACACCTGGACCTTCCCCGACGGGCACTCGATCATCGTGCTCGCCGAAGGCCGCCTGATGAACCTCGGCTGCGCCACCGGCCACCCCAGCTTCGTGATGTCGAACTCCTTCACGAACCAGGTGATCGCGCAGATCGAGCTGTTCACCAAGACCGAGCAGTACCCCATCGGCGTCTACGTGCTGCCCAAGCACCTCGACGAGAAGGTCGCGCGGCTCCACCTCGACGCGCTCGGCGTCAAGCTGACCACGCTCACCAAGGCGCAGGCCGAGTACATCGGCGTGGCCCCGGAGGGTCCGTACAAGCCCGACCACTACCGCTACTGATCGACCGGCCTTCCGGCCAGGCGAGGTCCCCGCGCGTGCTGTGCGGGGACCTTTCGCCACTCAAGGCAACACAGGGGGAACCGTGGATGTCGGGGACGCGTCGCTCGCCGAGGCGGGGGAGCGGCGGATCGACTGGGCGCTGCGCTCGATGCCGGTGCTCCGGGCGATCGGGGCGCGGTTCGACGCCTCGCGTCCGCTGGAGGGCCTGAAGATCGCCGCGTGCCTCCACATCACCGCCGAGACCGCGGTGTTCGTCGGCGCGCTGAAGGCGGGCGGCGCCAAGATCGCCCTGGCCGCGTCGAACCCCCTGTCCACCCAGAACGACGTGGCGGCGGCGCTGCGCTCGTACGACGTCGCCGTGCACGCACGGGCGGGGGTGGACCGTGACACCTACTACCGCCACATCCACCAGGCCCTCGACATCGGGCCCGACATCGTGCTCGACGACGGCTGCGACCTGGTCAACACGCTGCACACCGAGCGTGTGGAGTTGCTCGACGGGGTCACCGGAGGGTGCGAGGAGACCACCACGGGCATCATCCGGCTACGCCAGATGGCGGCCGAGCAGGCCCTGAGGTTCCCCGTGGTGGCGGTCAACGACACCCGTACGAAGCGGATGTTCGACAACAGGTACGGCACGGGCCAGTCCACGCTCGACGGCATCGTGCGGGCGACCAACACGCTGCTCGCCGGCCGCACGGTCGTGGTGGCGGGGTTCGGCTTCTGCGGGCGCGGCGTCGCCGAGCGGGCCAAGGGGCAGGGCTCCCGCGTCATCGTCACCGAGATCGACCCGGTCAAGGCGCTGGACGCCAGCCTGCAGGGCTACGAGGTGCTGCCGATGGCCGAGGCGGCGCGCGCGGGCGACCTGTTCATCACCGTCACCGGCAACCGCGACGTCATCCGGGGCGAGCACCTCGCCGAGATGAGGGACGGCGCCATCCTCGCCAACGCCGGCCACTTCGACGTCGAGATCGACGTGCGGGCGCTCGAGGACATGGCGGAGACCGTCCATCTCGGTGTGCGGCCCCACACCGACGAGTACGTCCTCGCCGACGGGCGGCGGCTCCTGCTGCTCGCCGAGGGCCGTCTGGTCAACCTCACGGCCGCGGAGGGGCATCCGGCGGCCGTCATGGACATGTCCTTCTCCGCGCAGGCGCTGGCGGTCGCCTGGCTCGCCGAGGAGCGCTCACGGCTCGCGCCCGGCGTGTACGACGTGCCCGCGGAGATCGACGCGGAGGTCGCGCGGCTGAAGCTGGGGGCGGCCGGCATCGAGATCGACGCGCTCACCGCCGTCCAGGCGGACTATCTGCGGTCGTGGCGCTTCGGCTCCTGACACCCGCCGTTTTCTGATCATCGACGCAGGCCAGGGCCATGGTCCCGGTCTGTGGAACCGTTATGTCGCGATTCGCTGACGTTTCATCATCGAACTGGCATCACTTACGGATCGCGCCTCGCCAACGGTTGGGTAACCGCCCTCGACAGTCACCCCTCCGGAATGGGTTCCTTCAGTGAGAGCAAGCCCGGCAGGCCGCAGGGTGTGCGCTCGCGGTACCGGCACAGAGCCCTGTATCGGCCACCCGGCACACAGGCCCCCGCCGCCGGCCACCCGGGATCCCATCTCGGCACGAGGAGGGCAGATGGCCGGCACGAACGCCAGGCGGCTGTTCTCGCAGCCCTTTGATCTCACCAACGCTTGGCTGGACCCGCCGACCCGATGAGCCTTCTCGAAGTGAAAGATCTCAAGGTCGGCTTCCAGGCCGTGGACGGCCTGGTCCAGGCCGTCCGCGGCCTGTCGTTCAGCGTCGAGCCGGGACGGACGCTGGCGATCGTCGGGGAGTCGGGCAGCGGCAAGACGGTGAGCACACAGGCCATCCTCGGCCTGCTCCCCGAGGCGGACATCTCCGGGACCGCGTTGTTCGAGGGGGCGGACCTTCTCAAGCTCGGCGAGGAGCGGCTGCGCCAGATCCGTGGCGCCGAGATAAGCATGATATTTCAGGATCCGTTGACCAGCCTTCATCCGCTCTACAAGGTGGGCCGGCAGATCGCGGAAACGATCCGCGTCCACGACTCCGGCGTCGGCCGCGCCCAGGCCCGGCGGCGGGCGGTGGAGTTGCTGGGCCTGGTCGGCATCCCCGGGCCGGACCGCAGGGTCGACGACTACCCGCACCAGTTCCCGCGCGGCATGCGGCAGCGGGTGATGATCGCGATGGCGCTCGCGCTCAACCCCAAGCTGGTGGTCGCCGACGAGCCCACCACCGCGCTCGACGCGACCGTCCAGGCGCAGATCCTGGAGCTGATCACCGAGCTGCAGAAGCAGTTCGGCATCGCGCTCGTCCTGCTCACCCACGACCTCGGGGTGGTCGCCAGGGTCGCCGACGAGGTCATCGTGATGTACGCCGGGCTCCCGGTGGAGCGGGCCGACCGGCGCACGACCTACTACCGGCCGCATCACCCGTACACCAAGGGCCTGCTGGAGTCGATTCCCGGGAGTACGGGGGTCCGGCAGGGCAGGCTCCGGCCGATCCCCGGCCGGCCGCCCAGCGTGCTCGCGGTGCCGCCGGGGTGCGCGTTCCACCCGCGCTGCGAGTACGCCATGCCCGTGTGCGCGGCGGAACGCCCGCCGCTCGGCCGGGTCACCGGGGACGGCGACCATGCCTCGGCGTGCTGGCTGCCGCACCAGGCCATCGGCCTCGGCGCGGAGGCGGAGGCCGTGCGGTTGCGCGTCTCGGGGGCCGAGACGCGATGAGAGCCGAGACGCGATGAGAGCCGGGATCCGATGAGAGCCGGAATTCGATGAGAGCCGGGATCCGATGAGGAGCCGGGATCCGATGAGCGTTCGGGGCCGGGCGGGAACCCCGTGAACGGAGACCGGGTGAACCTTCTCGAAGTCGACGGTTTGGTCAAGCACTTCCCGATCCGTGAGGGCGCCGTGCTGCGCCGTACGGTCGGGCAGGTGCACGCCGTCGACGGGGTCAGCCTCACCCTGGCGCCCGGCGAGACGCTCGGCCTGGTGGGGGAGGCCGGCTGCGGCAAGTCCACGCTGGCACGGTGCATCGCCGGCCTGCATCCCGTGACGGCGGGCAAGGTCAGCTTCGACGGCCAGGACATCACCAACCTGTCGCGGAGCGCGATGCGGCCCTTCCGCAGGGACATCCAGGTCATGTTCCAGGACCCGTACGGGTCGCTGAACCCGCGCAGGCGCGTCGGGTCGATCATCGCCGACCCGCTGGTCATCCATGGAGTGGGCACCCCGGGGGAGCGGCGGCGCGCGGTCTCGGAGCTGATGGAACGGGTCGGGCTCGATCCGGGGCACCACAACCGCTTTCCCGCCGAGTTCTCCGGCGGCCAGCGGCAGCGCATCGGCGTGGCCCGCGCCCTCGCGCTGAAGCCCCGGCTGATCATCTGCGACGAGCCGGTGTCGGCCCTGGACGTGTCGATCCAGGCCCAGATCCTCAACCTGCTCAAGGACCTGCAAAACGACCTGGGGCTGACGTACCTGTTCATCGCGCACGACCTCTCGGTGGTCCGGCATGTCAGCGACCGCATCGCGGTGATGTACCTCGGGCGGGTGGCCGAGCTCGCTCGGGCCGACGAGTTGTACGAGCACCCCCGCCATCCGTACTCCGACGCCCTGCTGGCCGCCACGGCGGTCGCCGATCCGGACGTCGCCGACCGGCGCGCCCGCGTCGTCCTCACGGGCGACGTCCCCTCCCCGGTCGACCCTCCGTCCGGCTGCCGGTTCCACCCGCGCTGCCCACGGGCGCGTGAGGTCTGCGCGATCCGGCAGCCGGCGCTGGAGGGCACGACGCACCTGACGGCCTGCCACTTCCCGATCGGCCCGGACTCCCCGATGGGCCCGGACTTCCCGATCGGCCCGGACTCCCCTACTCGGCCGGACGACGAGCGGCCGTACGGCGAAGGGGGCGCCGGGTGGCGGTGACCGGGATTCGTCCGGAGGCGGTCCCGGGCGAGGCCATCGCCGGGCGCGGCCCGTGGGCGCTGGCCTGGGCGCGCGTGCGCACCGACAGGGTGGCGCTGGCGTCGGCGGCGATCGTGGTGCTGCTGCTCGTGCTCGCCGCCGCGGCGCCGCTCATCGCGCAGTGGAGCGGCCACGGCCCCGACGACCGGTTCCGTGACATCGGCATGACCGCCCAGGGGCTTCCGGTCGCGCCGAACGGCACGTTCTGGTTCGGCACCGACCGTCTCGGCCGCGACCTGTTCATCCGCGTCCTGTACGGCGCCCGTGTCTCGCTGGTCGTCGGCGTGCTGTCCACCGGGCTCGCGGCGGTCCTCGGGGTCGCCGTGGGGCTGCTTGCGGGGTTCTACGGCGGGGTGATCGACACGCTGCTGTCGCGCCTGATGGACGTCGTGCTGTCGTTCCCGTACCTGATCTTCGCCCTCGCGGTCGTCTCCATCGCCGGGCCCTCGCTCACCGCGACGGCGGGGGTGATCGCGCTCTACTCCTGGGCGGCGATCGCCGGCGTCGTGCGCGGCCGGACCCTGTCGATCAAGGAGAGGGAGTACGTCGAGGCGGCCAGGTCGCTCGGCGCCGGCGACGCTCGCATCATGTTGGTCGACATCCTGCCGAACCTGCTCGCCCCGGTCATCGTGCTGGTCACCCTGCTGATCCCGGCGGCCATCGTGTTCGAGTCGACGCTGTCCTACCTCGGGCTCGGCATCGCCGCGCCGACGCCCTCGTGGGGAAACCTGCTCGGCGAGGCGCAGGGCTTCTCCCGGGTCGCCTGGTGGTACCTCGTCTTCCCCGCCGGGACCCTGCTGGTCACCACGCTGGCGTTCAACCTGCTGGGCGACGGCGTCCGCGACGCCATCGACCCGAGGACCGAACGGCTCTTCGGCAGGCGCGGGGGTGTGCTGAGCAAGCGGAGCCGCCGCGGCAAGGGCAGGGACGGCGGGAGTGGGGCCGCGAAGACCATGGAGGGCTGACCGATGTTGCGGCGCTTCCTCATCCGGCGGGTGCTGCTCGGCGTGATCGTGCTGTGGCTGGTCACGCTCGGGACGTTCCTCATGTTCTTCGTGGCGCCCGGCGACCCGGCCCGTACGCTCTCCGGGCGGCATGCCACCCCGGACCAGGTCGACATGGTCCGGCGCGACCTCGGTCTCGACCGGCCGATCCTCGTGCGGTACGGCGGCTACATGGGCCGGCTCCTGCGCGGCGACCTCGGCACGTCGTACTCCAACGGGGAGCCGGTGGGACGGCTGGTCGCCGCCCACCTGCCGCCGACCCTGTCGCTGGTCGCCGGCGGGGCGGTGCTGTGGTTCGCGGTCGGCGTCGGCGCCGGCGTGCTCAGCGCCACCCGGGCCCGCTCGCTCCTCGACAGGTCCCTGACGTTCCTGGCGCTCGCCGGCGTCTCGATGCCGACGTTCGTCATCGGGCTGCTCCTGCTGTACCTGCTGTTCTTCCAGCTCACCAATGCCGGAGTGCCGATCTTCCCGTCCGGCTCCTACGTGGACCTCTCCCAGAACCCGGCCGAGTGGGCACGGCATCTGATCCTTCCCTGGGTCACACTCGCCACCGTGCAGGCCGCGAGCTACCTTCGCCTCACCCGGGGGTCGATGCTGGACGTGCTGGGGGAGGACTACATCCGTACGGCCCGCGCCAGGGGCGTACCCGAGCGGCGCGTGATCGTCCGGCACGGCCTGCGGTCGGTGATGACCGCGATGGTGCCGACGCTCGGTGTGGACGTCGGCACCCTCATCGGAGGCGTGGTCGTCACCGAGTCGGTCTTCGGGCTCGGCGGCGTCGGCCAGGCGGCCGTCCAGGCGTTCGTGAGCGGCGACCTGCCGGTGGTCATGGGAGTGGTGCTGATCACCTCTGCGGTGGTGGTCGTCGCGAACCTGCTGGCCGACATGGCCTACGCCCTGCTGGACGCCCGGGTGCGGCCGGCCTGACCACATCGGCGACCGCCGCGACCCGCTTTTCGCGGGCCGGTCACCCGGCGCCGGAGTTGGATGCGGCCCGGCGCGACCTCTCCCTTTCGCGCCGGGCCACACCCGATTCCCACGTAGCGGGCTAATGCCCCAGTAGCCCGCTGCACCACCCCGTGCCCGACCATTACCGATGTATGCATGAGCTTGGCGAGAAACTTACGCCGGGGCGATGAATCCAGCGGAGCTCGGTGACGTCTCCGCTGGTGGGGGCGGTGAAACGGAAGGCGCGAACGTCACCTGAGACGCGCCGGGCGGGGGCGGCAGCGGGACGGGCCGCCCGCTGGGCGGCGGAGCGGGGTACCGGCCGGCGCCGGGGGACCCGTTCGGCGACGGAGGCGGACTCCCGTTGAACGGCATGACCGGGTATCTCCCCGGAGAGGGACGGAAGGCGGCCGCTCCGTACGCCGAGTTCTGCCGCATCTGGCGTGCCAGTCGCACCTCCGTGCGGCGGCGGCGCTCGGCCAGGACCGCGGCGAGGTAGGCGTGGGGCGGGGCGGACGGTGGAGGCGGTGGCGAGACGAAGGACGCGAACTGGCCGGCGATCCGCATCCCCATGTCGTACTGGACCTGGGGGGACAGCTGGTGCCAGCGCGTGAGGTACTGCCGCGCGGTGGCCGCCAGGTCTTCGGGCAGCCGGGAGAGCTCCAGCGTCGTCGCCCAGCCGGCGAGGGGAGCGGGCATCTGGAGCGGCGGGCCCTGGCGCGGCACCCGTTCGGAGATCACGATGGTGCCCGAGAAGATGTCGCCGAGCCGCTTGCCCTGCGGGGATATCAGCGAGCTGATCAGCGCGGGGGCGCCCAGGAACATCCAGAACTCCAGCACCCCGGACAGGCCACGGAACAGCGCCTGCCGGAACCGCTCGGGACCTCCGTCGTCGCTGACCACCCGCAGCCCCATGGCGAGCTTGCCGAGGCTCCGCCCCCGGCTGAGCGTCTCGAAGATCACGGGATAGCCCACGGCGACGAGCGCGATCAGCAGGATCGTGAGCGCCACGGCGAACGCTTCCTCGGTGACGACCGTGAGCATGCCGAGCAGGAAGTTCAACCCGAGGATCGCCGCGAACTGCAGCGCCAGGTCGATCGACAGCGCGACGGCGCGGCTGGCCATCTGGGCTACCCGGACTTCGACGACCACGGCCTCGCCGGTCACGACATCGGACACGTCCCCCACCCTATCCGCCGGGCCAATAGGCTCTCGTGCGTGGACATCGACGCGTTTGTCTCCGCGCACAAGCCGACATGGGACCGGCTCGAGACCCTGGTGCGGCACCGCGGCTCGCTGAGCGGTCCGGAGGTCGACGAGATGGTCGACCTCTACCAGCGCGTCGCCACGCACCTGTCCATCGTCAGGTCCGGCTCCGACCAGCTGCTGGTGGGCCGTCTGTCGGCGCTGGTGGCGCGGGCGCGCTCGGCGGTGACCGGGACGCACACGCCGGCCTGGCGGGAGTTCATCCGGTTCTTCGCCGTCTCCTTCCCCGTGGTCGCCTACCGCGCCCGGTGGTGGTGGGCCGTGACGGCGGCGCTGTTCCTGGTCGTCTCCACGGTGGTCGGCGCGTGGGTGGCACGGAATCCCGATGTCCAGGCCGCCATCGCGGGCCCGGAACAGATCAAGCAGCTCGTGGAGCACGACTTCGCCGACTACTACTCCGAGCATCCGGCGGCGGGGTTCGCCGGGCAGGTGTGGCTCAACAACGCCTGGGTGTCGATGCAGGTGATCGCGACCTCGGTCCTGCTCGGGATCCCGATCCCGTACATCCTGTGGGAGAACGCCGCGAACGTCGGAGTCGCCGGCGGGCTGATGGCCTCCCGTGACCGGCTCGACATCTTCTTCGGCCTGATCACGCCGCACGGCCTGCTGGAGCTGACGGCCGTCTTCCTGGCCGCCGCCGTCGGCATGCGCCTGGGCTGGGCGGCCATCGACCCTGGACCGAGGAAGCGTACCGAGGCGCTGGCCGAGCAGGGCCGGGCCGTGGTGAGCGTCGCGCTCGGCCTGGTGGTGGTCCTGCTGGTGTCGGGCCTGATCGAGGCGATGGTGACCCCGTCCCCGCTGCCCACCTGGGCCCGCGTCGGCATCGGGGTGATCGCCGAGGGCGCGTTCCTGGCGTACGTGGTGATCTTCGGTCGCCGCGCTTCGCGGGCGAACGAGACCGGCGACCTCGAACGCGCCCCGGACGTGGCTCCGTCGAACTGAGGCTCCGGCGCCGGGGGCGCGGGCGGTACAAGGTCAGGTGCTCGGGAGCGCCTTGAGTAACTTCGCGGCGATCGGCGCCGCCACCGCGCCGCCGCTGCCGCCGTTCTGGACCAGCACCGCGCAGGCCAGGGAGCCGCGGTACCCGATGAACCAGGCGTGCGTTCCCGCGCCTTGGACCTCCGCGGTGCCGGTCTTGCCGAAGGTGCCCGAGGGGAGGCCGGCCAGTGTGGCCGTGCCCTGGGTCACCGCGGCGCTCATCATCGCCCGCAGGCCTTCGGCCACCCTCTGGTCGAGCGGTACCGGCGACGGCGAGCCGGCGGGAGGCACATCGGTCATGATGGCGGGCCGCCACACGCCGCTCGCCACCGCGGCGGCGACCTCGGCCATGCAGAGCGGGCTGGCCTGCACCGAGTTCTGCCCGATGGAGTCCGCGCCCAGCTCGTTCAGGTCCTTGTGCGCGTGGATGCGGCAGGAGCTCAGTCCGGGCTTCTCCCGGAATCCGAACCGATCGGCGGCCTCGGCGCGCAGCCGGTCGTCGCGCAGGCGCTCGTAGGCCTGCTGCACGAACGTGGTGTTGCAGGAGTACGCGAAGGCCATGGTGAGGCTCACGGTGCCGTGGTCGGCGCCGCCGTCGTTGGCGAAGCTCCGGGCGTTGGGCAAGGTGTACCGCGCGGGGCATCCGACCGATGACTCCGGGGCCAGCCCGGAGCGGAGGAGCGCCGCGGCGGTCACCACCTTGAACGTCGAACCGGGCGGGTACAGGCCGTTGAAGGCCCGCTTGCCGCCCAGCGTGTCCGCCACGGCCCGCACCTGCCCCGTCTGGGTGTCCACGGCCACGACCGCGGCGGGCGGTCCGACGCCGTCGAGCGCCCGGGCGGCGGCGGCCTGCACGGGCTCGGAGATCGTGGTGCGGGTCGCCTGCCGGGGCTCGGACGGGGAGGCCAGCAGCACCCGCCCCGAAGGCACCTCCTCCAGGGTCAGGCGCGGGGCCGTGGGCGCCTGCGAGGCGAAGTAGTCACCCGCCTTGCTGTCGGGAGGGAACGGCCGGCCCTCGCGGGTCAGAATGGCGGGGGTGGCCGGGCTCTGCCTCAGCCGCAGCGTGCCGCCGTTCCTGAGCGAGGGGTGCAGCGTCTCCGGGGCCCACAGCACCCTCCACGCCCCGTTCCGCAGTGCCAGGCGCAGGACCGAGGAGAACGGCCACCGGCCCAGGCCCATGACCTCCCGGACGCCCTGGAACGGCACCTCGGCGGCGTCCTCGCCCTGGCGGCGCGGCCGGCCGGGGGTGAGCGACAGTGAGGAGATCCGCAGTTCGGCGGTGAACCGCCGGTGCCGGTCGGCGAAGTCGGGCGGGGGATCGGCCACCAGCCCTGTCATGGTGGCGAAGTCGCCGGCCTGCCAGGCGGTGAGATACCGCGTCGCCGTCGTTCCTGGATCCTCCGGCGTGGCCTGCGCCGGAGTGGTGGCCGGTGCCTGCGCGGGAGCGCCGGTGGCCGTCTGCTGGGGCACGATGGGGTCGGCGCCGGTCGAGGCCTGTGGTGGCGCGCCGGTCGAGGCCTGTGGCGGTGCGCCGGTCGAGTGGGCGGGCGTGCCGGACCGCCGCGACGTGGGCTGTGCGTCCACGGGATCGGGGCCGGTCGCCAGCGCGAACGCGCCGAACGCGACTATCAGCACCACCGCGGCGAGCATCGCGAGAGGCCATCGATCACGCATGACGCCGCACACTCCCGGTTTCCACACGCAGATGGTAAAGCTCGTGGCCGGCCATGGACCAGCCGCCTTCCATGCCTCCCGGGCCCGCGGACGCCTTCCGGAGCCCCGCCCCAGCCGGTTCCGTGGACCGGCGTCAAAGGCGGCCGGCGGCCTTCAGCGCGAGGTAGGCGTCGGCGAGCGCGGGGGCCAGGTCGTCGGGGACGGCGTCCACGACCTCGACGCCGTGGCGGCGTAGCCGGGTGGTGAGCCTGGCCCGCTCCCCGCGAAGGTGCTCGGCCGCGGCGGCATCGTAGACCAGCTCGGCCGAGCCGCGTCCCTGCGCCATCTCCGCGACGCGCGGGTCGGCGACCGAGGCGACCAGCACGAGATGGCGCGAGGCCAGCTGAGGAAGGACGGGCAGCAGCCCCTCCTCCATGGCCGCCGGGTTGAGATCGGTCAGCAGGACGACCAGGCAGCGCCGCTTGGCCCGCGACATGACGGCCGCCACCATGCTCTCGGCGTCCGCCTCGACGAGCTCGGCCTCGATCGGGGCCATCACGTTGACCAGCGCCGACAGCGAGTCCGTACGAGAGGCGCCGGACATCCACGCCCGCGCCGCCCGGTCGTGGGCCAGGAAGTCGACCCGGTCCCCGGCGCGGGTCGCGAGGGCGGCCAGGAGCAGGGCGGCGTCCATCGACCAGTCGAGCCGCGGCCATCCGGCGGCGGCCGCCGTGCCGGAGACCCCGCCCGCGCGCTCACGGGACCCGCCGCCAGGCGCGCCCGGAAGATCGTGGGGCCGTACGGGGAAGGGGGAGGCGCCGACGCGGCCCGCGGCCGTGCGGCCGGTGTCGAGGACGATGAGTACCCGCCGGTCCCGCTCGGGACGCCAGGTCCTCACCACCACATCGGCGCGGCGGGCCGTGGCACGCCAGTCGATCGAGCGCACGTCGTCGCCCACGACGTACTCGCGCAGGGAGTCGAACTCCGTCCCCTGCCCGCGCACCAGAGCCGGGTGCTGTCCCTCCAGCTCGCGAAGCCTGGACAGCTTCGCGGGCAGGTGCTTGCGGCTCAGGAAGGGCGGCAGGACCCGCACGCTCCAGGGCACGCGGTGGGATCCCTGGCGCGCGGCGACGCCCAGGGGCCCGAGCGACCGCACGGTGACCGTGGCGGCCTCGCGGTCGCCGCGCCGCGTGGGCGTCAGCGTCGTGACGAGGCGGCGGCGCTCGCCGGCCGGGACGTCGAGGCGCAGGTGACGCGGGCTCGCTCCCGCCGACGGCGGCCATGCGTCCCGCAGCCTGCCCCGTACGCGCCGGCTTCCCGGGTTCTCCACGATCAGCTCAACGGTCACCGACTCGCCCAGCCGTACGAGACGCTCCCCGCCGCGCTGGAAGCGCAGCGGGCGGACCCCGCCGGCGAACACCAGGTCGATCACGACCAGCGCGCCGAGCGCCAGCAGCAGGCCGAGCACGGCGTAGTCGGGCCGCGGCGCGACCAGCACGCCGATCGCGCCCAGCGCGGCGATCAGCCCGGCGCGGCCGGTCAGTGCCATCAGCGGGGGACCGGGACCGAGGCGAGCACGCCGTCGAGCAGCCCGTCCGGCGTCGCGCCCTCCAGCTCGGCTTCGGGACGGAGCTGGACGCGGTGCCGCAGGGCGGGCTTGGCCAGGGCCTTCACGTCGTCCGGCGTCACATAGGAGCGGCCGGACAGCCACGCCCAGGCGCGGGCCGCCGCCAGCAGCGCGGTGGCGCCACGCGGGGACACGCCCAGTTGCAGCGAGGGCGACATGCGGGTGGCCCGCGCGAGATCCACGACGTACCCGAGCACCTCCGGGGCCACGTGGAGCTTCGCGACCTGGGCCCGGCCGGCGGCGAGATCCTCGGCCGAGGCCACCTGCTTGATGTGCGACAGGTCCTTGGGATCGAAGCCCAGCGCGTGGCGTTCGAGCACCGCTATCTCCTGGTCGCGCGGCGGCAGCGGCACGGTCAGCTTGAGCAGGAACCGGTCGAGCTGGGCCTCCGGCAGCTGGTAGGTGCCTTCGTACTCGATCGGGTTCTGCGTGGCGACCACCACGAAGGGGTCGGGCAGCTTCATGGGCGAGCCGTCCACGCTGACCTGCCGCTCCTCCATGGCCTCCAGCAGCGCGGCCTGCGTCTTCGGAGGGGTGCGGTTGATCTCGTCGGCGAGCAGCAGGTTGGTGAAGATCGGGCCCTCCCGGAAGGCGAACTCCGCCGTCTTGGCGTCGTACACCAGCGAGCCGGTGACATCGCCCGGCATCAGGTCCGGGGTGAACTGCACGCGCTTGAAGTCGAGCGAGAGGGTGGCGGACAGCGTTCGCACGAGCAGCGTCTTGGCCACGCCGGGGACGCCTTCCAGCAGCACGTGCCCCCGGCACAGCAGGGCGATGACCAGCCCCGTCACCACGGCGTCCTGTCCGACGACCGCCTTGCCCACCTCGGCGCGCAGCGCCCCGAGCGCGTCTCTCGCCGGATCGCCGCCGGCGGCTGGAGGCTGGTGGGCGTCGGAGGGTCCTTCGGCCGAGGCCGGCGCGGATGCCGTGGGCGGCGGATACGCCGTAGAGGGCGCCTGGGGCCAGGAGTGACCGGGCGATCCGCTCAAGGGGCCTCCGGGCGGAGGTGTGGTCACGGCTCTCGTACCTGCCTTTCCAAGGTGTCGAGGTGGCCCGCGAGGGCCACGAGCCCGGCGTCGGTTGCCGGTATCGGGCCGTACATGACTGAACGCACCCAAACCGCATCATGCCCGGTTCGGAGGGCGGTCGCGGCGATGATCTCGTCGGGAGTCGCGTCGCCGGACAGCCCCAGTCGCGGGGTGAGCCGCGACACGCACGCCGCGCGCAACGTGGCGGAGGCGCGGTCGCGGGCCCGGCGGGCACGGTAGAGGCGGCCACGCCCCTCGACGGTCTCCGCCGCGCGGACGATCACGGGCAGCCGCTCGACCACCACCGGACCGAGGCGCCGGCCCCGCCAGAACGCCACCACCAGCACCGCGACGCAGAGCTGGAGCACCGCCCAGGGCAGCCCCCGAGGGATCAGATCGGCGGCGCTCGCCTGCCCCGACCCGGGCGTCACCTGAGGCCGGTCCGGCGGGACGAGCCAGATGAGCACGGGCCTGGCGCCCGCGAGGTTGATCGCCAGGGCGGAGTTGCCGTCCTCGGCGAGCCGCTGGTTGGTCATGAACCCGCCGTCGCCGACGACGGTGATCGTGGGAGATCCGGACGTGCGCACGAGGGTCGGCCCGTCGGCCGAGGGATAGCAGCCCACGGCCCCGGCGGGCACGGTGAGCGCCGCGCCGCCCATGTACGCGCTTCCCGCGCGGGCCACGGGCGGCAGGTCGCAGCCCGGCTCCCTCGATCGCACGGCCGCCTCGGTGCTGGGCGTGATGCCCGGGGCCAGGGTGGACAGGCCGTTCACCGAACCGACGATCAACCGGTCGGCCCGGGTGCGGGAGAGTCCCTTGATGTCGTCCCGGCTGAGGAACGAGGTGCCGGACACCAGGAGCTGCGCGCCCGGCCCGTCGAGCCGGACGACCTCCGCGAGGGTCGAGACCCGCTCGACCTGAACGCCGCGCCGGGCCAGGATCTGGGCGAGGGCCTTGCTTCCCGCGAGCGTCGTGTCCGCGGGGTCCAGCCGGCGGTTCTCCGTGGAGGCGCCGGTGAACAGCGCGGTGAGCGCGGCGACGAGGATCACCAGCACGCCAAGGACGATCATGCCCCGGTTGCGGCGCCACATGCTCCGCGCCGTCGGGGACGTGGAGGTCGAGGGCTCGGCAGGAGCGTTGGCGCGCTCGGACGCGGTGACGGTCACGGGGCGCCCGCCGGGGTGGTCGCGCGCGCGGCCGGTCTGGCGGCGCGGAGACCCTCGTCAAGATCGGCCATGGTCCGGTAGCCCTCCGCCGTTCCCGGCACCTCGCCATAGGTCACGTCGTCGAACAGGCGGGCCGCCGCCGCCAGGCCCGCCGCGAACGGGGGAAGCTCCCGGCCGGCGGCCTCGGCCAGCTCGTCGGCCGTGCGCCCCGGCTGCGGCGCCACGATGGCCCGGTGTTCCAGGTCGCGGGCGATGGCGCGAAGCCGTTCACGGATGGCCTCCGACCAGCGCGACTCCCCGGCGAGGCGATCGGCCTCGGCCCGGTGCTCCGCGGCCGTGCGCTCCCGCGGCCCGAAGAGGCCGTCGGCCGCGGCCCGGTGGGCGCGGGTGGCCCTCCGGGCCTGCCAGGCGATGAGGGCGACCAGCGCGGCGACGATGAGCAGCACGATGGCCAGCGCGAACACGCCCCCGGCCACGCCCTTGGGCGCGCTGTCGGTCAGGCCGTCGACGAAGTCCTGGATGGTCCTGAAAATGCGCTCGGCCAGCGACTCCTGCTGGTACTCGGGCTTGATGAGCTCTTCGACGGCCCTGCGGCGCGCCTCGTCCCGCCCGATGTCGTCGAGCACCATGGCGCCGGTCACGGCGGGGATCACAGTGACGATCACGGCGCTCCGGGGGTGCCGGTGGGCTGGGGGCCGGCCGCGCCGGCGGCGTGGGAGGGGTGCCACAACTCGTCGGCGGTGGCGGGGACCCAGCCCTGACGCTGCTGCTCGATCGCGGCGGTCTGCAGCACGAGGTCGAACGCCTCGGCGCGCATCCGCCGGTCGGTGTAGAGCAGCCCGTTGACCCCGGCCTGGATGGGGTAGGTGATCATGGAGCTCAGGATGCCGCCGAGGGTGAACAGGATCGTCGTGATCACCGTGGCCGCCAGGCTCCCCTGGCCGGCGAAGATCACGACGACGCTGACGATGTTGATCGGCACCGACAGGATGCCGCCGAGGAAGCCCACCATGATCTGGGTCAGCAGCAGAATACCGAGCACGCGCCAGAAACTGCCTCTGACCAGCGACCACGACCTGCGCATGGAGTCGATGACCCCACGCCGCTCCAGCACCACGGCCGGAGCGGCCAGGGCCAGATGGGTGCTGATGAACAGGGCGTACGCCAAGTAGGCGAGGGCGAGGAGCAGGCTGACGCCCACGAGGGCTCCCACGCCGGCGCCCGCGGCGTAGAGGCCCACCACCAGCGCGACGGCGACGGCGAGCGGCGCCAGCGCGATCAGGCCGGTGAGAAGGGCCAGGCCGAACAGCGCGGGCAGACGGGACCGGGTGAGGCGCCAGGCCTCCCCGACGGTGATCCGCCCGCCGAACACCGACCGGCCGAGCACCCGCGTCAGGATGCCGGTCAGCACGGTGACCAGGAAGAACTGGATGATCAGCGAGAGGAGGGCCCCGCCTAGCTGGGCGACCAAGCCGCCCACCGGCACCTCGGAGCCCGACTCAAGAGCCGAGGGGTTCGCCAGCAGGTCGCCCATGGAGCGGTAGTACACCGCCTGGCCGATCGCCAGGGGAAGCGTGCCGATCGCCGCGGCGATGGCCGACAGGCCGAGCGTGGCCTTGGGGTTGGAGCGGATCAGCTTGATCGTTCCGTCGAGGATGTCGCCGAGGGCCAGCGGACGCAGCGGGATGATCCCCGGTCGCAGCGCCTGGGGCGGCGGGTGGTAGCCGGACGGCCGGCCGTATCCGGGCGCCTGACCGTAGGGCCCGTACGGCGCCTGCCCGTACGGGGGCTGGGCCCGGCCGTCGTGGGGAGCGTATGAGGGCGGCCCCTGCGGAGGCTGCCCATACGGCGGGGCCTGCCCGGGGACCACCTGGCCCTGGGCCGCCTGACCTGCGGGGACCTGGCCCGAAGGCGGGGCATCGGCGGGAGGGCCTGAGTCGCCGGGGGCGGTCCACGGCGTCTGGCCCTGGCCGGCGTATGGCGGAGGCTGGTTCTCCGCCCAACGGGGGGGCGTGCTGGGCTCGGAGCCGTGACCGTCTGACATATCCCAATCCTGGCATGTCGCACCGCTCTTCGTGGTGGCCAGTCAAGCGATCAAGGCGTGGGATGGCCGAATAGGACCCACATGGCGCATGCTTGGTGAAGGGCCGAACGGGTCCGCGCCACGCCACGTGACAAGCTCATCGAGCCAGATCATTGGCGGGTTCCGTAACCTGCGCCTAAAATTCGGCTTTTGGTGAAGCCAATGTTCGGCCGTTTATCACCCAGCGATGACTCGCAGGTAACCTTCGGTCGGTCGTACGGCTTCCGCCTCAACTCCAAAACTGTGCATAACGAATGAGGGGCCATGAAAGGTCGCGTGCTGGTCGTCGACGACGACGCCGCTCTCGCCGAGATGCTTGGCATTGTCCTTCGAGGCGAGGGCTTCGAGCCGTCGTTCGTGTCCGACGGGGACAAGGCGCTCGACGCGTTCCGTGACACCCGTCCCGACCTGGTACTTCTCGACCTGATGCTGCCCGGCGCCGACGGCATCGACGTGTGCCGCCGTATCCGCGCCGAGTCCGGCGTGCCGATCGTCATGCTGACGGCCAAGAGCGACACCATCGACGTGGTGCTCGGCCTGGAGTCCGGAGCCGACGACTACATCGTCAAGCCCTTCAAGCCCAAGGAGCTCGTGGCACGGGTGCGGGCGCGGCTGCGCCGCACCGACGAGCCGACGCCCGAGGTGCTCCAGATCGGCGACATCACCATCGACGTCGCGGGCCACTCGGTCAAGCGCGAGGACGAGACCGTCAACCTCACCCCGCTGGAGTTCGACCTGCTGGTCGCGCTCGCCCGCAAGCCGCGCCAGGTGTTCACCCGCGAGGTGCTGCTGGAGCAGGTCTGGGGCTACCGCCACGCGGCCGACACCCGCCTGGTCAACGTGCACGTGCAGCGGCTCCGCGCCAAGATCGAGAAGGACCCCGAGCACCCCGAGATCGTGGTCACGGTGCGCGGCGTAGGCTACAAGGCAGGCCCGGCGTAAGCGGCGAGGCCGCTCCCACGCTGTGACCCCTGGACATCCCCATGGCCCCTCCCCCCCTGTCTTCCGGCTCCGCCCGCACCACGGGAGGGCCCAAGACGAAGAAGAAAGCCCGGCGTACGCCCCGCCAGATCGTCCGCGGCGTCCGCAGGCGAGCACGGCGCGCCGCGGGGCGGATACGCCGGGCCTGGCGGCGCTCCCTCCAGCTGAGGGTCGTCACGAGCACGCTGGTCATCTCCATGATCGTGGTCGCGGTGCTGGGCTTCTTCCTGATGTCGATGATCGACACGGCGGTGCTCCGGGGCCGCGTCAACTCCGCGACGGCCGAGGCGCGGGCCAACGTGACGACGGTGGCGAGCTACCTCAACAGCCAGCCGACGCTCGCCGGGGTCAAGCAGGACGCGGCCGCCCAGGAGGACGACAGCTCCGCGATCACGATGAAGAGCGCGGTCGACCAGGCGGCCTGGGCCCTCGCCCAGCGGGCCGACTCCCGCTACAGCGTCCTGATCCTCAACGTGCGCGAGGTCGGTGAGGACCGCGGCACCGGCGACATCGATCCGAAGAGCGTGACCCCCAAGCTGCGCGACAAGGTGCGGCAGGCGCAGGGCCAGCCCCAGGGGCAGTACACCTCGATGTTCTACGCGGGCGAGAACCGGCCGGTGCCGGCGCTGGCGATCGGCGCGCTGGTGCCCAACGTGTACGGCGACGACTACGAGGTCTACCACTTCTTCCCGCTCGAAGACGACGTCGGCACGCTGTCCGCGGTCCAGCAGTGGCTCATCTTCGTCGGCGTGGCACTGGTCCTGCTGCTCGCGGCCATCGCCTCCCTGGTCACCCGGCAGGTCGTGACCCCCGTGCGGCTGACGCGCCAGGCGGCGGAGCGGCTCGCGGCCGGGAGGCTGGAGGAGCGGCTGAAAGTGCGGGGCGAGGACGACCTCGCCCGCCTCGCGACCTCCTTCAACGAGATGGCCTCCACCCTGGCACTGAAGATCCACCAGTTGGAGGAGCTGTCGCACGTCCAGCGGCAGTTCGTCTCCGACGTCTCCCACGAGCTGCGCACCCCGCTGACCACGGTTCGCATGGCGGCCGACCTGCTCTACGAGAGCCGCGAGGACTTCGATCCCGCCGCCGCCCGGTCGGCCGAGCTCATGCAGAACCAGCTCAACCGCTTCGAGTCCATGCTCGCCGACCTGCTGGAGATCAGCCGGTACGACGCCGGGGCCGCCACGCTCGACATCGACTCGGTCGACATGCGCGATGTGGTCCTCAGGGCGGTCGGCGACTCCCAGCCGCTCGCCGAGCGCAAGGCCACCCGCCTCGACCTGCGGCTTCCCAACGAGCCCTGCATGGCCGAGGTCGAGAGCCGCCGGGTGGAGCGCATCCTGCGCAACCTGCTGGTCAACGCCATCGAGCACGGCGAGAGCCGCGACATCGTGGTCACGCTGGGCGCCGACCGCGACACGGTGGCGGTGGCCGTACGCGACCACGGGGTCGGGCTCAAGCCCGGCGAGGAGAACATGGTCTTCGACCGGTTCTGGCGGGCCGACCCGTCACGGGCCCGCACCATCGGCGGCACCGGCCTGGGCCTGGCGATCTCCCGCGAGGACGCCATGCTGCACGGAGGCTGGCTGCAGGCGTGGGGCATGCCGGGCGAGGGCTCCCAGTTCCGCCTGTCGCTGCCCCGGCAGGCCGGGGCGGAGCTGCGCGGCTCCCCGCTGCCGCTGGTGCCACCGGAGATCGAGATGCGGCGCACCTGGAGAGGGCAGGCCACGCCGGTCCTGTCCCCGGCCATCGAGGGAGGTTTCGATGCCGACTAGCGCCGTCCCCCGGGCCCCGCGGGTGCCATCGAAGGCGGCGCTGCGAGCGCTCGCCGCGGTCGTCGTCATCCTGGCCGGAGCCGCGTGCTCCACCGTGCCCACCGGAGGCGCCATCTTCGCCGCCGGCGGCGAGAGCGAAGGCGATCCGCTCAGCCAGCCGTACGTCCGCATCCTCGCCGCCCTGCCCAAGCCGAAGGGCACGCCCCTGGAGATCGTCAACGGCTTCCTCGCCGCGGCGGCGAGCTTCGACGATCCCCTGCGCTCGGTGGCCCGGCAGTACCTCACCGGGGAGGCCCGGCGCACCTGGAGTCCCTTCGACTCGGTGACCATCTACGACGACAGGAAGCCCGGCGGTGACTCGACCGGGGACGTCCAGACGGCCCAGGTGGAGCTGAAGGCCATCACCCAGGGCACGCTCGACGGCGACGGTCACTACGTGCCGAACGCCTCGTCGAGCGAGCTGAGCAAGGACTTCACCCTGGTCAAGGTGGATGGCCAGTGGCGCATCTCCGCCGCGCCCCCGGGGCTGCTGCTGTCCAGCGACGACTTCAAGCGGGCTTACCGGTCCTTCGACCTGTATTTCGCGGCCCACCAGTCGGCGGGCCTGGTGGCCGACCGGGTGTGGGTGCCGATCAATCCCAGCGAGGGACTGGGCAAGTCGCTGGTCGGTCGGTTGCTCGTCGGGCCGACCGCGCCGCTCAGGGGCGCCGTCGAGTCCGCCTTCGGACAGGACGACGACGTCAACGACGTCTTCGTCGAGGGTGACACCGTCGTGGTCGACTTCACCTACGGCATCGTCGACTCGGCCAGGGCCACCACCAACAGGGAGGCGCTGTCCGCGCAGCTCAGGTGGACGCTGAAACCGCTCACCGAGTCGCGGCGCATCGAGGTGAGGGTCAACGGCGAGCAGTTCCCCGGCGGGCCGTTCTTCATCGAACCGCACGACTACGACCGCTTCGACCCTGATGTGCTGACCTCCTCGCCCAGCGCCTACTACCTGCAGCAGGGCAAGCTGCACCTCGTGGACCAGGAGCGCAAGAACCCCGTCATGCCGGGCATCGGCCCGGTCCAGGCGCGGCAGTTCACCCACCTCGCCGTGTCCGGTGAGCAGCCGCCCAAGGTGGCCGCCCTGGAGAAGCAGGGCGGGGTGTGGGTCAGCGGGCTCACCCCGGGAAGCCAGTGGCAGCGCTGGCTGGAGGGGGCCAAGCTCACCCCGCCGTCGTGGGACCGCTACGGCGATCTCTGGACGGTCTCCCGGCAGGGTCCCCGCAAGTCCGAGGTGCTACGGGCGCACGACCCCTCGCGTCAGTTCCCGGTGAGCGCGCCGGGCCTGGAGTCCACCGACGTCAAGGCGTTCCGCGTCGCCAGGGACGGCTCCCGCGTGGCCGTCATCTCCGACGACGGGCACGGCCAGCGGGTCATGGTGGGATCGATCAACAGGTCCTCCTGGGCGATCCAGAACCTGCGCACGCTGGTCCCGGCCGAGAAGAGCCAGGAGATCACCGACATCGCCTGGCGGGACGCCAGCACGCTCCTGGTCCTCACCAACACCAAGCCGGACCGCGTGCTCACCCCGTGGTCGGTCACGGAGGGGGTGCGGGACGAGGAGCCCAAGGCCGCCACCCGCATCGAGTCCATCTCCGCGGCCCCCGATCCGTCCGAGGTCCTCGCCGGCACGGCGGACGGCGGGGTGCTGGTCTGGAGCCGGCAGAAGAGGACATGGATCACGCTGATCGAGCGCGGAGCGGGCATCCCGGTCTACCCGCTGGGCTGACCTCGCGGCCGGGCGGGCGCGAGGAGGCCCTGGGGGCGGCTAGGGGCTGTGGAAAAGTCCTGGACCCGGCGAGGGTTGTGGACAGGTCCTGGGGCGGCCCGCGGTCCTGTCGGTGGCGGGTCGCATGGTGGCCGGGTGCCGAACGCCTTCCTCGACGTGATCCTGCCCCCGAGCTGCGCCGGGTGCGCGCGCCCTGGCGCCGTCCTCTGCCCCGCCTGCGCGGCCGAGTTCCACGACGACCCCCGGCCGAGGTGGCCGAGCTCACCACCTCCAGGGCTGCCCGACTGCTGGTCGGCCGCCGACTACCAGGGAGCGCCCCGGCGGGCCATCCTGGCGTACAAGGAACGGGGCCGCACGGCGCTGGCCCGGCCGCTCGCCGCGTGCCTGGTGTCCACTCTGGTGGCGGCACGGGCGTCGCCGGCCTGGCCGTGCGGGCGTGACCGGCCGCTCGTTCTCGTTCCCGTCCCCAGCTCGCGCAGGGCCGTACGACAGCGCGGCCATGATCCCGTGGGGCGGCTCGCGGCGCTCGCCGTGCGGGGCCTGCGGGCGCGGGGCTGGCCGATCGCCCTGGCGCCGGTGCTCGAGCAGCGGCGGCGCGTCCGCGACCAGGCGGGCCTCAGCGCCGCGCAGAGAGCCGCCAACCTGGCCGGGGCCTTCGGTGTACGCAGGGCGGCGCAGGCCAGGCAGCGCGCTTTCTGGGGACGGGCAGAGCCGGTCGCGGCGCTGGTCGACGACATCGTCACCACCGGGACCACCCTGGCCGAGGCCGCCGGGGCGCTGCGCCACGCGGGGGTCGCGGTCCCGCTCGCGATCACGCTGGCCGCCACCCGGCGGAGGGAAGGCTGACCGGAATGGGACAGGGGCGCGACACGCCCGGGATAGATCCAACTCTTAAAGATTACGAAGAGTAATGAATTCGTCAAATCGTAAACCTACCCCCGTAGTCACATGTTGCTGGCGCCGTCGTCGAACCTCCCTGCTCAACCGACGCTGGAAGCCTTCGCACACGGCCCCCGGCGACACCGACGTTCAGGCGCGCGACCCCCCCGGGAGCCCCAAGCAAATCACTTAAAGTGATCCTTTAGTCGATCCCACGGCTGACATTCGGGCCGGTAGCGACTAGCGTTCGAGCATGGCACCCGTTCGGGTCCGTGGTTGCGCCGGACCGACCCCCTCAAGGGGACCGGAATGGCTAGCCGATGCCAGCCGCAGGCGAAACGGCCCACGTAAGGCGACTCTTCGTCGACCGATCACGGTGCGGCTTAGAGGTAAGTCCTGCCTTCCCGGAGGTCCAGATGTCCTCCGACAGAAGAGAAGGGCAGTAGTGGCGACTGAGCCGCGAACCCCTCAGCAGGCGGATGTGGGGACGAAGACCAGGTCGGCCGAGCGGGTGTCCTCCTCGCAGTCGAGACGAAGGGGGGCCTTTGAGTGGACATCATCGTCAAGGGACGGCACACCAGTGTGAGTGACCGGTTCCGCGATCATGTGACAACGAAACTGGCCAGGATCGAACGACTGGACAACAAGCTCATACGAGTGGACGTGGAGGTGTCCAAGGAAGCGAACGTGCGGGCGACCGACGAGCGCGAACGGGTGGAGTTGACGATTCACTCCAAAGGCCCGGCGGTCCGGGCGGAAGCATCCGCCGACGACCGCTTCGCGGCACTCGACATCGCCCTCGGCAAGCTCGAAGGACGGCTTCGGCGCATCGCCGATCGCCGGAAGGTCCACCACGGTAACCACTGCCCCCCATCGGTAGCCGAACTGACCTCCGCCCTGGCCGACACCTACGAGCCGTTGCCGCAGCCGCTTCCCGCGGAGCCCCAGGCTCAGGAGAGATACGAGACCGACAGGTCGCCACACGACGCCGCGTACGAGGAACCCATCGTTCCGATCGAGATGGACGGCGACGGCCCCCTCGTCGTCCGCGAGAAGTTCCATGAGGCCGATCCGATGACCATCGACCAGGCACTGCTGGAGATGGAGCTCGTCGGGCACGACTTCTACCTGTTTAGGGACAAGGAGTCAGGGCACCCCAGCGTCGTGTACCGGCGCGTCGGGTACGCCTATGGCGTGATGCGGCTCGTAGAACAGTAACCAACGCGTTCGAAGATCCTCTCGACCACGCCCGCGCGCCGGAATCCCATGTAATGATGGCGGTTCCGACGGCGCGGGAGCGTCGCGCGGTAGGGATCGACCTACCTGGCGCGATCTGGCTCCCCACGAGGAGGAGGCGTGACGCAGACCGACGAAACGGCCGGCCGCTCCGGGCGCGACGAGCCGATCCGCGTGCTGATCGTTGACGATCACGCGTTGATCCGGCGGAGCCTGGAGCTGGCGCTGACCGCGGAGCCGGACATCGAAGTGGTCGGTGAGGCCAGCGACGGGCAGGAGGCGGTCGAGATCGCCGACCGCCTGCTCCCCGACGTCGTTCTGATGGACGTCCGTATGCCGCGTCAGGGCGGCATCGAGGCGACCAAGGTCATCAAGGCATCGGTGCCGAGCGCACGGATCGTCATGCTGACCGTGAGCGACGAGGAAGAGGACCTCTTCGAGGCGATCAAGGCGGGAGCCACCGGCTACCTGCTGAAGGACGTGCAGATCGACGAGGTACCCGACGCGGTCCGCGGCGTGCACGAAGGCCAGTCGCTCATCAACCCGGCCATGGCGGCCAAGCTCATCACCGAGTTCGCCAACATGAGCCGCAAGGAGGCCGAGCGCCCGCCGCAGCTTCCTGTGCCCCGGCTGACCGAACGCGAGATGGAAGTCCTGCGCCTGGTCGCCAAGGGCATGAACAACCGCGAGATCGCCAAGCAGTTGTTCATCTCAGAGAACACCGTGAAGAACCACGTACGCAACATTCTGGAGAAGCTGCAGCTCCACTCCCGGATGGAGGCCGTGGTCTACGCCGTGCGGGAACGCCTCCTCGAGATCACCTGAGCGGGCCGGGCCCCCACCGATCAGACGAGACCGGTGGGGGCCCGCCGCAGGGCCGCCTCCAGCGGTGCGGCCAGGTCCGATGCGCCGACCCGTTCGACGCGCACGTCGTCGCAGCCGACCCAGGCCGCCGCCTCCCAGAGCGCCTCGGCCATGGCCTCGACCGAGCCGGCGCGGACGGCGCCCGCCGCACGGCCGGTGACCGGCTCGAAGCCCACCTGCCTTGCGACGAACGTCGACCCGTCACGCGCGGGGTCGACCCGCCCGATCAGGCGGCCGCCGGCCAGGACCGGCATGGTGAAGTAGCCGTGGACGCGCTTCTCCTTCGGCACGTACGCCTCGAGCCTGTGGGTGAAGCCGAACACGCGCTCGGTGCGCGCGCGGTCCCACACCAGGGAGTCGAACGGGGACAGCGGAGTCGTGCGGTGGCGGCCGCGCGGCGCGGTCTCCAGCGCGGCGGGATCGGCCCAGGCGTTGGGACCGGCGGCCGTCGCGCGGCCGTCGCGCCCACCGGCCCAGCCCGCCACACGCACCGGCACGAGCCCGGCCGTGCCGTCGAGCAGGGCCTGGTCGAGCATCGCCGTGTGGGCGCCTCTCAGGCGCAGGAAGTCGACCAGGTCGGCGCGGGTGGCGACTCCCAGCGCGATGCCGGCGACGCGTGCCAGCCGCACGACGCACTCGGTGTCGGTGAGCTCCTGGCCGAGGAGGGCGGAGGGGACGACCCGCTCGGCCACGTCGTAGACGCGGCGCCAGCCGACCCTGCGCGTGCAGACGACCTCGCCGATGTCGAGGAGGAACTCCACGGCGATCTTGACGTCGGACCAGTCCCACCAGGGGCCGCCGTTCTTGGCGCCGCCGAGGTCGGTGGTGGTCAGCGGCCCCTCGCTCCTGACCTGCTCCAGCACCTTGTCGATCGTGGGCGGGACCTCGTGCCAGCGGAACCGCCGCTCGCGGTAGGCCCGGCGGCGGAACGCATAGAGGGGCCAGTCGTCGATCGGCAGGACGCAGGCGGCGTGGCACCAGTATTCGAAGGCGAGGGCGGGGTCATGCCAGTAGGCCCGCTCCACCTTGGCCCTGCCCACCGAGCCGAGCCGCGCGTACGCCACGAGCTCGTGGGAGCGGGCCAGCACCGAGATGGTGTCGAGCTGCACGGCGGCCAGGCGGCGCAGCATGGCGGTCACCCCGCCCCGGCGGGAGTCGGCGCCCAGGAACCCCTGGGCGCGGAGGATGACCCGGCGCGCCTCGTCGGCGGAAAGCTCTAGCACGGGGGCGGGGAGACCGTTCGGCATGACCCGATGGTAGGACGTGGCACCGACAAAACCGTTACATAGGTGTCGCCCGGGTGCCCGCGCTCGGAGATGGACGCCCCCACGGGCGCCTCGGCACGATGGGGGCGAACGGAATCCCCGAGCGGTCAGGCGTGGTCGCCGCGACGCTCGAAGGGGGAGTGGTGCTCCTGGACGGCGATGTCACGGGGAGCGTCCTCGATGACATCGGAGAAGATGTCGAAGACCAGGGCCAGCACGCCGCCGACGGCGATGACGCCGCCACCGATCCAGAACAGGAACCAGTTGGGGCCCATCACCAGGGCGACACCGCCGATGGTGAAGCCGAGCAGGATCACGGTGACGGCGAGCCACGATGTGGGTCTCCCCGCGTGTGACTGCCCGCTGTGTGCCTGCGCCGGTGCGCTCTCGGCCATCCTGACTCCTTGATCTTGTTCAATTCCCGTGCTGTAAGAGGGGCGCCACGAGGCAAAGATTCCCTCCCCTTACCATCGCACGATATACAACCTGGCTCTCCCTCCCGCAGGCCGTGCCCGGTAAAGGCCTCAGGTGAGGGCATCAGGGAACCTTCGGGGCCCGAACAGCGTCGTTGACGATGGCTGTGTCCGGTGGTGAAACCGCCTACCATGGCTACGGGGAACCATGTCTGTCCTCATGTCCCGGCCGTCGGGCCGCGGTCAGACCTGCGAGGAGCTTTACAAAAAGTGCCAGCCATTCTCGACAAGATTCTTCGCGCCGGCGAGGGCAAGGTCCTGCGTAAGCTGAAGCGGATCTCCGAGCAGGTCAACTCCATCGAGGCCGACTTCACGAGCTTGAGCGACGCCGAGCTGCGCGCGCTGACAGATGAGTTGAAGCAGCGCCATGCCGACGGCGAGTCGCTCGACGATCTGCTTCCCGAGGCGTTCGCGGCCGTGCGCGAGGCCGCGCGCCGGGTGCTCGGCCAGCGCCACTTCGACGTGCAGATCATGGGCGGTGCCGCGCTGCACCTCGGCAACATCGCCGAGATGCGCACCGGTGAGGGCAAGACCCTGACCTGTACGCTGCCCGCCTACCTCAACGCGCTCGCCGGCAAGGGCGTCCACGTCGTCACGGTCAACGACTACCTCGCCAAGCGCGACGCCGACACCATGGGCCGGGTGCACCGCTTCCTCGGGCTCGAGGTCGGCGTGATCCTGGCGAACATGCAGCCCGACGAGCGCCGCAGGCAGTACAACGCCGACATCACCTACGGCACGAACAACGAGTTCGGCTTCGACTACCTGCGCGACAACATGGCGGTGTCCCTGGAGGAGTGCGTCCAGCGCGGCCACCACTTCGCGGTCGTGGACGAGGTCGACTCCATCCTCATCGACGAGGCCCGCACGCCGCTGATCATCTCCGGCCCCGGCGAGCAGTCCGGCAAGTGGTACCAGGAGTTCGCGAAGATCGTCCCGCGCCTCCGCCGCGGCGTCGAGGGCAAGGACGGCGAGGAGAGCACCGGCGACTACATCGTCGACGAGAAGAAGCGCACGGTCGGCGTCCTTGAGGCCGGTGTCGAGCGGGTCGAGGACTGGCTGGGCATCGACAACCTGTACAAGCCCGAGCACACCCACCTGGTCGGCTTCCTCAACAACGCGATCAAGGCGAAAGAGCTCTACAAGAAGGACAAGGACTACATCGTCGTCGACGGTGAGGTCCTGATCGTCGATGAGTTCACCGGTCGCGTGCTGCATGGGCGCCGCTACAACGAGGGCATGCACCAGGCCATCGAGGCCAAAGAGTCGGTGAAGATCAAGGACGAGAACCAGACCCTCGCCACGATCACCCTGCAGAACTACTTCCGCCTCTACGGCAAGCTCGCCGGCATGACCGGCACGGCCACCACCGAGGCGAACGAGTTCCACCAGACCTACAAGCTCGGCGTCATCCCGATCCCGACCAACATGCCGATGATCCGCAAGGACCAGGCCGACGTGGTCTACAAGAGCGAGGACGCCAAGTTCAACGCCTGCGTGCTCGACATCAAGGAGCGCTACGAGCGGGGCCAGCCGGTCCTGGTCGGCACCACCTCGGTCGAGAAGTCCGAGCGGCTCTCCAAGATGCTCAAGCGGGTCGGCGTCGTGCACGAGGTGCTGAACGCCAAGAACCACGCGCGTGAGGCCACGATCGTCGCCGAGGCGGGCCGCAAGCACGCCGTCACCGTCGCCACCAACATGGCCGGTCGAGGCACCGACATCATGCTCGGCGGCAACTCCGAGTTCCGCGCCGACATCGAGCTCCAGCAGCGCGGCCTGTCCCCGTCGGAGACCCCCGACGAGTACGAGAAGGCGTGGCCCGAGGCGCTGGAGAAGGCCAAGGAAGCCGTCAAGAACGAGCACGACGAGGTCACCGAGCTCGGCGGTCTGTACGTTCTGGGCACCGAGCGCCACGAGTCGCGGCGTATCGACAACCAGCTCCGTGGCCGCTCCGGCCGTCAGGGTGACCCGGGCGAGTCCCGCTTCTACCTGTCGCTCGAGGACGACCTCATGCGGCTGTTCAACTCCGCCCGCGTCGAGATGATCATGACGCGGCTGAACATCCCCGAGGACGTGCCGATCGAGTCGGGCATCGTCTCCAAGGCCATCGCCTCGGCCCAGCACCAGGTCGAGCAGCAGAACTTCGAGATCCGCAAGAACGTCCTCAAGTACGACGAGGTCATGAACCGCCAGCGCAAGGTGATCTACGCCGAGCGCCACCGGGTTCTGGAGGGCGCCGACCTGCACGAGCAGGTCCGCGACTTCGTCTCCGAGGTCGTCGAGGGGTACGTCCAGGCGGCCACCTCCGAGGGGTTCGCCGAAGAGTGGGACCTCGACAAGCTCTGGAAGGCGTTCCAGCAGCTCTACCCGATCTCGGTGACCGTCGACGAGCTGATCGAGCGCGAGGCGGGCGGCGCCCGCGAGAACCTCACCCCGCAGGTCATCACCGACTGGGTGAAGGCCGACGCGCTCGCGGCCTACGAGCGGCGCGAGGAGGAGCTCGGCACCGAGGTCATGCGTGACGTCGAGCGCCGCGTCATCCTCTCCGTGCTCGACCGCAAGTGGCGCGAGCACCTCTACGAGATGGACTATCTCCAGGAGGGCATCCAGCTGCGGGCCTATGCCCAGCGCGACCCGCTCATCGAGTACCAGCGCGAGGGCTTCGACATGTTCGCGGCCATGCTCGACGGCATCAAGGAGGAGTCGGTCGGCTACCTGTTCAACCTGGAGATCCAGGTGCAGGAGAACCCGATCGTCGAGGAGTCCGCCGTCCAGGACGCCAACGTCACCGAGGCCGGGGCGATCATCTCCAAGGCACTGCGCCGGCCGCAGCGTCCCACTGAGATGATCTACACCGCTCCCGGTGAGAACGGCGAGGTCGAGCAGACCCGGGTGCGCACCACGGCGGCGGAGCGTGCCGCCTACGGCAACGTCGAGCGCAACGCCCCCTGCCCCTGTGGCTCGGGCAAGAAGTACAAGCGTTGCCACGGCGACCCCAAGCACGTCGACGCCTGACCGCCCCCGGCCCGCTGTGACGGGCTGAGACGGCCCGCCAACGGCCCCGCGACCGATCTTCGGCCGCGGGGCCGTTCGCGTCGTCACGCGCTCATGCGGTCTCGAAGTCGGTGCACAGCCACTGCACGCCGTGCCGTTCGAGGCGGATCGCCAGCACGTGGCTGCGCTCGCCGCAGTGGACGAGCACGCACACCTCGACGGCCCCGTCCCGCGGCTGGTTGACGTGCGGCGACCCGACCATCGGCGGGCGTCTGGTGTGGATCATCTTCCCTGCGCGCACCAGCTCGGTGTACGCCCTGTCGGTCAGGCGGTCGGCGACGCTGCTCGGCGGCCGCCTGCCCGCCAGGATCTCCGCCATGGCCTGCCCGAGGCTCCGCAGCCTGCGCTCGTCGGGCAGGGAGCCGGTCACGGCGCCCACGGGCGTCCGGGCGCCAGGAGGCGGGTCGTAGGCGAGGGCGAGCGCCCCCTGGGTCGGAGGAGGGCTCGCCGGCGTGGCCCCGGAGCCCCGCTCGTCGTCGTAGGGCGGGTCGGCCGGGGGCAGGTAACGCAGCCGGGGGAGGGTGGCCGGACGGGAGGGACGGGGCATCGGGCACTCCGCTGTCGTCGGTGGATCCTGACGCACTAAGGAGTTTCCGGACCGGCCTGGTGATACGGGCTTCGCCAACTTCCCGTTCAGGCAGGCGTTTCGTATGGGTTGGGGGTTAAAGATCACTGCGAGTTGGAGCGCTGGGTGACCCGGCGGCCTCCGGTTTCGGCCGGCTCGCGCCGTGGAGGTGGGCGTCCGAAAATGCGGTCAGGGAGTGGTGGCGCGTGAACCCGGTGGCCCGGCCACCTCGCCGGAGTCCAGATCCGCCTCCGGTTCTCGTCCCGGGGTCATGATATTGAGTCGCTTGATCAGGAAGGTGAACACGACGTAGTACACCACCGCGTAGATCAGTCCGATGACCATGATCTGCCAGAACCTGTCGGTGTTGGACTTGGTGGCGTTGAGCGTCGCGTCGATGGCCCCGGCCGAGAAGCTGAAGCCGAGGTGCCCGTCCAGCGCGGCGACCAGGGCCATCGACAGGCCGGTGAGCAGGGCGTGGATCACGAACAGCAGCGGCGCGACGAAGATGAAGGCGAACTCGATCGGCTCGGTGATCCCGGTGACGAAGGCCACGAGCGCCGCCGAGATCATGATGCCGCCGACGGCCGGGCGCCGGTGGGCCGGAGCCGCACGCCAGATCGCGATCGCGGCGGCGGGGAGGCCGAACATGATGACGGGGAAGAACCCGGCCATGAACTCGCCGGATCCGGGATCGCCCTGCAGGTAGCACGTGAGGTCGCCCGCGAACTGCCTGCCCGCGACCGTGCAGTCGGGGACCTGGAACCACACGATCGAGTTCAGGAAGTGGTGCAGGCCGAAGGGGATGAGCAGCCGGTTGAAGACCCCGTAGATCCCCGCTCCGGCCGTCGAGTGCTCGGCGAGCCACCGGCCGAAGCCGGTCATCCACTCCCCGACCGGCTGCCAGAGCAGCCCGAACACCACGCCGAGCAGGAGCGCGGCGAAGGCCGTGACGATGGGCACGAAACGGCGGCCGCCGAAGAACGCCAGCCAGGTCGGCAGCTTGATGCGGTAGTAGCGCTGGTAGAGCAGGGCCGCGGTGATCCCGATCACGATGCCGCCCAGCACACCGGTCGGGTTGCCCGCCGCCAGGTTGATCACTTCCGTGGGCCGGCCGTCCGCTCCGACGACCGTCTGCGCCACCCTCTGATGGACGGCGAAGCCGGCGGAGGCGTCGAAGAACAGCAGTTTGGACACCCGGTCGAAGACGAGGTAGCCGATGAGGGCGGCGAGGGCCGTGGATCCGTCGGAGCGGCGGGCGAAGCCGACGGCCACGCCGATGGCGAAGAGCATGGGGAGGTTGTCGAACAGCACTCCACCCGCGCCTCCCACCACCTCCGCGATCTTGTCCAGGGCGGCGCTGTCGGTCCGGCCGAGCAGGTCGTCCTGGCTCAGCCGGAGCAGCAGGCCGGCGGCGGGCAGGGCGGCGATCGGCAGCATCAGGGAGCGGCCGATGCGGGACAGGATCGCCATGAGAGCGGAGGCGGATGAGGGGGCCGCGGGCGGTGCGGCGTCGGCCGAGGTGGAGCTCATCGGCTTTCCTCCAGGAAAGGGATGGGAGGACTAGCTGCGCCGCGTCGGTATCTCCAGCACCGTGCGGAGCTGGTACCGGTCGGCACGGTAGGTCGAGACCCCGAACTCGACGCAGACGCCGCCCGAGAACGACCGGCGCTGGAGCAGCAGCACGGCGCCGCCACGGGGCAGCTTGAGCAGATCGGCGTCGCCGGGATCGGCGATGCCACCGTCGATGGTCAGCTCTCCCGCGTCCAGCACCACTCCGTGGCGCGTCTCGAGCAGCGCGTAGAGCGATCGGCCCGACAGGTCGAACGACTCCAGGTCGGGCGCGAAGGACACCGGGATGTGGGCCCGTTCGATGCACAGCGGCTCTCCGTCCGCCGTGCGCAGCCGTTCGATGAAGTGCACGGCCTCGCCTGGCTGGATGCCGAGCTCTCGTGCGAGGTGGGCGCTGGCCCGGACCACGCGCCGGTCCAGGTCGCGGGAGCCGGGTTCCATGCCCCGGGCCCGCATGTCGTCGCTGAACGAGGTCAGGCGCAGCGCCATCTCGATCTTCGGACGGGCCACGAAGGTGCCCTTGCCCGCGACGCGATGCAGCCGTCCCTCGGAGACCAGGTGGTCGACCGCCTGGCGTACAGTCATCCGCGACAGGCCGAAACGCTGGCAGAGCTCTCGCTCGGAGGGGATCGCCGCGCCGATCGACAGCTCGTTGTTCTCGATGAGGTCGAGGAGGATCTCGCGAAGCTGGAAGTACTTCGGCACGGGGCTGTCGGGGTCGATCCGGGCCACCGCGTCCTCTCCTCTCGATCTCGTTGCAGGAATAAGTTAAGGTTTGTACTGGTCTAGTCCGGACTAGACCACATGCCAGAAATGAGTGTCAACGTACGGACCGGCGACGGATCGATAACGGCCCGATCTCGCCCTCCGCGGCTGAAGGACGGGCACGGATGACGACCAAGATGCGCAGCGAGATAGCCGAGCAGCCGGCCGCCCTGCGGGCCACGCTGGAGGCCCTGCTCCCGCGGATCGACGAGGTGAAATCGCTGGCAGGGCAGTCGCGCCAGCTCGTCTTCATCGCCCGGGGCACCTCCGACAACGCGGCGGTCTACGGCCGCTACCTGATCGAGGCGCACGCGGGCAGGCTCTCCTCGCTCGCCGCCCCCTCCATCGCGACCACCTACAAGCGCAGGCTCGACCTCACCGGCGTGCTCGCCGTCGCGCTCTCCCAGTCGGGCCGGACCGAGGAGATCGTCGAGACCCTGGCCTGGGCCAAGGACTGCGGCGCCTCGACGGTGGCGATCACCAACGGCGGGGAGCGGTCGCCGCTGGCCGAGACCGCCCACCTGGCCCTGTGCACCGAGGCGGGCGAGGAGAAGGCCGTCCCGGCCACCAAGACCTACACCACCCAGCTCGCGGCGCTCGCCGTGCTGGCCCTGGGTCTCGGCGCCGACGTGGACATCGACGACCTCAACCGCGTTCCGGACGCCGTCGAGGAGCTGATCGCCGACCCGGGCGACCTCGACGCCGTGGTGGAGGGGCTGGCCCACGTCTCCGGCGTGGTGGTCTCGGGCCGGGGCATGGCGTTCTCGACCGCGCTGGAGACCGCGCTGAAGCTCAAGGAGGCGTGTTACCTGCACGCCATGGGCCTCTCGTACGCCGACCTGCTGCACGGCCCGATCGCCGTCGTGGACGAGAGCACGCCGGCGCTGCTGGTGGCGGCCGACGAGGGCCCGACGCTGCCCGGCACCATCGCGCTGGCCCGCCGGGTCACCGGCGCCGGGGCGTCCTCGTTCTCCGTGGGCGGTGGCGCGGAGCTGGCGGCGGCCTCGACGGCGTCGCTCAACGGCCCGGCCCTTCCCGAGTGGGTGGCGCCCATGGGCCTCATCGTCCCGGGGCAGCTGCTGACCGAGGCGCTCGCCCGCAGGCGGGGCATCGACCCCGACTCTCCTCGCGGCCTGAACAAGGTGACGCAGACGGAATGACGTCGTTACCTTTGCCGGGGGCGTTATGAGGAGGACGGAAATGGCGGCAGACGCTAACGCGATCATCGCCGGGCTCGGTGGCGCGGCCAACATCATCGAGATCGAGCCGTGCATCACCCGCCTTCGCACCGAGGTGCGTGACGCCTCCAAGGTCGACCACGCCGCCCTGAGGGCGGCCGGCGCCCACGGCGTCATGGCGGCGGGCAACGTCGTCCAGGTCGTGGTGGGTCCCGACGCCGACACGATCGCCTCCGACATCGACGACATCATCGCTTGAGCCCGCGCCGGGACGCCTAGGTGGGAGGACCGTGACCACTGTTCTCGCTCCGGTGGCGGGGTCCGTCGTGGGGCTGGCCGCCGTGCCGGATCCGGTGTTCGCCGAAGGCCTCGTGGGGCCGGGCACGGCCATCGACCCCGACAGGGAGCCGGGCAAGGTCCTGGCGCCCATCGCGGGGACGATACTCAAGCTCCACCCGCACGCCTACGTGATCGTGGGCGAGGACGGCAGGGGTGTCCTGGTGCACCTCGGGATCGACACGGTGCAGCTCAAGGGCGAGGGGTTCCGGCTCCTCGCCAGCGAGGGCGAACGGGTGCGCGCCGGGCAGCCCGTCGTCGCCTGGGATCCCGCCGCGATCGAGGCCGGGGGCAGGTCACCCGTCTGCCCGGTGGTGGCGCTCGAAGCCGTGCCGGGTACTGTGAGCCCCGTCGTCGCGGCCGGGCCCGTACGAGCCGGAGACGAGCTTCTCCAGTGGGACTGAGTCCGCTGAGCGACAGTCAGGGGGACGGCAGGTGGCAGCGAGAGCCGCGCTCTTCGACCTCGACGGCACGCTGATCGACAGCGAACGGCGCAGCCTGGTGCTCTGGAGCATGCTGCTGGTCAACCACGGGGTCGACCACGACGAGACCCTGCTGCGGGAGTTCATGGGCCGCCGCGGGCCGGACGTGCTCGCGGAGAAGGCCCTGCTCTTCCCCGGCAGGCGCGTCGAGGACCTGATGACGGAGCTGAGGTCCTACTACGACCATCCGGAACTGCCGCGGATCAGCCCGGTTCCGGGCGCCGTCGACCTGGTCCGGCGCATCGGCCGCCACGGCCTGCCGGTGGTGCTCGTCACCTCGGCCCGGCGCTGGTGGGCGGTGAGCTGCCTGGAGCTGCTCGGGATCGACGACGTGGTGCGGTCGATCGTCTCGGGGGAGGACGTCGCCGTCGGCAAGCCCGATCCCGCCTGCTTCCTCGCCGGGGCCGTCGTGGCCGGGGTGCGGCCGGAGGAGTGCGTCGCGTTCGAGGATTCGCTCGCGGGGATCGCCGCGGCCAAGGCCGCGGGTATGACTTGTGTCGGGGTGGCGACCACCCACCACGTGAGTGAACTGTCCGCTGCCGATCTGGTCGTCTCCGATCTCACCGGTGTTGACTGGCCGTTGTCGCTGTAAGAGATCTTCTAGGAACACGGCGCTAGCCGTACTGTTCGATCGGGTGGTATGGACCGCCCTGGCGAGTTGAGGAGGAACCGTGCCCGAGCGCAAGGTCATCGTGGAGTCACAGGTAGGACTGCACGCCCGTCCCGCCGCGACGTTCGTGCAGACCGCCGCCAAGTCGCCCATCGACGTCACCGTCGCCAAGCCGGGCGGAGCTCCGGTCAGCGCGAAGAGCATTCTTTCCATCCTGGCGCTCGACGTCAGGCACGGGGAGGTCATCGTGATCCACGCCGACGGAGAGGGCGCCGACCAGTTGCTGGACGAGCTGGCCGCGATCGTGTCCGCTCCCTGAGACCGCACAGAGACGGCGGCGCGATGGAGAGGATGACGGGGGCGGGGGTGAGCCCCGGTGCGGGATTCGGTCCCGCGTACCTGCTGGGAGGCGTGGTTACCGAGCCGCCCTCGGGGGCCCGGCACGACGACGACCCGGTGGGCGAGACGGCGCGGGCCGAGGCCGCGGTGGAGTGGGTGGCCGCGGAGCTGGAGTCCCGGGGGGAGTCGGCCGGCGGAGACGCGCGGGACGTGCTGCTCGCCCAGGCCATGATCGCGAGAGATCCGGTGCTGTCGGCCGAGGTCGCCGAGCTGATCGACGCCGGTACGGCCGCCGAGCGCGCTGTTTACGACGCTTTCATGAGATATCACGACATGTTGGCGGAGATCGGGGGGTATCTCGGGCAGCGGGTCGCCGATCTCGACGACATCCGCGATCGGGTCATCGCCCAGCTCACCGGGGTGCCGATGCCCGGTCTCCCCGAGCAGGGCGAGCGGCCGTACGTGCTGGTCGCCCGCGACCTCGCGCCCGCCGACACCGTGCTGCTGTCGAAGGAGATCGTCGCCGCCTTCGTCACCGAGCAGGGCGGTCCCACCAGCCACACCGCCATCCTGGCCAGGTCCATGGGCGTGCCCGCCGTGGTGGCCTGCGCCGGCGCGACGTCGATCGTGAACGGGACCCTCGTGCTGGTCGACGGCACCACGGGCATGGTCGGGGTCGAGCCCTCCGAGGAGGAGGTCACGGTCCTGATGCGGGAGGCCGCGTCCCGCGGCGCCGCCCTGGCCACGGCCACCGGTCCCGGCGCGACGGCCGACGGGCATCCGGTGGCGCTGCTGGCCAACGTCGGAGGACCGCGCGACCTCGCGGCCGCGCTGGAGTACGGCGCCGAGGGGGTGGGGCTCTACCGTACGGAGTTCCTGTTCCTCGACCGGGAGACGGCCCCCTCGGAGGAGGAGCAGGAGGCCGCCTACCGCGAGGTCCTCGACGCGTTCCCGGGCGGCCCGGTGGTCGTGCGGGTGCTGGACGCCGGCGCGGACAAGCCGCTGGGCTTCCTGCCGCCCACCGGAAACGAGCCCAACCCGGCCCTGGGCGAGCGCGGAATCCGGATTCTGCGCATATTTCCTGATGTGATGCTGGGGCAGCTCCGGGCGCTCGCGCGCGCCGCCGAGGGCACTTCGGCCGACCTGCACGTCATGGCCCCGATGGTGGCCGGCCCGGAAGAGGCCACCTGGTTCGCGGGCGCCTGCCGGGCGGCCGGGCTGCCGTCCGCCGGGGTCATGATCGAGATCCCCGCGGCCGCGCTGCGGGCCGCAGACCTCGCGCCCGCGGTGGACTTCTTCTCCGTCGGGACCAACGACCTCGCCCAGTACGTCTTCGCGGCCGACCGCGAGGTGGGGGCGCTGACGACCTACCAGGATCCCTGGCAGCCCGCCCTGCTCGACCTGATCGCGATGGCCGCCTCCGCGGGCGTTCCATGTGGCGTCTGCGGGGAGGCGGGCTCCGATCCCGCGCTCGCCTGCGTCCTGGTCGGGCTCGGGGTCACGTCGCTGTCGATGGGGGCTCCCGCCCTCCCGTGGGTCCGGGCCACCCTCGCCCGCCACACCCTCGCCCAGTGCCGGGCCGCCGCCGCCGCGGCCCGGGCCACCACCACCGCCGAGGCCGCCCGCGCCGCCGCGCGCACGCACCTCCCCGGCCTGGCGGACTTATCCCTCTAGGGATCGGCCCGCCCTGCCGCCCACTCAGATGAACACGCCCGCGGACCCGGCGTCTCCGCGCCGGATCTCGACGGTCGACTCGAACTTGCGCCAGTCGTTGCCGTTGAACGGGTTGTTGTCGTTGATATTGAGCAGCAGCCTGCCGGGCCGCCCGTTCGGGGGCGTGCCCTCCCAGAAGGGCCCCGCCTCGATCCAGCTCCCGGCGGCGCCGCCGAACGAGACGAGCAGCGCGAAGGCGGTCCCGTCCGGCTTGGGAGCGGCGCCGTCCGCCTTGTGACCCGGCCAGCCCTGCGGGCCGTGCAACCCCGCCGCGAAGATGCCGGACCAGATCTCGCCGCCGGTGCTGACCGTGACCCGGTCGCCGGGGTTGACGTTGATCCCGGTGTTGACCAGGCCTCCACCCGGACCGTCGTAGGGGTGGAACTTGGCCCCGACCACGTCGGAGCCCTGAGCGGACAGCGGCTGGACGTACTCGGCCGCGAGGGCGACCCGCGCGAGCGTCCCGTCGGCGACGTGACGGGCGGTGAACGACACCGGAGCGCCGAGGTTCTGACTGTTGAACATCAGTCCGCTCCGGTAGACCTGCTGCAACTCGGCGATGGGGTCCGCGAGGGTCTGGAAGTTACGCCCGCCGGGAACCCCGATCGTGTAGGCCTTGACCTGGGAGTTCTCAAGCACTTCCTTGGCGCGGACATCGACGCTGCCGGTCAGCGACGTGGCCCCCTGGACATTCGCCTTCAGCGCGGCCGTGAGCTCGGAGCTGGAGAAGGAGCCCTGCGCGGTCAGGCAGATGAGCCGGCCGTACTGCACGCTGTCGATGTAGAGCGGCGGATTCCCCGGTCCGGCGAACGGCGCGACGTCGTCGAAGCCGACGTCGCCCGGCCAGAATCCCGCTGCCTGAGGTCCGCCGGGGGTGAAGGTGACCGAGTAGAAGACCTGCCGGATCACGGCGACGGCGACGCTCTGCTTGTAGCTCTGGGTGAGGGACGCGTTGGCGTCGACGCCGAAGCTCGATCCCTTGACCGTGAGCCCGAGCTTGACGCCGGCCTCACGCAGTGTCGAGGCCTTGTCGACGCCGACCTTGAGAATGCCGGGGGAGTCGATCGGGCTGACCTGCTGGATGATCGAGCGGCGCGCGGCGTCGACGGCCGCCGAGGAGGGATCCTGCACGACCCGGCTCTGCCCCGCGCCGGGGCTGTTGGAGATGAGGTCGGTGACGACGCTGATCGTGCCCGGGACGCGTGGGAACGGTCCAATCGGTGCGACGTCGCCGGACAGCAGGGCCCTGCCCTGGATCACCTGTCCCGGCCAGACGCCCATCGCCGCGATGTCCTGGAGGAACGCCTGCTCGACGATCTCGTTGACCAGCCGGCGACGCTGCTCGGTGACGACATAGGCGACCCCGCCGGCGTCGACGGTGGAGGACTGGGGCGGTGCGAGGTCGCTCGACCCGGTGATCACCGGAGGGAGCCGGCCGAGTTGGTCCAGAGAGGCCGACAACGTGGGCGGGGCGTTGACGAAGCCCGCCGCGGGGATGCTTCCCGCGCCGCCGGGCACACCGGTCGCCCAGATGGCCCGGTCGCCCTCGTGCCGGATGACGAGGTTCCCGTCGTCCTGCAGGACCAGGAAAGGACCGGTGAAGGCCGGACCCCACGTCCCTGATCCCCACCGGGGCACGTTGTGCTCGTCGTACAGCACGAAGTGCCCGTCGGCCTGCATGACCGCTCTGATGGGCCGCTGCTCCTCGGGAAGCGCCCACGTGTCGGTGGACCAGTAGGCGGCGGACACCCCGTCGGGGAACCTGGTGCCGCGGGTGCCGATCGGCCGGAGCGGGTCGCGTCCAGGAGCTGGGAGCGGCGGAATGGGCGGTACGGCGACGGGAGCCGTCTGCTGGTACAGGACGAGATTGCCGTCGGCCTGCATTACCAGCTCGAACAGCCCATTGGCCGAAGTGAGCTTTTCATTGACGTCGAGTTGTTCGCCGGAAAGTAGTCGGTCGGGCATTTCCGTCCCTTTCTGCGGGTAAGGGCGCGGCTTTTTCGCTGGTGTGCCGCTGCTGTGGTGATCCGCACATTACGGCCGCGATGAACGCATGTTCATGGGAGGAAATACGTATTGACCTGGGGCTGGTCCATGAGTGTCGCGGTGCCGTCAGCGCTGCTGGGGGAGCGCCGGAGGGTAAGTGGTGAATGAAAAGTCACGCCGCTGTCGCGGTGACGGCGGCGATTATGTGCGAGCGGCCGCAGGGGTGCGGACCTCCAGAAGGTGGGCGTCTCCCGTCCGGCCGGATGCTCCAGGAGTACGGCCTCGGCGACATCGGGTGCGGACCTCCAGAAGGTGGACGTCTCCCGTCCGGAGGGTGGAACAGCGGGTCGTCCACGCGGTGACGCCGATAGCGTGGGGGCCATGGGTGGACCTCTCCGCGTGACGGCGCTTCTGGTGATCGCGACGATGACCGCCGGATGCGCCGGCGCGGCCTCCGACGCGCCGGTGTCCCCGGCGACCGGCTCGCGTGCCCCGTCCACCCCCGCCGTCTCCTCGCCCTCCGCGTCCTCCGTCTCCCCGGCGAGCACGGCCGCCGGCCCGTCGGTCTCGGCCACGCTCGCCGCGATGAGCCTGGAGGAGAAGGTCGGCCAGCTGTTCATGCCGGTCCTGTACGGCTCCCGCCCGGATGGCGCCCACGGTGACAACCAGGCCAGGTTCGGTGTGGGCAGCCCGGCGGGAGCGGTGCGCAAGTACCATCCAGGCGGCGTCATCCTGTTCCCCTGGGCCGGCAACATCGACGACGCCGGCCAGATCGTCAAGCTGACCCGCGGCCTGCAGAAGGCGTCGAAGATCCCGCTGATCATCGGGGCCGACCAGGAGAACGGCGTGGTCTCCCGGCTGAGCCCCCTGGTCACCGACGTTCCCGGGAACATGGCGATCGGCGCGACGCGCGATCCCGCCGCCGCCCGCGCCGCCGCCCGGGTGACCGGCGAGGAGATGCGGGCCCTCGGCCTCAACTTCGACTTCGCGCCGGTCGCCGACGTCAACGTCAACCCGGCCAACCCGGTGATCGGCGCCCGCTCGTACGGATCCGATCCGGCGCGGGTGGCGACCATGGTCGGCGCCGCCGTGCAGGGCTTCCACGATGCGGGGGTGGGCAGCGCGGCCAAGCACTTCCCCGGGCACGGCGACACCAGGGTCGACAGCCACAGCGGCCTGCCGGTGATCCGCCACTCCCGGTCCCAGTGGGAGAAGCTCGACGCGCCGCCGTTCAAGGCGGCCGCCCGGCACGGGGTCGACATGGTCATGTCCGCCCATGTCGTGATGCCGAAGCTCGACCCCTCGGGTGACCCCGCGACGCTGTCCAAGCCCATCCTGACCGGGCTGCTGCGCAAGAAGCTCGGCTACAACGGCGTGGTGACCACCGACGCCCTCGACATGGCGGGCGTGCGAGAGAAGTACGGCGACGCCGAGGTGGCCGTGCGCGCCATTCTCGCCGGCGTCGACCTGCTGCTCATGCCGCCCGACTTCGCCAAGGCCCACGGCGCGGTGCTGAGCGCGGTGAAGAGCGGCCGCATCTCGCGCGCGCGGCTCGACCAGTCGGTCACCCGGCTGCTGACGCTGAAGGCCGCCCGCGGGATCCTGGACGGCTCCGTCGCCGGCTCCGGCCAGGTCAAGACGGTCCTGCGCTCCGACGAGCACCGCAAGATCGTCCAGAGCATCGCGGACCGCTCGGTGACAGCGGTGAAGGGCGTTCGGGGGCTGCCCGTGAAGGGGGACGTGCTGGTCACCGGCCCGGCGGGCAAGCGCCTCGCCGGCATGCTCGACAGGGCGTCAGCGTCGGGCACCGGGGACACCCCGACGGCCGCCCAGATCGCCGGCGCCCGGACCGCCGCCACCAGGGCCGACACCGTGGTCGTCACCACCAAGGACGCCGGCCCCGCGCAGGCACGCCTCGTGTCCGCGATGGCGGGCACCGGCAAGAAGGTGGTCGTGGTGTCGATGGGCGCGCCGTACGAGCTCGCGCGGCTCCGCGGTCACCACACCGCTCTGGCCGTCTACTCCGACGGGGACGCGTCCCTCAAGGCCGCCGCCAAGGCCCTGACCGGCGCTCTCACCCCCAAGGGGGTCCTTCCGGTGGGGCTGGGCGCCCGGTAGGGATACCGTGCGGCTTACTCTGAAAGGCCGAGCCGGAGGTAAGGAGCAGCTGTGGTCAAGGGTGTACTCATCGATTGGGGTGGAGTGCTCACCACGAGCCTGCACGACTCGATCACCGAATGGATCCTCGCCGACGCCATCGACGGCTTGCACTACCGCGACCTCATGAACGAGTTCGTACGCCACGCGTACGACCACGGCGCCGGGGGAGAGAACCCCATCCACGCCTTGGAGCGCGGAGAGGTCGACGTCGCGACCTTCGAGCGCGAGCTGGCGGCCAAGCTCCTGACGATGGACGGCGTGCCGCCGATCGCCGAAGGGCTGCTCACCCGCATGTTCGCGGGATTCCGCCCGGTGCCCACCATGTACGAGATGCTGCGCTCCGCCCGCGCGGCGGGGCTCACCACGTGCCTGGTCTCCAACTCCTGGGGTGACCACTACCCCCGGGAGGACTGGGACGAGTACTTCGACCAGGTGGTGATCTCCGGCGAGGTGGGCATGCGCAAGCCGGAACCACGAATCTTCCACCACGCGCTCGGCCTCGTCGGGTTGCGCCCGCAGGAATGCGTCTTCATCGACGACATCGAGGCGAACATCACCGCCGCCCAGGCACTCGGCATCGTCGGCCTCCACCACCGCGACCCCGACGCCACGATCGCGGCCGTCGAGGGACTCTGCCGACTTCCCCTCCGCAGCGCCTGACGCTTGCTGTGGGGTGCGCTTAAGGGCGCGCTTGGGGTGTCTTAAGGGTGTGCTTAGGGGCGCGCTTGGGTGTGCTTAAGGGCGCGCGACTATATTTGCGCGGCCGAATTCGTGGTGCGGCGTTTTTAGCCGTTGTTATCGAGGGGTCGGGTTTTCATCGTAGGTCGGGTTGTTTGATCGATGGGATTTAGGCCCTCCCGGTACCCGTTTGATTGGGTTGCTCGGTTGCTGCCCACCCGGCCTGGACACTTCCAGTCGTGCGAGGAGTGGCCTGAGCTGTCGGGCCGGGTGGATCGGGCGGGTGGCGAGTGGCCGGAGATATCGGGCGCGCGGGCAGTGGCTTGAGGTACCGAGTCGGGTGGGGAGTGGTGGCTTGAGGTACCGAGTCGGGTGGGAGTGGTCTGAGGTACCGAGTCGGGTGGGGAGTGGCTTGAGGTGCCGAGTCGGGTGGGGAGTCGCCTGAGGTATGCGGTCAGGGCGGGAGTGGCGTTGGCCCGATCAGTCAGGTGAGGGCACTGGCGCTCTTTGGGTGAGCCGGACAGCGCCGGGACCAGCGGCCGGCTACCGGTCTAGCTGAGTTCGTACACCCGTGAGGTCGCCTCGCCGCGCCGGGAGCCGGTGGGGGTGCGGCGTTCGGTGTGCACCCAGAGGCGCTTCGTGCCGGGTACGGGAGCGACATCCACGATGCGGTCGGCCGGACCGCCCTCCCTCAGGGTGGACCTGGTCCACCTGCCGTCACGCAAGTTGAGCACGTAGGGAGCGCCGGAGGCGGGGTTGGCGGCTATCCACAGGCCGCCCACCGGATCCGTGCGCGGGGCGGTCAAGGCCGTCCTCACCACGTTCAGGCTCACCTGCTGCCATCGGCTACGGTCCCAGTGCAGCACGACCGGACTGCCGCCGTCTGCCCAAGGGGGACCGACCGCCCACGCGTGGCCGTCCGCCCGTACCGCCAGGCTCAGATGATCGAGGTAGGACCGCCCGCGGCATGGCGGCCGGGGGGATGTCACCGCGCATGGGTACGCGACGTCCTGCCACGACGCGCCGTTCCAGTGCTGCATCGGGCTCCCTGGTCCCCTACCCAGGATCCACACATCGTCGGGGCCCGCCGCGGCGACCGCGGTCAGGTCGAAACGGGCGGGGTGCTGCTGTTCACGCCATGCGCTCCCGCTCCAGCGCAACACGTCCGAGGGGGCGCCATCGGGGTCCATGGCGGTGACGAACCAGGCGTCACCCCAGGTATCGACCGCGATGTCGATCACTCCGGTCCAGGTCGCGTTCCGGGAGAGCCGGTGTGTCCAGCGCCCGTCGGAGAACCGCCACAGATGCTCTATAACGTCGTCTTCCCCGTGAGAGACGTTCGCGGACGCCCAGATCGTCTCCCCGGACGGGGAACCGCCGACTTCGATCCACCAGGCCTTGCCGAACTGCGCGGGTAGCACGGCGCGTTTCCAGGAAGTCCCGTCCCACCGCAGCATCGACCAGCCGGGCCCTCGTCCCTCCTTGACGAACAGCGACGTCCTGCCGCCCGCCGCCGGGACCATCCGCAGGGGGAAGTCCTTGTCCTGGCCCTGGATGGCGTACTTCAGTGTCCACCGGGACGACGACTCGACGGCGTGGCCGGTCGTCCGTCCGGCAGCGTCCGGGGCCGTGTCGGCGGCCGTCGCACACACGCTCGCGAGGAGCAGGGCGGTAAGCGCCCACCTAGCGGTACGCATAGGGCAAAAGGATCACACAACCCCCAGGACCACGGGGACCGCTACGTCACATCACCGTTCCGGAGATCACCGTTTCCGGTAATGCCGATCATCGGTTGATGTGTCGCTTGCCGGTTGTGAGTGGTCCCCTGCCGCAGGTCCGCAGATGGCCGCTCGCCCCAGCGCTGCCGTGGGTCGCTCGCCCCAGCGCTGCCGCTGGTCACTTGCCGCAGGGTGCCGGCCGGACCCACGCGCTGTCCTTGTGGGGTGTTCAGGTGTGGGTGGGTGGCAATGGGTGCCCCGGTCAAATGGGTGCCGGGTGGGCCGAGCACGGGCGCGTCAATGCGTGCCGTGTTCCCCGTCCAGGCGCGGGCCGCAGGCTGTGCCCGGGGTGTCGCTCGGCTTCCGGTCGCCGGTGGGCGTCTGTGGCCGGGGTTGTGTGATCCTGTGCGGCCGGTGACGTGGGGGCTGGCACACTCATGTAGGTGATCGGCGCCGCTCGGACGCCGATACTTCGAAATAGTGATTGAGGAACCAACGCATGCGCGTCTACCTGCCGTGCACTCTTCCCGCGCTGGCCCGTGTGGCCGCCACGGGGGAGGTCGGCCCGGCCCCGCTGACCGGCTACGCGGTGACTCCCGCTCTGGTCGAGTGGTACGTCTCGGGTGACACCGAGGAACTGGAGTACGTCGCCCTGACCGACGCCGCCAAGGCCTCCCTGCGGATGCTGGCGGCCGACCGCGCCGACGGCGTGGAGGTCCCGGCCCGCCGTGTCGTGATCGCCGCGGAAGTCCCGGACGATGTGATCAAGGCGGGTGCGGACATCGAAGAGCGGTCAAGGGTACGGATCCCGGTTCCGGTCCCGATGACCAAGATCGCTGCGGTCCATGTGGACGATCTGCAGGCCGTACCCGACGTCGAGACGGCGATCATGGCGGTGTTCGCCGCCGACAACGGCGATGTCGACGCCAAGTTCGACGTCGACGGCGCGGAGGCCCACGAGCTGATGTGGTACGCCACCCAGGAGATCCCCGACGTCCTCTCCTGACCCGTAAAAGCTCTCTATGAGGTGTATCCGGGTAGAAGATCCCTCACGTCCTCTTTTGACCCGTACAGCTCCCTGATGACGTGTATCCGGAGCTGCCGCGTGACCCAGGAGGTCCCCGGTGTCGTCCTCGATCGACATGGATCCGGAGCTCGTGCCTGACCAGGAGGTTCCCCTGACGTCGTCTTCTGCAGACACACCGTTCATGATCGATACGGAATCTCGGCCCGGTGTTCTAACCTTTACTTCTATATGAAGCACATCATCTGGGACTGGAACGGCACGCTTTTCCACGACATCGATGCCGTGGTGGGAGCCACGAACGAGGTGTTCAAGCCGTACGGCGTGGCGGCCTTCGACAACGACGGCTTCCGCGCCGCGTACACCCGCCCCATCTGGGTCGCCTACGAGCGCATCCTCGGGCGGCCCCTGCGCGAGGGCGAGTGGGAGCGGCTCGACCAGGCTTTTCACGACCACTACCACCGGCTGATGCTCTCGTGCGCGCTCGCCGAGGACGCTCTGCACTGCCTGCGCACCTGGGCCGGGTCAGGACGCACCCAGTCGCTGCTGTCGATGTGGGCCCATGACCGGCTGGTGCACAAGGCGGACGAGCTGGGCATCGCCGAGTATTTCGTGCGCATCGACGGCCTCAGCGAGGGCGCTCCCGGCGGGGCCAAGGCGGAGCACATGGTCGCCCACATCGAGTCGCTCCCGGTGGACGCGAGCGACATCCTGGTGATCGGCGACAGCGTCGACGACGCGCACGCCGCCCAGCACGTCGGAGCGTCGGCCGTCCTGTACACCGGCGGCATGACCAGCCGCGCCGACCTGTCGGCCTCAGGCGTTCCCCTCGTCGACACCCTCTCCGAAGCCTTCACCCACGCCGGGTGACGAGTTGAGCATGGGTCGCCGCCGGAGGCGCGAGATCGTCGTACTCTGAGCGCACTCGTTTCGTGCGTTCGGAGGCCCCCCATTAATCGTCTCGTGCTATGGAACGTCGACCTCACCCTGGTCGACGTGGCGATCGTCACCCGTGACGCCTACGCCGACGCCTTCCGGCAGGTCACCGGCCGCCCGCTGGTGAAGCTCGCGCCCGCCATGGGCCGTCCCGACTCAGAGATCATCTTCGAGACGCTCGCCATCAACGGCATCGTGACCGGTGACGACCATCTGCCCCGGTTCATCGATGCGCTCGCCGTGGCCTTCGCCACCAAGGGCAGGCGCCTTGGCAAGGAAGGGCGCGTGATGCCCGGCGCCAAGGACGCGCTCAAGGCGGTCGCCAGGCTCGACGGCGTGGTCCAGTCGGTGCTCACCGGCACCATCAAGAGCAACGCCATCCTCAAGCTCAAGGCGTTCGGCCTGGAGAAGTTCGTCGACTTCGAGGTCGGCGGGTACGGCGAGGAGGTCTACCCCAAGGCGACGCTGCTCCAGGTCGCCCAGGGCAGGGTCAAGCGCATGTACGGCTTCGCCTGTGGCGGCGCCAACACCGTGCTCATCGGCGACTCGGCCAGAGACGTCCAAGCGGCGCGGATCGCCGGAGCATCGATGATCGCCGTCGCCTCGGGCCGCTCGACCACGGCGGAGCTACACGAGGCCGGCGCGGACGTCGTCCTCGAGGACCTCACCGACACCCCCGCCCTCGTCGCCGCCATCACCCACCTCACCACCCCCCTCAACCGCAAAGCCGTCTGACCCACCGCGCCCGTCTGGCCATGGTCACGGTCATGGTCTTCGCCTGCGGCTCAGGCGGTGCGTGCTGTAATACACGCGTGGGAACTCTTCGTATCCGGGACATCCCTGAAGAGACCGAGCGAGTGCTGAAGGCGCGGGCCGAAAGCGAAGGCAAGTCGTTGACGACGTACGTGCGCGACCTGCTGACCGAGGAGGCGGCCACCCCGACGCCGAACGAGGTGATGGCCAGGATCGCCGCCGACGAGCCGGTGCCGTACGATCCCGACTTCATCCGCGGGTTTCGCCGGTGACTTGTGCGGCGTGGGTGGATGGGTGTCAGCTGGCCCTGTCGTCTGTTTCCTCGGCCATTTCGAGCAGGATGTCGGCGGCGTCCTGGTTACCGCCGCCGGCAAGGCGGCGTAGTTCGCCGATGTCGTCTCGTTCTTGCGCCAGCTCGACGAGCTGATCGACGGCGTCCGCGCTGCCCGCGTCGGCAAGGCGGCGTAGCTCTTCCATGTCGCCGTGCTCGGCCGCGAGCTCGACGAGTTGGCCGACAGCGTCTGGCTCGCCGTCCGTGATCCCGAGAATGGCCAGGTAATCATCACGGTTCAGGCCGTACCCCTTGCCGCTTCTTCTCCGTCGGCCGTCGGCTGGATGCTGATGAGCAGGTCGGCGATAGCGTCTCGCACCGCCTGTTCGCCGCGCAGGTGGATCGTGACATGGCCGGCTTCGACCGGCCGGACTTCTCCTCCGGGTACTGAGTTGGCGAAGTCGGTATAGAGCCGGAACTTGGCGTCGATCTCCTCCTGCAGGAGGGTCTCGGGGATGCCTTGGGAAACGATCGTCTTGAACGGGTCGACCTTGGTGGAGGAAAGGATGACGAGCGGGACGTCCGGCAAGGGACCGGCCGCGCGTACCTCGGCGTACAGCTCCTCGACGTTGCTCGCTTCCTGGAGCCCGGCCTTGAGGCCGTGCGGGCTGACGTGGTAGTCGATGAGCGGCTCGCGGACCTCGGCGGGCCAGTCGGCCAGCTCTTGGGCGAACAGGCCACGGTATAGCCGTACCAGCTCGTCGGGCAGGTTCTCGAATGCCGCTGCGGCCTCTGCGGCGTCGAAGCCTTCCCACCGCTCGCGCAGTTCCTGCGGCATGCGGGCGTTGTAGTCCTCGTGTGCCGGGTCGAGCAGCAGCAGCCCAGCGACCTCTCCGGGGAACCGGATCGCGTAGTGGCGGGCGTACAGGCCGCCCAGTGAGTGACCGACCAGTACATACGGCCCCTCGATGGCCGCATCGCGCAGCAGCACCCGCAGCTCGTCTGTCACCTCGGTACTGGTGCGGGGCAGCTCCGCGGGTGACCCGTCGCCCGTGCCCCCGCGGTCGTAGATCACGCTTGTGGTCAGTTTCGCCACCTCGCGGTGCACGTTCCAGTAGTCACGGCCGACCAGGCCGCCGCCGGGCAGAAAGACGACCGCCGGGCCGCCGTCGGCCGTTCCAAGTGTTTCCATATTTGGGAATAGTACCAGATGTGGAAAGATGTAGATGTGAACACCGTCGACCTCCTGCTTCACCCCGTGCGGCTACGCATCGTGCACGCCTTCGCCGGTGGACGCACCCTCACCACCGCCGACCTCGGCCAGCGACTGCCCGATGTGCCCAAGACCACCCTCTACCGGCACGTAGGAACACTGGCCGCGGCCGGGCTGCTGGAGGTCACCGGGGAACAGCGCGTGCACGGCGCAGTCGAGCGGTCCTACCGGCTCGACCGGTCCGGCACCCGCATCAGCCCGCAGCAAGCCGCCGCGATGACCATCGATGACCACAGGCACGGCTTCACGGCCGCCGTGGCCGCCCTGCTCGCCGACTTCAACGCCTACCTCGACCAGCCCGGCGCCAACCCCCCCGCCGACATGGTCGGGTACGTCCAGGTGCCGCTATGGCTCAGCACCCAGGAGCTGGAGTCCATGGCCGAGCAGTTCCGCGCGATGCTCGTCTCCAAAATGGACAACGAACCGGGTGAGGGGCGCCGGCTCTACCTCCTCAGCCCCATCGTCTTCCCGATCGACCACGAACAGGCGTGAGCCCTGGGCACGATCAGATCGCGTCGATCGTGGCGGCGGCCTCGGCGAGGAAGGATGACGCAGGGCCGGTGAGTTCGACGTCTGAGCGGCACACCTCGGGAGCCCTCGCCTTCGGCGGGGGCTCTTTCGTTACCGGGAGTGCCTTGCGCTGCGGGAGGCGCAGGTCGTCGCGGGGGCTCGGCGCCAGGTGGGGCGGCTGGGATGTGTGGGTGGGAGGGATGGCGTGGGGGGTGGGGCGGGGGCAGGATGGGGGCATGGTTGAGGAAGGTGCGCTGCTCTGGGAGCCGTCCCCCGAGGTGGTCCGCGACGCGAAGGTGACGCGGTACGCCGCGTGGCTCGGGCGTTCCGAGGGGGAGTACGAAGATCTTTGGCGCTGGTCGGTGGATTCGCCCGAGGAGTTCTGGACGTCGGTCTGGGACTACTTCGGGGTCGTGGGGGAGCGTGGTGACGGGCCCGTCATCAGTGGGACGATGCCGCACGCGAAGTGGTTCGCGGGAACGACCCTGAATTACGCCGAGAACGCGCTGCGCGGTGATCCCGGCCGGCTCGCGGTGATCTCCCGTGATGAGGCCGGCGAGCGGCGCACGCTCACGTACGGGGAGCTCGCCGCTGAGGTGGCCCGGGTGCGGGCCGGCCTGGCGCGGCTCGGGGTGGGGCGCGGCGACCGCGTGGCGGCCTACCTGCCCAACACGGTGGAGGCGCTGGTCGCCTTCCTGGCCACCGCCGCTCTCGGCGCCATCTGGTCGTCCTGCTCGCCCGACTTCGGCGCCTCCAGCGTCGTCGACAGGTTCACCCAGATCACGCCGAAGGTGCTGATCGCGGTGGACGGCTACCGCTACAACGGGCGCGACTTCGACCGCTCGGCGGTCGTGACGGACATCGCCGCCAAGCTGCCGAGCCTCGCGGCGACCGTCGTGGTGGGCACACCGTCCTGGGACGAGTTGCGCGCCGCGTCCGCCGAGGTCACGCCGGAGTTCGAGCGGGTGCCGTTCGATCATCCGCTGTGGGTGGTCTACTCGTCGGGGACCACCGGGCTGCCCAAGCCGATCGTCCACGGGCACGGCGGCATCGTGCTGGAGCACCTGAAGGCCCTCACCTTCCATCAGGACCTCGGCGAAGGCGACGTGTTCTTCTGGTACACCACGACCGGCTGGATGATGTGGAACTTCCTCGTCGGCGGGCTTCTCGTGGGCAGCACCGTGGTGCTCTACGACGGCAGTGCCACGCATCCCGGGCCCGACGTGCTCTGGCGGCTCGCGGCCGAGGAGGGCGTGACCTACTTCGGGACCGGTGCGCCGTACATCATCGCCTCCATGCGGGCGGAGCTGAGCCCGTCGGGTCTCGAAAGGCTCAGGGGGGTCGGCTCGACAGGTTCGCCGCTGCCGCCCGAGGGGTTCGCCTGGTTGTACGGCGTCCTGCCGGGCGTCCTGCTCGGATCGTTCTCCGGCGGCACGGACGTGTGCACAGGCTTCGTGGGGGCGGTGCCGGTGCTGCCCGTCAGGGCGGGCGTGATCCCCTGCCGCTGCCTGGGTGCGCTGGTGGAGTCGTACGACCCTGAGGGCCACTCCGTGGTCGGCGAGGTCGGTGAGCTAGTCGTGACCCGCCCCATGCCGTCGATGCCCGTCATGTTCTGGAACGACCCCGACGGCACGCGCTACCAGGAGAGCTATTTCGCCGAGTATCCAGGCGTCTGGCGGCACGGCGACTGGATCAAGATCCTGTCCGACGGCGGGTGCGTGATCTACGGCAGGTCCGACTCCACGCTCAATCGCGGCGGCGTCCGCATGGGCACCAGCGAGTTCTACCGGATCGTCGAGCGGTTCTCCGAGATCGAGGACAGCCTGGTGATCGACACCGGCCAGCTCGGGCAGGAGGGCCGGCTGCTGCTGTACGTGGCGATGGCCGAGGGCGGCTCGCTGACCGACGAGCTGGTCGCGAAGCTGAAGGAAGCGCTACGGGGAGAGTTGTCGCCCCGGCACGTGCCCAACGAGATCCGCCAGGTGCCCGGCATCCCCCGCACGCTCAGCGGCAAGAAGCTGGAGGTGCCGGTACGCAAGATCCTGCTCGGCACCCCCGTGGACAAGGCGGCCAACACCGGAGCCATGGCCAACCCGGAGGTCCTGGAGCACTTCGTCCCCTAGCCGGGTCGAGCGAGACCGCCGGTGAGGATCGGCTCGGGAACGGTCAGATCGACTGGGGGAAGCGGAAGAGGCGGCCGGGGTCGTAGGTCGCCTTGACCTTGGCGAGGCGGCCGGCGTTGGCGCCGTAGTAGGCCTGACGCCAGCCGCTCAGCGCCGGGTCGATGTAGTTGACGTAGGCGTGGTCGCCGAAGTGCGGTGCCATGGCGGCGTGCGCGCCGCGCAGCCAGGGGGCCGCGCCCCTCATATGCGCGTAGTACTGGACGCTGAACAGCGCCGCGCGGTGGGGGAAGGCGGTGGCGTCCGGTCGTACGCGCCCGACCGCGCCGCCGAGGGCGTCCAGGAGCACGGCGTGGCGGCCGGGACGGGCGGTCTGGTCGACCAGCGCGCCGATGCCGGAGGCCGACAGCGGCCGGTAGGCCAGGTGCGACTTGGCGCTGAAGGCGTCACGGGGGAACCGGCCGTCGGCGGTCCGCCCTGGCAGATCCCCCTGCCGGTGGCACTGCGACACCGTACGGCCGGAGCAGCCCGCCTCGATCATCATGGCCTTCTGGTAGGACGTCTGGGTGACGTACCGGCTGGAGGGCCCGGATCCGATCGCGGCGATCAGCGGTTCGAGCCGCCGCTCGCAGCCCGCCCGCGAGCCGAGGTAGAGACCCCCGATCTGGACGTCCAGCGCGGGGTCCTGGCTGAGGTGGAGGTTCGACCACATCGCGTCCGGCTCGTGAGGCGCCCACGCCTGCCAGGCCGCGACCGCCTTGCGGGCGCGCGACCAGGGCCAGTGCAGGAAGAAGACCGTCACGTCTCGTGTGGCGTGGGTGCGGAAGGTGAACGAGACGGCGACCCCGAAGTTGCCGCCCCCGCCGCCGCGTGACGCCCAGTACAGGTCGGGGTTGTGGTCGGCGTCGCAGGTGAGCACGCGGCCGTCGGCCGTGACGATCCGCAGCGACTCCAGCACATCGCAGGTGAGGCCGTACTTCCTGGCGACGACGCCGAGGCCCCCGCCCAGCGTCAGCCCGGCGATCCCGACCGTGGGGCAGGAACCGGCCGGGATGCTCACCCCCTGGGCGGCCAGCCGGTCGTAGACGTCCACGAGTTGCGCGCCCGCGCCCACGACCGCGCGCCCCGAAGCGGCGCGAACGGTGTTCATGCGGGAGACGTCGATGACGAGCCCGGTGCCCGTGGACCAGCCCGCGTAACTGTGGCCGCCGGAACGTGAGGTCACCGGTACGCGGAGCCGCCTGGCGAAGTCCAGGCATTCCGCGACGTCGGAGGGGTTGGCGCAGTACGCCACGCCACTGGGCCGCACGCCGTCGAAGGAGGGGTTGTAGAGGCGGCGGGCCGCGTCGTAGGAGGCGTCGCCTGGGCGGATCAGCCGCCCGGCCAGCCCTCGGCCCAAGGAGGTCCAGTCGGAGGGCGAGGGGCCGGTCCGCGCGCCGACACCCGCACCGGCGGACCCGGAGGCGCCCGCACCGGCGGAAGCGGACGCGCCCGCGCCGGCGGACCTGGAAGCGGGAGTGGCGGCGGGGGTGCGCGCGGCCGCCTCGGTGTTGCCGCAGCCGCCGGCGACGACGGCCGCCGCGACAGCGGAGACGCGGAAGAAGCTCCGGCGGTCGAGCGCGGGGCGCATGGTCACTCATCCCCTAACAACGGGTCATCGGTCGCGAAAGGTCGCGCTCGTTCAATGAGACGTCCGCAAGGCTGGCTTGGTTTATCACAGATTGGTCACGGTGCACGTCGCGGGCGCGGGAGGCTTGCCCGAGCAGGGAACTGAGCACGATTCAGGACAAGTTGACGTTTCTGGTGTGATGGGCTGATATCGAGTACGGCGGGTAAGGGCTCCGGTCAACGGGGATCGGTCGCCTACTCGCCGATGGAGGTGTCGCGTGTCCGAGAGCGTGCTGGGTGGCGCGGTCGACGGCGCGGTCGGTGGCATGGTCACCGCCGGTGGCGGCACGGGCGGATCACACCCTGACCGGCTCTACCGGGCCTGTGGGATGCTTGTGCCACCGCCTCCCTCCCCGCTGTGGACACAGCCTGTCCGCGCGACCGTGGACGTCCCCCCTGTCGTGGAACCCCGGCCCCGGCTGTGACCCCCAGGAACAAGGCGAATCCTCACAAAGGAGTGAGAGCAGACATGCCGTTCGACGAGGCAAAGGATCGGCTTCTCCGATCCGCTGCCGAAATCTGTGCCGAAACGCGAAGCGAGCACTTGGACAGTGAGAGCATCCTCGCCTTCCTCCGGGTCTACTACCGGCATGTCGCGCCAGAGGACGTGATCGATCGCGACCCCGCGCAGCTGTACGGGCCTGCCATGGCGCACCGGCGGCTCGCGGACTACCGCCCGCAGGGCAGGGCGCTGGTCCGCGCCTACACCCCAACGGTCGAGGAGCACGGCTTCGACCTCGGCGTCTCCGTCGTCGAGGTGGTCACCGACGACATGTCCTTCCTCGTCGACTCGGTCACGATGGAGCTCGACCGACACCAGATGGGCACCCGCATGAGCGTGCACCCGCAGATGCGGGTCCGACGCGACATGACGGGCAAGATGCTCGGCCCCGGGCGGACCGACCTCACCGGGCAGATGCTGGTCGAGTCGTGGATGCACATCGAGATCGAACGCCAGTCCGACCCCGAGGTGCTGGCGCAGCTGGAGAAGGACCTGCAACGGGTCCTGCAGGACGTCCGCTACGCGGTCGAGGACTTCCCGAAGATGCGGGCCCTCGCCGTGCAGATCGCGTCCTCTCTCGAGGCCGCCCCGCCGCCCCTCCCTCCCGGAGACGTGGACGACAGCCTGGAGCTGCTCCGCTGGCTCGCCGACGGGCACTTCACCTTCCTCGGGTACCGCGAGTACCGCCTGGAGGTCGGGCCCGACGGTGACGGGCTGCGCGCGCTGCCCGGCACGGGCCTCGGCATCCTGCGTGCCGACAAGGCCGGGTCGGCGAGCTTCGCGGCGATGTCGCCCGAACTGCGGGCGAAGGCTCGCGAGAAACAGCTGCTGGTCGTCACCAAGGCCAACAGCCGGGCGACCGTCCACCGGCCCGCCTACCTCGACTACATCGGCGTCAAGCTCTTCTCGCCCGAGGGCGAGGTCATCGGCGAGCGCCGCTTCCTCGGGCTCTTCTCGCACGTCGCCTACAGCGAGTCGATCACGCACATCCCCGTGCTGCGCCGCAAGCTCGACGAGGTGCTCGACCAGGCCGGGTTCACTCCCGAGAGCCACGACGGCAAGGACCTCATCGAGATCCTGGAGACCTATCCGCGCGCGGAGCTGTTCCAGGTGCCGGCCGAAGACCTGGTGCCGATGGCGCTGGGCGTGCTGCGCCTTCGCGAGCGCAAGCGGGTCAAGCTGTTCCTGCGCCGCGACGACTACAGCCGCTACATCTCCTGCCTGATCTACCTGCCGCGCGACCGGTACACCACCGACGTGCGCATCCGCATGCAGGACATCCTGCTCCAGGCGCTCGGCGGCAAGACCCTCGACTACAGCACGATGATCGGCGAGTCGCCGCTGGCCCGCCTGCACGTGGTCATCCGCGGTGAGCGCGGCAAGCCGCTGAGCGGCACCGAGATCGACCTTCCGGCGCTGGAGGCCCGCATCGCGGCGACCACCCGCTCCTGGGAGGACGACCTTGTCACCGCCCTCGGGGAGCTGGCCTCCGAAGACCAGGCATCCTCGCTGAACCACCGCTACGCCGCCGCCTTCCCCGAGGGCTACAAGGCCGACTTCACGCCCGCCACCGCCCTCGCGGACCTGCGCCACCTGGAGCGTCTGGCGTCCGGAACCGACGAGATCGGGATGGACCTGTACGAGCCGCGCGACCGGACGTCGGGGGAGTGGCGGTTCAAGATCTACCGAATCGGCTCGGCCCTGTCGCTCTCGCAGGTACTGCCCCTGCTGTCGCGGATGGGCGTCGAGGTCGTCGACGAGCGGCCGTACCAGATCACCAGGAAGGGCGAGGAGCCCGCCTGGATCTACGACTTCGGCCTGCGGTTCACCCTCACCGAGCTGACCGGCCACGTGCAGTTCAAGCGGCTGTTCCAGGACGCCTTCTCGGCGTTGTGGCGCGGCGAGATCGAAAGTGACGGCTTCAACGGGCTGGTGCTCGGTGCGGGCCTGACCTGGGAGCAGGCCCAGATCCTGCGCGTCTACGCCAAATACCTGCGCCAGGCGGGCACCGCCTTCAGCCAGCGCTACATCGAGAAGGTCCTTCTCGGGAACATCCGGCTGGCCAGGCTGCTCGTCCAGCTGTTCGAGGCCAGGCTCGACCCGCGCCGCTCCGACGAGGTGCGCGAGGACCTCGGCGCGGCCCTGCGTGAGGAGGTCCTCGCGGCCCTGGACGAGGTCGCCTCGCTCGACGAGGACCGCATCCTGCGCGCCTACCTGGAGATGATCCAGGCCACGTTGCGCACCAACGCCTTCCAGACGGTGGACGGGAGGCGCAAGCCGTACATCTCCCTCAAGTTCGACTCCTCCGCGATCAGCGTGCTGCCGCTGCCCCGGCCCAAGTACGAGATCTTCGTGTACTCGCCCCGGGTCGAGGGCGTGCACCTGCGGTTCGGAAAGGTCGCGCGTGGCGGCCTGCGCTGGTCCGACCGTATGGAGGACTTCCGGACCGAGGTGCTCGGCCTGGTCAAGGCACAGATGGTGAAGAACACCGTCATCGTTCCCACCGGGTCCAAGGGCGGCTTCGTCGTGAAGCATCCCCCGGTGAGCGGCGGGCGCGACGAGCTCATGGCCGAGGGGGTGGCCTGCTACCGCCAGTTCATCTCGGGCCTGCTGGACGTCACCGACAACCTGGTCGACAACAAGGTCGTCCCGCCGCCCGACGTGGTACGGCACGACGGCGACGACACCTACCTCGTCGTGGCCGCCGACAAGGGCACGGCGACGTTCTCCGACATCGCCAACAGCGTGGCCGAGGACTACGGCTTCTGGCTCGGCGACGCCTTCGCGTCAGGCGGCTCGATCGGGTACGACCACAAGGCCATGGGCATCACCGCCCGGGGAGCGTGGGAGTCGGTCGCCTACCACTTCCGCTCGACGGGGATCGACGTCCAGACCACCGACTTCACCGTGGTCGGCGTCGGCGACATGTCGGGTGACGTCTTCGGCAACGGGATGCTGCTCTCCCAGCACATCAAGCTGATCGCGGCCTTCGACCACCGGCACATCTTCGTCGACCCCTCGCCGGACCCCGCGCAGAGCTTCGCGGAGCGCTCGCGCCTGTACGCGCTGCCCCGCAGCTCGTGGGCCGACTACGACTCCGGGCTCATCTCGACCGGGGGCGGGGTCTGGCCCCGTACGGCCAAATCGGTGCCGATCTCCCCGCATATGCGCGTGGCCCTGGGCATTCCCGACGGCGTGCAGGCGCTCACCCCGAACGACCTGATCAACGCCATCCTGAAGGCTCCGGCCGACCTGCTCTGGAACGGCGGCATCGGCACCTACGTCAAGGCCTCCTCCGAGAGCCACGCCGACGTCGGCGACAAGGCGAACGACTCCCTGCGGGTCAACGCCTCCGACCTGCGGTGCAAGGTCATCGGCGAGGGCGGCAACCTCGGCCTGACCCAGCTCGCCCGCATCGAGTTCGCGCTGGGCGGCGGCTACGTCAACACCGACTTCATCGACAACTCGGCCGGCGTGGACACCTCCGACCACGAGGTGAACATCAAGATCCTGCTCGACCGCGTGGTACGGGACGGCCGGCTCACCGACGACCAGCGCGACCAGCTCTTCCTCGACATGACCGACGAGGTCGCCGGGCTCGTGCTCCGCGACAACAAGGCGCAGAACATCGTGCTGGCCACCGCCCGGTCCCAGGCCCCCGACATGCTGCACATCCACGCCCGCTACCTGCGCAAGCTGGAGCGTGAGGGCCTGGTCAACCGGGAGCTGGAAGCGCTGCCGTCGGACAAGATGCTCGCCGAGCGGCGGCAGGCGGGGCTGGGGCTCACCGCTCCGGAGTTCGCGGTCCTGCTGGCCTACACCAAGCTGGTGGCCGACCACGAGCTGCTCGCCTCCGACCTGCCCGACGACCCGTTCCTGGAGTCGTGGCTGGTGTCCTACTTCCCCTCGGCGCTGCGCGACCGGTTCCGTACGGCCATGGACAGCCATCCCCTGCGGCGCGAGATCATCACCACCTGCGTGGTCAACGACCTGGTCAACGCGAGCGGCACCACGTTCATGTTCCGCTTCGGCGAGGAGATCGGAGCCTCCACGCCCGACATCGCCAGGGCGTACCTGGTGTCCAGGGACGTCTTCGAGCTGCCGGGCTTCTGGCGGGCGGTGGAGGCGCTGGACAACCAGGTCGACACCGCGACCCAGCTCGCCATGCTGCTGGAGGGCCGCAAGCTCGCCGAGCGCGGCGCGCGGTGGCTGCTCGGCAACCGCAGGCCGCCGCTCGACCTGGCGTCCACCGTGAGCTTCTTCGTGGACGGCGCGGACGGGCTGCTCCCGCACCTGCCCAAGCTGCTCACCGGACCCGACCTGGCGGCCTTCGAGGAGCGCCGTGACGGGTTCCTGGCGCGGGGCGTCCCGGCCGACCTGGCCGAACGCGCGGCGGTGATGGTGCCGGCGTACTCGACGTTCGACCTGGTGGAGATCTCCGCCCGAACGGGCCGTCCGGTGAACGACGTCGCGGAGGTGTACTTCGACCTCTCCGAGCGGCTGCAGCTCGCCCGGCTGAGGGAGCGGGTGATCGCGCTGCCGCGCGACAACCGGTGGAACTCCATGGCGAGGGCCGCCCTGCGTGACGATCTGTACGCCTCGCACGCGACGCTCACGCTGGCGGTCCTGACGCACAGCGAGCCGGGGCTGTCGCCGGAGGAGCGCCTGGCCCGCTGGTCGGAGGCGAACTCGGCGGCCGTCGCCCGGGCGCGCCACACGCTGTCGGAGATCTGGGAGAGCGACCACTTCGACCTGGCGACGCTGTCGGTGGCGCTGCGGGCCGTCCGTACCCTGGTCGCGACCAGCAACCTCCCGCACGCGGAAGGCTGATCGCTCACACGCCGGACGGCGTCACTTGAAGCTGACGCCGGTGGTGATGCCGTCGAACCCGATGATCGTGGCGGGTTCGGCGGCACCCTTGCGCGGCACGTGGCCGACGTACTGCTGCGTCTCGACCAGACGCAGCATCCGCGGGACCACGACGCCGTTGACGGCCCACCGCACGTTCTTGGGCACGGGCACCAGCCCCGTGGCCTGCTTGGCCTTGGCCTCCCGCAACGTGGTGCGCCTCAGCGAGTACAGGACGACGGCGCCGCCGTCGGTCGTGCGCAGGGCGTAGATCGGGAAGGCGGTGGCGGCGAAGAGCGAGTCGTACAGGAACCCGCGCCGCTTGTAGTCGGGCCGGACCCGCTGCACCTCGGTGAAGTAGCCGGTGGTCTGGGGTCCGGCCGCGATCAGGCTCGCGGCGAACCCCTTCGGCCCCTCCTCGGCGATCGTGGCGTGCAGCGGCGCCATCAGGTGCGGGCTGATCGCGGTCGAGTCGTCGCGGGTGGCCAGCGCGGTGGCGTACCCCTGTGGATCGAGGGTGACCGCGGGCAGGCTGGTGCCCGGGTAGAGCAGGGAAGTGAAGCCGAGTTGCCAGCGGGAGTACTCGTACTGCTTCATGAACGACAGCACGGCGGTGCGGCTGTCACCCCTCGCGTCCCGCCGTTCGACGACCGCGGCGAACCAGTAGGGGAAGCGGTCCTGCTCCATCCGGGGCACCAGAAGCGTCGGCTCGCCCCAGGTGTAGCGGGAGGGTTTCTCGGCCGACTGGAAGGCGGTCGCGGTGATCTCGGCCTGCGCGTCGCGCGTCTGGGTCAGGGCGTAGGACTCGACGCCCTGGTCCCTGACCACGTCGTCGGTCTGGAGGATGGCGCGCACGATCTTTGCCGCCTCCTCCAGGGTGACCGCTGGGCTCTCCACCGTGGCGGAGGGGGACGGCGTGGGTGTGGGCGAACCGGTGGCGGCGGCGGGGCTGGTCGCCGCGGTGCGCGGCGCCTGGGCGGCCGGCGAGCAGGCGGACGCCGCCAGGATGACCGGCAGCAACGAGGCCAGGGCGACACGCATGGTCCTGGTCACGCTCGCCTCCCCGATGAGTCCCCCGCAGAAGGCCATGCTAGCCACGCGCGAGGTGGCGTCGGCGTCGCGTACCCTTGGCAGATGTGGCAGCCATCGATCCCGCAGAAGAGATCAACGAGCTTACCGGCACGCTGAGGGGCATTCAGGACGTGCTGGACCTCGACGTCATGCGAAAGCAGATCGCCGAGTTGGAGGAGCAGGCTGCCGCGCCCGATCTGTGGAACGACCCCGATCAGGCGCAGAAGATCACCAGCAAGCTGTCCCACATGCAGGGTGAGCTCAACCGCGTCGAGAGCCTCACGCGCCGGCTGGACGACATCGTCATCCTGTACGAGCTTGCCGAGGCCGAGGACGACGCCGAGACGCGCGAGGAGGCCGGGCGGGAGCTCGCCTCCCTCCGCGCCGACGTCAACGCCCTCGAGGTGCGCACGCTGCTGTCGGGGCCGTACGACGCCCGAGAGGCGCTCATCACCATCAACTCCCAGGCCGGTGGCGTCGACGCGGCCGACTGGGCGCAGATGCTGCTGCGCATGTACCTCCGCTGGGCCGAGCGCAAGGGCCATTCCACCGAGGTGTACGACACCTCCTACGCCGAAGAGGCCGGCATCAAGTCGGCCACCTTCGTGGTGAAGGCGCCCTATGCCTACGGCACTCTGAGAGGGGAGCACGGCACCCACAGGCTGGTCCGCATCAGCCCCTTCGACAACCAGGGCCGCCGTCAGACCTCCTTCGCCGGCGTCGACGTGGTGCCGGTCGTGGAGAAGACCGACCACATCGATATCAACGAGGACGACCTCCGCATCGACGTCTACCGGTCGTCGGGTCCCGGCGGCCAGGGCGTCAACACCACCGACTCCGCCGTGCGCATCACCCACCTGCCCACCGGCATCGTCGTCTCCTGTCAGAACGAGCGCTCCCAGCTCCAGAACCGCGCCTCCGCGATGACGGTCCTGCAGGCCAAGCTGCTCGAGCGCAAGCGTCAGGAAGAGGCGGAAAAGATGTCCGAGCTGCGTGGCGAGTCGACCACGTCCTGGGGCACTCAGATACGCAACTACGTCCTGCACCCCTACCAGATCGTGAAGGACCTGCGCACGTCGGTCGAGGCGGGGAACCCCAGCGCGGTGCTCGACGGTGAGCTGGACGAGTTCATCGAGGGCGAGATCCGCTGGACGCGCCGCCAGGAGTCGGGCACGGCGGACTAGCCCCCGTACGGACCCCGACGCATCGGGATCCGCACAGACGTCCGGTCAGGTGCCGTACAGGTGCCTGAGTGCAAGCGTGCCCGCAAGCAGGACAATCAGCACGATCGCGATGACCGTGGGCGAAAGCCCCCCGAACCCATGGTGATGCACCCTGTCCCTGCTGGCCCTGCATGCGGGGCACCGACCTTCCACCACCGGGCCGGCGCACTGGGCACAGATGAGATGTTCGCAGCTCACGGGATATCTCCCTCTCCACGAAGGTCGCTTTACCAGCCTGTTAGCGAGTGTGGAATCGTTTTGTTTCCGTTATGGACGTTCCATGCCAGTGTTACCCCTAGACTGAGCCTCGGCCAACCGGAACGTCGATCATTGGTAAAGAGCGGCGCCCCCCGGCCGGCGAGCAATGCGATGTGGCTCACTCGGCCACTTCCGCAACCGTCCTAACCCCTAGACTGGCATGCCGTGATGCGCCTGTGATCCATTTCGATAATGTCACCAAGGTCTACGTTAACCAGAACCGGCCCGCCCTCGACCACGTCAGTGTCGACGTCGACAAGGGTGAGTTCGTGTTCCTGGTCGGTCCTTCGGGGTCGGGGAAGTCGACCTTTCTCCGCCTGGTCCTGAAGGAGGAGCGCCCCAACTCGGGCGCGATACATGTCGCCGGCAAGGATCTGGCGCGCCTGTCGAACTTCAAGGTGCCGCATCTGCGCCGCCGCATCGGCTGCGTGTTCCAGGACTTCCGGCTGCTGCCCAACAAGAACGTCTACGAGAACGTGGCGTTCGCGCTGGAGGTCATCGGCAAGCCAAGGCGGTTCATCCGCAAGGTGGTCCCCGAGGTCGTCGAGCTGGTCGGCCTCGAAGGCAAGGCCCACCGCATGCCCGACGAGCTGTCCGGAGGTGAGCAACAGCGGGTCGCCATGGCCCGCGCATTCGTGAACCGCCCGATGATCCTTCTCGCGGACGAGCCCACGGGCAACATCGACCCCGCGACCAGCATCGGGATCATGAAGGTGCTCGATCGCATCAACCGGACGGGCACCACCGTCGTCATGGCCACCCATGACGCCGCCATTGTCGACTCCATGCGCAAACGTGTGGTCGAGCTGGAGGACGGCAAGATCGTCCGAGATCAGTCGCGCGGCGTCTACGGTCAGGCGTACTGATCACCAAGAGAGAGCAACAGAGGACACCCAAAGCATGCGGGCAAACTTCATCTTCTCTGAGGTCTGGATCGGCCTTCGCCGCAACCTCACGATGACCATCGCGGTCATCGTGACCGTGGCCATCGGCATGGCGCTGCTCGGCATTGGGCTCATGATCAACGCACAGGTCGGCAACATGAGCACCTACTGGTCCGACAAGGTCCAGTTGTCGGCCTTCCTGTGTAAGAAGAACGACCCGTTCCAGGCCTGCAAGGGCCGCGGCGCGGTGAGCGAGCAGGAGAAGGCGGCGTTGAAGTCGCAGATCGAGTCCATGGGACAGGTCGACACGGTCTTCTTCGAGGGCCAGGAGAAGGCCTACGAGAACTTCAAGGCCGCCTACAGCAGCAACAGCGTGTTCCTCACCGCCGTCAAGGTCGAGGACATGCCCGAGTCCTTCCGGGTGAAGCTCAAGGATCCGAACGACTACAAGGCCGTCTTCGACCGCCTCAGCGGGGCGCCGGGCGTGTCCAACGTCGTGAACGACCAGCAACTGCTCGACAAGTTCTTCGGGCTGATGAGCAAGCTGCGCTGGGCCGCGTTGATCGTCGCGCTCATCCAGGTGTTCGCCGCGATCTTGCTGATCGGTAACACGGTGCGGCTGTCGGCGTACAACCGAAGGCGGGAGACCGGCATCATGCGCCTGGTCGGCGCCTCGAACCTCTACATCCAGTTACCGTTCGTCATGGAAGGCACCATCGCCGGCCTGGTCGGCGGTGTCATCTCGGCGGTCCTGCTCATGTTCGCCAAGATCGTGCTGTTCGACGGCATGCAGAGTTACTTCGTGCTGTCCACGCAGCTCGGCTGGAGCGAGGTGGCCCAGGTGATCACGCTCACCACCGTGGTCGGCGTGCTGATCTGTATCCTCGCCTCCTTCGTCACCCTCCGGCGATACCTGAGGGTGTGACACACCCCGGTAGGCTCGCAGTCATGCCACGTGAGACCGGGCGCAAGCTCATCGCCCAGAACAAGCGTGCCCGGCACGACTATCAGATCGAGGACACCTACGAGGCGGGGCTCGTCCTGATGGGCACGGAGGTGAAATCCCTCCGTGCCGGCCGGGCGAGCCTGACGGACGGGTTCGCCCAGGTGAGAGATGACGAGGTGTGGCTGATGAACATCCACATCCCGCAGTACCACATGGGCACGTGGACCAACCACGCCGCGCTGCGCCCCCGCAAGCTCCTGCTCCACCGCAAGGAGATCGGGAAGATCATCAACAAGACCAAGGAGTCGGGCCTGACCCTGGTCCCCCTCTCCCTGTACTTCAAGGACGGCAAGGCCAAGGTCGAGATCGGTGTGGCCAGGGGCAAGAAGACCTGGGACAAGCGGCATGATCTCGCCGAGAAGCAGGCCACCCGGGAGATGGCCCGCGCCCTTCGTCACCGGAATCGATGAGGCCCGATCAGCCGTGGCGCTAGCCGTGCGTGTCAAAAGGGTGGTGTCGGCCGGCCTGTCGCTGGCCGCGGTCGTTCCCCTGCTGTCGGCGTGCTTCTCCGAGCCCTCGCCGCATGAGGCCGTCAGCGAGTTCCTGGTCGGGTGGCAGACCGGCGACTACTCCGCCGCCGCCGGGCGCACCGACGGCGATCCCAAGGTCGTGCGGCGGGCCCTGGAGGACGCCGGCCTGCAGCTCGACGCCGCGTCGATCCGCTTCGCGCTCAAGGGCCTGCGGACCACCGGCGACGCCGCCGACGCGAAGTTCCGCGTCGAGGTCGACCTCGGGGACAACAACCCCATCTGGCAGTACGACAACGATCTCCCGCTCCACCTGGTCGACGGCACGTGGAAGGTCCGCTGGTCGCCCAGCGTCATCCACCCGCAGCTGCGCGAGGGCCAGCGCTTCGCGGTGGAGGTCTCGCCCGAGGGGCGCCAGCCCATCGAGGACCGCAACGGCGACGCGCTCCAGACCGAGGAGACGCTGTACCTCGCGGGTGTCTATCCCGCCAGGGTGAAGGATCCGGTCGGGCTGTGCGAGCGGCTGTACCAGCTCACCGGCTTCGCCCAGGACCGGTTGCTCAGCCGCATCCGGTCGGCGCCGCCCCAGGACTTCGTGCCGCTGGTGACGTTCAACGCCAGGAAGTACGCCCAGCTGCTCGACCGGCTCGACGAGATCGGCCCCGATCTGAAGATCGAGAAGAAGTCGCAGCCGGTCGCGCCCGCGCAGCCGGTCGACATCATCGGCAAGGTGGGCGCGATCACCCCCGAGACCGAGCAGCAGCTCGGCGGCCCGCAGCGGGCCGGTGACACCGTCGGCCAGGGCGGCCTGCAGAAGGCCTACCAGGACCAGCTCACCGGGTCCACCGGCACCAAGGTCATCACCTACGACCTGAAGACCAGCGAGAGGGTGGCCGAGCTGGCCAAGTGGCCGGGCCGCACCAATACGACGCCGGTGGAGACCACCATCGACAAGGGCGTGCAGCGGTCCGCCGATCTGGCCGTCAGCGGCACTGTTCCCGCGGTCCTGGTCGCGGTCGACACGCAGACCTCCGAGATCCGGGCCGTCGGGTCCCACGAGATGCACCAGGAGCGGGAAGCTCTGGCCGGCCGCTTCCCCCCGGGCACCGCCTTCTCGATCGTCGCGGCCGAGGGCATCCTCGGGCCTGGGGGAGTCGACCTCAAGCAGAAGGTGCCCTGCCCCGCCGACCGCACGGTCGGAGGCGCGCGCTTCCAGCAGACGGCGAGCCCTGTGGGCACGGCGCCCAGCGTCACCGCGGGCTTCGCCCATGGATGCGTCACCGCGCTGGCGTCGCTGGCCCGGCGGGTGGGCGCGAACGCGCTGACGCAGTCGGCCACCCGCTTCGGCATCGGCGGAGACTGGAGCCTGCCCCTGCGGTCCTTCAGCGGCACCGTCCCCGAGCCGACGAGCGACGCCGCCAAGGCGAAGATCATCGCTGGTCAGACCGTGCGGGTCAGTCCTCTGTCGATGGCCCTGGTGGCGGGCGCCGTCGCCTCCGGCACCTGGCGGCCGCCCACCCTGGTCACCGCGCCCGCCGCGCCCGACCTCACGTCCGACGTCGCGCCGGTGCCCCCTCCGCGGCCGGTGCAGCTCGACTCCGGCACCGTGGCCAAGCTGCGGACGCTCATGCGGGCAGGGGTCACCTCCGGCACGGCCGCCACCGCCAACGCGCCGGGTGACAAGGTGTACGGCATCTCCTCCGCGATCACCTACACCGACAAGAAGCGGGCGAGGAGCCTTTCGTGGTTCGTCGGGTGGCAGGGCGACCTGGCGGTGGCCGTGCTGACCGAGACGAACGACCCGGCGGCCTCCGCGCAGATCGCGGGCCAGTTCTTCCGCAGTGCCCGCACCGCGGCCTGAAAATAGTTTCAGGGGCGAGCAACCATTGGACGTTCGTCCTGCGTCTTTATGGATGACTGGGTGCCGCTTGGGGGTTGCGGGCTCAGTCGCCGTGATGAGACCAGGGCTTCATCTCGGGGGAAGCCCTGCCGTCCGGACCGGCTCGACCCTGCCGGTCGGCCCCCGGGGGCGTGCGCGATGTGCCACGTCTCCGGGGGTTTCGGCGTCCGCGGGGCGAGCCGGGGGCGGTGCCGCGTGGACGTCGAGGCCCGCGCCCAGGGGATGCCCGGGGGAATCAAGTTGGCGCCGGGGGTGTTGACTAGAGTATCTTCAGGATGCTCGGTCTTTCGCGAGACCGTGTTGACAACTCCACAGGGGGTGACTGGTTTCGACTTCGACATGTCGCGCCAGGGGAAGCGGGTCGAGGACTGCGGACATAACCTCGTTAATCCTGTGACCGCAAAACAATAAGTGCCAATAACACGCGCACTCAGGGCCACATGGCCCTCGCCGCCTGAGCGAGGACCAAGCCCTTGTCAGCCCGGGACCGCCTCCGGCCCGGACCTGGCATCGCTAGGAGGCTAAACCGATCGACCCGGTCACGGGGCCGATAGGGAAACCAAACAGTGACTGAGCCCGTCGGTGACTCGCCTGCGTGATCACCGGGGCTGAGAAAATCTCAGCAGGCTGCACCCGGAGAAGCCCTGTCGTGGTGTTGAAGGACGCGGGTTCGATTCCCGCCACCTCCACCACCCGTCCCGTACGCGGGACAGATCGCCCAAGGGCGGTCGGTCGGCGACATCGCCGCCCGGCCGCCCTTGATCTTTTTCTGGGCGAAGATCGGGTTTCACCCGTCGTGAACCGCGTCTTCGGGTGGTTCGGAGCCGCCTAGGTTGGGCGCATGAGCGATCTGCGCACCGCGTCGGTGAACGGCATCCGGCTGGCCTACCAGGTGGCGGGTGCGGCGGGCGCTGGGGTGTCGCCGGGCATCGGGCGCCGCGCGCGGGCAGGGGTCAGCGTAAGCAGGAGCCGGGGTGCCATGGCGGCGGGTGGCGACACGCCGTATTGCCTGGGGTTTTGTCAGAGTTGTAGGGAAATGGCTGGTCAATCGCGACAATCCGCCCATGGCCCAATCCATCCAGCGAGACGATGTCGCCGCCACGCTCGCCGCCCGACGGGAGCTCGGCGGGGACTACGAGGAAGCGCTCGCCGACGCCCTCGTCGACCGCATCGGCAACACCATCGACGAGCGGATCGACGCCAAGCTCGCCACGCGCCCACCAGGCCGTACCGGCGTGAAGATCTCGCCCTCGACGGCGGCCATGGTGAGCGGACTGGGCATGGGCGGCTTCTTCGCCCTCGCCGGCGCGGCCGACATCCAGGTCGCGGCCGTGTTGTGGCTGGTGCTCGCGGTGGCCACGATCGCCTTCCTGCTCGGGAGATGGCGGTCCAAGTCCTGAGGGACCTGCTCGGGAGGGGTGAAGTCCATGATCCGGTTGATCGCCTCGGATCTCTGCGGTGCGGGGTCTGATCGCCGGTCTAGCTGCCCGAGAGGGTGCCCAGGGTCACGGTGACGGTGCTGGTCTTGCCGTTGGGGTGGAGAAGCTCCACCTTCGCCTGGGTGCCAGGTCTGAGGCCGGCGAGGACCTCCGAGAGCGCCGCGGCCGTGGGGGTCGGCTTTCCGTTGACGCTCAGGATGATGTCGCCGGGCTTGATGCCGGCCCTGGCGGCACCGCTGCCGGGGTCGACCATGGCGACGCCGACGCCGACCGGCTGCCCGTCGGATCCGACGACGGTGTTGACGCGAACGCCCAGGGCGGCGCGACGGGTGTTGACGACCTTGCCGTTCTTGATGATCTGGTCGGCGACGTCCTTGGCGGTGGCACTCGGGATGGCGAAGCCGATGCCCGGAGCCGCGCCCCCGCCCAGGTCGGGATTTATCGCGGCCAGCGTCGGCACGCCGATGACCTCGCCGGAGAGGTTGGTGAGCGCCCCACCGCTGTTTCCCGGGTTGATCGCGGCCGAGGTCTGGATGGCGTTGGTGATCGTGGCGCCGGGCGATCCCTCGCCCTGGGGTTCGGTGACCGTGCGGCCGAGCGCGGAGACGATGCCGTTGGTCACGCTGCCGGACAGGCCGAGCGGATTGCCCATGGCGAGCACGATCTGGCCCACCTTGAGCTTGCTGGAGTCGCCGAAGGTGGCGGGGGTCAGCCCTGACCGGTCGCTGACGCGGATGATGGCGAGGTCGCCCAGGGGATACGACGCGACGAGCTTGGCCTTGCGGGGTTTGCCGCCGGTGGCGAGGGTGACCTCGAAACTCGTGGACTTGCCCACTACATGGGCATTTGTCACGATATGACCGTCCGTGTCGTACACGACGCCCGAGCCCAGCCCTCCCGATGTGGTGATCTGCACGATCGACGGCAGGACCTGCGCGATGACCCGCTCGTACGCCTGCTCCTCGGCGATCAACGTGTTGCCCGGTGAGGTCGTGTCGGCATGCCGGGAGGCCGTGCTCGTCGAAGCGGGTGATCCGCTGAGGCCGCAGCCGCTGAACATCACCAGGACCCCGACCGCCCCCGCGGCGATGACGTGCCGGTTGAAATGTCCGGTCAGTCGATTACCTGGTGTCGTTCCCATGGACAAGGTGATTCCCGACCACGCGGAAGATACTCACTCACCGTCACCGAGACGCCGGTCCTGTGAACCGGCGACCGGTGGGCTCACTCCATGGGGAAGGTGATTTCTTCGAGCGGGCCTCAGGCTTCTCACCTGCGAAAACGGGCTGATGGCCGGTGAAATGACGGTTACCGGGCCGCATGGATCACGAATTGTGACGTAGTCTGCCGACATGGCGGACGGCGCTGGAAACTCCCCCAGCCGCCCTGGGTCGGGGCGGCCTCCGACGTATGTTCCTTCCTACGAAGCGCCGACGACCCCGATGCCCCGGGTGAGCCCTGAGCAGGCCCTGGCGATGGCCGAGGCCGCGAAGGCGGAGGCGGCCAAGGAGCGAGCGGCGAAGGGCCAGGCATCCAAGGGCCAGGCATCGAAGGGCCAGGCATCGAAGGGTCAGGCATCGAAGGGGCAGGCCGCGCGAGCGGCCAAGGGCGCGCGGACCTCGTCCCCGGATGCCGACACCTACGCGCCTTTCGGCGCTTCGGGCGTCGCCTCCGACTCCTCGGCGGCCACCGCCCACGCCAGGGCCGCCGCGGACGGCACGGCGCCGCCGGAGATCGAAGACGTCGAAGTGACGGCCAATGTCCGAAGGCCGGCTGGACCGTTCCTCCACCCGGACCGGCCCGTCGCTCGCGGCGATTGGTCGTCGCGCTCCCCGGCCTCCCCCGCCCCCGCCCCCCGGAGTGGGCGGTCGCGCTGGCTGGCGTCGGCGGTCATGCGCGTCGGGGACATCCCCATAAGAGCGGTGTACGGCATCGGCGCGGCCATCGTCACAGGCATCGTCGTGGTGCTGATCTTCATGCTGTTCGGCGGCGACGCACCCAGTGAGCCCGTACGCGTGGACCCGGTGCAGGCGGGCGGACCCGCCGCGACCAGCGCGGCTCCCAAGCCGACCCCGATCGCCGTCCCCCCGGTCCCCGCGGCCAGGGCCATGACGGTGTTCCCTGGCACGGGCACTCCGATCGCCGCCTACACGGTCGACCGCACCTCCGGCATCAGCTACGCCCAGTACGGCGCTCCCTGGGTCAAGACGTCACGCGATCCGTTCGCGTTCGCGCAGAAGGCCGGTCCGTCCAAGCAGTCGCAGGCGTTGATCGGGTCGGCGCCGGTGCCCGTGGCCGTGCGGAGCACCCCGGCGACGTTCGCGGACTTCCGCAAGCTGGCGGCCAAGGCGGCGAAGTGGACGCTGCGCTACCAGCCCGCCGGGGCGAAGTTCACCTGGACCGTGTCGCAGCAGGCGCGGTACAACCCCGGGTGGCTGCTCGGCTACAAGGTGAGCTACGTCCAGGGCGGTAAGAAGCACAGCTCGCAGGCCTACGTCATGGTCATCTCCACGGCCAGGAAGAAGCCCGCGATGCTGTTCGCCAACGTCCCCGACACCCGCAAGGCCCTCTACCGCGACCTGAACATGCTGTTCTGGACCGCCCGCGCGATCTAGCGCCCCCCACCGCGGTTCCGGCACGCTCGCCGGGCGCGATGGATAGCTTGGAGAGCAAGCCGGTCCGCCCCGGCCTTGGCTCGCGTTGGAAGCATCTTCTAGAATATGGTTCTGTACGTCATGAGGTCGAACCGCACGGAGGGTGTTATGGCGATCGGGTTGAGCGAGGAGCACGAGGCGCTCCACGAGTCCGTTGGCGGCTGGGCGGAGCGCAACATTCCCGCCGAGGTGATCCGATCGGCCGTCGGGGCGCAGGCCGAGGAGCGGCCCGGCTTCTGGGCCGGCCTCGCCGACCAGGGACTCCTCGGCCTGCACCTTCCCGAGGAGTACGGCGGTAGCGGCTTTGGGCTTCTGGAGACGGCCGTCGCCGTGGAGGCGCTCGGCGAGCGTGCCGCGCCCGGCCCGTACGTGCCCACCGTGCTCGCCTCCGCCGCGATCCTCGCCTCCGACGGCAAGGCCCGTGCCGACCTCCTGCCCGGCCTCGCCGAGGGGACGCTGACCGGTGCCGTGGCGCTCGCCGGCACGCTCACCGGCACGCGCGGGGACGACGGCGTCCTGACCGTCAGCGGCACGGCCGAGCCGGTGCTCGGCGCCGCCCTGGCCGACGTGCTCGTGCTCCCGGTGAGCGTCGGCGGCGGCGAGGAATGGGTCGTCCTGTCCGGCGACAGCGTGACGGTCACCCCGCTCAAGAGCCTGGACCTCACCAGGGGCGTGGCCAGGGTCGAGGCCGACGCGGTCGCGGTGCCCGGGGAGCGGGTACTCGACGGGCTCAAGAGCACCGACGTCCGCGATCTCGCCGCGATCCTGCTCGGCGCGGAGGCGGCCGGCGTCGCCTCGTGGTGCGTGCGCGCCGCCGCCGAGTACGCCAAGGTACGCGTGCAGTTCGGCCGCCCGATCGGCCAGTTCCAGGGCATCAAGCACAAGGCCGCCCGCATGCTGGTCGCGCTGGAGCAGGCCCGCGCCACCGTCTGGGACGCCACCCGCGCCACCGGCGACGAGCTTCGCTACGCCGCCGCGATCGCCGGGGTCATGGCCCCCGACGCCGCCGTGCAGTGTGCCAAGGACGCCATCCAGATCTTCGGGGGCATCGGCTACACCTTCGAGCACGACGCGCACCTCTACTTCCGCCGCGCGCTGACCCTTCGCGCGCTGCTCGGCGCCTCCTCCGAGTGGGCCGAGTCGGTGGCCTCGCACGCCCTCGCCGGAGTCGCCCGCGAGATGGAGCTCGACCTTCCCGAGGACGCCGAGGCGCTGCGCTCCTCGCTCCGCGAGGAGATCGCCGAGATCGCCAAGCTGGAGGGCAAGGAGCAGAAGCGGGCACTCGCCGGCAAGGGTTTCGTGATGCCCCATCTGCCCTCGCCGTGGGGCCGCGGCGCCTCACCGCTTGAGCAGGTGCTCATCTACCAGGAGCTGAAGGCCGCGCGCGTGCGGCTGCCGCAGATGATCATCGGCGCCTGGGTCGTGCCGTCCATCGCGGCGTACGGCACGGTCGAGCAGCAGGAGCGGTTCCTGCCCGCCACCCTCGCCGGGGAGATGATCTGGTGCCAGCTCTTCAGCGAGCCCGGGGCGGGTTCCGATCTCGCGTCGCTGCAGATGAAGGCCGAGAAGGTCGAGGGCGGCTGGAAGCTCAACGGGCAGAAGATCTGGACCTCCGTCGCGCACGTCGCCGAGTGGGGCATCTGCATCGCCCGCACGGATACCTCCAAGCCCAAGCACGACGGCATCACCTACTTCATCGTGGACATGAAGGCCCCTGGGGTCACCGTGCGGCCGCTCACCGAGATGACCGGTGAGAACCTGTTCAACGAGGTCTTCTTCGACGACGCGTTCGTCCCGGACGACCTGGTGGTGGGCGAGATCAACGAGGGCTGGCGGGTCGCGCGCAACACCCTGTCCAACGAGCGCGTGTCCCTGTCGTCCGGATCCGGTGGCACGGGGTCGTCGGTCTCCGACCTGCTCGGCCTGGTGTCCCGCCTCGGCCGCGAGCTGACCGCGGCCGAGCGGCTCGAACTGGCCCACGTGGTCTGCGAGGGCCACTCGATCAACGCGCTGAGCCTGCGGGTCACGCTGAAGCAGCTCGCCGGTTCCGAGCCCGGCGCCGACGCCTCGGTGCGCAAGCTCCTGTCCACCTCACACGCGCAGCACGTGTCCGAGTGCGCGGTGAGCCTGCTCGGCGCGTCGGCGACGGTGGCCGCCGACATGAAGCTGGGCGACGCCGGCTACTGGAACCGTGCGGTCCTCGCCACCCGGGCGATGACGATCTACGGCGGGACGACGGAGGTCCAGCTCAACATCATCGGGGAGCGCATGCTCGGCCTTCCTCGCGACCCGGAACCCGGCAAATAGCCGAATAACCACCATCCGCCCTGTTCCGGTAGCTTTGCGGAAATCACGGTGTCGGCCGACCGGGGGTGGGGCGAGGCCATGCGCGTTCACCAGTGGGCACGGTGGGCACCCGCGCCGGCGGGGCTGGTCGTGGGCGCGCTGGCCCTCGGCCCCGCGCTCGGGCCCGGATTCGTGCTGCGGTACGACATGGTGTTCGTGCCCGACCCTCCGGTGACGTGGCCGGTGGGCGGCTTTCCTCGCGCGGTGCCGAGCGATCTGGTGGTCGCGCTGCTCGCGCATGTCATGCCGGCCCTGGCCCTGCAGAAACTGATCCTGATCGGGATCTTCGTGCTCGCCGGGTGCGGTGCGGCGGCGCTGGTGCCGGGGGACCGCCTGGTTCCCCGGCTGGCGGCGGCGGTGTTCTACGCGTGGAACGCCTACCTGGCGCAGCGGCTGCTGCTGGGGCAGTGGGCGCTGCTTCTCGGCTTCGCCGGCCTGCCGTGGGCGGTGCGCGCGGCGGCGCGAGGAGGGCCCTGGCGGCTCGCCCTGGCGCTCGTCCCGGCGGCCGTGGGGGGGTTCCAGGCCATGCTCGTCTCCGCGCTGGCCGTGCTCCCCGTGGCCGCCACGCGGCCCTCCCGACGGCTGCGCGGAGTGCTGGAGGCGCTGGCCGTGCTCGGGACACTGAGCCTGCCCTGGGCGGTTCCTGCGCTGCTCAGCCAGGCCGCGACCGATCCCGCGGGCGTGGACGCCTTCGCGGCCAGGGCGGACGGGCCGTTCGGCACGCTGGGCAGCCTGGTGAGCCTCGGCGGGATCTGGAACGCCGAGGCCGAGGTCCCCGGCCAGGCCGCTTGGCCGCTCGCCACGGCGCGCCTGCTCCTCGCCGCGGTGGCGGTCGTCACGTTCGTACGGCTGCCCTGGACCCGGGACAGGGCAGGCGAGACCACGGATGACGGCGGCGTGGGGACGCCGTTCTGGCGGGGCCTGCTGATCGCGGCCGCCGTGGGTCTGGCGATCGCGTCGACCGGCGCCTACGCGCCGGGCGTGCTCAAGGCGATGATCGGCTTCTGGCCGGGCTTCGGGCCGTTGCGCGACGGGCAGTTGTACGTCGCTCCGCTGGTCCTGGTGCAGGCCATCGGGTTCGGTGTGTTCGCCGGCCGGTGCTCCCGCCCGAGCCCACGGGGCGGCAGAGCGGCGGTGGTCGTGCCCGGTGTCGTCGCCGTGCTCGTTCCCCTGCTCGTGCTGCCCGCCTTCGCGTGGGGCGCGTCAGGGCGGCTGGCGGCGGTGGAGTATCCGGACGAATGGCGGCGGGTACAGGCGATCGTCAACCGTGACCCCCGCCCCGGGGCGCTGATCTCCCTGCCGTGGGGAGCGCACCGCGCGTTCGCCTGGAACGGTGGCCGGGTGATCCTCGACCCGGCGACCAAGTCGTTCGCGCGGCGGGTGATCTGGAACGACGCGCTCGTGGTCGGGCTGGGGAGGCGGGGGAGCCTCCGGCTGCGCGGGGAGGACTTCCTGGGCCGGCGGATCGGGATGGTGATCACCGCGCGCAACGGCCCGCTGACCCAGGTGTTACGTGCGGCGGGAATACGCTACGTGCTCATCACTGGACGCAACGAGAACAGGTTCCGTTCTCGGCTGCCCGGCGCCGTCCCCGCCTTCGTGGGCAATGAGGTGCTCTTGCTGCGGTTGTGACCTAGTCAAAGCCCCGCAAGCCGTCCATACTGGACGGTAAGTCCATTTATCACGTTTTGACCAAGCTTCTGGCTTAGGACCTGTATCACGTTCTACTCTCGGTAAGCCCACAGCGTCCGTACTTGGAGGGAGAAGCCCAATGGTGCGAGTGCTCGCCGCGCTCGTCGTTGGGGTGGTTCTGGCGATCGGCGCGTCAGTCGGCGTCGTCAACGTTGTCGCCCCCAGCCCTCAGCCACCCAACAAGCCGCTGTACAACTACGGCAACAGGTGATCTTCAACGGGCGGGCCTCACACCGCGAAGGGTGAGCCCGTCCGGTCCCACCTCCACTGAGCAGGAGAGGTGGCTTCGCCATGCCCGCATATAACGCTCGACACCGTGCCCATGCTCGAAACCATGCCAGGAAACGCGGGTGGTAGCGCGTAGCCAGGGGGGCTCGAGAGAAGAAGGAGTGGTCGTGGTCGCACAGCAGGTGGGCCGGGTGCCGCACGATCCCGAGGACGTGCCGCCCCTTCGGCCCAGGCCTGACGGCCCGCCCCGGCTCACGGTCGAGACGGAGCGCGTTCCTGATCGGCTCCTGCCGGACGTCCGGGTGGCGCTGCTCAACTTCAGGGAGCCGTTGCAGTCGGTCGCCGGAGGAGCGGAGGAGTACGCCTGGCAGGTGGGCCGTTACATGGCCGGCCAGGGCGCCTCGGTGCACTTCCTCACCAGCCGCGAGCCGGGACAGCCCGCCAGGGAGCGGCGCGAGGGCATCGAGCTGCGGCGCATGGGCAACAGATACCTGGTCTACCTGCTCGTCCCCCTGTGGATCCTGCTACGGCGCCGCCGCTTCGACGTCGTCATCGACTGCATGAACGGCATCCCCTTCTTCGCCCCCCTGGTCACCGGCAGGCGCACGACGGTCATCTCCCTGGTCCACCACGTGCACGACCGGCAGTTCTACGCGTTCTTCCCGCGCTGGCTCGCCCGGATCGGCTGCTTCGTCGAAGGGCCGGTCGCCCGGTTGCTCTACCGCCACCGGACCACCGTGACCGTGTCGGAATCCTCGCGTGCCGAGCTGCGCGAACGGCTGGGCTGGCTCGCGCCCATCGAGGTCATCCCCAACGGCAGCCCGGTCGCACGTCCGGTGGCCACCCACGTCGGCGGTCGCGAGGTCGCAGGGAACCCGGTCATCGCCTACGTGGGACGGCTGGTCGGCCACAAGCGCGTCGAGCGCGTCGTGGAACTGGTGTCGGAGCTGGGGGAGACCTGGCCGGGGCTCACCATCCACGTCGTCGGGCGCGGCCCCGAGTACGAGCCGCTGGAACGCCGGGCCGTGGCGCTCGGGGTGACCGGCAAGGTCCACCTGCACGGCTTCCTGTCCGAGCCCGAGAAGAACGCGGTGCTCGGCGCCGCGCGGCTCAACGTCACGGCCTCGGAGTTCGAGGGGTGGGGGCTCACGGTCATCGAGGCCGCCGCCCTCGGGGTGCCGACGGTCGCCTACGACGTCGCGGGCCTGCGTGACTCGGTACAGCACGGGGTCACCGGCTGGCTCGTCCAGGACGGCGAGTCGCTGGCCGACGTGGTCGGCCGGGCGCTGAAGGAACTGGAAGACCCGGCCCGGCGCACCGAGATCCAGAAGGCGTGCCGGAGCTGGGCGGCGGAGTTCTCGTGGGGCAGGACGGGCGCTAGGATGACCGGACTCATTGCGGCCGAACTCCAGCAAAAGGGACACCCCAGTTCCCTGAGCCTCCGTCTTGTCACAGGTGAGAGCCATATTCCCTGAGCCTCCAAGAGCGCGTCTTGACCGTTGATGCCTGGTTCCGCCGCCTGCAGGTCGGCCACGCCGGGTCCGATGCCCCGGGATCCCGGTTGCGCCGGCGGCTCCGCCTGCTGGCGAGCTGCCTGCTCCTTGGAGCGATCGCCTTCAACACCTCGCCCGGTGAGGTGATCGCCGAGACAAAGCTGGACATGGCGGTCAACCCGATCGGTTTCCTCGAACGGGCCGCGCACCTGTGGGACGACGCCTTCTTCGGCCACCTCCAGAACCAGGCGTACGGCTACCTGTTCCCGATGGGCCCCTTCTACGCGCTGTTCAACTGGCTCGACATGCCGCCGTGGAACATCCAGCGGCTGTGGATGACCCTGGTGCTGTGCGCGGCCTTCCTCGGCACCGAGCGGATCGCGCGTGCGCTGGGGATCGGCACCCCGAACACCAGGATCCTGGGCGGCCTCGTCTACGCCCTGGCGCCGCACGCGCTCGCGCTCATCGGCGTCAACTCCTCGGAGTTCCAGCCCAGCGCGGTGCTGCCCTGGATCCTGCTGCCGCTCGTGCGCGGCACCCAGGAGAGCATCAGCCCCCGCCGCGCCGCCGCGCTGTCGGCCCTGGCGTTCCTGTTCGCCGGGGGCATCAACGCCGCCGCCGAACTCGCCGTCCTCGTCGTGCCGCTGCTGTACCTGCTCACCCGCCGGAACGGTCCGCGCAAACGGCGGCTGCTGATCTGGTGGCTCGTCTGCGTCGCGGCCGTCTCGATGTGGTGGCTGGTCCCGCTGGTGCTGCTCGGCCGCTACATCTTCTCCTTCCTGCCCTTCATCGAGACGGCGAACGCGACCACGGGCGTGACGTCTCTGCTCAACACGCTGAGGGGCACCTCCAGCTGGATCTCCTTCCTCCCCGTCGACGGCAGGCCGTGGCTGCCCGCCGCCTACGACCAGGCGACCCGGCCGTGGCTGATCCTCGTCACCGCCGCGATCGCCGCCCTCGGCCTCGCGGGGCTGATCCGCCGCTCCACGCCCGAGCGGACGTTCCTGGTGCTGTCCGTGCTCGCCGGAGTGGTGATCGTCACCGCGGGGCACGCGGGCGCGCTCACGTTCCCCTGGACCGAGCAGGTCAAGGGCCTGCTCGACGGCCCGCTCGCCCCCTTCCGCAACCTCCACAAGTTCGACGCCCTGCTGCGGCTTCCGCTCGCGCTCGGCCTGGCCGCCCTCCCGGCGTGGCGCCCGCAAGGGGCCCGGCTGCGGCTGGCGGCCGCGAGCGCCGGGCTGGCCGGGCTCGCCGTGCTGCCCGTCGCCACCTCCGGGATCACCCCGGCGGGCGCGTTCACCGACCTGCCCTCCTACTGGCGCGACGCCGCCACCTGGCTGAACGGCAACACCGGTCAGGGGATGGTGCTCGCGGTTCCCGGCTCCAAACGTGGCGAGTACCTGTGGGGACGGCCGCTGGACGAGCCCATGCAGTCGCTGCTGACCGTCCGCTGGGCCACGCACTCCAACGTGCCGTGGGGCTCGGCAGGGCTGGCGCGCCTGCTGCAGGCGGTGGACGAACGCTTCTCCAACGGCGAGGGATCGAAGGGGCTCACCCTCGCCCTGCGCCGCATCGGGGTGAAGTACCTGCTCGTCCGCAACGACCTGGCCCGGGACACCATCGGCTCGGCCTGGCCGGCCCGCGTCCACCAGACCCTGGAGGACTCCGAGGGGCTCCTACGGGTGGCGCAGTTCGGCCCCCTGGTCGGGCAGATCTCCAACACGACGGCCTCGAACTGGTTCGACCAGGCCTACCCGGCCCTCGAGGTCTACGCGGTGCCCGATCCCGCGCCGATCGTAGGGACCGTTCCCGCCGACGCCACGCTCCGGATGGCGGGCGCCCCCGAAGGCGTGCTGGCCATGGCCGAGCAGGGGGTGCTCGACGACGACGCGCCGGTCCTGGTCGGGGACGAGCCCGGAGCCTCGTCGGTGCCCGTCAAGAGGACGGTGGTCACCGACACGCTGCGGCGGCGGCAGATGGTCTTCGGCGACGTCCGCCGCAGCACCGGCCCCACCCTGTCCGAGAACGGGAGACTGGACCAGACCACGGACCTGCTCGACCCGGCCTGGGCCTCCGCCACCGCCTCCGCGCGCTACCTGGGCATCACCGACGTCCGGGCGTCCTCCTCGGACGCGGACACCACCGCCGCGTCGGGGGAGCGCGACCCGGGACGGCTGCCGTACGCGGCGTTCGACGGCGACGCGCGCACCGGCTGGCGGTCGGACGGGTGGAACGGCGCGCTCGGCGAGTGGCTGGAGGCGCGCTTCGTCGAGCCGATCCCGATGAAGGACATCACCCTCGCCTTCGAGCAGGGCCCGATCGGCCCGCCCGTCGCCGAGGTGGAGCTTTCGACCGCGACGGGAACCCGGCGCGTGCCCGTACGGCAGACCACCGATCCGCAGCTGTTCACCCCGCCGTCGGGGGACACCACGTGGCTGCGCATCAAGATCACCAAGCTGGCCTACCAGCCGGAGAACGCGTTCGGCAGCCGCGTGGGCATCACCGAGGTCGCCGTCCCGGGCGTTCAGCCCGCCCGGGCCATCGCCGCCCCCGGCCTGCCCGAGGGGCGCGCCGACGCGGGCACCGTGCTGCTCACCTCGCAGGGGAAGGCGCCGGCCTGCATGCGTGGCTCGTCCGCCTGGACCTGCTCGCGCCGGCTGGAGATCCTCGGTGAGGACGGCTACAGCTTCGAGCGGCTGTTCGCGGTCAACACCAACCAGACGCGCACGCTGAGCGGCACGGCGGTGCTCACCGATCCGCGGTCGGCCGACCTGCTCACCACGCTGCCGCACGCCTACCCCCACGTGACCGCGTCCTCCACCATCACCGACTATCCGGCCGTACTCGGGCGGTCGGCCATGGACGGTGACGTGCGGACGCTGTGGTACGCCCAGCCGTTCGACCGGCGCCCCACGCTGTCGATAGACCTCGGCAGGAACGTGCGGTTCAAGCAGATCAAGGTGCTGTTCCCCGACTCGTTCCTCGGCAAGCCGCCGGTGAAGATCACGATCCGCACGGGCGCGCGCACGGTCCAGGCGTGGGTGGGCGGCGACGGGCGCGTGGCGTTCCCGGCGATCACGGCACGGCGGTTCAGCATCGAGTTCACCGCGCCTGCCTCCAGGTCCATCGAGGTCACCGAGATCACCATCCCGGGCGTACGGTCGCTCGGTCAGCTCGGCGGCTTCCCGCTGCGGCTGCCCTGCGGTTACGGGCCGACACTGGAGGTCGACGGGAACACCGTGCCGACCCGCATCGTCGGCGGGACGCTCAACGACGTGCTCAGCGGCCGCCCGCTCACCTACGCCGGGTGCTCGCCGGTGCGGCTCATCCCGGGGATGACCTGGGTGAGCTCGGGCTTCAACGACGCCTTCCGCGTCAGGTCGGTCGTGCTGCGAGGGGAGTCCGCCGCCGACGACGGCACCACCAAGGTGCGGCCGGCCAGGGTCGACGCCTGGGGCGCGGAGGAGCGGAAGCTCACCGTCTCGCCGGGTGAGCGCTCCTACCTGGTCGTCAACGAGAACTACAACTCCGGCTGGCACGCCTACCTGAAGGGAGCCGAGCTGGCGCCGGCGCGCCTGGACGGCTGGCGGCAGGCGTGGGTCGTGCCCGCCGGAGGCGGGAGCGTGACGCTCCGCTACGAGCCCGACGCGCCCTACCGGACGGCCCTGCTGGTCGGGCTCGCCCTCATCCTGGCCGTCGCCGTGGCGGCGCTGATACGTGGCAGAGCCGGGCGCCGCCCGCCGGCGGTGGGCCCCGGAGGGCTCAGGGCCCGCTGGGTCCTGCTCGCCGCGCCGCTGATCGGGCTGTGGATCGGCGGGCCGGCCGGGGCCGTGCTGCTGTCGGCGCTGGGTCTGGTGGGGGTGTGGCTTCCCCGCGTGCTCGCCGCCCAGCACGCCGGCGGCAGCCGGTCCCGGCGCGTGGCCAGGGTGGCCCTGTCTCCCTGGGTGCCCGCGTCGGCGCTCGTGCTTGCGGGGCTGTGCGCCGCGCTGGGAACCGCGTTCCAGATCGAGCAGCTCACCGGCCCGGTGCCCCAGATCTGCTGCCTCGTGGTGGTCGCCCGGCTGCTGGTCGCCGTACCCGATGCCCAGCGTCTCCCGACCCCGCGGACCGCCGTCAAGCGGCCCCATGAACCCACGCTGAGCGAGGTGGGCGCGTGACGCCCATGCAGGCGCTCAGGGTCGTCCCCTACGTCGTGGTGGCGTTCCTGCTGACGATGGCGGTGCTGCTGCGGTACTACGTCTACGGCGACGGGCTGGTGCTGCCCCTGGAGCAGCGCAGGATCTCGCACCTCGCGGCCCCCGCCGCCACCTACCTGGACACCGCGACGCTCCAGGTGCGCACCGGCGTGCCCGTGACCAGCACCGTCTCGCTGTACGGGGACCCGGCGGCCGGTGACGCGCGTACCGCGGTGTGGGTGGAGTTCTCCTCGCTGGAGACGGGATACGGCCAGCGGATCGACTACCACGAGCGCCGCACCGCCTTCGACCGGCGCACCGGGCTGGCGGTCGACTGCTGCAACGGGTACATCGACGACGACACCGCGATCAAGCAGACGGGCCTGGCGTTCCGCCTGCCGTACGGGGCTGAGCCGCGTGGGTACCCCATCTTCGACCCGGTGCTCAAGCGCCAGGTCACCCTGCGCTACGAGCGGGAGGAGGCGGTCGAGGGCCTGCCAGCCTACCGCTACTCCTACACCGTCGGCCCGGCCAAGGTGGAGGACCTGCCCGACCAGATCCCGGGCACGGTGCTCGGCCTGCCGGAGAGGGGCCTGGTCGCCGTGGCCAGGTACGTGCGGATCACACGGACCCTGTGGGTGGAGCCCGAGAGCGGCCTGCCGGTCCGGGTCCGGGAGCAGCGGGTGGACACCCTGCGCACCCCCGACCAGGTCGACCGCGTGGTCAGCTTCCAGGCCGACCAGGTCACCGAGCCGGGGGACGTGGACGCGCAGGTGGCCGAGGCCGCCGGGTTCCGGCGGTGGGCCATCCTGATCCGTGACGTGTTCCCGGTCGTCTGCCTCGTCCTTGGGTTCCTGGTCATCCCGGTCACCGTGGCGGTGCGGATGCGCCGCCGCCGCGCGCGGGCGAAGAGGTCAGCGGCGGCGCAGGACGAGAAGCAGGTTCCAGGACACGATCTCGCGGATGCCGGGTAGCCGGACCACGCCCGTGGCCCACTCCGGGTGGTAGCGGGGCCGGGCGTCGAGCACCTCGGCGTCGGTGCGCGATCGGGCCCAGCGAAGGGCGCCGGCCACCGAGACGGGGTAGAGGCTCTCCCCGTACACGTTCTTGGGACGGTGGCCCTCGCGGCGCGTGTAGCGGCGCGCTGCCCTGTGCCCCCCGAGGTAGTGCCAGGGCGAGGTCTCGTGGCCGCCCCACGGCGAGAGCCAGTTGGTGAACGACAGGTAGATGACGCCACCCGGCCGGGTGACCCGGACCATCTCGGCCGCCATGCGCCAGGGGTCGGGGACGTGCTCCAGCACGTTGGAGGAGAAGCAGACGTCCACCGAGGCGTCCTTCAGCGGGATGTCCAGGGCGCTTCCGAGTACCGCGCCCTCGGGGACGGCGCCGTCCCGCGCCATCATCTCCCCGGCGTCGCAGTCGACGCACAGCGTCCTCGCGCCGTGCGCCCGCAGGACCTCGGTGAAGTACCCGGGGCCGCCTCCCACGTCGGCCACGAGCGCGCCCGAGAGGTCGGTGTAGGTGGACAGCTGGGCGGCCGTGTCCCGGGCGAGCATGCCGTAGAAGAAGTCCGGATCCGTCTGCTCTTTGCGGAAGGCGGCCAGCAGCCGGACCGACCGGGCGAGCGAGGCGCGGAAGGGCGCGTTCGAGGTCTCCACGTCTGCTTCCATTCGCCGGATTGGTGAATGTCCGGGAGCATAACACTGCGTTGCGCCTGATTTGCGTGGCTCGTAGGGTGTTCGTTACTCGGGGGTAGCAACCGAGACGTGATCGGAGGAACCGTTGCCGCGGACCATGGAGGTCGAGCAGCCGGAGCGACCGACCGTACGCAACGCCTACCCGGCATGGCCGGCACGCCTGGGGAACCCCGTGCTGCTGCTCGGCACGCTTCTGGTGGCCGCTTCGATGGCCCTGCGCGTTCCCATCCTGCGCAGTGCCTACTTCATCGAGGACGACCTGCTGTTCGTCGGCGACGCCTACGAGCACGACCTGACGTTCAACTTCCTGTTCCGCGTCCACAAGGGCCATCTGATGCCCGGAGCGCTCGGGCTGACGTGGGTGGAGTCCCGGCTCGCCGCCTACGACTGGCTGCTGGTCGCGTCGGTGACGTTCCTCCTCCAGGCGCTGGTCGCGGTGCTGATGTTCCGCCTGCTGTGGTCGATGTTCGGCCCGAGGGCCGGCATCCTGCTGCCGCTCGCGGTGTACCTGTTCTGCCCGCTCACGATCCCGGCCTTCAGCTGGTGGTCGGCGGCGATCAACGCGGTCCCGCTGCAGCTGGCGATGGTGCTCGCGTTGTCGGCGCAGCTCCGCCACGTGCGGGGCGAGGGCACCAGGCACGCCTGGAAGGCCCTGGCCTGGGTGGTGTTCGGCATGGCGTTCAGCACCAAGGGCGTCTTCCTGCCCCTGCTGCTGTTCGCGTTCACCACCGCCTACCTGCGGCCACGGCGTACGGACGAGGCAGGCTGGTTCACCTCCATGGCGCGGGAACTCCGTGAGCGCTGGCAGCTGTGGGCCGTCCACGTCCTGCTGATGGGCGGCTACACGGCGCTCTACCTGTCGCGCCAGTACACCGCGCCGGGAGAGGGCGCGGCCGTTCCCAAGCCGGGCGTCACCGCCGATCTGCTCGGCACGCTGCTGGGCCGTACCCTCCCCGCGGGCGTGGTGGGCGGTCCGCTGTCGTGGGGGCCGGTACCCCTGCCGTCCACGGGCGGCATGGCCGATCCCTCCCCGTTCCTCGTCGTCGCCGCCTGGGTGGTGATCGCCGTCCTGGTGGCCGCCACGCTCCTCTACCGCCGCCGGGCGGCGCGTGCGTGGATCATCGTCGCGGCCTACCTGCTGTTCGTCGACGCCATCCCCACGGTGATCGCCCGGGGCAGCGCGCTCGGGCTGGTCGGGGCGGAGACCCGCTACGTGGCCGACGCGGTGGTGGTGTTCGCGATCTGCCTCGGCGCCGCTCTGCTGCCGATGCGCGATGAGCCCGACGCGTACCGGAGGCCCTGGCCGGCCGGGAGCGCCGTTCCCGTCGTGGCCGGGCTGGCCGCCGGGGCGTTTCTGGTCATGTCGGTGGTCTCCATCGAGAACTTCCGCCAGACGCTGTCCGGAGACAAGGTCGAGAACTACCTCGGGAACGTGCGGACGGCGCTGGCCAAGGCCCCGGCGGACACGGTGATCTTCTCGCGGCCCCTGCCGGATGCCATCGTGCTGCCCTGGAACGGGGCGCGCCGCCTCAGCCACCGCCTGCTCGCCCCGCTCGCCTCGCCCGCGCTCCGCGCCGGGATGCGCGTGCCGGAGCCCTCGGACCACGCGATGGTCTTCGACGACTCCGGCCGGCTCGTCCCGGTGAGCGTCGCCCCCAGCTTCGCCCAGGTGCCCCCGCCGAAGAGAAAGTGCCTGCCGACCCTGGACGGCGCGGTCTACTACCCGGAGGCCGTGAGCTGGGGCGGTCCTGATGGCGTGGCGGGGCTCGCCTACTCGGCCAGGCGCCCGACCTCGGTCTCCATCGAGGTCAGCGGCCAGAGCCAGCAGCTCAACCTCTCGGCGACATCGGGACGGCTGGTGCACTTCCCGATCCTGACCCCGGGCAAGGGGCTGCTCCTCAGGATCGACGACCCCTCGGCGGGGGTCTGCCTCAGAGGGTTCGCCCTTGGGGCAGCGGTTCCGGTGAACGCGCCGCCGCCGCCGCAGGGGACGACGGCGACGACGGTACCGCCGACGACGGCACCGACGACGGCACCGACGACGGCGCCGCCACGGACGACGGCGCCGCCACGGACGACGGCGCCGCCACGGACGACTCCGACGCCGACGAGGAGCCCGGGCGCAGGAAGCGGATGAGGCCGCGTGCCGGCTCCTCGATGTACCGGTAGGTGAGCGCGGCGAGCCCGGTCGTCAGCGCCGCGACCATGACGAGGTTGACCAGGAAGTTCCCCGAGAACGGCCGCTGCTCGGTGAGGTCGTACCACAGGTAGAGCGCGACGAACTGCCAGAGGAAGACCCCGTACGAGATGCGCCCGAAGAAGCGCATCACCGGATTGCCGAGCAGGCGGCCGACGGGAGCGTCCGCGCGCGACAGCAGGGCGCACGGCGCCACCAGGCACGCGGCGATCGTGCTGTAGAGCACAAGCTCGAACAAGCCGCTCCAGACCCCGTCGACGCCGGAGAACCTGGTGCCGGTCACCGGGGAGGCCGCGACCGCGTACGCCAGGCCGGCGACCAGCCACAGCGTGCCGGGCGAGGCGTTCACGGCGCGGACGAAGCGCCCGGCAGGCCCGTCCTGCTCCTGCCGCGCCCACACAGACACCACGGCCAGGGCCATGCCGGGCGCGAAGAACGTCCACGCGCGCGGCAGCCAGGTGTTCATGTACGGCCGGTACTCGGGGTAGTAGCTCAGCACCGTCCACAGGTAGGAGATCGCGGCGAGCGCGGCGAGCCCGAGCAGCAGCCGCTTGGCCCGGCGCCCGGCGTCGGCCCCGCCCCGGCGCGCGAACATGGCGAGCCCGGCCGCCACGAGGGGAAGCACGATGTAGAACGCCGCCTCCACGCACAGGCTCCACATCTGCGCGAGCCCCTTGGGACCGAGACCGAACCACCAGGGGTTCGTCTCGTAGTTGTGGGCGAGGAACACCATCTGCAGCCAGGTCTTGACGTCACCGAGGTGGTCGCGCGACCACAGCAGCATGGCGACGACGACGACCAGCCAGTAGGCGGGCAGGATGCGCAGTGCCCGCTTGATCAGGTAGGTCCTGGTGCCGGGCGGCCGGGTCCCCTCCAGCACGGCTCTGGCGTAGGGCCTGTAGAGAAGCAGCCCGGAGAGCGTGAAGAAGATCGGGACGGCCACGTCACCGCGTGAGAGCAGGGCGCCGAGGAAATTGTTCTCCAGGGCGGTGGCCGACTCGATGGCGACGTGGAAGATCAGGACCGCGAAGGCGGCGACGGCGCGCATCCCGTCGAGCGCGTCGAGGTGTCCCGACGTCGACGGTGGTCCATCCGCGCGGGCGCCCAATGTAGAACCTGTTTCTGTCACTTTTCAGCATCCCTCGTGACGTGGGGTCACTCGCCCAACTAACATATCCCGAAATAGAACTTTGTTTCAGGACATATCGCCGCGCGGCCCGCCCCCGCGCGTACCGTCACATTGTCGTGATCAAGCACATCCCCGCCGGCCGGACCCACCGTCCGGCGGGCACCCCCAGGAGGAACGATGGGCCGCGTCGTCGGAATTGTTCTCTTAGGAGTCGGTACGTTCCTCATCGCCCTGGCTCCGCTCGTCCGGTTCCAGGTGGCAGAGAAGCTCATCGCCGCTCCCGCAGACCAGTACGGCATCACGAAGCTGACCGCCGACAACGCCCAGTACTTCAGTGCTGGTGATCTGAAGGTGCTCAACGCAACCCTGGAGATCACCGTCACGACCCGCGGGGACGTCACGGACGCCAAGGACGACAGGGTCGTCTGGGATCAGTTCACCTCGGTCAGTGACGTGACCAACAGCAGGCCCGGCATCTCCATGACGGAGTTCCGCAGCGCGTTCAACAAGTACACCGGTGCGGCGGTCAACTGCTGCGGGGCCAGCATCGACAAGCAGCCGGTGACGCTGGAGGGGCAGATCTTCCTGTTCCCGTTCGGCGCCGAGAAGAAGACCTACCGCGTGTTCAACTCCAGCACGGGCAAGGCCTACGACGCCAGGTTCGTCAGCGAGGACACGGTCAACGGCCTCGCGGTCTACAAGTACGAGCAGGCCGTTCCCCCCACCAAGACCCAGACCCTGACCGCTCCGGCCTCCGTGATGGGAATGACGGAGGCCGGTGACGTGCAGGTCGACCGCTGGTACGACGGCACGACCACCTACTGGGTGGAGCCGACCAGCGGCGTGCCCGTCAGGCAGGAGCAGCAGCGTCACGAGGTGCTGAAGACGCAGGACGGCGTCGAGCGCAAGCCCGCCCTGATCGCCACCGCCAGGTTCACCCCCGAGACCACCGCCGACCTGGTGAAGAAGGCCACCGACTCCAAGAACCAGATCGCCCTCATCAAGACCACCGTCCCGCTGGTCCTGTTCGTCGTCGGGTTGCTGGTCGTCCTCGCCGGAGCCTTCCTCGTCGTACGGAGGCGTCCCGCGCCGGCGCGGCGTGGGAGCGCCGAGGATTCGTGACGACGGGACACGCCGAAGTGCGGCCGCCGGACACCGTTCCGGCGGCCGTGGGCGTGGGTGCCCGGATCCGGGGATTCGCGCGCGCGTGCCGCCCGCGGCAGTGGCTGAAGAACGTCCTGGTCTTCGCCGCCCCGGCCGCCGCCGGGGTGCTGACCACCCCGGCCGGGCTGCTCGACGCCATGGTGGCGTTCATCGCGTTCTGCATGGCGGCCAGCGGGGCGTACCTGCTCAACGACGCCGCCGACGCCGAGGCGGACCGGCGCCATCCGCGTAAGCGCCTGCGCCCCATCGCCGCCGGCATCGTGCCGGTGAGGGTGGCGCGGGTGGCGGGCGCCCTGTTCATCGTCGCGGCGCCCGCGTTCGCGGCGCTCGCCGGGGGCTGGCGCCTGCCGGCGGTCGTGGCCGGATACCTGGTCCTGACGCTGTCCTACACCTACTGGCTCAAGCACGAGGTGATCGTCGACCTCGTCGCCGTCGCGGGATGCCATCTGATCCGGGCCTTCGCCGGCGCGATCGCGGTGAACGTGCCCGTGACGAGCTGGTTCCTCGTGGTGGTCTCGCTCGGCTCGCTGCAGGTGGTGGTGGGCAAGCGGGAGGCCGAGATGCGCAACCAGGGGACGAACGGCACCCGCGCGACCCTGGTGACCTACACCACCAGCTACCTCGCCCACGTCCGCTCCATGGCCTCGGGAGCCATGATCGTCACGTACTGCCTGTGGGCGCTCCAGATCCACGCCGACACCCTCTATGGTGTGAGCATCGTCCCGTTCGTCCTCATCGTGCTCCGGCACAACCTGCTGGTCGACCGGGGTATCGGGGAGGAGCCGGAGGAGCTCGCGCTGCGCGACCGCCCGCTGCAGCTCTACACCGCCCTGCTCATCGTCCTGCTCGTCGTCGGAATCTACGTGCAATGACCTTCCTGACCGGCTGGGGGCGTACCGCACCCACGCCCGCCACGCTCGCCACGCCCCGCACGCCCTCCGAACTGGCGGCCCTGGTCAGCGGAGCCCCCGCACGCGGCCTGATCGCGCGAGGGCTCGGCCGGGCCTATGGCGACGCCGCGCAGAACGCGGGCGGCCTGGTGGTGGACGTCTCGCGGATGGAGCAGCGCTGGTCGCTCGATCCCGCCACGGGCGTGGTGACCGCGTCCGCCGGGATGAGCCTGCACGACCTGATGGGCGCGCTGATCCCCCTGGGCTGGTTCGTCCCTGTCACCCCCGGGACCCGTTACGTCACCGTGGGCGGAGCCGTCGCCGCCGACGTGCACGGCAAGAACCACCACGTGGACTCGTCCCTCGGCGCGCACCTGCGGTCGTTGACGCTGGTCATGGCCGACGGGGCCATTCGCACGCTGCTGCCCGGCGACGAGCTGTTCTGGGCCACCGTGGGCGGCATGGGGCTCACCGGCCTCATCACCGAGGCGAGCTTCACCTGCGTTCCCATCGAGACCTCGCGCGTCCGCGTGGACGTCGAGCGCACCCGCGACCTGGACCACACGCTGGAGCTCATGACGGCCACCGACGCCGGGTACCGCTACACCGTGGCCTGGATCGACCTGCTCGCCCGGGGATCGCGGATGGGGCGCAGCGTGCTGACGCGCGGTGACCACGCCCGGCGCGACGAGGTCCCCGCCGGTGACCCGCTGGCATTCGCCCCCGCCTCGCGGCTGTCCGCCCCGCCCTGGGCGCCGAACGGCCTGCTCAACCGGCTGACCGTACGCGCCTTCAACGAGGCCTGGTACGCCAAGTCCCGCGAACGGCGCATGATCCAGGACCTCGCCCCCTTCTTCCACCCGCTGGACTTCGTCGCGGGATGGAACCGCGTCTACGGGTCGCGGGGGTTCGTGCAGTACCAGTTCGTCGTGCCGTTCGGCCAGGAGGCGACGCTGCGGCGGATCGTGTCGCGGCTCTCGGCGCGGGGGGTGGTGTCCTTCCTGACCGTACTCAAGCGGTTCGGCGCGGGCACGCCGGGCATGCTGTCCTTCCCGCTTCCTGGGTGGACGCTGGCGCTGGACATCCCCGCCGGTCAGGCGGGCCTGTCCGGGCTGCTGCGCGTGTTCGACGAGTGGGTTGCCGAGGCCGGAGGGCGCCTCTACCTCGCCAAGGACTCGCGGATGCGGGCCGAGTTGCTGCCCGCGATGTACCCGCGCCTGTCCGAATGGCGCAAGATACGCGAGAGCGCCGACCCCGGCGAGGTCTTCCGCTCCGACCTGGCAAGGAGACTGTCCCTGTGAAGAACGCCCTGGGCTCGGTGGATTCGGTGCTGCTGCTCGGTGGGCGCAGCGAGATCGGCCTGGCCATCGTCGAGCGGCTCGTCCGCGACGGGGCCAGGCGGGTCGTGCTCGCCGCGCGCGGGGAGGCCGAGGCGGCGTCCGTACGGCTGAAGGGCCTCGGCGCCGACGTGCACGTGCTCGAGTTCGACGCGGCGCGGCCGGAGACGCACGGCCAGGTCATCGCCGCCGCGGCCGACCTGGCGGGGGACCTCGACGTCGTGATCTCGGCCTTCGGCGTGCTGGGGAAGCAGTCCGCCTACGAGGACGATCCGGTGGCGGCGGCCGAGTCGGTGGCGGTCAACTTCGGCGGGCACGTCTCCACCGGCCTGTTCGCCGCCCGCCGCCTGCGCGAGCAGGGCCACGGGACGCTCGTCGTGCTGTCCTCGGTGGCGGGCGTGCGCGTGCGGAGGGCCAACTTCGTGTACGGCGCGGCCAAGGCGGGGCTGGACGGCTTCGCCCAGGGGCTGGGAGACGCTCTGCACGGCTCCGGCGCGCGGGTGATGGTGGTGCGCCCGGGGTTCGTCTCGGGGCGGATGACGGCGGGTATGGCGCCGGGGCCCATGGCCACGACGCCGGGCGTGGTCGCCGATGCCGTCATCGCCGGACTGCGTGCCGGCAGTGAGACCGTCTGGGCGCCGGGGAAGCTCCGCCCGGTGTTCACGGTGATGCGGGCGCTGCCCCGGTCGATCTGGCGCCGCATGCCTCGCTAGAACCTGTTCTCCTATGCGTCGCACGACGGGTTACTCGTGAGTAGACCGGTGCTCTCCCGGGGTCTCGCGACCGCTCAGGGTAGAACGTGTTCTACCTTGGAAACGGGGCTGTGCGGGGCCTTGGTGGTCTGGTGTCCATGGCCGGTCCACAGCCATCCGATGAAGACGCTCGCGCCGATGAGCGCGAGAAGGTACCTCCGCGGCCGGCGCAACGGGGATCAGCTCCCCGGCGCCGCGTCGAGGCGCTCCTCGATGCGCTCGATGCGCTGGGTGAGGGGCTGGAGCTCCTGGCGGACCACCGCCGCCAGCGCCTTGGCCGTGTCCGCCGGTACCGCGCCGGCGGCCTGGCCCTGCGCCCGCAGGTGGACGTAGCCGGCGAGCGCGGCCATGACCGCGCGCCGGGTCAGCCGGGGCTCGGCGCCGAGGGCGCGCAGCACCTGTCCGGCGGTGCCGTCGGGCTCGGTGACCAGGCCCAGCAGCAGGTGCTCGCAGCCGACGTAGTTGTGGCCGAGCGCGGTGGCCTCCGTCACCGCGAGCTCCAGGGCGCCGGCGGCGGGGACGCTGAAGTGCCGCGTCCCGCTCTCGTCGCCGGCCATCGGCTCTGACGTCTGGCGGGCGAGATCGCGGGCCACCTGCTCCGGCTCGATCTCCACGGCCCTGAGCACATGCAGGGCCAGGTTGCCGCCTTCGGCCAGCATGCCGCCGAGCAGGTGCTCGGTGCCCACGCGGGGAGCCCCGCCGGCCCGTGCCTGCTCGATGGCGAGCCTGAGCACCGTCCGCGTCCGCTGGGTGAAGTGCGTCAGGTGCCCGGCCGGGTCGTCCACGTCGAGATCGCCCAGGGCGGTCTCCCGGATGGCGGTGATCCGGCGCACCGCCTGCTCCAGAGCACGCTGGCAGATGGCCGAGACCGGCACCCCCGCCTCCTTGACCGCCTCGGCCAGCTCGTCCGGCAGATAAACGTTGATCTTCGGCATCACTAACGCCCTCCTTTGGGGTTAGCAAGGGGTTATGCCTCCTGTATACTCCCATTGGGGTTATGTTTGCAAGCACTGGTCGACCGCGACGATGCCGTGGCAGATCACATATCGCTACCTGCCCATGTCGAACGGGTACCCGGTCGGGGATGGTTTCGGGCAGAATTTCATTCATGGAGCCCCAGCCACTCATCGTCCGGCTCGAATCCATCGACCCCGTCGAGACCGAGGCCCTCGCGGAGAACGCGCGCCGCCTGCGTGACGAAATCCTGCAAGTCGAGGGAGTCGTCGGCGCGGAGCCGGTTCCCTCCACCGAGACGGCCGCCGGCACTCGTTCCCCGACGCTGCTGCAAGACGGCGCACTGGCCATTTCCATCTATATCTGGCTGGTGCGGCCGGCGATCGCGGTAATCCGCGACTTCCTCCGGCGAAACGCGGGGAACCGCGCGCAACTCGAATTCCCCAACGGCCAGAAGGTCACGATAGAGGGGCATTCCGAGGAGTCCGCCGAGCGGCTCGTGGCCATCCTCAAGGAATACGAGGACAGAGCCGACCGTGGTTGAAGCGCTTGGCGACGATCTCCGCCAGGGCGGGCAGCGGCGCGCCCTGGCCGTCGCCACCGGCCACTACCGCCACGAGTCCCTCCCCAACCTCGAATCACCCGCCAAGGACGCCGCGCTCATGCAACGGGTGCTCGCCGACCCGGCGCTCGGCGGCTTCGACCCGGTCGGCATCCTGTACGACGCCGATCTGCTGACGGTGCGGGAGCGCATCTACGACTTCTTCGCCACGGCCGAGCCCGACGCCTTCCTGTTCGCGTACTTCTCCGGGCACGGAGCCAAGGACGCCGACGGTCGGCTCCACCTCGCCACGATCGAGACCGACCCCGAGCGGCTGCTGCCCTCGGCCATCCCCGCCGAGTACATCCGCGACTGCCTCGACAGGTGCCGGGCGCGCCGGGTCGCCATCGTCCTCGACTGCTGTTACGCCGGGGCCTTCCCCCGCAGCCGGCAGCAGCGCGGAGACCTCGAACGTGTGATCATCGTCGCGGCGAGCGCGATCCAGCGGGCGCACGAGGCCGAGGACGAGTCGGGCCGGCCGCTCCCGTCGGTCTTCGGAAGCGCCTTCTTCGAGGGCATCGAGACCGGCGCGGCCGACGGTGACGGCAACGGGTGGATCAGCGTGCGCGAGGCCTTCGACCACGCGCGCGAGCGGCTCGGCTACAGCGGCCGCAACCAGACGCCCACGATCGACAGCAGGGTGGGCGGCGACCTGTGGATCGCCCGTGCCCCGGTCCGTCCCGGCGTGCTTCCGCCCGACGTGGCCGCGCTGATGCACAGCGGGCGCGTCGCCGCCCGCCTCCTGGCGGTCGAGGAGATCAGCCCGTGGCTCTCCTCGGCCGACGCGATCGAGACCGCGACGGCCGAGCGCGCGCTCACCGACCTGCGCGCCGATCCGGCCGAGGAGGTCGCGCTGGCCGCGCGCCGGGCGCTCGCCCGGCACCGGAGCACACCGGCCGGCGGCTTCGCCCCGGACACCGTGCGGGCGCCGCTCCGCGACCCCCTGTGGTACAAGAAGGCCGTCTTCTACGAGGTCCGGGTGCGGAGCTTCTCCGACTCCAACGGGGACGGCATCGGTGACCTGCGGGGTCTGATCGACAAGCTCGACTACCTGAGCTGGCTGGGCATCACGTGCCTGACCCTGTCCCCGGTCTTCGGCTCACCGCTCGACGACGACGGCTACGACATCGATGACTTCCTCGCCATAAATCCTGATTTGGGGACCAAGCAGGACTTCATCGAGCTGATCGACGCCGCCCACCGGAAGGACATCCGCGTCGTCCTCGACCTGGTCCTCAACCACACGAGCGACCGGCACGAATGGTTCCGCCTCTCGCGCGCCGACCCCGCCGGGCCGTACGGGGACTTCTACGTCTGGCGCGACACGCTGGAGTCCGACGTCCCCTACGCGCAGGGAGGCGGTGACACGCAGGGCTGGACCTACGACCCGGTCCGCCGCCGGCACTACTGGCACCGCTTCCTGGCCAACGAGCCCGACCTGAACTTCGACAATCCCGCCGTCCAGGAGGCCATGCTCGACGTCATGCGCCACTGGCTCGACCTGGGCGTCGACGGCTACCGCCTGGTCTCCGCGCCCTACCTCTACGAGCGCGAAGGCACCACGGGGGAGGGGCTCGCCGAGACACACGACTACCTGAAGACGCTGCGGGCCGAGGTCGAGAAGGTCTATCCCGGCCGCATCCTGATGGCGGACGCCAACCGCTGGCCGACCGACGCCGCGCCCTACTTCGGCGACGACGCGACCGGCGACGAATGCCACATGGTGCTCTACACCTCGCTGATCCCGCGTATCTTCCTGGCCATTCGCCGGGAGAACCACCAGCCCATCTCCGAGGTGCTCACGCGGCTGCCGGCCATCCCGCCGAGCTCCCAGTGGGGCGTCTTCCTGCGCAACAGCGACGAGCTCTCCCTGGCCTCGCTCGACGAGCGCGAGCGCGCGTACCTGTTCCGCGAGTACGCCCCGGCGCCGCGCATGCGCACCGAGACCGGCATCCGGCGGCGCCTCGCGCCCCTGGCCGACAACGAGCGCAGCCTGCTGGAGCTGTGCATGGCGCTCATGATGTCGCTGCCCGGCTCGCCGGTGCTCTACTACGGCGACGAGATCGGCATGGGCGACAACCTGATGCTGCGCGGCGGCGATAGCGTGCGTACGCCGATGCAGTGGTCTCCCGATCGCAACGCCGGGTTCTCGCACAGCGAGCCCGACCGGCTCATCCTCCCCGTCCTGATGGACTCGGTCTACGGCTACCAGGCGACCAACGTCGAGGCCCAGCGGCGGAGCCGTTCGCTGCTGCACTTCACGCGGCGCATCATCGAGCTGCGCCGGCACAATCCGGCCTTCGCCGTCGGAAGGTTCACAGAGGTCGCCTCCACCAACCCCGCGGTGTTCGCCTACGTCCGCTCCCACCAGGCCGACCAGGTGCTGTGCGTGGTGAACTTCTCCAGGTTCGCCCAGACGGCCCTGCTCGACCTGGCGGGCTACGCCAACCGGACCCCCGTGGAGGCCTTCGGCGGATCGCGCTTCCTGCCGATCGGCCACGAGCCCTATCCCCTCAACCTGGCCGGTCACGGCTTCTACTGGCTGAACCTGCCCGCCTGAGGCGGCGGCGCACACGGGCGAGCGCCGCCGTCCCGATGGGGACGGCGGCGCCGGGGGGTGCCTGACGGGCGGGCCGACCGGTCAGGAGGGAGGTCGCCGACCGGTCGATGGGACCGGCGTCAGCCGGTCACCAGTGTGAGGCCGTACACCGACAGGGCCTCATTGACGGGCTGGAAGAACGTCGTGCCGCCGGTGCTGCAGTTGCCGGACCCGCCGGAGGTCATGCCCTGGGCCTGGCTGCCGGAGATGTAGGAGCCGCCGGAGTCGCCGGGCTCGGCGCAGACGTTGGTGCGGGTGACGCCGCTGACGGTGCCCTGCGAGTAGCGGACGCTGGTGTTGAGCTGCTGGACGGTGCCGCAGTGCCAGCCGGTGGTGGAGCCGGAACGGCAGATCGAGGAGCCGACGCCGGCGACGGAGGAGCCGCTGACGGTCACGTTGCCGCTGCTGCCGCGCACCCATGGCCTGGGGGTCCAGTTGCTGTTGACCGCGACCCACGAGTAGTCGTTGCCCGGGAAGGACGAGCCCTGGAAGGTGCCCTGGGCGACCCGGTTGAAGCCGGTGGTGCTGTTGCCCGCCCTGCCGCAGTGGCCGGCGCTGACGAAGCCGGGCGTGGTGCCGCGCCGGACGGAGAATCCGATCGAGCAGCGTGCGCTGTTGTTGATGTAGTACGCGTCGCCACCGCGCAGGTCGTAGAAGGTCTGCGGCTGCTCGCTGGACAGCTCGACCCGGACCAGGCCCTTGTCCACGCCACTGGCCGCGATGAAGGACTCGGCCTCGGCGGGCTGGGAGGACTGGACGACGACACTGTTGGTCCGCGTGTCGGTGTACCACACGGGCACCGATACGGGGGCCTGGGCGGAGGCGTCGTCGAGGGCCTTCTTGGCGGCTTCGAGCGTCGCGAGACTGTGGGCGACCACCTTGACCTGGACACCGGTGCCGGTCACGGACGAAGCGGCGGAGGCGTCCGTGGTGGCGACGGTGAGCGTTCCCGAGGTCGGCCCGCTGAGCCACGAACCGGCGAAGCTGTCGCCGAGCCGCTCACGGGCGCTCGTCTCGACACCCATGAAGCGTGCCTCGTTGAGCAGGCGGGACTCGGCCTGCTCTCTGGTGATGCCGAGGTCGCGGCTCATGGCGTCGAGCATGGTGGGCGCGGGCTGGGTGGCGGACCCGGTCGCGGCGGCTGAGACGCGGTCTGCGGAAGCCGGGGCGGCCATGAGGGTGATGACGCTGATTGCGAGAGCGCATCCGGTGGTAACCGTGCGTCTGCGGAGCATGGGATCTCCTAGGTCTCGGGGGGGTGCCGCCACCGTAACTGCGCTCACGCCAGACGCGGAGCTATCGTTTAGCCCCTATCGCGGCGTTATGGAACCCGCGACCGCGTCATGGAACCCCGGCCGGCGCTAAGGGCGGTGGCGGCCGAAGCCGGTCGGCGGCGGGGGTGACGGCGCCGGTCTGCCGGAGAACTTCGGTGAATTTCATTCGTGACTTGCGTAGTGAATGCGTTTATGTCGCGAATCTGATCGTTGCCAGTGCGGAGGGTCGGCGGACACAATGTTCTGCCGCCGTAGAACGAAAGGCGGCCTCTCCCTCCGCATCCCCTCTCCCTATTTGGAGGAGAAATGTCAGGGTTCTCGCTCCGTCGTCGATCTGCCACGACCGCGCTGGTCATCGCCTTCCTGGGGGTATCGATTGCCATCGTTCCGCCCGATATGGCGTCGGCGTCGCCATTGGCGTCGACGTCCACATCCACGCCCGCCCCGAAGCGTAAGTCGACCGAGCTCATTTTCTACGCGGACAAGGTGGTCAACACCCAGCCCGGACAGATCAAAGCGGGCGATTCCTGGGTAACCTACCTCTCCCTTTTCGACGTGAAAAAGAAGAGGGCCGGAGACGGCAGCGCCCGCTGCTCGGCGGTCCAGGCCACCCCGCAGGGCGTCATCGCGCAGTGCACGCACGTGCTGCGCACCAAGCGCGGCCAGATCACGCTGCTCGGCATGGACGACTGGGCGGGCAACCCACCGTGGACGAGCAGTGCCGCGATCACCGGCGGCACCGATCACTACGCCGGCATGACCGGCTCGGCACGCATCACGGTCTCGGCGCAGCACGTCATCATCAAGATCCGCCCGATTGGCTGAGATCACGCTTCACGGCGCCGCCGTCCACGTCGGCCGGCGGCGCCACGCGCCGCTGTACGGGCGCCGGTGCTTACGGCCGGCTCAGACCCAGGGTGTAGGAGCCGGAGCCGCTGTAGGCGTGGACGCGGTAGCGGTAGTAACCGGCCGCGCCGGAGTAGCTGACGGTCTCGTCCGGGCCGGACGACGTGCCGCTCGCCACGTTGACCCAGGCAGAGCCGTTCCACTGCTGCAGGTAGAGATCGAAGTCGACCCCGTTGGGGCCGTCGAGACAGCCGGTGTGGGTGCCGGAGACGGTCGACTGGTAGTACGAGTTGTTCGGCTGGTAGGCGCTCGCGCCGCTGGTCAGGCTGCCGGTGAAGCTCTGCTGGGAACCGCTGCAGCCGGTGGGCGGCGGGGTGGTGCCGCTGGTCCTCAGCGTGAGGCCGTAGACCGACAGGATCTCGTTGACCGGCTGGAAGTAGGTGGTGCCGCCGGAGGAGCAGTTGCCCGATCCGCCGGAGGTGACGCCCTGGGCCTGGCTGCCGGAGATGAAGGAGCCGCCGGAGTCGCCGGGCTCGGCGCAGACGCTGGTGCGGGTGACCTCGTAGACGGTGCCCTGCGAGTAGGTGACGCTGGTGTTGCGCTGCTGCACCGTGCCGCAGTGCCAGCCGGTGGTGGAGCCGGACCGGCAGATCGAGGCGCCCTCGACCGCCACCGTGGAGCCGCTGACATTCACGTTGCCGCCGCTGCCGTTGTTGACCCACGGCTGCGGCGTCCAGTTGGTGTTGACCGCGATCCATGAGTAGTCGTTGGTCGGGAACGAGGATCCCTGGAAGGATCCCTGCGCGACCCGGTTGAACCCGCTCGTGCTGCTGCCCGTGCTGCCGCAGTGGCCGGCGCTGACGAAGCCGCCCTGGGTGCCCCTCGTCACCGAGAAGCCGACCGAGCATCGGGACGAGCCGATGTAGTACGCGTCACCGCCGCGCACGTCGTAGTAGGTCTGGGGCCGCTCGCTCGACTGCTCGACCCGCACCGCGGCCCTGTCAACGCCGCTGGCCGCGATGAACGACTCGGCCTCGGCGGGCTGGGAGGACAGGACGACGACGCTGTTGGTGCGCACGTCGACGTACCACACAGGGGTCGACGCGGGTGCCTGGGCGGCGGCCTGGTCGAGGGTCTGCTTGGCGGCGTCCAGCGCGCCGAGCGTGCGGGCGACGACCTTGGCCTGGACTCCGGAGCCGGTGATGGCGGAGGCCGCGGAGGCGTCGGTGGTGGCGACTGTGAGGGTGGCGGATGTCGGTCCGCTGAGCCACGAGCCGGCGAAGGTGCCGGTGAGCTTCTTGCGGACCTGCACTTCGACGCCGCCGAGGCGTGCCTCGTTGAGCAGGCGCGACTCGGCCTGCTCGGCGGTGATGTCCAGGTCCCTCTGCATGGCCTCGACCATGCCGGGCGGGGGCTTGAGTGCGGAGGTTCCGGTCGCGCCCGCCGGTTCGCGTTCCGCGATGGCGGGGGCGGTCATGAGGGTGAGGGCGCTGATGGCCAGAGCGCATCCGGCGGTGACCGTGCGTCTGCGGAGCATGGGCTCTCCTCGGTGTCGGGGGGTGCCGTCACCGTAGTCGGGCCCATGCCGGTCGCGGACATATTGGTTCGTCCCTACCGCAGTGTTATGGAATCGCCCCGAACTGGGGGTTGGCCACCAGCCAGTCGACGTAGCGTGTGCTGCGCCGTATGGCGTCGGCGTAGGCGTCCCGAGCATGATCCGCCACCAAGGGTGCCGCACGGGCGGCGACGGAGTCCGCATGCCAGCCCAGCAGGTGCCTCCAGCGCAGCGGAGCCCCGATGATCGGCATCATCACCAGCCCGGCGGTCAGCTCGAACGTCGCCTGGCACAGCGCCACGGCCTTGCCGACCTTCACCAGGTGCAGGCCCGTGGCCACGTCGGACTCGTACACGGTCTTCGGGACGAAGCCCGCCCGCGCACAGGCGCCGGCGAAGCAGTCGGCGAAGCAGCCGTCCCCGGGCGCGGCCGCCCATTCCTCGTCGGCGAGGGCGGAAAGCTCCAGTTCCTTCTCTCCGGCCAGTGGATGGTCCTCACCGAGCAGCGCGAAGACCGGGTCGGAGCCCACGGTGGTCCAGGTCATGACCTCGGCGGCCGGCGGCGGGGTGTCCCCGCAGGTGCCGATGAGCGCGAAGTCGAGCCGTCCGGCGCTCACCATCGTGGTGAGCTCCCGCGCCGACCACGATGTACGGGTGCTGATGGGCGTGGCCGGGTGGACGGCGATGAGGCGCTCGACAAGGCCGCCCAGGATCGGCCCGTGGGTGGCGCCGATCCGGAAACCGGGAATTCCTTCATAGGTGTTGGCGAACCGGACCGCCTCTTCCTGGAGGTTGCGTACGGCTGGTAGCAGAACACGCGCTCGGGTCAGGACGAGCTCCCCGAGGGGGGTGGGGCGGGCGCCGTTGCGGTCGCGCTCGAAGAGAGCGCCACCGAGCGTGCGCTCGATCCGTTTCAGCTGCGCGGTCAGCGATGGCTGGGCCAGCCCGAGTTGGGTGGCTGCCTTGGTGACGCTCCCGGCCTCGGCGACCGCGCGCACGATCTTGAGGTGACGGAGCTCCAGATCCATACCGTGAACGTACGACTACCGTGTTATGTCCGCAATGATGATTTGTCACGAAATCTGACTGTTACTGGTCGGATCTATGCCGAAGGGCCGACGCGTCAATCCTCGAAGACGAAGGCCATCCGCTGACTGGAACGTGTTCCTGCCGGGTGCCACGTGCGCTTCCTGCTCAGGTTACCCGCTGGTAGAACCGAGCGAAGGTTCTAGATAGAACGCGTTGCAGTTGTTTGCGCGTCCCCCGTACATTCGAAGTCATGCGGACACGTGTCACCGACATGTTCGGGATCGACTTGCCGATTTTCGCCTTCAGCCACTGCCGGGATGTCGTCGCCGCGGTCAGCCGCGCCGGTGGCATGGGCGTGCTGGGAGCCCTCTACTTCACTCCCGACGAGCTCGAGATGGAGCTCAAGTGGATCGACGACCACGTCGACGGTAAGCCCTACGGCGTGGACGTGGTCATGCCGGCCTCGTACGCCGGAGCCGACCTCGGCGTCGACTCGCCCGAGGAACTGGTCGCCAGGCTCCAGGGGATGATCCCCGACGGGCACCGGCGGTTCGTCGAGAACCTGCTCACCGAGCACGGGGTGCCCCCGCTGTCCGGTGACGCGGACGCGGGCAGGGTGCTGCTCGGCTGGACCGACGCCACCGCGCGTCCCCAGGTCGAGACCGCGCTGAAGCACCCGATCGCGCTGCTGGCCAACGCGCTCGGCCCGCCGCCCAAGGACATCGTCGACCTGGCCCACGCCAAGGGGGTCAAGGTCGCCGCCCTCGCCTCCACGCCACGCCACGCGATCAAGCAGGTCGAGGTGGGCGTGGACGTGGTCGTCGCCCAGGGCACCGAGGCCGGCGGGCACACCGGGGAGATCTCCACGATGGTGCTGATCCCGCAGGTCGTCGACGCCGTCGACGTCCCCGTGCTCGCCGCGGGCGGCATCGGATCCGGCCGCCAGATGGCCGCGGGGATCGCCCTCGGCGCCGAGGGCATCTGGACCGGTTCGCTGTGGCTCACCGTCGAGGAGGCCGACACCCCGGAACACGCCCGGCAGAAGATCCTGGCGGCCACCTCCCGCGACACCGTGCGGTCACGCTCCTGGACGGGGAAGCCCGCGCGGCTGCTCAAGAACGAGTGGACCGACGCCTGGGAGTCGGCCGAGTCGCCGGGCACGCTGCCGATGCCGCTGCAGTTCATGCTGATCTCGGGCGCGCTGCGCAGGATCGGCAACTCCGACGCCGCCGAGCTCGCGACGTTCCCGGCCGGCCAGATCATCGGTTCCATGAACCAGGTCAAGTCGGCCAAGGACGTGGTCTTCGGCCTGGTCGAGGAGTACGTCGAAGCGGTCGAACGAATGGACCGCCTCACGGCGGACTGATCGCGGCCCCGCCTCCACCGTGCGATTTACTTGCCGGGGTAGAACGCCGAGCGGAGGAGCTGGGGATCGATGCCGGAGAGCTTGGACGCGCCTCCCATCATGGGCAACGTGCCAGGATCGTACGCCCTGGGGGTCTTCCGCGACCGGCATCCGGTCCTGCTGCGCCAGGTCAGGGAGGCGTTGCCGTACACCCCTGACCGGCTCGCGGCGCTCGACCGGCTGGACGACGAGGTCGCGCGCGACGTGATGGAGCCGCTCGACGCCTCGGCGCACGACTTCGCCGCGTGGGCCGAGTGGGGCAGGGACAAGCTCGGGCGGCGGTGGGTCGACGTGCCGTTCCTGTGGGGCGAGGTCTACTTCTACCGCAAGCTGCTCGACGCCACGGGCTACTTCGGCGACGGCCCGTGGCGGGGCGTCGACCCGTTCGGGCCCGTCAAGCAGGCCGAGCTCCTGGGCGCGGCCGTCGACGACGAGCTCGCCGCGCTCGACAAGGCGGGCACGCTGCCGCGGGACGAGCGGGCGAAGGCGCTCCTGCTGGGATCGCTCTGGGGCAACCGCGCGGACCTGTCGTTCCAGGTCACGCTGACCGGCGAGCGCGAGCACGTCGCCGAGCTGGTCGTCGACGACAGCGCCCTGCTGTGGTCGCTGGTCCGTGACCGCCCGCCGGGGAAGATCTGCGTGCTCGCGGACAACGCCGGGCGCGAGCTGATGCCCGACCTGATCCTGATCGACCACCTGCTGGCCGAAGGCCTGGCCACCGAGGTGGTCCTGCACGTCAAGCCGCATCCGTACTTCGTGTCGGACGCCACGCCCGCGGACGTGGTGGCCTGCCTGCGGCGGCTGGCAGCCGCGCCGGGCCGGGCCGGTGAGGTGGGCGGGCGCCTGTGGCGGGCGATGGGCGACGGGCGGCTCACGTTGCGTGCCCACCCCTTCTCCTGCGCCCCGCTGCCGTACCGGGACATGCCCGGCGACCTCCGCGACGAGCTGGCCTCGGCGTCCCTGACCATCACCAAGGGAGACCTCAACTACCGCAGGCTGGTCGGCGACCAGGTGTGGCCGCCCACCACGCCGTTCGCCGCGGTCACGGCCTACTTCCCCGGGCCGGTCGTCGCCCTGCGCACGCTCAAGTCGGACGCGCTGGTCGGCCTGGACGAGCACACACTGGCCGAACTCGACGCGACCGGGGAGCCGTGGCGCACGACGGGCACCCATGCCATGATCCAGGCCCGGTCCTGACGTAGCTTGCCGCCCGCTCGCCGTCCGGTCAGCTCACCGGCCGCGATAGACGGCGGGGCGCTTCTCGCGGAAGGCGCGCGAGCCCTCCTTGGCGTCCTCCGAGCCGATCACCGGCCAGCCGAGGGCGTCGGAGACCTTCAGGGCCTCGGCCTCGGCCATGCCGAGCGTCTCGCGGTAGGTGCGCAGGATCGCCTGCACCGCGAGCGGCCCGCATTCGCAGATCTGGTCGGCCATCTCGCGCGCGGCGGTCAGCGCCTCGCCGTCGGGCACGACGCGGTTGACCAGGCCCATCGAAAGCGCCTCCCGGGCGGTGACGGCACGGCCGGTGAGCAGCAGGTCCATGGCGAAGGCGTAGGGGATCTGGCGCGGCAGCCGTATCGCGCTGCCGCCCATGGGGAACAGCGCGCGTCTGGCCTCGAACAGGCCGAGCGTCGCCGACTCGGCGACGACCCGCAGGTCGGTGCCGACGAGCAGTTCGGTGCCGCCCGCGACCGCGTAGCCCTCGATCGCGCAGATGATCGGCTTGGTGGGCAGGGCGTCGCTGTCGCGGAGCAGCCCCTTCCAGTGGAAGTCGGGGATCTCCTTGGCGCGCTTGAGCACGCGCGGGTCGGTGGACGGCGTGCCCATGGCCTTGAGGTCGGCGCCGGCGCAGAAGGTGCCGTTCGCACCGGTCAGGATGCCCACGCGGACGTCAGGCTCGGCGGAGATGTAGGCCCAGGCATCGGCGAGCCCGATCAGCATGTCCGAGGAGAGCGCGTTCTTGGCCTCGGGCCGGTCCATAGTCACCACGACGACATGGCCGTCACGCTCGACGCGGCAGTGCGGCGTGCTGATGGGCAGGAGCTCCATGGACACCCTCCTCTGTGATCAAGCGTTTGCCAGGCTAGCCGTACGGGCGTCGAAGTCAAATCAAGCGCTTGCTCGGCCAGCGCCGGGCGGGTTAGTCTGCGGCTTGCGAACTAGAACAGATTCTCGTTCGTAACCCTCCCGTAGCGCCAGGTCTTGCCGGGCCGTCAGGAACGTGCTTCACTGCGGCGGATTCGGGGGACGTTGCGGTCGTCAAAGCGGAACCGGACAAGGGAGTTCCGATGGGCTCGCTCGGCTTCTGGAGGCTTGCGCAGGCGGATCCCGGCTGGATCGCCGCGGTGGATCCCGATGGCACCGAATACACGGCGGGAGAGCTGCTCGCGAGAGCCGACCGCCTCGTCCACGGCCTGCGCGCCCTCGGCATGAAGGCGGGCGACGGGTTCTGCGGCCTGGTGCCGAACGGCGTCGACGGGCTCACCCTCTACCTCGCCGCGTTGCAGGCCGGCTGGTACTACACGCCGATCAACTGGCACCTCACCGGGCCCGAGATCGCCTACATCGTCGCCGACAGCGAGGCCAAGGCGTTCTTCGTCCACGAGCGGTACGCCACGGAGGGCACGCGGGGCGCCGAGGCGATCGAGGAACACCGGCGCTTCTCGTTCGGCAAGATCACCGGCTTCCGGCCGGTGGCCGAGCTCACCGTGGGACAGTCCGACGCGCTCCCCGAGGACCGTACGGCCGGTGCCACCATGCACTACACCTCCGGCACCACGGGCAGGCCCAAGGGGGTCAGGCGACCGCTGAGCGGGCTGGACCCCGACGACGCGGCCGAGCTGATGACCTTCCTGCTCTCGTTGTTCGGGATCACGGCGGGCAAGCCCAACGCCCACCTGGTCACCTCGCCCAACTACCACACCGCGGTCACCCAGTTCGGTGGCACGGCGCTGCACATGGGGCACACGCTCGTCTACATGGACAAGTGGGACCCGGAAGAGACGTTGCGGCTCTGCGAGAAGTACCGGATCACCAACTCTCACATGGTGCCGACGCACTTCAAACGGCTGCTCGGCCTGCCCGACGAGGTGAAGCACAAGTACGATCTCTCCTCGCTGAAGTGGATGATCCACGCCGCCGCGCCCTGCCCGGTCCCGGTGAAGTGGGCGATGCTCGAGTGGTGGGGCGACTGCATCTACGAGTACTACGCGGCCACCGAGGGCGGCGGCACCATCGCCACGCCGGATGGCTGGAAGAAGCACCCGGGCACCGTCGGCTCCGCGTGGCCGATCAGTGAGCTGCTCATCGTGGACGAGGAGAACGAGCCCGTCCCCACCGGAACGCCCGGCACGATCTACATGAAGATGGCCGGGGTCCGCTTCGAGTACAAGGGCGACCCGGCGAAGACCGCGGCGAACCGGCTCAGGGACTACTTCACCGTCGGGGACATCGGCTACCTCGACGAGGACGGCTTCCTGTTCCTCTGTGACCGCAAGGCCGACATGATCATCTCGGGTGGCACCAACATCTACCCCGCCGAGATCGAGAACGAGCTGATGGTCCACCCCAAGGTGGCCGACGTCGCCGTCTTCGGCATCCCGGACGACGAGTGGGGCGAGCAGATCAAGGCCGTCGTGGAGGCCGCACCCGGCTGCGCCCCCGGACCTGAGCTGGCCCAGGAGATCCTCGGCTCGCTGGACGGCCGGCTGGCGAGGATGAAGTGGCCACGCTCGATCGACTTCATCCAGGAGATGCCGCGTGAGCCGAACGGCAAGCTCCTCAAGCGCAAACTCCGTGATCCCTACTGGGAGGGCCGCGATCGTGCCATCTGAACCGCTCATCGCCGAACACGTGCTGGAGTTCCCCGGAGGGTACACCCGCACGACCGGACCGGTGATCGGGCGTTTCCTCACGGAGTTACGCGACGGGCGGATCGTCGGCGTGCGAACGGCGGAAGGCCGTGTGCTGGTGCCGCCCCTTGAGTACGAGCCGGGCACGGGGGAGCCGGTGACGGACACCTTCGTCGAGGTCGGCCCGGCGGGCACCGTGGTGACCTGGGCCTGGGTGGAGACGCCGCGCGAGGGACACCCGCTCGACCGGCCGTTCGCGTGGGCGCTGATCAAGCTGGACGGCGCGGACACCTCGCTGGTCCACGCCGTCGAGGCCGCCGCCGCCAAGGCCATGCGGCCGGGGCTGCGGGTGCGTCCTCGTTGGAAGCCCGAGGCGGAGCGGACCGGTCACATCACCGACATCGCCTGCTTCGTGCCCGAGGTCACCACGATGATCTCGCAGGTCCGCACCCGGTACCACATCCGGGCCGGGCGGTCGCTCGCCCGCTTCCTCGAGGGCGTCCGGGAGGGCGTCTTCCTCGCCGGGCGCTGCGCGCAATGCGACAAGGTCTACGTGCCGTACCGCACCACCTGCCCGCAGTGCGGCTCCACGATCGGCGAGGAGGTGGAGCTGCCCGACACCGGCACCGTCACCACCTTCGCGATCAACAACCTGCCCGACCCGCGCGCGCCCGAGGTGCCGTTCGTCTCCGCGTACATCCTGCTCGACGGTGCGGACGTCCCGATGATCGCGCTGATGGGCGACGTCCCCGCGCGTGAGGTACGGCAGGGCATGCGGGTGAAGGCCGTCTGGCTGCCCCCCGAGGAACGCACCCTGTCCATGAGCAACATCAAGTGGTTCGCCCCTACGGGCGAGCCCGACGCCGAGCTGTGAGGGGGTCGCGTGCGTGAGGTAGCGGTCGTCGCGTTCGCCCAGACGAAGCACACCGACCACGACGAGGGGCTGATCGAGCCTGAGCTGATCTCGCCGGTCATCCAGGAGGTCAAGAAGCGATCGGGGCTGTCCAGGTTCGGCTTCACCTGCTCGGGAAGCTGCGACTACCTGGCGGGCGCGCCGTTCTCCTTCGTCTCCGCGCTGGACGCCATCGGTGCCTGGCCGCCCATCTCGGAGAGCCACGTCGAGATGGACGCCGCCTGGGCGCTCTACGAGGCCTGGGTGCGCCTCCAGCACGGCGACGTGGACTCCGCGCTGGTCTACGGGTACGGCAAGTCCTCCCAGGGCGACCTCCGGGAGATCATGACGCTCCAGCTCGACCCGTACTACCTGGTGCCGCTCGGCCTGGACCAGGTCTCGTTCGCCGCCCTCCAGGCCGCCGCGCTCGGCGCCGACGAGGGCGACCTGCGCGAGATCGTACGGCGCAGCCGCGCCGACGGCCGGGCCAATCCGTACGCTCTGGACCTGCCCGATCCCGGCGAGGAGGAGTACGAGGTCCGCCCGCTGCGGGCGAGCGACGTCGCCCCGGTCACGGACGGAGCCGCGGCGATCGTCCTTGCGGCCGGTGACCTGGCCAGGGAACTGGTGGAACGCCCGGCGTGGATCACCGGGATCGCCCATCGAATAGAGCCCCACTACCTCGGGATGCGAGACCTCGCCCGCTCGGCGTCCGCGGCCGATGCCGCACGAGCGGCGGGGGTCGGCAAGGGTCCCGTCGAGGTCGCCGAGTTGCACGCGCAGTTCAGCCACGAAGAGCTCATCCTCCGTGAGGCGCTCGGGCTGCCCCCGGACACGGTGGTCAACCCCTCCGGCGGACCGCTCGCCGCCAATCCGGTCATGGCCACCGGGCTCATCCGCATCGGCGAGGCCGCCCAGCGGGTCCTCGACGGGAGCGCCGGCCGCACCGTCGGCCACGCCTCATCGGGCCCGTGCCTCCAGCAGAACCTCGTCACCGTCATGGAGGCCTGACATGGGGAACCGCTGCGCCGTCATCGGGATCGGACAGACCAAGTACCAGACCAAGCGCGGTGACGTCTCGATCGCCGGGCTCGTGCGGGAGGCCGCGCTGCGTGCCCTGGAGGACGCCGGGCTGACGTTCAAGGACATCGACGCGGTGGTCATCGGCAAGGCGCCTGACCTGTTCGAGGGCGTCATGATGCCCGAGGCCTATCTCGCCGACGCGCTCGGCGCCGCGGGCAAGCCGATGATGCGCGTGCACACGGCGGGCAGCGTGGGCGGCTCGACCGGGCTGGTCGGCGCCTCGCTGATCCAGGGCGGCGTGCACGACCGGGTGCTCGTGGTCGCCTTCGAGAAGCAGTCGGAGTCCAACGCGACGTGGGCGCTCTCCACCCACCTGCCGTTCAACGCCTCGCTGGTCGTCGGCGCCGGAGGGTACTTCGCCCCGCACATCCGCGAGTACATGCGCCGCTCCGGCGCGCCCGACCACATCGGCACGCTCGTCGCCGTCAAGGACCGGCAGAACGCCCTGAAGAACCCGTACGCGCACCTGAGGATCCCCGGCATCGACCGGGCGATGGTCGAGTCCACGCCGATGCTCTGGGAGCCGATCCGCTACCTGGAGACCTGCCCGTCCTCGGACGGGGCCTGCGCCATGGTGCTGGCGGCCGAGCACAAGGTCACCGGCACTCCCGCCTGGGTCCACGGCACGGCCATGCGGTCCGAACCGATCTTCCGGGCGGGCCGTGACACGGTGAACCCGCAGGGGGGCAAGGACTGCGTGGCCGACGTCTACCGCCAGGCCGGGGTCACCGACCCCCGGCGGGAGATCGACGTCGCCGAGGTGTACGTGCCGTTCTCCTGGTACGAGCCGATGTGGCTGGAGAACCTCGGCTTCGCGGGCGAGGGCGAGGGCTGGAAGCTGACCGAGTCCGGGGCCACCGCCCTCGACGGCGACATCCCCTGGAACGCCTCCGGCGGTGTCCTCAGCTCCAACCCCATCGGCGCCTCCGGCCTGATCCGCTTCGCCGAAGCCGCCCTCCAGGTCAGGGGCCTCGCGGGCGAGCACCAGGTGGACGGGGCGCGCCGCGCGCTCGGCCACGCCTATGGCGGAGGCGCCCAGTTCTTCGCCATGTGGATCGTCGGGAGCGACAAGCCATGAGCACCGGTAGGCGCGACTTATAAGGAGAGTCCCCGATGGAGTTCAACCATGCTGATCTGTTCGAGGGATTGGCCGACGCGATCGGGGACCGCGTGGCCGTCATCTGCGGGGACACCCGTATGACCTATGCCGGGCTGGAGGCGCACGCCAACCGGCTCGCGCACTTCCTGCTGGAGCGGGGCGTCCAGCCCGGCCAGCATGTCGGCATCCATCTCTACAACGGCATCGAGTACATCGCCGGCCTCCTGGCCACGCTGAAGATCAGGGCCGTGCCGGTCAACGTCAACTACCGGTACGTAGAGGCGGAGCTGTTCTACCTGTACACCGACTCCGACATCGTCGCGCTGCTGTTCGACGTGGAGTTCGACGACCGGGTGGCCGCGACCGCCCCGCGGTGCCCACGGCTGAAGACCCTCATCGCGGTCGGCGGCCCCTCGCGCGTCGAGGGCGCCGTGCCGTACGACGAGGCGCTCGCCGGGCGGTCCGAGGGGCGCGACGGCTTCCCGCGGCGGTCGGGCGAGGACGTCTACATCATCTACACCGGCGGCACGACCGGTATGCCCAAGGGCGTCATGTGGCGCACCAGGGACCTGTTCATGGCCTTCGGCGGCGGCAACCCGTACGGCGAGCCACGCAGCGAGCCGGGCGAGGTCATCGAGGCGGCGAAGAGCTCCACGCCCATCATCATGATGCCCGCCGCTCCGCTGATGCACGGAGCGGCGCAGATGGCCACGTTCATCTCCTGGTGGATGGGCTCCACGATCGTCTACACCCGCAAGTTCGACGCCGCGGAGGTCCTGCGCACGATCGAACGCGAGAAGGTGCTCACCCTCAACATCACGGGCGACGCCATGGCGCGGCCCCTCGCCGAGGAGATCGCCGCCGGATCGTACGACCTGTCGTCGCTGCTCGTCTTCAGCTCGACCGGGGCCATCCTGACGGGCACGGTGCGTGACCGGCTGCAGGAGCTGCTGCCGAACGTGATGATCGTCGACAGCTTCGGCTCGACGGAGTCGGGCTTCACCGCCTCGGCCGTCGCGGGTTCTTCGCCCGAGTCCGGCCTGAAGTACCAGCCCAACGCCACCGCCACGCTCGCGGTGCTCAACGACGCCATGGAACCGGTCAAACCGGGGTCGGGGGAGATGGGGACCGTCGCCAAGGCCGGCAACATCGCCTTCGGGTACTACAACGACCCGGACAAGACCGAGAGGACGTTCGTCACCGACGCGGAGGGGACGCGCTGGCTGCTCACCGGCGACCTCGCCCGCATCGAGGACGACGGCACGATCCTGGTCTTCGGGCGTGGCTCGCAGTGCATCAACAGCGGCGGGGAGAAGATCTTCCCCGAGGAGGTCGAGGCCGTACTGAAGGGACATCCGGCCGTCTTCGACGCCGTCGTGACCGGGATCCCGGACGAGCGCTGGGGCAGCCGCGTCGCCGCCGTCATCGAGCCGAGGGAAGGCGTGACGCTGACGGTCGAGGAGCTTGACGCCCACTGCCGGGACAAGCTGTCGGGCTACAAGGTGCCGCGCACGTATGCGTTCGTCGACCGCATGGTCCGCTCACCGGCGGGCAAGGCCGACTACCGGTGGGCCAAGGAGACCGCCCAGGCGGCCATGGCCTGACCCGGGCGGCGGCGGGGCCTGATCGATGGCCCCGCCGCCGGTCACGGGCTCACACCGTCACGGTCCGCGGGGCTGCCTGAGTGCCGGAGCCGCCTCGGAGTTTGTGGCTGATGTCGTGTAGCGCCGCCGTCCGACCGAGGTGGGCGGCGGCGGCGGCGAAGTCGTTCTTCAGCTCCCTGCGGCATCTGAGCACGTAGAGCAGCCACCACACCGCCACGGCCCCCTGGACCGGCGGGAGCCAATATGCCGCCGGGGTGCCGAGCAGCATGCTCACCGACGCCGCGGCGATGATCTGGTTGTTGAACTTCCGCTGCGCTTCGGCGGCGGCCATGGAGTAGAGGGCCATCTCGCCGGCGGCGTCGGCGAGGGTCTTGTTCGGGACGACCACGTCGGTGGTCACGAAGCCTCTGAAGGCGTCGCCGGCGTCTCCCCGCAGGTGGTCGCCGGTGGCGTCGGCCGCGTGGCGGATGGCGCCGGCGTGCTCGGTGAGGCCGTCTCTCAAGGACGCGGCCGCGTACCCGCGTTGTTCCCACACGTCCGCGTCACGTGTGTTCGCCACCACGATCATCGTCGCGACCATATTGAGGCCGGCGGCCGCCGAGCCGCCGACGAAGGCATAGAACGGGTCCCTCTTCAGGTTCGTGGCCCGGAGCAATCCGGTCAGCGACGAGATGGCCGAGGTGGCCTGGACGGCGAAGCTCATCCCCCTGGGGCCGACCGGCGGCTCTTCGTCCCAGTTCGCGCCCCCGGCCAGCGTTACCGCCGCCCCGGTGTCCGTCTCCTTGGCGAGCGTTGTCACCGCCCCGGTGTTCGCCGCTTCGGCCTGGCCGTAGTGAGACCCCATGGCGTTCACCTTGAGGGTCGTGTCGTGATGGCTCGCGCTCACCAGGCCCGCCGCCGTCACGGCCGCCGTCGACTGCTCATTGATCATCGTCTGGGAGTCCCCGGCGGCCTCGGGGAAGTCCGCCGGCTGGGGGTGTAACTGTTCGAAAGCGCGAACGAAGTCGTTCGCGGTCGACTGCCGTGCCGTGTGCTTTCGCTGGAAGTCGTTCAACCCACCGTAATCGACGAAGAATCCGTCCACTGCCGCCCCTCCGGGAGATCGGCCATCCGTCCCTGCGATCTTCCCAGAAGGACCCCGGCCCAGATGCACAATTGGGACAAAGGTTCCTGTGAACGTGCCAGACGCCGCCCCCGGCATCGGGCCCCGCATGCGGCCATTGGTGGCGTACGGCATGGGCCTCGCAGTCCCGCGCTTCGCGCAAACGCGCTCGGGCTGTGTTCATCGGGGGCAAGCCCCCGAACCCCCGATGAGGGGCCTGCCGGCCCCTCACACTCCCCGGACGTCAATGTCGCGGGGGACCTCCACTCGCCCAGCGGGGGGACTTCCACTCGCCAGCCTGTGTGCCCTTTGGGCGCCGGGGCGGGCGGGTGTGGTGCGGCGAATCCGGCGCCTTCTACGGCGGACCGCCTGGGGTGGGAAGCGTGGGCGTCGTGTTGGCTGATTGTGCGGGGCGCGGTAGCTGGGGCGCTCGGCTCCGTATGTGAGGAAAGCCCTCGCCGTGGCGAGGGCTTCCTTGTGTTGGCAGATCTTGGCCGAGGGCTTGTCGAGTGGTGTCTCAGGCGCCCAGGGTGCCAGTCTTGATGCTGGTCACAAATGCGGACCACTCGCCTGGGGTGAAGATCAATGCTGGACCGTCCGGATTCTTGCTGTCCCTGATGGCGAGCTGGTCGTACAGGTTCGATGCGACTTCGACACAGTTGCCGCCGTCAGATCCGCTGTGGGTGCTCTTACGCCACTGAGCGCCCCGAAGGTCAGGAGCCACGTTGGTTCACCGCTTCCTCTATAAGTCTTAGCGACTGACTGAACGGTACGGCCTCGGCCCTGATCGCGTCATATCGGCGTAGAAGCTTGCCGATGACGTTGCGGTCTTCAACGGTACGTCCGTTGGGCTGCCCTTCCACGTAGGCCGTATAAGGCACTTCGTTCCGCTCAGCGATGATGAAGCCGCCAAGGAGACCGCACATGGCTTGTGCGGAGTAAGGGATCACCTGAATGGTCACCTGTGGGTGGTTTGCCACCTCAAGCAGGTAGCTCAGTTGGTCCCGCATGACTTCCGCATCCCCTACAGGGCGACGTATCACCGCCTCATCCAGCAGGATCGAAATCAGAGGAGGGTTCTGTCGGTGCAGAATGGATTTGCGCTGCATACGACTTTTGACTCGCTCGTCCACTTCGCTACTGGTGGTGCCGGGCTCAGCCGCTAGAACCAGCCGAGCGTACGTCTCGGTCTGGAAGAGGCCGGGAACCAACATTGGCTCCCAGCTCCGCAGGCCGGTCGCCGCCTGTTCTTCGTCGAGCCACGGTCTGAAATACTCTGGCGCCTTGTCCCATGTGGTGGCGATGTATAGGCGCTTCATAGTGCCGTCCAGGCCGAGGGCCTCGTCGCATAGTTCCGCAAAGCGTTGAGAAGGAGGGCGTTTTACTGTTTCGATCATGGCGATCATGGCATCCGAGTACCCCATATGAGCAGCAAGCTGCCGTTGCGTGAGCTTCGCTGCCACGCGGTGCTGACGCAACTCGTAGGCGAACAGCGCTCGTGGGGACTGGGGCGGTTCGGTCTCAGTATCGGGGGGCATATCCTGACCTACCATCCGAAAAGAGCCGTTTCAGCCGCTTAACTAAATCGCTAACGGATCTGTGCTCGGGCTGTGAGCAGAAATCACTACCGACCTTAGCTCGCATTCGTCACCCTAGTGAAGCGAATTCGCCTCAAGGCACAGGCTTTCCGGCGGAGTGAAAAGGGGAGCGGATGAGGACTGGAAGTCTGCTCGGCGTTATCGATCTGACCGGTTCTCCGGAGTCGGTTGCACTGGCACGCGAGTATGTGCGGCGAAAGCTCGGCGCCGATCATCCGGCTCTGGACGACGTGACCATCCTGACTTCAGAAGTAGTCACGAACGCCACAGTTCATTCGAATTCACGGAATGGCGGAAGGATCACCGTCGCCATCGCGGAATGAAGACGTCGCCGGGCGAACCGTATGGTTCCAAGTGGCGTACAACCTCAACGCCATCGGAGAATCACTCTCGTATACAGCGCGACAGGAAGCCCCCGGCGTCGACGGCCGGGAGAGCGCCCTGCGAAGGACGGCGAGACTCGCGGCGGAGGCGATCGCTGATGCCGAGGGAGAACCGAGGTGACGCCATGGCGAATTCGCTGGACAGTAGGCCTGAAGGAGGGTACGTTCACGTCCCCACTGGAAAGGGGCACGCACGCCCGGCTTGAAAGGGCAGGCACGCCCGGCCCGAATGGGCACGCACGCCCCGTCCCAAAGGGCACACCTACTCCCGCCCGAAAGCACGCGCCCCCCTTCAGCGTCGATAGCTCTTCAGTGAGTGCCGCCGCTGAACGGACTGCTCTTGATCTCGGCTCGGGTCCGGGGAGTGTGAGGGGCCGGCAGGCCCTTCACCGGGGGTTCGGGGGCTTGCCCCCGATGAGCACAGCCCGAGCGCGATTGCGCGAAGCGCGGGATCGGGAGGCCCATGCCGTACGCCGGGCACCGAGAAGTTTCGATCAGGCCTTGCGTGCGGCTTCCCCGGAGAACGCGGCAAGTGCGCCCAGGCCGATGTAGACGAGGCCGCTGGCGATGTCCAGGCGCCGGGCGGCACGGGCGGAGCGGCGCAGGCGGCCGGCGAAGGCCGAGGAGAGCACGGCGTAGCCGCCGTCACTGGCCACGCCGAGGGCGATCCAGATGAGGCCGAGCACCGTGATCTGGGCCGCGACCGGGCCACGTGCGGGGTCGACGAACTGCGGGAGGAAGGCCAGGAAGAAGATCGCCGTCTTGGGGTTGAGGACGTTCACCACGAACCCCTCCCCGAACAGGCGCGAGCGGGACGCGGGCTCGACCTCCTTGGCCAGGTCACCCGCACGGGAGTAGAGCTTGCGCAGGCCGAGATAGACCAGATAGGCCGCGCCGAGGTACTTCACCAGGGTGAACGCCGTCGCCGAGGCCGCGAGCAGCGCGCTGATGCCGAGCGCGGCGGCCAGCACGTGGACCACCGACCCCGCGTGGATGCCCGCCACCGAGACCAGCCCGGCGGCCCGGCCCTGGGAAACGCTGCGCGTCACGATGTAGACGACGGCGGGTCCCGGTACGAGCAGTAGCGCGAGCGTCGCCGCGGCGAAGAGCGCGAGCGTGGTGACAGGTGGCATATCGCCGATGGTAGGAATCGCGCGGCGCACCGTCCATCGAGTTTCCCACCCCGCGCCTGCGCCCCCTGAAGGCCGCCGCGCGTGGAACCTCGACCCGTCAGGTCGTGCGGCCAGGTCAGGAATGGGGGCCGGGGGAACGGGGAGCCGGGTCTGACGGCTCGGGCTCCTCCTCGTCCACTTCGCCGGCCGTGTCGGCATCCGCGTGCTCGTCCATCTCCTCGGCCTCGTGCGCGTAGTCGAAGTAGACCGTCACCGAGGGCCAGTCGAGTCCTTCCTCGGTGATCTCGTTGTGCATGATCAGGTCATAGACCTGCACCTCGCCCAGCTTCTCGATCGACGCGGCGACCCGCCGGAGCAGCGCGGGCACGTCATCCTGCTCGGGACCCCGCGGGTTGCTCTGCGAGAAGTGGTGCATCTGGTACTGGATCGGCTTGGTCACACTGTTTCCTGGGTCGTCTGGGCCATGTGCTGGAGCCTGGGCGGCCTTACGGGCCGGCGGCCGTCCGCGCTTACTGGCTCTTGTTGTTCCCCTGCCGCTTCTGCTCGTTCCGGTCACCTTCGAACTTCTCACCCTGCTTCAGCTTCCGCTCCGCCTTGGTGACGACTCGCCGGTCGTAGGGCTCACCGGCCGCCTTCTTGGCGAGTTCCTCCTGCTCCTGCTTCGAAAGCCGCGGGGCCGTCTGCTTGCCGTAACGCTTGCCGCCACCCCGGCCCATGTCCAGTTTGAGGCCGCCGCGAGGGGGGCCGCCACCGGCGCCCGTCAGAGGATTGTGTCCGATGGGTATGCGGGCGGGGCCGCCGGCCCCCGCCAGAGAGGGACCGCCACCCCAGGGGCCGCGCGAGTTGCGGAGGATGCGCGCCAGCGGTTCGGTCACCCGCCGGGCGAGCCCCGGCGCCAGCACCCGGGCACCCCCCTCACCGGCCTCGCGCAGGATCTTCCCCATCGCGTACCTGGTGGCGAGGACCGTGGCCGTCGCCGTTCCGATGGCGAGCGGTCCGCCCGCGAGCAGGGTCGTCGCGAGCTTCACCGCGCTCACCGACGCCTGCGAGATCACCGCCACCTTGGTGCCGGTCACGACGTCGGCCGCGCCTTCGAGCACCACGGGCGCGAACCTGCCGGCCCCGGCGGCCTGGCTCAGATGCCCGTCGCCGCCCGTCTGCCGCCAGTGGTTCGCGAGGGCGGTCGCGGACGTTCCCTGGTAGTCGCCCGAGGTCTGCCGGAGGACCGTCCTGTCCGCGCCCTCGGCGGCCGGAGCGGAGGCGGCGAGGACGGTGCGCCATGCCCGCGCGTCCTTGCGGATCTCGTCCTCGTCGATGTTGGGCCAGGGGACGCCGGCCAGGTCGAGGATGCCGTCGGCCCAGGGCGGCAGGGTCACACCCACGAGCCGCCCGATTCGCCGTCCAGCGTTAAGAGCAGGTGCGTCGTGTCGTCCTCCACGTACGACACCTGCCGGCTCGCGGTGGAGAGAGCGTCCCCTGTGGCGCCGATCACGTTGCCCATGTGGGTGAAGGCGTCGAGCGCGGTGTGCGTGCATTCGGTGTACGCGGAGGCCAGGAAGCTCATCAGCCCGTCGTCGCCCCAGGACGCTCCGCCGTCGCGTCGCTCCCGCAGCCACTGCAACGCCGCCTGGTACTCCATCCCGTGGACCCTCAGGTGCGAGGCGGACACCTCCAGCGACCCGTGGGTCATCTCGAATCCCCCATCCATGTGCCGCAGGCTAGCCATGATCTGCGACATTCGCGATCTGTTCCGGCAAGTGATGCTTACTGCGTCTGTCACGGCATCTCCGGCGTGGCTGGACCGTTGGTAGTCTGACGAACCCTTCGTCCAGGTCCCGCACCCGGTAAGGAGAATGCGTTGCCGCCATCCGGACAATGGGCCGATGATCTCGAACGTCTGGAGCTGATCGTCCGCCAGACCGAGGAAGTGATGCGCGACCTCGGGGACGCCCAGGCTCAGATCAAGGAGATCACCGGTGAGGGAGAGGGCGCCGACGGCATGGTGCAGGTGGTCTCGGGGAGTGGCGGACGGCTCAAGACGATCACGATGGACCCCCGCGTCATGCGGCTCGACCCCGGCGACCTCGGCAGGGAGATGACCAGGGCGGTGCAGGCCGCGCAGGACGCCGCCGAGCGGAGCTCCCTGGAGATCATCGATCGTGTACGGGCCCGTGCCGCGACGCTGGAGGAGCCGCTCGACGAGACGTTCGTACGGCGCCGGGTGGAGCGGGTCGCCCGCGAGATCGATGCGGATTGACCGGCCTGGGACGCCGGTGGGAGCCGCCTTCGGCCGTCCGGTAAGGCGTGGCGTGTCAACCGCACGAGTTAGGGGTCATCGGTGTACAGCTTCGACGCCAATCCGGCCAACTGGCGCGACGGCGAGCTCGAGCAGGACGCTGAGCGGGCCGCGAAGATCCTGGCCTGGCTGGAGGACGGGGAGCGTGAGCTCGAAACGGTGGTCGGCGAAGGCGCCGCAGGTGACGGCCAGATCAGGGTCACCGCGACGGCGAGCGGTCGCGTGCGCGAGGTGACCCTCACCCGGCGGGCCATGCGCCTGGACAGCGTGTCGCTGGCCGAGGAGGTGCTGCTGGCCGTCCACCGGGCGCAGGACGACGCCGAGCGGAAGAGCCATCAACTGGTCGGCGACGCGCTGGGGGAGGTGCTCCCGGCCGGCGCGTTCGACCCCGGCACGCTCGAGGAGCGGCTCGGCCGCGTGGTCCGGTCCTTCGAACGCCCCTGAGCGGTCCCGGGCGGCGCGGCCTCCGATGGCTCGGCGCTCCCGGCGGTGCGTGCCAGCGCGTGCACCAGGGCCGAGGTCGCGGGCGGGTCGGGCGGCTCGCCGTAGGTGGCGGCGAAGACGTGCCTGGTGGAGCCGGGGATCTCGACGACGCGGACATCGGGGTGGCGGTGGGCCGAGAGGGCGAGGGCCGGTAACACGGTCACGCCCAGGCCGGCCGCGACCATCGCCTGCACCGCCACGTAGTCGTCGGTCGTGAACGCGATCGCGGGCTCGAATCCGGCCGCGGCGCACAGGTCGAGCAGGTGGATCCGGCACCGGTCACATCCCGCGATCCACCTTGCCCCGGCATGCGAGACGAGGCCGCCGTCCACCGCGAGCGCCGGTGGGGTGACCAGGAAGCCGGGATCGTCGAAGAGCGGAGTCAGGCGGGCACCGGCGTCGGGCGCCTCGCCCGTCGTCCCCCGGTGGTGGAACGTGACGGCCACATCGACCTGGCCCGTGCGGAGCATGCCGAGCGCCTCGGGCGGCTCGGCCTCGACGAGCCGCACGTCGAGCCCGGGGTACTCGCGGGCGAGCCGTACGACCGCCTGGGGCACGAAGGTGCCGAGAGCGGAGGGGAACGCGGCCAGGCGCACCCGCCCGGCGCGCAGGCCGACATGCGCGGCCAGCTCGGCGGAAGCGGAGTCGAGCCGCCCGATGATCTCCGCCGCCCGGTCGGCGAGCAGCCTGCCCGCGTCGGTCAGCCGGACGCCCCGCCCGGCCCGCTGGACGAGCTTGGCCCCCGTCTCGGCCTCCAGCCGGGCCAGATGATGGCTGACCGAGGGCTGGGAGTAGTGCAGCTCTCTGGCCGCGGCCGTCACCGAGCCGTGCCGGGCGACGGCGTCCAGCACGCGTAACCGCAGGACGTCGAGCATCCATCAACGATATCTATGGGTGGCTTCGGAGGTTGGCATTGGACCTATGGATGCCCGATGCCCGAGCGTGGTGACCGTGCATACGACGAAACAGGTCTCACCGTCCATCACCGACGTGCTCAGCGCCGCGCTGCTCATCGCTCCCCATCTGCCGGAGACCCCGATGTGGTCGTATCCGGTGCTCGACGATCGACTGGGGATGGAGACGTTCGTCAAGCACGAGAACGTCCAGCCCACAGGCGCCTTCAAGGTCCGGGGAGGGCTCAACCTCCTGTCCCGCCTGCCGGAGGGCCGGCGGACGGCGGGCGTGCTCACCTATTCGACGGGCAACCACGCTCAGTCGATCGCGTACGCCGCGCGCATCTCCGGCACGCCCTGCGTGATCGTCATGCCGGAGAACCCGAACCCGGCCAAGGTCGCGGCCGTCGAGGCCCTCGGCGCCACCGTCGAGGTCAAGGGCGCCACGATGGTCGAGGCCGGTGAGTACGCGCGCCTGCTCGCAGGGAAGGACGGACTCCGGCTGATCAGCCCGGCCGACGAGCCGGATCTGATCGCGGGCGTCGGAACACTGTACCTGGAGATGTTCCGCCGCCGGCCGGACCTCGACGCCGTCTTCGTCCCGGTCGGATCGGGGACGAGCGCGGCGGCCGCGTGCGTCGTGGCCCGGGCCATCGCTCCACGGTGCCGCGTGATCGGGGTGCAGTCCTCGCTCGCTCCCGCGGCCCACGACTCCTGGCGGGCGGGCGCGCCGGTCCGGCGGCCGGTGGAGACGGCCGCGGAAGGACTGGCCACAGGTACGGCCTTCGCCCTGCCGCAGGAGATCATGCGAGGAATGGACGACTTCCTGCTGGTCACCGATGAGGAGATCCGCGCCGCACAGGGACTGCTGTTGAAAGAGGCGCACACTCTCGGCGAACTCGCGGGCGCCGCCGCCCTCGCCGGTCTCATCGCCAGGAAGGAGGAGTTCGCGGGACGAAAGGTCGCGATCGTCTGCAGCGGCGCCAATGCCGGCCCCTCGGAACTCCACCACCTGCTGCGCGGCGCCTGACCGCACGGAAAGACGCACACGAGGCCCTGTCGCGCCTCCGCGGCGGGGCCTTGCCGTACCCCTGCGCGGTGAATGTTTCATCACGTTCACGTACATGAAACGCGTCCGCGCATCGGAAGGGGCCGATACCGCAGGTAGGCGCTGTTCTGTGGCCGGCATCCGAACAGGAATGTTTCGAGGATGTCACCTGTGCTGTTGACAGGCGTTAGTGCTGTTCTACCTTAAGCGTGTTCGGTTACATGGATGGCGTCCACATATATGAACGAGGCGCCGAGTTAGCGAACCGAGGAGATCATCATGACTCTGATCGTCAGCAGGAGAAGGACGGCGGCCGCGCTCGCCCTCACCGCGGCCGCGGGTGTGGCCATGGCGGGCGGCCTCCTGAGCGGCGTGTCCGCCGCCACCCCCACCGGTGCGGCCAGGCTCGCCATGGCGGACCCCTACGCGCTGGTCGGCTGGGCCACCCAGGGCGGCGGTACGAGCGGCGGCGGCGGCACCCCCGCGACCACCGTGAACAACGCAACGGCGCTGACCAACGCGCTCAAGGCGAGCGGCGCCGCGGTGATCCGCGTCTCGGGGACGATCTCCTGCTCCGGGATGCTGAAGGTGGCCTCGAACAAGAGCGTCATCGGCAACTCCGGCGCCACCATCAGCGGCTGCGGCCTCAACGTCGCCTCGGCGTCCAACGTCATCATCCGCAACCTGACCTTCAGGAACTGGAACGACGACGCGATCAACGTGCAGTACTCGACCCGGGTGTGGATCGACCACAACACGCTGACCAACGGCTACGACGGAGCGATCGACATCAAGCGCGCCAGCGACTACGTGACCGTCTCCTGGAACCGGATCTTCGACCACGACAAGAGCATGTTGCTCGGCCACAGCGACGGCAACGCCTCCGAGGACGTGGGCCACCTGCGGGTGACCTACCACCACAACTTCTTCGACGGCAGCAACCAGCGCCACCCGCGGGTGCGCTTCGGCAACCCGGTGCACGTCTACAACAACTACTACGCCAACGTCGGCTCCTACGGCGTCGCCTCCACCGAAGGCGCCGGCGTCCTGGTCGAGGGCAACTACTTCGAGAACACCGAAGACCCGTTCCACCGCGGCGAGGGCTCCTCCGACCCGGGCAACCTCGTGGCCCGCAACAACCACTTCGTGAACTCAGGAAGCGGCGACCAGGGCGGCAGCGTCGCGTCCATCCCCTACTCCTACTCGCTCGACAGTGCCTCCACCGTCAAGTCGGTCGTGACCGGCAGCGGTGGCGCGGGCGCGGGCAAGATCAGCGTCTGACCGAGGCCCTTCAAGGCGGCGCAGGTTCACTCGGACAACAGCAAGAACATGCACGACATCGCCGAATCCTCTGCCAGGTCCATCAACTTCCTGGCCGACACATGGGGCTCAGGCGCGGATGCCGAACTGTGTCGGGACGCGTTCGACCACCTCCGCGCCAAGGCCTATCTCCTGTCCCAGGAGGGAGAGGACATCTCCCGCACCTTGCGGCACGTGGCCGATGACATCGAGCGCATCAAAAGCAATTTCGATGACACCGTGAAGCCATCGATCATCGAATGGGCGAACGACCTCAACAGCGCCGACGGCAGCGGCCCGCACACGCGGGCACGCGATTATCTGCGCCATATCAACGAGACGTTCCATTATCACTTCGACTCTTTCATGAGCATCTCCGAAGAACTCAGCCATGTATCCATCGCTTCCTTGGTCCCCAAGAAGTGAGCCGACACCAGAGATCGACGGTGGCCTCCATCGCGGATCGCCTACAGGTAGGCGGCTTTCGCGGCGAACCTGAGGTGACCGGCGTACGGCCCAGCGCTGATCGGCCCGCTGGGCCGTACGCTTGCGCGCCGGGCAGGGGAGGGGCGATACTCGCCCCTCCCGATCCATGCGAAGCGGGTCAGATGGTGCCGTAGTCCGCCAGGAACAGTGCTTCGGCGGTCGCCGCGCGGTGAAGCTCTTCGAGCACGAGCCGCTCGTTCGGCGCGTGGATCGCGGCGCCGTCGTCCTCGGCGCCGAACAGCAGGATCTCGGCGGCGGGGAACTGCTTGACCAGGGTGGCGACCAGCGGTATAGAGCCGCCCGCGCCGATGTCGCGAGGAGCCCTGCCGAACGCGCGCTCCATCGCGCGGTTCAGCGCGGTCCTGGCGCTGCCGCCGGTGTCGGCCAGGTAGCCGGAGCCGAGGACGCGGTCGGTCATCGACACCTGCACGCCCCACGGCGCGGCGCGGCGCAGATGCTCCACCACGTCGTTGGCGGCCGCGTCTGGATCACCGGCCGGGGGGACCCGGACGGTGACGCGGGCCCGGGCCACCGACTGGACGGCGTTGATCGCACCCTGGACCGTCGGCGCGTCGATGCCCGTGACCGTGATCGCGTACGAGGCCCAGAGACGGTCGGCCAGCGAGCCGGAACCGACCAGGGAGACGCCGTCGAGCACGCCGGCGGTGGCCCGGAACTCCTCCTCGGAGGGGCCGGTGCCGAGGAAGACACCGCGCGGCAGGCCGGGTACCCGGATGTCGCCGTTGTCGTCGTGCAGCGAGGCCAGCATGCGGATCAGCGCGGCGAGGGCGTCGGGGGCCGCGCCACCGAAGGAGCCGCTGTGCACCGACTCCGTCAGGGAGCGGACCTCGATGGTGAACGCGGCCAGGCCGCGGAGGGACGTGGTGACGGCTGCGTCGCCGACGGTGGGATTGCCGCAGTCGGCCACGACGATCGCGTCCGCGCGGAACAGCTCGGGGTTCTGCTCGACGAAGGCTTCGAGACGCTCGCCGGCGTACTCCTCCTGGCCCTCGATGATGACCTTGATTCCCACGGGGAAGTCGCCCTGGAAGGCGCGCAGGGCGAGCAAGTGGGTGATGACGCCCGACTTGTCGTCGGCGGCGCCCCGGCCGTACAACCGCCCGTCGACGAGAGTCGGCTCGAACGGAGGAGTGCGCCACAGCGCCAGGTCGCCGGCGGGCTGTACGTCGTAGTGGGCGTACAGCAGGACGGTGGGCGCGCCGTCAGGGGCGGGGGCCTCTCCGTACACGGCGGGGAAGCTGCCCTCGACGGGGATCTGCCGGACGTGCGGCAGCCCTGCGCTGCGCAACAGCTCCTCGGTCATCGCCGCGGCCGCGTGCACCGGCTCCTCCGGATGACCGGGGAAGGCCACCGAAGGGATGGCGACGAGCCGCTTCAGCTCGTCCACCGCCCGGGGCATCTCGGCTGCGACGGCGTTCTCGATCTGGTCAGGAGTCACGACTATCTGTTCCCCGCGTCGGCTGTGGTCTGATTCGACACATTGCACCACAGACATGGTGTGGACGGCGCGCCACCGGTGAGGGGAGTCCCAGGCGCGCAGGGGCGTCGGCCCCGGCCTGTCCGGGCCCGTCGGAGACGCGACACCCCAAACGGATTTCGTCGTTGTTACATAGCGATATCGCGGATTCCGAAGTTGTTGCATAATGTCGCCACGTAACCAGTTGTAATCCTTGGCGTGGAACATGCACACTGAGGACAGTCGAGATCACTGAGGAAGATAGCCATGACGCGACCTGAAACCGACACGGCCGCCGTCCTGAGGGCAGCGCAGGACAACCTGTGGATGCACTTCACCCGGCACAGCTCCTACGACGACGGCGAGGTGCCGACGATCGTCCGCGGCGATGGTGCCCACATCTACGACATCCACGGCAAGCGCTACCTGGACGGGCTCTCCGGGCTCTTCGTCGTGCAGATGGGCCATGGGCGCGCTGAGCTCGCCGAGGCCGCCGCGAAGCAGGCCCAGGAGCTCGCCTTCTTCCCCTTGTGGTCGTACGCCCACCCCAAGGCGGCCGAGCTGGCCCAGCGGCTCGCGGAGCTGACCCCCGGTGACCTGAACCGCGTGTTCTTCACCACCGGTGGCGGAGAAGCGGTCGAGTCCGCGTGGAAGCTCGCCAAGCAGTTCTTCAAGATCACCGGCAAGCCGGGCAAGCACAAGGTCATCAGCCGCGCCATCGCCTACCACGGCACCCCGCAGGGCGCGCTGTCGATCACCGGCATCCCGGCCTTCAAGGCGCCCTTCGAGCCGCTCGTGCCGGGCTCGATCCGCGTGCCGAACACCAACTACTACCGGGCCGACGAGATCACCGGCTTCCCGGGCCTGACGCCCGAGCAGTTCGGCCGGTGGGCCGCCGACCAGGTGGGCAAGGCCATCGAGATGGAGGGCGCCGACACCGTCGCGGCCGTCTTCGTCGAGCCGGTGCAGAACGCCGGTGGCTGCTTCCCGCCGCCGCCCGGATACTTCCAGCGCCTGCGCGAGATCTGTGACGAGAACGACGTGCTGCTCGTCTCCGACGAGGTCATCTGCGCCTTCGGCCGGCTGGGCACGATGTTCGGCGGCCAGAAGTTCGACTACGTCCCCGACATCATCACCTGCGCCAAGGGCCTGACCAGCGGATACTCGCCGATCGGCGCCATGATCGCCTCCGAGCGGCTGTTCGAGCCGTTCAAGTCCGGCGACACCTCGTTCTCCCACGGGTACACCTTCGGCGGGCACCCGGTCTCGGCGGCGGTGGCGCTGGCCAACCTCGACCTGTTCGAGCGCGAGGACATCCTCGGCCACGTCCAGAAGAACGAGCCCGTCTTCCGCGCCACGCTGGAGAAGCTGCTCGACCTGCCGATCGTCGGCGACGTGCGCGGCGCCGGGTACTTCTACGGGATCGAGCTCGTCAAGGACAAGACGACCAAGGAGACCTTCAACGAGGAGGAGTCCGAGCGGCTGCTGCGCGGTTTCCTGTCCAAGGCCCTGTACGAGGCGGGTCTGTACTGCCGCGCCGACGACCGTGGCGACCCCGTCGTGCAACTCGCGCCCCCGCTGATCTCCGGTCCCGAGGAGTTCGACCAGATCGAGTCGATCCTCCGTTCCGTTCTCACCGAAGCGGGAAACCGGCTCTAGACACCCGGCGTTTCCGCGTTTGTGCTGGTACGGCTCGTGTCCGCATACCATCACTCGGGCCATTCTGAAAGGATTAAACGATGAAGATCGGCGTACCAGCCGAGGTCAAGAACCACGAATACCGTGTCGCCGCCACTCCGGCCGGCGTCCATGAGCTCGTCCGCCACGGCCATGACGTCTACGTCCAGCGTGACGCGGGCCTCGGTTCGCAGATCCCCGACGAGGACTATCTCTTCGCCGGAGCGAAGATCCTCGACAGCGCGGACGCGGTGTGGGCCGAGGGCGAGCTGATCCTCAAGGTCAAGGAGCCCATCGCCGAGGAGTACCACCGGATGCGCGAGGGGCAGGTCCTGTTCACCTACCTGCACCTGGCCGCCTCCCGTGCGTGCACCGACGCGCTCCTCGACCGCCGGGTCACCGCCATCGCCTACGAGACCGTGCAGACGGGCAACTCGCTGCCCCTGCTCGCCCCCATGTCGGAGGTGGCCGGACGGCTGGCGCCGCAGGTGGGCGCGTACAACCTGATGCGGTTCAACGGCGGCCGGGGCATCCTGCCCGGCGGGGTCCCGGGCGTCGCGCCCGCGAAGATCGTCGTCATCGGCGGTGGCGTGTCCGGCCTGAACGCCGCGCAGATCGCGGTGGGCATGGGCGCCGACGTCACGATCCTGGACGTCAACATCGACAGGCTCCGCCAGATCGACGCCATCTACCAGGGCCGTCTGAAGACCATCGTCTCCACGCGGTACGCCATCGAGCAGGCGGTCGTCGAGGCGGACCTGGTCATCGGCGCGGTCCTCATCCCGGGCGCCAAGGCTCCGACCCTGGTGTCCAACGAGCTCGTGTCCCGCATGAAGCCGGGCTCGGTGCTGGTCGACATCGCGATCGACCAGGGCGGCTGCTTCGAGGACTCCCGTCCGACCACGCACGCCGACCCGACGTACAAGGTGCACAACTCGGTGTTCTACTGCGTGGCGAACATGCCGGGGTCGGTGGCCAACACCTCGACCTACGCGCTGACCAACGCGACCCTGCCGTACGCGGTGAAGCTGGCCGACCTCGGGTGGCAGGAGGCGCTGCGCGGCGACGCGTCGCTGGCGCTCGGCCTGAACACCCACGCCGGTGCGCTCACCTACGAGCAGGTCGCCGACGCGCACGGGCTGCCGTACGTACGGGTCGCCGACCTGCTCGGCTAGCGGAGCGTCACCAGGGGGACGGTGCCGGCGGCGCGACGACCGGCGGGCGGTCGTCGCAGGTGATGGTGTTCGGCAGCTCCCACGGGGCGAGCCAGGGCCCGGTGGCGCCGCCCCCGTCGTTGCCGCCGAGGTCCGTCAGCGAGAACTCCGATCCCGCGGGCGTGAAGTGGAACGTCCCGCAGTTGTTGACGCCGACCGCGCCGACGTTGCGGGCGTCCACGTTCTCGAAGGACGCGGACCCCGCCACGCGTGCGCTGACCACCGAGGTGCCCGTGCCGTCGACCCTGATGTCCTTGAAGTGGACGTTCGTGATCGAGTACAGGTCCTTCACCGGCCAGTCGCTGACCAGCATGATCGCGTTGTAGGTGTTGTCGAGGAAATGGTCCCCGGTCACCTGGATGTCCGCGTCGATGTCCTTCTCTAGCGCGTAGAACCAGATGGCTCCCAGGCCGATGTTCCAGTTCAGCTCGTAGGTGCCGGCCCGGGCGGTGGTGTTGTCGATGATCCGCAGGTGCCCGGTGAACGCCTCGGCGCCGAAGCGGGACCCGACCTGGATGGCGCTGCCCTCACGGATCGGGTCGGCGACGAGGTTGTTCGAGATGGTGGTGTCCGTGCCGCCGTAGACGGCGATGCCGTTGGCGAGGACCGGCGTCTGCACGGTGTTGTGGTCGAAGGTGTTGCCGGCGTTCGCGGTCTTCTCCGACCACATCGCGAGGCCGTCGTCACCCGAGTTGCGGACGAAGTTGTCCGCCACGACCGAGTTCGTGACGGCGGTGTGGAAGTTGAGGCCGTCGGCGATCTGGTCGACGATGACGTTGCCGGTGATCCTCAGGTTCGTCATCGGGCCGTCGAACCACATGCCCACCTTGGTGTGGCGGATGTGGAGGCCCTCGATGGTCGAGTCGCTCATCGCGCCGCCGACGCCGTTGACCTGGTCGGTGTCGATTCGCTCGCGGACGTCGCCTTCGATGGCGAAGCCGGACAGGTGGACGTCGTGGCTGCCGCCGGCCGAGGCGTCCTTGCCGTAGAAGCCGACGCCGGTGTGCACCGAGCCGTCGGGGGCCGGGGTGCCGAGGGCGACCTCGTGGCCCTTGATGATCGTGTACCAGCTCCCTGCGCCCTCGATCGTCACGTCGTCGACGATGATGTGGCGGTTCACCTGGTAGGTGCCCGGCGGGATGTAGACCTTGAGGTGGGTGCGCCTGGCGAAGGCGATCGCCTTGTCGAAGGCGCTCGCGGAGTCGCGCCGGCCGAGCGGGTCGGCGCCGAACGCCAGCACGTTCGCCGCGACCGGCCTGACGTGCGGCGCGCCGACGAGTTCGGAGTCGAGCAGGTCGATGACGGTCCAGGCGGCGCCGCTCCCGGCGGGGGCCGTGAGCCGCACCCTGTCACCCGGGCGGTAGGTCTTGCCGAGCAGGAGGCGCTGCTCGTCGTAGAAGTGGTTCGGGCGGAACGGCTTGGTGATCGCCGGGGCGGGCGTCGTGGCGGCGGGCACGCAGGAGCACTCGGTGATCCACCAGTCGGGGTGCAGCAGGTCGGCGTTGGGATCGTTCGAGAACGGATACTGGTTGTACAGCCACGCGTACTGCGAGGTGAGCGTCATGGCCTTCTTGGCCCCGCCGTTCACCGTGACGGTGAGCGGCGCGGTGATGCCGCCGCCGCCGGGAGCGTCGGGGATGCTGTAGCGCACGGTGATCGCGTTGGCGGCTCTCGGCAGCGTGAACTCGACATGCTGCCCCGGAGTCAGCTTGACCGCCTTACGGCCGGACGCCTCGGCCGGCAGCGTGTACGCGGTACGGTCCGGGCCGATGATCGTGCCGTTCGTCGCGGCGTTCTCCGCCTCCTGCTCGGCGAAGCCGACGGCGGCGCCCCTGCCCGCGACGAGCGACGGGTCGAGGGCGGCGCGGGTCACGACGGGGGTCGAAGAGCCGCTCGCGCCCCTGTCGGCGAGGGCCGTGCCGCCGAGCGTGACGCCGAGACCGAGGGTGACCGCGGTCACCGCCGCGACCGCCACCGCGGCCCTTCGCGGTGCCCTGCCGGACCACCTCGCTGCGGCTGCTGTGCTGCTCCGTGACATCGAATGCTCGCTTCTCTCGGGGGGTGAACTCCTGAAGACGTTCGAGGCGAGCGAACGCCATGAGGGTGAGGTGACATTAGGACTGCGATGCCCCGTTCCACAAGGCTCCTGCGAAATAGTTTCGCAATCTTGCTGTAGAGCTGCGTCAGTCTTGTGAATTCTTGCGCGGCCTGCCGTGAGTGTTGCGACGTTTTCGCAACCGCCGCATGGCGGCGCCACGGGACGCAGGGAAGACCCGGACCTCGCAGGCGGCCGGTGATCGCGGGGTCAGGAAAGGCCGAGGCGTTTGCGGAGCTGCCGGGAGGTCGCGAGGACGTGCTCGACCTCTGACGGGGTCGGCCAGGGGGCCGTGCCGGGACGGACCAGGGTCATACGGACCGAGCTGAGGTGCTCGACGGCGCCGGAGTGCAGGCCGCTCTGCTCGGTCAGCCAGGCGATGGCGTCGATGGGTTCCCTGAGCCGCCGGGTGAGCAGGTCCCAGGTGCCGAGGATCTCGGTGAGATCGGCCAGGCGCAGGACGGTGCCGCCCCGCCGGCCCGCCGCCGCGACGGCCAGCTCGGCGCGGGCGACCAGCTCCGGTTCCACGGGGCGATCCCACGCCGGCGCCGCCTGGTCGGCCGTCAAGCGAGTGCTCTCCGCCGTCTGGTTTCCGATGACCGACTCCAGCGTGCCGAGCTCGGTAGCCGCCCCCTGGTGCCCGTACATGGCGGCCTGGCGGAACCAGTGCTGCCCGCCCCGCAGGTCGTTGTGCTCCGCGATCAGCAGCAGGCCGAAGTTGTAGGCCGACTCCGGGTCCCCGCTGGCCGCCGCGCGGCCGAACCAGTGGCTGGCCGCGCGAGGGTCCTCAAGCTCGACGCAGACGAAGCCGGCCATGCGCTGGTCCTCGACCCTGCCGAAGTGGGCGGCGCGCTCGAACCAGGCGCGGGCCGTGCGCAGATCCCGGCGCGCCAGCGCCAGCCTGCCGAGCTGGGAGGCCGCCGCGGGGTGGTCGACCTTGGCGGCCAGGCGGTAGAGGGTCTCCGCGCCCTCCGGATCGCGGTCGGCGTGCAGGAGCCGGCCCAGGTAGTACGCGGCGTCGGCGTGCCCGCCACGGGCGGCGTACTCCCACCAGCCGCGAGCATGCCCCTCGTCACCCGTGGCGTAGCTCATGAAGGCGAGGTCGTGGGCGGAGGAGAGATCTCCGGCCGACGCCGCGCGATGGTGCCAGTCGCGGGCGGCGGCGGCGTCACCGACGTCCTCGCAGAGCAGGGCGAGCCGCCGCGCCGCCGGACGTGAGCCGGCCCCGGCCGCGCTCTCGAACCACTGGCGCGCGCCGAGGACGTCTCCTCGCTGCTCCAGGAGCAGGGTGGCCAGGTTGACGGCCGCCTCGGCGTCTCCGGCTCCGGCCGCCAGCTCGTACCACGAGATCGCCTCGTCGAGGCTGCCGTGTTTCTCGTGCCAGATGCCGAGGTTGTAGGTGCTGTCGATGTTCCCGGCTCCCGCGGCCCGCTCCCACCAGTGGCGCGCCGCCGACCGGTCGCCGCGCTGGGCGTACAGGCGGCCGAGCCGGTGGGCTGCCCCGGAGTCGCCGGCCTGGGCGGCGTTCAGGAGGTCGGCCTCGCTGGGCTCGCCGGGGGGGAACGGCTCAGGCGCACGGGGCACCGGCACGGCGGGCCATGCGACGGCCGCCTCCGGTTCACCATGCCACCACGTCATGGGGGAAAGAGTCGCACGTGATCGAAAGGGAGGGAACATAATCGACAGCTTCTTGCCGTCCGGCGAAACGCGTTTGACTCGCCTATCGATACTGGTGGTGACCGTTCGTCAGGGTGACCACAGCCGGAAGCCTATGTCGGGTTATGTCGATAAATCCGGCATACATCCCCATCCCACAGACGAACCGGAGCCGTCCCGGCGCCTGCGGAGCCAGTCGCACCGTCGCCTCACCCGTGACCGGAAGCGTAAGGTCACGGCCCTGGATGGTCAGCGTTCGGGTGCATCCCCTGTTGTCCAGGGTGCGGAAGACGATCTCCGCGGGCCGGTCCGCCTCGATGGCCGCCACGGCCGGCCGGTAGCCGCGGTCCGTGGACCAGATGGTGACGACCTGCGTGCCGTCCGCACGCGTCTGTACGGGAGCCGCCGCGACGGGAGGGGAGAACTCGGGCAGCCACCCGCCCAGACGAAGCCCGGCGACGACGGTCACCGACCCGGCCACGAGTGCCGCGGCCGCGGCGAGCGAAGCCAGCCGCGTCGTGGCGAGGCGGCGGACCAGCAGGCCGAGCAGGGCGAACGCCGGGGCCGTGCCCGCCACGAACCCGGCCATGACGGCCGCCCCGCCGATCCAGGACCCGCTGGACACCGCGACGACCTCGGTGCTGAGCGTGACCCCGCAGGGGATCATTATGGTGGCCGCTCCCACCAGCGCCGGCGAGAGCGTGCGCGAGACCGCGCGGGAGTGGCGCGCGGAGCGGTCCGGGGCACGGCCGCCGTTCCTGACGAGCCGGACGGCGAAGAAGATCACAGCGGTGCCCGCCCCTGTCAGGAGCACCGCACGTGCCTCGGGCGGGATCCGCACCACGCCGCCCAGCAGCCCGAGCAGCGCGCCGGCCAGCACATGGGACGCGAGGCGTCCCAGGATGAACGCCGTCACCATCGCGGGGCCGGACGAGGGCTCGCCCGTGGCCGCGCGACCGGCTCCGCACGCGCCGGACACTTCGCAGGGGCGGGGAGGATGCCCGTCCGGTGGCCGGTCGCGGCCCGGTGGGGAAGGCGGGGCCCGGTGGCCGGCGCGGGATCCGGTGAGGGCGATGAGAACCCCTCCCTGCACCGCCGTGCAGGAGGCGGTGCCCGCCACCAGCCCGGCGGCGAGCCCGCCCGCGAAGAGGGCCGCGGGTGTCATCCGTCGCGGCCCAGGGGCGCCGCGGTCTCCCGTGGTTCTGTGCTCGGCGGCACGCGATCCTCCTCCGTAAGGGGTTCCTCGCGGAACGTAACGGAGCGAGGCGGTGACGACCAGTGACACTTCGCTAACCCTCAGGTGCCCCCGCCATGTCAAGCGTCACCCCGCCCTCCGGGCCGCGCTTATGCCGAGCCGCCCTTCAGCACCGAGATCCGCTCGAAGTACTCGTCGTCGCTCAGCTCGCCGCGCGCGTACCGCTCGGCCAGGATCTTCTCCGCCGATGCGGTGGGGGAGGCCGTCGCCCCGCCGCCGCCCGCCCACGGGACCGTACGGCCCGCCGCGAACGGGCCCCAGCCCCGGCGACGGGCACGGATCACGAGCACCGCCATGGTGACCCAGAACAGTGCCCAGAACATCGGGATGATCGGCCACCACGGCCCCGGTCCGAAGTGTGTGTAAGGCATTTCCCTCTCCTCGCTGGTTGGATGCCCTCCACACTGCCCTTCCGCGGCGCGCCCGCAATCGCCCCACCGGCGCGTCCCGCGCTACCACGTCCGCCGGTGTCTGTCGGGTTCGCCCTACGCCCACGGTCGTACTCGCGGACGGGTCAGGGCCGGCCGATGGCGTCCAAGGGGTTGGCCGCGACGCGGCCGGCCATCCCCGAACGCACCGACCTCCCGGCGGAGCGACCGCGCGACCCCCGCACACAGGGCGGCCGGGTGTGGGGTGCCTCAGATCCAGCCCGGCTTCACCAGGCCCGACTCGTAGGCGATGACGACGAGCTGGGCGCGGTCGCGGGCGTGGAGCTTCATCATGGCGCGGCTCACGTGGGTCTTGGCCGTGGCGGGGGCCATGTACAGCTTGGCGGCGATCTCGTCGTTGGTCATGCCGGCCGCGACCAGGGTCAGGACCTCGCGCTCGCGGTCGGTGAGCTGGTCGAGCCCGGCGACCACACGCGGCTCCTTGGCCCGGGAGGCGTACTCGGCGATGAGCCGCCGGGTCACGCTGGGCGACAGCAGCGCCTCGCCGTCGGCGACGACGCGCACGGCCTGGATCAGCTCGGCCGGCTCGGTGTCCTTGACCAGGAAGCCGCTGGCCCCGCCGCGGAGCGCCTCGAAGACGTACTCGTCCAGCTCGAAGGTCGTGAGGATGATGACCCTGACGTCGCCGGGCATCCGGCGGGTCGCGGTGAGGCCGTCCGTCCCGGGCATGCGGATGTCCATCAGCACGACGTCAGGTCCGAGCCGCTCCGCCAGCCGGACGGCCTCGGCGCCGTCCGACGCCTCGGCCACCACGGTCATCCCGTCCTGGGCGTCGAGCAGGGCGCGGAAGCCCGCTCGTACGAGAGCCTGGTCGTCTGCCAGCAGGATCTTGATCACTCGGCGTCCTTGGAAGTGGTGCCCGCGATGGGCGGGATGGGAAGGCGGGCCTCGACGCGGAAGCCCGGCGGATGCGGCCCGGCGGTCAGCGATCCGCCGAGCGCCACGGCGCGTTCCCGCATGCCGGGGATCCCGTTGCCGCCGCCCTCGCCGGTCAGCGCGCTCGGCCCGGTCGAGCCGCTGTCGTCGACCTGGACGGACAGCTCCTCGGGGGCGTAGGTGAGCGTCACCGTGGCCCGGGCGCCGGGCGCGTGCTTGGTGACGTTGGTCAGCGACTCCTGGATGATCCGGTAGGCGGCCCGCTCGACGCCGGGCGGCAGCGGGCGGGGAGTCCCTGCGACCCGCTTGGTGACGGCCGGCCCCGTGCGTTCGATCAGCTCGTCGAGCTGGTCCAGGCCCGCCGTGGGCGACCGGGGGGCGTCGTCGCGGAGCACGCCCAGCACCGACCGCATCTCGGACAGCACGTCCTTGCTGGCCTGCTTGATGGTGGCCAGGGCCGTACGAGCCTGCTCGGGGTGCTCGTCCATGAGGTGCAGCGCCGTGGACGCCTGGACGTGGATGAGCGAGATGCTGTGCCCCAGCACGTCGTGCAGCTCCTGGGCCATGGTCAGGCGTTCCTCGCTGGCCTGCCGCCGCGACTCCTCCTCCGCGACGCGCTCCGCCTCCAGGCGCTGCTCGCGCCGGGCGCGGGCCACCTCGGCGGCGGTCAGCACGACCAGGATGATCGCGCCGATGCTCGCGTGGTGGAACCAGCCCTGCGACCTCGGGAGCAGCCAGGTCGAGTAGACGGCGAAGAAGGCCCACAGGGCGGTCGAGGTGATCCAGGCGGCACGGCGGTGCCCGGTCAGGACGGCGTTGACGATCGCGATGATCGGGCTGAGGAAGACGGGGCCGTAGGAGTAGCCCTCGTAGACGTAGACGCACGTCGCCGCGATCACCGTCACGAGCGTGGCGACGGGGTGCGCCCGGCGCATGAACAGAGCCAGAGGCCCGACGCACAGGAGCGCGAAGCCGAGCGGGTCGAGCAGCACGCGCGTGGTCGGGTCGGCGGCGTCGACCTGGCCCCTCTGCGCGCCCCAGGAGCCCCACACCTGTGCCATGCCCACGATGATCGGGAGCATGGGGTTGACCCAACCGGGACGTTTCGCGCGCACCTCAGAAAGGTATGTCAGCCCGCTTCCCGGTGCATCGTCCCCACGTGGCAGTGCCGCCTACATTGCTCGTCGTACCAGGTCCCGCTCCCGGTACCCGGCACCGGCGCGGCCACCTGGCCGGTTCGTGACGCTCTGATCATTGTTGACCTCGGTCGCGGAGCTGTGAGTCAATGCTGATGCGATCTAGGAATGAGGTCCACCATGAGCTTCCGCCGCCTGGCCCTCCCCCTCACGGGGATCGCCGTCTCCCTAGCACTCGTCGCACCGCCCGCGAACGCCCAGGACCCGGCCGCCGAGGCGCGGTCGGGCACCCACGGGCACGGGCAACCGGCGAAGGTCCCCGTCGCCGAGGGGTACGGCGGGGCGGTGTCGACCGTCGACCTGGACGCGAGCAAGGTCGCGCTCGCCATCTTGAAGCGAGGCGGCAACGCCATGGACGCGGCCGTCGCCGGGGCGGCCACGCTTGGTGTGACCGAGCCGTATTCCGCGGGCCTCGCGGGCGGGGGCTTCATCGTCTACTACGACGCCCGGCGTGGCAGGGTCGTCACGCTCGACGGCCGCGAGAAGGCTCCGCAGGCGATGACGGAGACCTCGCTCCAGGAGAACGGCGCCCCCATCCCCTTCGCCGACGCCGTGACCAGCGGCCTTTCCGCCGGCGTGCCGGGCAGCGTGGCGCAGTGGGAGGTGGCGCTGCGGCGCTTCGGCACCATCTCACTCAAGCAGGCGCTCCAGCCGGCCGCCGACGTGGCCGCCAACGGCTTCACGGTCGACCAGACCTTCCACGACCAGACCGCCCAGAACGCCGCCCGCTTCGCGGACATCACCTCCACCGCCGCTCTGTACCTGCCGAACGGCGCTCCGCCGCCCGTCGGCTCGGTCTTCCGCAACCCCGACCTCGCCGCCACCTACCGCGAGCTGGGGCGGCGCGGCGCCGAGTGGCTGTACGGGGGCAGTCTCGGCCAGGAGGTCGTGGCCACGGTCAAGGCGCCTCCGGTCAGGCCGGGCGCCACCCGGGTCGTGCGGCCGGGGCTGATGGAGGTCTCCGACCTGCGGGCGTACCGCGTGCTGGAGCGACCCCCGACCAAGATCGAGTACAACGGCATGGACGTGTACGGCATGGCGCCGCCGTCCTCCGGTGGCTCCACGGTCGGCGAGGCCCTGAACATCCTGGAGGCGCTGCCGAAGGCCGGGCTTCACGAGTACCTCGAGGCCTCCCGGCTCGCGTTCGCCGACCGGAACAAGTTCGTGGGCGACCCCGGCTACGTCGACGTGCCGCTCAAGGGGCTGCTCTCCGACGGGTTCGCCAAGGAGCGCGCCTGCCTGATCGGCGACGTCGCCATGCCGCATCCTGCCGCTCCCGGGTCCCCCGACGGCTCGTACGGCGGATGCCGGATCGAGGGCACGCCCTTCACGGGCGGCGAGGGCGCCGCGGCGCAGACCGGGCAGGGAGCCGAGGCCGAGAAGCCCGAAGGGCCGGAGACCACGCACCTGGTGGTGGCCGATCGCTGGGGGAACGTCGCGGCGTACAACATCACCATCGAGTCGACCGGCGGGAACGGCATCGTCGTCCCGGGACGCGGGTTCCTGCTCAACAACGAGCTGACCGACTTCACCTTCGGGCCGGCGCCGGGCGACCCCAACCTGCCCGCCCCGGGCAAGCGCCCCCGGTCGTCGATGGCGCCGACGATCGTCCTCAAGCACGGCAAGCCCCTGCTCGCCGTGGGCTCCCCGGGCGGGGCGACGATCATCACGACCGTGCTGCAGATTTTGCTCAACCGCTATGAGCTCGGGATGACCCTGCCCGAGGCGGTCGCGGCGCCGAGGGCGAGCCAGCGTAACGCCGCCGCGACGCAGGCGGAGCAGGCATTCATCGACCGGTACGGCGCGGAGCTGACCGCTCGCGGGCACACCTTCACGACCGTCCCCGGCCCGCCGGCCGGAGAGCTCGGCGCGGCCACCGCGCTGGAGTTCCTCGGCCGGGGCAAGATCCAGGCGGTCGCCGAGCCTTCCCGCAGGGGAGGCGGCAGCGCGCTGGTCGTCTCGCCGGACAGGCCCTAGCCGATCAGCTCGTAGGCCTCCGGCCGCACCCTGCGGGTACGGGCCCAGAACTCGAAGGTGAAGCCGGGCCACAGGGTGCGGTTGCGGCCTTTGTCGTCGAGGTACCAGCTGACGCAGCCGCCCTCGGACCAGACGAGCCGCGACAGCCGCTCCTGGAGCCTGTCGTTGTACGCCTGCTGGGCCGAGGGCCGGACGTCCAGGGCCTTCGCTCGTGTCCTGGACAGGAGGCGAAGGCAGGACATCACGTACCGCACCTGGGCCTCGATCATGAAGACGACCGAGTTGTGCCCGAGACCGGTGTTCGGGCCGAGCAGGAAGAACAGGTTCGGGAACCCGGCCGTGGAGGTCCCGAGGTAGGACTCGATGCCCTCCCGCCAGGCTTCCTGGATCTTCAGGCCGTTCCTGCCGATGATGCGCTGCTCGTTCAGCGCGTCGGTGACCTTGAACCCGGTGCCGTAGACGATCACGTCCACGGGGTGCTCCCGGCCGGTCGCGTCCACGATCGAGTGCTCCCGGATCTCGGTGATCCGGTCGGTGATCAACTCGACGTTGTCGCGGCCGAGCGCGGGATAGTAGTCGTCGGAGAGCAGGATGCGCTTGCAGCCGATCGTGTAATCGGGCGTCAGCTTGGCGCGTAGTGCCGGGTCGGGCACCTGGGCGGCGAGGTGGCGTTCCGCCATCACCTGATGCACCTTCATCAGCCGCGGGTCGACGGTGAAGCCGAGCGCGCGCGTCTCCAGGAGCCAGTAGACCGCGTTGCGCAGCGCGCGGCCCGCCAGGGGCATCGTCCTGAGGGCACTTCTCAGCCGCGGGGAGAGCGGGACATCGGGCTTGGGCTGGATCCACGGAGCGGTGCGCTGGAAGAGGTGCAGCCGCTCCACTTGGGCGGCGATCCGCGGGACGAACTGGATCGCGGAGGCTCCCGTGCCGATGACCGCCACCCGCTTGCCGGTCAGGTCGCAGGAGTGGTCCCAGTTCGCGGAGTGGAAGGCCCGGCCGGCGAAGCTCTGGCGTCCGGGGATCTCCGGCAGGGACGGGACGTGCAGCGCGCCGATGCCGGAGACCAACGCGTTGGTGGTGAACGTCTCGCCGTCGCCGGTGCCGACCCGCCAGCGGCCGGTCGCGTCCTCGTACTCCAGCCCGCAGACCTCGCGGCCGAAGCGAAGGTGCGGCGTGAGCTCGTACTTCTCGACGCAGCGCCGCATGTAGTCCCAGATCTCGCGCTGCGGGGCGAACAGCCGTGACCACTCCGGATTGAGCTCGAAGGAGAAGGAGTACATGGGGGAGGGGACGTCGCAGGCGCATCCGGGGTAGGTGTTGTCCCGCCAGGTGCCGCCGAGGTCCTGTTCCTTCTCCAGGATGACGAAGTCGTGGTATCCGGCCTCTTTCAGCTTGATCGCCATGCAGAGGCCGGCGAAGCCGGAGCCGATGATCGTGATCCCGGGGCCTGCGGCTGCCATTCCATCTCCTCCGGTCCGTATTGGACTCAGGGTCCAATTTAGCCGGGGAAGGTCCTTCTGGTCCACCCGCCTCTTACGGGCCCCGTCACTCTATTTCGGATGCGAGCTTCGCTTTCAGGCATGGGAAAAGCGCCGCTGGCGGTCGGCCGGCGGCGCGCTACACCTATGAGCGGTAGGACGTTACTGGAGCACCAGGAAGACCACCACGGCGACGACGATGACGGCGGCGATCACGACGATCGCGGGGACCAGGTAGGACCGCTTGGGCGCGACCGCTTCGGGCTCCTGGCGCTGGGCGAAGGCCTTGAACTGCTGGGTGTTTCCCGCAGGATCAATCTGAGGTTCGGACATGGCATGACTTTATCGACCTCAGAGGTGAGTTGACGCTGTTTATGCCAGTTCGGCCTTCGAGGTTGTGACCTTGCCCTGATATGCCCGAACCCGACCCTGATCGCGGATGTCGCGGCTTTCTTCCCTTCTGGTAGCCAAGGTGGATGTGATCCGAAAAGATGTCGTCGATGAACGGGGAGCAGCCATTACGGGAAGCCGCCCTGACCGACCCGCGAAGTGTCGGCCCCTACGTGATCCTGCGCCGGCTCGGTGAGGGCGGCATGGGCATCGTCTACCTCGCGCGGGACGACGCCGGGCGCCAGGTGGCGCTCAAGGTGATCCGCCCCAACCTCGCCCACCAGGAGCAGTTCCGCCGACGGTTCCGCCAGGAGGCGGAGGCGGCACGGAAGGTCGCCCGCTTCTGCACCGCGGCCGTCCTCGACGTGGGGCTGGAGGGCGAGCAGGCCTACATCGCGACCGAGTACATCGAGGGCCGGGACCTGTCGTCGGTGGTGGGGGCGCGGGGGCCGCTCACCGGATCGAACCTGGAAGCCCTCGCGGTGAGCGTGGCGACCGCGCTGGCGGCGATCCACCGGGCCGGCGTCGTCCACCGTGACCTCAAGCCCGGCAACATCCTGCTGTCCCCCCTCGGCCCACGGGTCATCGACTTCGGCATCGCCCAGCTGGCCGACACGGGCGGGGACACCGGCCTGGTGATCGGCACCCCTCCGTACATGTCACCCGAGCAGGTGAGAGGCGGCCGGGTCACCGGGGCCAGCGACGTGTTCGCGTGGGGTGGCGTGGTCACCTACGCCGCCACGGGCACCCCTCCGTTCGGCACCGGAGCCCAGGCCGAGGTGGTCTACCGGGTCGTCAACCACGTGCCGCGGCTCGACGGCCTGGATGAGCGGCTACGGCCGCTGGTCGAGCGCGCCCTCGACAAGGACCCCGCGAGGCGGCCGACGGCCCAGCAACTCATCGACCGGCTGCTCGGGCAGGAGGAGGTGACGGCCGAGGCCGCGACACGGCTCGTCAGCGCCACCTGGACCGCGCCGGAGGCCGGCCCGGCGTCCACCGCCACACCTCCGGTCCTGCCATCGGCCACGGCCACCGCCGGACCGGCCGAACCCGCGGCGGAGCCGGCTTCGGCCGCCCCGCCACGGCGGCCGCGCGCTCGCAGGCGGTGGGCGCCGCTGGTCGCCGTCGGGTCGGCGCTCGCCGTGTCCGCCGCGGTCCTGCTCGTGTGGCCATCGCTGCTGACCGGCGGGTCGGACGCTCCGCCCACGGGACGCCAGATCTATCAGGACGACTTCAGCGACCGTACGACCGACTGGTCGCTCTGGGACTACTCCACGGGCGGGTACAGCGATGGCTACCTCCCCGAGGGCGCCCTCGCGCTCGACGCCCCCAATCCGCCCTTCGAGACCCACATGCTGGTCTCGCCGTTCACCGAGGTGCCGGAACGGGTGTTGATCCAGGTCGAGGCGTCCACGCGCAAAGGGACGAGCCCGCGCTGGTCGTTCGGCCCGACGTGCATGGGCGAGGGCAACGACTCAGGCGACCGGTACGAATTCCTGCTCGACCACGACGGATTCACCCGGATCCGCCGGGTGATCGCGGGAACGGGCGGTGAGCTGGCGGTGTCCAAGAAGGCCGTCGTCCCCAAGGAGGCGCTCAACGGCACCCGCCACCGTCTCCAGGTGTCCTGCGAGCCGGGCCAGAGGGCGGGGGAGGTGCTCCTGCGGATGTGGGTCGACGGAGCCCTGGCCAACTCCGTCACCGACCCGAACGGGCTCAATAAGCGGGGGGTGGGGCTGATCGCGAGGGTTTCGGGTGGGGGGGCCGTCAAGGTGTCTTTCGACGACTACACGCTGTACGACCTGACGCCGGTGAAGAGCCCGTCCGTGGCGCGCGGCGGTGCCGCCGGGACGGGGATCCACGAGGGCGCGGGCGCGGCACCGACCGGCACCACTGGAGGGACCACCACCAGGGACGGATAGCGTGGGGGCATGCTCAGGACGCTGTTCTCGCCCCGCCTCGTGGGCCTCCACCTGGTGACGATCGGGGTGCTGATCTCGTTCACCCTGCTCGGGCGGTGGCAGCTCGGCGTCTTCGAGGACTCCGCCCGCCCGCACGCCCTCCGCGACCCGGCTCCGGTGGCGCTGTCGACGCTCGTCGAGCCGGGCAAGCGCGTGCCGGTGGAGGCCATCAGCCGTCAGGTGACGGTGCGGGGCACCTTCGACGCCTCACGGCAGTTGCTGGTGGCGGAGCGCGAGCCGACCGTCGAGTCCGGCGGCGGCGCGAGCAAGGACGGCGGCTACTGGCTGCTGACGCCGATGGAACTGGCCGACGGAAGCCTGCTTCCCGTCGTGCGGGGCTGGGTCGCCACCCCCTCCGATCCGGGGACGGCCGTGCCCGAGGGGACGGTGAGCGTGAGCGGACGGGTGCAGCCATCGGAGCCGACCGACTTCGCCAAGCGGCGGACCGCCCCCCTGCCCGCGGGCCAGGTGGCGACCGTCTCGACGGCGGAGCTGATCAACGTCTGGCACGGGGTTCGCGTCCAGGACGGGTTCGTGGTGGCCACCGCGCCGGTGTCCTCCGGGGCCGCCACCCGGCTCGTGGCCGTGCCCCCGCCCTCCGAGGGAGGCGGCTTCACCTGGCGGAACCTCGCCTACGCCGCCCAGTGGTGGATCTTCGCGGCGTTCGCCGTGTTCATGTGGTTCCACTTCGTACGAGACGCCGTGCGCACCGCCCGGGCCGGCGCGGCCCCGGCCCGGGAGCTCCGCGCCTCCCCGCAGGGCTGACCACCCCTCCACCGGGATATCGTGTGGTGACCGCTCAGCAAGCGAGGTAATGATCGTCGTGGAATCCGCGCTCAAGCCCTTCCGGGTGATGGCCTATGTCGTCGGCTGCATGCTGCTCGCCCTCGTGGTGGCCATGGTGGTGAAATACGGTTTCGGCAACGCCACGCCCGTGGCCGTCATCGGCCCCGTGCACGGCTTCGTCTACGCCGTGTATCTCCTGGCCGCGCTCAACCTCGGGCTCAAGGCGCGCTGGTCGTGGCCCTACACCCTCGGCGTGCTGCTGGCCGGCACCATCCCGCTCCTGTCGTTCGTGATCGAGCGCAAGGTGACGCAGCGCGTCCACGACCAGATCGCCGTCGCCACCGCCTGACCGTCCGGCCCGCCCGCACGGTCACGCGGTCGTCGCCCGCGTTCAGCGGCCGATCTGCCGGCGGCGGATCCGGCGCAGGCGGCGGCGCTGCGACTCGTCCAGCATGAAGTAGGCCGCGACCGGTGCGGCGAGCCCGGCGATGACCAGGATCCACGTGATCGTGGACGGGATTATGAGAAGCGCCAGGATCGAGACGATTCCCGCACCCAGGTAGTACTTTGCCAGTGGCGACATTGCCGGGCCTTTCTCTTCGCCGAGCGGGGGCGGTCCCCACCGCCCATTCTGCGTCGCCCCTTCAACGTGTGGCCCGCCGCGTGGAGTTCCTTTAGGCGACCCGCACAGGTGGCTACTCGGCGAGGGCCTTGAGCGTCGCCTCGCCGAAGGGGTCGGCCTCGGTGCTGACGGGCACGAGCGCCACCTCGTCCACACCCGCCTCGGCGTACGCGTCGAGGCGGTCCATGATCTCGACCGAGTCGCCGATCAGCGCGACGGACTCCAGCAGGGCGTCGGGGATGGCCGCGAGCAGCTCCTTGGGATGCGGCCCGGACCGGGCGTACCACACCACGTCCTCGAAACCGGCCTCGGCGAACATCTCGCCGTAGCCGGGCGCCGCCAGGTACGGCAGCACGCCCCGCCGGATCTGCTCGATCGCGGGGGCGTCGGGGTCCACGGCGGCCGTCACCCACGCGGCGACCCGCGTGGTCCGCGAGAGCAGCCGCAGGTCGGTGATGAGCCGGGCGGCGGAGGCCGGGGTGAGGAGGTTGAGCACCATGCGGTCGGCGAGCGCGGCGGCGCCCACCGCGGCCGGGCCGAAGGCGGCGACGGTGAGCTCCGAACGAGGAGCGGGCAGCCGCAGCCGGTAGCCCGTACTGCTGAGCCGTGTGCCGGAGAAGCCGGACTTCTTCCCGTCGAGCAGCGGCCGGAGCGCCATGACGGACTCGCGCAGCGCCGTGGCCGAACCGGCCCTGGAGCGTCCGTGCCACTGTTCCACCACCATCGGGCTGGACGTGCCGAGCGCGACGTTCACCTGCCTGCCGGTGAGTTCCGCGACCGACGCGGCCCCCATCGCGATCATCATGGGATCCCGCACGGTGACCGCCAGCGGCCCGACGGTGAGCGCGACATGGTCGGTCCGCATGCCGATCGCCGTGGCGAGCGCGAAGGCGTCGTAGGTCGCCATCTCACCCACCCATATCTCGGGGTAGCCGTGCTCGTCCGCGATCTGCGCGGTCCGCACCGCCTCGCCCGCCGGGCGGTCCTGCCACAGCCCGAGGGAGACGCTGAGCCTCATGTGTAACGCTCCTGCCATTGCCCGGGGACGCCGCCGTGCCTCGTACGGCAGGCCCTCGGCGCCGTCCTTACGAGACGCTTAGTCAACCTCATAACGGACGCTCTTTACTACTGCCTGTGCGAGCCCTTTATGGGCCATCTGAAGATCGGTCCGGCGGGGACGGGTCAGCGCAACTGGTCCGATCTGACCCAGGTGGCGTGGAACCCCAGGGGGACCCGCTGGGGGATCAGGACGCGGGCGATCGGCCCCGCGGCCAGGTCGGCGGCGGACAGGATCTGGACCTCGGAGGTGCCCTCGCGCTCGTCGGTCACGAAGGTCACCAGGTAGCCGTCGTCCTCGCCGGTCGCGCCGTCGCGGGGCGCGAACGGCGCCTCGCTGCCGTAGCGGTGCTCGCCGAAGTGGTACGCCTGCCTCTCGCCGGTCACGTTGTCGTACCGGACCAGGCCGTCGAAGAGGTTGACGTCCGCGTCCTTGACGGACACGTTGTACGCATATCGCGTGATATTTCCGGTTTTGCGGGCGTCGATCGACGGGAACTCGGTGTTGTGGTCCTCGTCCACGAACTCCTCCGAGGTCCGTCCGGTGCGCAGGTCGAAGCGGTAGCGGTACATCCGGGCGTCCAGCTTGAGATAGGACAGCATGCGCGTCAGCGGGCTTCCGGTGCCCCGGGGCACCGGGCGCGAGACCCGGCAGACGTCCATGACGATCTCGTCCCCGTACTCCCAGGCGTTGACCACGTGGTAGATGTAGCAGGGCCGGGCCTCGAACCAGCGGATCTCGTGCGCGAGACCCCGGCGCGGGATCACACCGAAGCGTGAGGGCAGCTCCCGGTCGAAGGTCAGCTTGTGCCTTCCCTGCCGCGCGGCGTCGAGGTCCTGGAAGAGCGGCAGGTCCATCAAGATGGCGTGGTTCTCGGTGATCGCCATGTCGTGCGGCAGCCGTGCCCCGGGAAGGTCCAGCTCCACGCAGTGCTCGACCGCGCCTCCCGCGCCGACCACCCCGTAGCGGAGGTACGGCTCGCGCGGCCCGTAGTCGAACCAGAACAGCTCACCGGTGCGCTCGTCGACCTTCGGATGTGCCATGACGTCGCCCGTGAGCGTGTTCAGGAAGTTCTCGACGCCGAGGGTCTCCAGAGAGAGCGGGTCGAGCGAGTAGGGCGAGCCGCACAGGTACCAGGTGGCGAGCACCTTGCCCCGGTGGAAGATCACATCGGTGTTGGCGGAGTCCTTCAGGTTCAGCCCGCGGGTGTTGCCGAAGGGGTTGCCCTTGGGGCTCTCCATGACGCCGGTCCACAGCGACTCCCCTGCCGCGGACTCCGCCTCGAAGGCGCGGGTGCGGACGTACCGGTTGCGGTAGCGCGCGCGGCCGTTCTCGAAGTGCATGGCGTGCACCATGCCGTCGCCGTCGAACCAGTGGTAGCGGCCCTTCATCGGGTAGCGCGCGTTGGGCCCGTTACGCAGGTAGACGCCGTTCAGGTCGCGAGGGATCTCCCCGATGACCTTGAGATTCACGGCGGTGATCTGCTCGTGGACCGGGGCGTGGACGCCGAGGAGGTAGGGGTTCGGCTCGCCCGACTCGTCCATGACCGTCGCGACCGCCGTCGGCTGTTCCCTCATTCCTGGAAACTACGATAGAAAAAGTCAGCTAGTCAACGCGCCGGCCGGCCTTCCATACCCGGGGCGCTGTTTAGAGTTGACGTGGTGGAGACGAAGGAGTCGCCGGTCATGGCCGGGGCCGAACACGCCGGTGACCGCGAAGCCGCCGAGCTCAGTGCCATCGGGCGCGCGCTGGGCATCCTGGGCGACCGCTGGGTCCTGCTGATCCTCCAGCGGGCCTTCCTGCTGCGCATCCGCACCTTCGCCGGATGGCGCGACGAGCTGGGCATCTCCGAGTCCGTGCTCGCGGCTCGGCTGAAGGAGCTGGTCAGGCACGGCATCTTCGTGCCGGCGGCCTACCGCGACGGACGCACCCGCTACGAGTACCGGCTGACCGGCGCGGGCCTGCGGTTGTGGGCCTTCCTGGTCGCGATCCACAGCTGGGAGCGCGACTGGGCCGACAGGCCGGGCCTGCTGGCGCCGGTCCACGACACCTGCGGCCACGACGCCCGGCCGTACCTCGCCTGCGGCACCTGCCGCAAGCCGATGAGCGCCAGGGACACCCATACACGGCGCGGTCCCCTCGCGTCGTTCGCCCGCATCGGTGTGCCGCGTCACCATCGCCGCACCGTGCGCGCCGACGACAGGACCGACTTCGTCGGCTACTGCCCCCACTCGATGGAGATCCTCGGCGACCGCTGGAGCACGACGGTCCTGGCCGCGGCGTTCCTGGGGATCAGGCGCTTCGTCGACTTCCAGAACGAGCTGGGCATCGCTCCGTCGGTGCTCACCGAACGGCTCAAGCGGTTCGTCGAGCTCGGCGTGCTCCAGACCGACGCCTGCCGTCTCTACCGGTTGACCGACAAGGGCCTGGGGTTCTTCGAGGTCTTCGCCTTCCTCACCGACTGGGCCCAGCGCGAGCTGCCCGCCCCGGAGGGGTCCGGCCTCACCATCACGCACAAGCCCTGCGGGGCCGCGCTCCAGCCCGTCCTGCTCTGCCGGTGGTGCGAGGAGGTGCTGGAGCGCCGGGAAATCCACTTCGACATGTCCGCGTACCCGGCTGAGAGTCGTGGTATCTAGCGAGTCCGCCGTGTCCGGCCCGGTTCGGAGTGGCGTTTCCCAATTCTTCCGGTCACGATGTGTTCGGCCACCATTGACCGGCTGGCTGCTGTCTTCGTAGTGTCGCTCCATCCACGATGGGAGTCGCGATGAGGCTGCACCCGGCCGAGCACGTCGAGCGCTTCACCTCGAGTGGATGGTGGACCGGCGACACCGTCGACGGGCTGTTCAGGAGCCAGGTGAGCGCGCGGCCGGACGCCGTCGCGATCATCGACCCCCTCAACAAGCCCAGCCTGATGGACGGCCCGGCCAGGCGGCTGACCTGGGGCGAGCTGGGCGACGAGGTCGACAGGATCGCGGCGCTGCTGCTGGAGACCGGCGTCGGCCAGGGCGACGTGGTGGCGGTCCAGCTGCCGAACAGCGTCGAGCTGGCGGTGACCTTCCTCGCGGTCTCCCGGATCGGCGCCGTGGTGACGCCCCTGCCGGTGCAGTACCGCGAGTACGAGCTCGCGCAGGTCATGGGCCTGGTCACGGTCAAGGCGTTCGTCACCGCCGAGCGTGTGGGCGACCGCGGCAACGCCGAGATCGTCCGAAGGCTCGAGGCGCCCGCGCCCCCGGCCGTGCTCGCCTGGGGCGATCCCGTACGGGACCTGGAGAGCGCGAGCGCCGACCCCGCGCTGCTGGCGGCCCACCTCAAGGGACTTGAGACCGACCCGAACGACTGCGTGACGATCTGCTGGACCTCCGGGACCGAGGCGACGCCGAAGGGCGTGCCGAGGTGTCACTACGACTGGTTCGCCGTCGAGTCGAACACCACCGCCGCGCCCTCGCTGACCGGCGACGACGTGGTGCTCAACCCGTTCCCCATGGTGAACATGGCCGGCATCGGCGGCGTCTTCCTGCCCTGGCTTCGCACCGGGTTCCAGATGGTCCAGCACCATCCGTTCGACCTGCCGGTCTACCTCGACCAGATCACCGAGGAGCGGGTGACCTACACGCTCGCCCCACCGGCGCTGCTGACGATGCTGCTTCGCAAGCCCGAGATGCTCGGCCGGTACGACATCTCCTCGCTGACGCGCATCGGCTCCGGCTCGGCGCCGCTCCCGCCGTGGATGGTGAAGGGCTGGCAGGAGCGGTACGGCATCGCCGTCATCAACTTCTTCGGTTCCAACGAAGGCATCGCGCTGCTCTCCGATCCGGTGAACATCCCCGATCCCGTGGAGCGCGCACGGTTCTTCCCGCGGCCGGGCGTCCCCGGAGGCGCCTGGCCCGGGACCCTCGACGCCACCCAGGTCAAGCTGGTGGATCCCTCCTCCGGCGAGGAGATCACCGAGCCCGGGCGTCCGGGCGAGCTGCGCCTTTCCGGACCGACCGTCTTCGCGGGATACCTCGCGGGCACGGCGGCCGAGGACCCGTTCGACGCCGACGGTTACCTCGTCACGGGCGACGTGTTCGAGATCGACGGGCCGGGCGGGCGGTACCTGCGGTTCGTCGACAGGGCCAAGGACATGATCATCCGGGGTGGCATGAACATCGCGGCGGCGGAGCTGGAGGCCCTGCTGGCCGGGCACCCGGCCATCGTGGAGGTCGCGATCGTGGGGTATCCGGACGAGGTGCTGGGCGAGAAGGTGTGCGCGGTCGTCGTGCCGCGGGACGACATCGACCTGCGGTCGGTCGTGGACTTCCTCCGGGACAAGGGCATCGCCTCCTACAAGCTCCCCGAGAGGCTGGAGATCGTCGAGGACCTTCCGCGCAACGCCGTCGGCAAGATCCTCAAGCGGGAGCTACGGGAACGGCTCTGAGCCGCCGGCCCGGGGTGAAAGATTCAGCCCTGCCCGAGGTCGGTGACGGCCGCAGGGGCGATGTCGTTGACACTCCGGTCGCTCGCGGAGCACGATCGGCGATCGAGCGCAGCTGAGCGATCCCGGTCCGGCGTGTGGGAGCGCTCCCATTGCTAGTGAGCCTCCGTAGAAAGCGAGCCGTCCCATGAGTGCTCCCGTTCCCGGCCGCGAGTTCCCACCGCCGCGATCCCGCCCGCCGACGCCCGGATGGCACGGGTCGGCGTACGTGGGGCGCGATGTCCTCGGCATGGTCGCCGTGCTGGCCGCGATCGCCGCCCTGCTCTTCCCGATCCGCGCCGCCTCGGCCGCGGATCCGGTCTGCCGGGTCGACTACCGCGTGAACCAGTGGGGCGGTGGGTTCACCGCGCAGGTCAAGGTGACCAATCTCGGGCCGGCCGTCTCGAGTTGGACGCTGCGGTGGACCTTCGGCGCCGACCAGAAGGTCACCTCCGGCTGGAACGCGAGCATCACCCAGTCCGGTGCCGCGGTGACCGCCGTCAACGCGCAGCACAACGGCTCGCTGCCGACCGGCGGTTCCACCGAGTTCGGCTTCCAGGGCACCTGGACGACCTCCAACGCCATCCCCACGGACTTCGGCGTCAACGGCGTCCCCTGTGAGGGCTCGGTGACGCCGACAGGCGGCCCGACCCCGCCGGTCACCCCGACGCCCACGGTCACCCCGACGGTGACGCCGACGCCCACGCCCACGCCGTCCGTGCCCGCGGGGTGCTCGGGAGCGGTGGTCTGCTCCGGGTTCGACGACCAGGCGACCACCACGCCCAGCGGGGACTGGCAGGTCGTGACGCCCAACTGCGCCGGCACCGGGACAGCGACGATCGATGGCTCCATGGCCCACAGCGGCACCAAATCGCTCCGGGTGAATGGCGGAGGGGGATACTGCAACCACATCTTCGTCGGCACCACCAAGAACGTGTCCACGGTCGGGCCCGTGGTCTACGCGCGGATGTGGGTCCGGCACACCACCGCCCTCCCCGCCTCGCACGTCACCATGATCACGATGGCCGACTCGGCCAACGGCGGCAAGGACCTGCGTATCGGCGGGCAGAACGCCGCGCTGCAGTGGAACCGCGAGTCCGACGACGCCACCCTCCCCGAGCAGAGCCCGGCGGGGGTCGCGCTCAGCACGCCGCTGGCCACCGGCCGCTGGGTCTGCCTGCGCTACCAGATCGACACCACCAAGCAGGCGATGAGCACCTGGGTCGACGGACAGGAGGTCGCGGGCCTGCACCTGGACGGGACCCCCACGCGTGACATCGACTCGCAGTGGCTGAGCCGTACGACGGCGGCGCGCCCGGCGACCCTGCGTCTCGGCTGGGAGAGCTACGGCAGTGACGCGGACACGCTGTGGTTCGACGACGTGGCCTTCGGCTCCTCGCCGATCGCCTGCTGATCCCGTAGGGTCCGGACCGCCGCGCCCGCGGCCGGTCCGGGCCCTGTCAGACCGAGGTGGCGAGCCATTTCTCGTGCGTCTCGGTGAGCCGTGTCCACAGGGCCGCCTTCTCCTGGGCGGTGACCTCGTCCAGGGTCAGCCCGAACACGTCGGCCAGCGCCTCGAAGTAGTCACGGTCGCTCGACAGCGTCGAGGTCCCCTCCCCGGAGCCGCGGCGGGACAGGACCAGGCCGCGCATGTAGTCCGACCCGGTGGCGTCGCGGCGCTGCGCGCACAGCACCTTCTGGAAGCTGGACTCCGGTGACGTCGACAGGTGCCGATGTTGCTCGTCGAAGGCCGACATCGGCGCCGGCTCGTGGCGGAAGTCCATCCCGAGGAAGCTGCCGCGCGGGTCGTGGTCGAAGCGCCAGCCGCCCGGCTCGGCCTCCGAGGGCCGCAGGCCGTACACGAAGGGCCCCTGCCGGTAGGTGCCCTCGACGAGGGGGAGCGGCTCGTGGATCGCGTCTCCCAGGCCGAGGTCGACGAACCACACGCCATCGGGGCACTCGGCCGACGGCAGCCCCGAGACGGTCAGCGCGAGGTGGTTTCCGGTGGCGCCGGCCGGATGCTCCGCGGAGCCCTGCACGCCTCCCACATGGCGGGTCACCTGGAAACCCAGTTCGGCCAGCAGTAGTGAGAACGCGCCGTTGAGATGGAAGCAGTAGCCGCCCCGCCCGCGCAGGATGCGCCCGGCCGACTCCAGCGGCTCGACCGTCGTCGGGTGCTCCAGCCAGATGTGGAAGTACTCGTACGGCACCCGCTCGACGTGCGCCGTGTGCAGGAGGATGAGCCCATCCACGCTGGGCGGCCCGGCGGGAGCGTCCAATCTGAGGCGGCGGAGATAGGCGGAGACGTCCAGAGATCTTGTCACGATCCCCAGCTAATCAAGATTGCATCGGATCTGCACATATCGGTAGGGAATGTCTGCACGAGTCGGTCCTAGGCTTCCGTGCGTGACAGACCAGCGGCGCATCCTCGTCGTCGAGGACGACAGCACCATCGCCTTGGCCCTGCAGAGCCGGTTGCTCGCCGAGGGCTTCGAGGTCCGTATCGCGGGCGACGGCATGGAGGCGCTCGCGGCGTACGCGAAAGCGGAGCCGGACCTGGTGGTCCTGGACCGGCTGCTGCCAGGGCTGGACGGGGTGGAGGTCTGCCGGCGCATGCAGGCCGCGCGGCCCGTTCCGGTACTGATGCTGACCGCCCTCGGCGAGGAGACCGACCTGCTGGTCGGGCTGGGCGTCGGCGCCGACGACTACCTCACCAAGCCGTTCAGCATGCGCGAGCTGGTCGCGAGGATCCACGCCCTGCTGCGCAGGGTCGAACGGGCGGCCCAGCTCGCCCACGAGGACCGGGTGATCCGGGTCGGCGATGTCGAGATCAACACCGCCGAGCGCAGGGTGTTCGTACGCGGGGCCGAGGCCCAGCTCACCCGTACGGAGTTCGACCTGCTCAGACGCCTCGCGGAACGTCCTGGGCACGTCTTCGAGCGCGAACGGCTGCTCTCCGACATCTGGGGCTTCTCCGAGGCCGCGGCGACGCGCACGGTCGACAGCCACGTACGCGCGCTGCGCCGCAAGCTCGGCGCGGGGGTCGTCCGTACGGTCCACGGTGTCGGATACGCGCTGGTCAAACCATGAGGCCGCTCGACTTCCTCGGCAGGATCAAGATCAAGCTGGGGCTGGTGATCCTGCTCGCGGTGGCGACCGCCTTCGCCATCAACGAGTACGGCCGCTCGCTCGGCGTCGTCGCGTCCGTACGGATGGGCCTCGCGGCGTTGCTCAGCGTCGGCATGGTGCAGCTGATCGGCCGTGGCATGACCAGGCCGCTGCGTGAGATGGCCGCCGCCGCCCAGACCATCGCCAAGGGCCGGTACGGCATGCGGGTCCGCGCCACCTCCCGCGACGAGGTCGGCGAGCTGGCGCGGGCCTTCAACGCGATGGCGGCCGACCTGGAGGAGGTGGACCGGCAGCGCCGCGAGCTGGTGGCCAACGTGAGCCACGAGCTCCGCACGCCCATCACCGGGCTGCAGGCCGTGCTCGAGAACGTCGTCGACGGGGTGTCCCCGCCGGACCTCGCCACGCTGAGCACGGCGCTGGCCCAGACCGAGCGCCTCGGCAGGCTGGTGGCACAGCTGCTCGACCTGTCGCGGCTGGACTCGGGAGCCCGGCCCATCGAGCCGGAACCGGTCGAGCTCGTGGCGCTGTGCGGCCAGGCCGTACGGGAGGCGAGCCTGGCACGTGACGACGTGTCGCTGTCGAGCGCGGTGTCCCCCCGGCTCGGTGTCCGCGCCGACCCGGCGCTGCTCGGCCAGGTGCTGGCCAACCTGCTGGACAACGGCGTACGGCACAGCCCGCCCGGCGGGCTGGTCCGGCTCGAAGCGCGTCCGGAGGGGGCGGGCGTACGGCTGAGCGTGACCGACGAGGGACCCGGCATTCCCGAGCCGGAACGGCCTCGGGTGTTCGAACGGTTCTCCCGCCTCGACACCGCACGGGCGGCCGACGCCGGAGGCGCGGGCCTCGGCCTGGCCATCGTCAAGGAAATCGTTGAACTTCACGGCGGTTCCATCAGGGTCGCCGAGTCCCCGGTCGGTTGCCGCATGGTCGTCGACCTCCCAGAAAGGACAACGATCATGAGTGACGTCCCGGACCAGGAATCACCGGGAGAGAAGGCGTCCGCCACCCCCACCGGGGACCGGGCAGGCCTTGCTGGGGACCGGGTCGGTCACTCCGGAAAGGCGGCAACCGTAGCCGGGCGCGCCGATGACGTGCGCGCCCCGGTGGACGCGGTAGCGAAACCCGTCGATGCCGCGGGCACCCCGGCGGACGTCGTAGGCGGGCCTGCCTATGCCACGCGCACGCCGGCTCCCACCGCGCCACCGGCCGATCGGGTGGGCACGCCGGTTCACGCCGAAGGCCCGCCGGTTCCCCCCGGGACGCCGGTTACCGGGACGCCGGTTCCTGGGACGCCGGTTACCGGGACGCCGGTTACCGGGACGCAGGTTCCCGGGACGCCGGTTAACGCAGGGGCGGCGGTTCACGCCGGGGGCGCTCAGGCTGATGCGGGAACGCCAATTCACCCCGGGGGCGTGCCGGTTCACGCCGGGGGCGTGCCGGATGCGGGAGGTGTGCCGGTGGACGCTGGAAGTGCGCCGGCTTATGCGGGGGGTGCCGGTGGTGCGCCGGCTTATGCGGGAGGGGTGCCGGTGGACGCCGGTAGCGCGCCGGCTTATGCGGGGGCGCCGGCGCACGCCCGGAGCGTGCCGGTGCAGGGCCTGGGGAGTGGTCTCACGGGAGGTCTGCTGGGGCTCGTCTGCGGCTTCGTCAGCGGGCTGTGCGCGGCCTTCTTCGTGGGCTTCTTCTTGGGTGGGCCCTACTCCCTCGCGGTGCTGCTGCTCTTCACCGTCGGCGGTACGCTCCTGGGCTCGTCGCTGGGGGCCGCGAGCGCCCGCTCGCACACCGCTCCCTTGCCCGAACCGGCGCTCGCCGGACGCGGGGTGTACCCACCGCCGGCCGACTACGTGCCGCCCCCGCTGTTCCCCCGCCCGGTCCTGCCGAAGACGCCCCGCGGGCTGTTGGTCCTGGCCGCGGCGGTAGGGCTCATCGCAGCGGTCGCGCTGCCGGACGCCAGGCCGGGACTGGGCATCGTGCTGGTGGCGGTCGCGACCGGCGCGGCCGTACTCCCGGCGGCCCGTCGCAGGATCACGCCGTGGACGGCGGTGTTAGGCCTGCTGGCGTACGCGCTGGTGGCCGTCGCCCTGTTCCGGGACGCCGAATGGCTGGTGCCCCCCATGCTGCTCGCCGGTTTCGGGCTCGCGGCCCTCGCGGTCTCGGGTGCCGGGAGCGGCTGGCTGGGCGTGATCAGAGGAGGGCTGTCGGTGATCCTCGCGCTTCCGCCGCTCCCGTGGTTCCTCCTCGTGCCACTGAAGAAGTTGAAGGATCGGTGGCGTATCGGGTCCGTGCTCGCCGCGCTCGGGCTGACGACCGTCCTGATCGTCGTCTTCGGCACGCTCTTCGTCTCCGCGGACGCCGTCTTCTCCTCCCTGGTCGCACGCCTGTTCACCGCTCCGGGGTGGGTCTCCTCGCTACCGTCGCGGCTGTTCGTCTTCGTCGCGTTCGCCACGCTGGTGGGGGCGGCTACGCTCGTCGCGCTGCGGCCCGTGGTCGAGCCCGCCACCCCGGGCATGCGCGCTCGTGTGAGCAGCACCCTGTGGATCACTCCTCTGGTGGCGCTTAACCTGCTGTTCGTCTTCTTCGTGGTCGTGCAGACCGCCACGCTGTTCGGCGGCAACCGCAAGGTGGTGGAGACGGCCGGGCTCACCTACGCGGAGTACGCGCGGTCGGGCTTCTTCGAGCTGGTCACCGTCAGCGTGTTCGTGCTCGCCATCGTGGCCGTGGCCGTGGCGGTGCTCGCCCCCGGGAGGACGGAGCGCTGGCTGCTCGCCGGGCTCCTCGGCCTGCTGTGCGCGCTCACCCTGGTGATCCTGGCCTCGGCGCTGCACCGCCTCGGGCTCTACATCGACGCCTACGGCCTGTCCAGGATGCGGGCGTCGGTGGAGGCGGCCATCTGGTGGCTGGCCGCGGTCTTCGCGATGGTGCTGGTCGCCGGGGGACTGCGGCTGGCGGGGCAGCGGACGAGTTGGCTGCCGCGCACGCTGGTGGCGCTGACGGGGCTGTCGCTGGTGGTCTTCGCCGTCTGGAACCCCGACCTGCGGGTCGCCGAGACACAGCTCCAGGTCCGCGGTGTCGGACGGGTGGACGTGGATTACCTCAGCGATCTCGGCGCCGAGGCCGTGCCGGCGGTCGACGGGCTGGCCGAGCCGTGGCGGAGCTGCCTGCTGGACAGGATGTCGGTCGTGGGCCGGCTGGGCGGCTCCGAGTCGTGGAACGGGTGGAACCTCGCCCGCGAGCACGCCCGCGATCTGCTCCGCGTCCGCCCCCTGCGGCAGCAGTCTCCGCTCGGCTGCGAAGATATAGGGTCGCCTGGGACATAGGTCATTCACAGCGGGCTCCTTGAAAGGCACGGCTGCGTTGGACGGTTCGGTTTACGTCTATGTCGAGGACGTGCGAGACGAGGGCATCGGCCAGGTCCTCGACCGGATCGCCGGCTACGGCGTGCGCGAGGTGACGGTCGCGGCCGCCGGACACGGAGCCCGCGACGTCACCCCGCACGGCGCCTCGCGGGTGACCATCCGCTTCGACGGCGTCCACTTCACACCGCCCGCCGATCTGTTCGGGAACCTGCGCCTGGCCCCGCCGGCGCAGCCCGGAGCCGAGGGGGAGCCGCTCGCCGCGCTGCGCGAGGCCGCGGCCGACCGGGGGATGGCCCTGCACGGCTGGACGGTGTTCCTGCGCAACATCACGCTCGGCCTGGCCAACCCGGACGTGACCGTGCACGACTGCTTCGGCGGGCGCGGCTTCCCCGCGGCCCTGTGCCCCGCCCACCCCGACGTCCGCCTCTACGCCGTCGCGCTGGCCCGGTCGGTGGCCCGGCACGGGGTTGCCAGCGTGGTCGCGGAGTCGCTGCACTTCGGGGGGTTCGCCCAGGGATACCAGCAGGAGAGGTGCTTCGTCCCGCTAGGCCCGATGGACGAGTTCCTGTTCGCGCTGTGCTTCTGCTCGTGGTGCATGCGGCGAGCGGCCGACCTCGGGGTCAGGGCCGACGTGGCGCGCGAGGAGTGCGCCCGCATCGTCGGCGGGGTGCTCGACGGCGACCCGCCCGCGCAGGGCGAGGTGACACGGGCCGCGCTGACCGCATACGCCGGCCCGGAGGTGGTGGCGTACGCGCGCGCCCGTTCGGAGACGGTGACGTCGCTGGTCAGCGAGGTGTCGTCCGCGGTGGCCGCCGAGGGCTCCAAACTCACCTTCCTCGACGGCACGGGCCACCAGAAGGGGTACGCCGACGGGCTTCCCCCGGCGGGCCTCGCGGCGCACGACGCCTGGCAGTTCGGCGTCGACCTGGTCGCGCTGGGCGACCTCGTGCCGTCCTTCGGCGTCCTCGCCTACGCGAGGGACGCCGCGCGGGTGGCCGACGACGTGGGCGCCTACCGCCGTTCCGTCGGCAACGACCGCGAGCTGCGGGTGGTCCTCCGACCCGGCCTGCCCGACACCGACTCCGAGGACCGGCTGGCCGCGAAGGTGCGCGCGGTCAGGGCGGCCGGTGGTGACGCCGTCGACTTCCACGCCTACGGGCTCGTGCCGTACAGCGTGCTGAACCGCATCCCGGGCGCGCTCGGCGTGAAGGGGTGAAGCGTCCGCTCGGCGTGAAGGCGTGAAGCGTCCGCTCGGCGTGAAGGCGTGAGCCTCGGTCAGAGGGTCGTGCGCCTCGGTCAGAGGGACGTGTGCCTCCGCCAGAGGGCGTGAGCCCTCGTCAGGCGGACTCGCGGATGACCAGCTCGCTGGGCAGGATGACGTGCTCGCTCGGGCGGTCCTTCGGCGGGGTGAGCAGCAGCCGCACCATCGCGGTCGCCTGCTCGGGGATCGGATGGCGCACGGTGGTGAGCGGCGGATCGGTGTAGCGGGCCGACTCGATGTCGTCGAAGCCCACCAGGGCCACGTCGTCGGGCACCCTGCGTCCGGCCTGCCGCAACACCTGCAGCGCGCCGATCGCCATGGCGTCGTTGGCCGCGAACACGGCGTCGAGCGAGGGGTCGTCCTCCAGGAGCTGCCGCATCGCGGCGACGCCGGAGGCGCGGGTGAAGTCGCCGACGGCGACGATCGACCGGCGGTCGGAACCGCGCAGGGCGTCCCGATAGCCGGTGAGCCGGTCCTGACCGCCGATCATGTCCTGCGGCCCCGCGATGGTGGCGATGCGCCGCCTGCCGGTGTCGAGCAGGTGCCGCACGGCCGCCGCGGCCCCGCCCACGTTGTCGTTGTCGACGTACGGCATCTCGACCGCCACCGCCGGCCTTCCGTAGGACACGACCGGCACGCCCATGCGGGTGAGGGCGGCCGGCAGGGGGTCGGCGCCGTGCATGGACAGCAGCAGGACCCCGTCGACGTGCCCGCCGGAGATGTAACGCTCCACACGAGCGTGGCTCCGCGGCGAGCTGGCCAGCATCAGCACGATCTGCTTGTCGGCGGCCTCCAGCTCGCTGCTCACCGTGCGGATCACCATCGAGAACAGCCGGTCGTCGGAGAACACCCTCGTCGCCGGCTCGGAGATCACCAGCGCTATGGAGTCGGTGCGCTGGGTGACCAGGCTGCGGGCGGCCGAGTTGGGGACGTACCCGAGCTCGCTGACGGCCCGCAGCACCGTGTCCCTGATCTCCGGGGTGACCGTCGCCTGGCCGTTGACGACCCGCGAGACAGTGGCCCGGGAGACGCCCGCGCGCGCGGCGACGGCCTCCAGGGTGGGTCGTTTCATTCGCAGAGCCTTGTCTTCCTCAAGTTGGAGGTCGTCGGGTGAGGTCATTCTCCCCGGACGACGTCTCAGTACCACAGCCCGCTGTCGCCGGGAAGCCGGTGCCGGGTCTGGAAGTCGACGTGCACGATTCCGGACCTCCGGCGGTACCCATCGTGCCACTCGAAGTCGTCCGGTAGAGACCATACGAGATTCGCCCGAAGATCGGCCCCGTCGGAGATCGCCGTGTGGGCGGCCCGCGGGTGCCCGTCATTTCTGGACCGACCCTCTCCGATCATCCGCCTCTGTGAGGCTCCCGGCCGGCTCCGGTACGTGCGGGAGCCGCCGAAGGCCGTCGCCACGGCGAGCAGGGCAGTGACGATCATGAGGACGCTGAACTCGCGGGCGGGAAAGGCGTGCCCGGTAGAGGCCGGTTAGGGATCTTTCAGAGAGAGCGTTCTCGGCTCGTGGTGGGGCCATGGCCGGTCGGCGTCCAGAGGCGTCCCGATGATGAAGCCCTTCGGTAACCGGTCCGCCGGATGCCTGCCAGAGCGCCTACCGGCCCGTTCGTGCCCGTGTCGTGCCTGGCGGAGGGGCCGGGGAGGCGGTGCGTCCCCGTGTCCGTCACACGCAAATAGTGGAGAGCGCTCTCACGATCTTCGAGAAACTTTTTCTTCCTGTTGACACCAGTTGTCAGCCCATCTAGCGTCAGCGGCGCTGAGAGCGTTACAAGCACGTTACGTCGACGCGAACATCTGGTTCCCAGCGCTGTGCGGGCATCGAACGGCCGTCGGGCCCGCGGTACGGAGTCGTCGCCGGCCACTGCCTCGTTGAGGCGGGCCGGTTCACCCCCCACGACGAAAGTCACGCCGCATGACCTGTGCCCCAGCTTCGAATCCCTCCTTCAGGAGACGGCTCACCGGCCTCGCCGTCGCCGCCTTGCTCGCCGGACTGCTCGCCACGGCGCCCGCCGCCCCCGCGAACGCCGCCATCGTCACCGTGGGGGCGGGCGGCTACACGACCGACCTGCCCGCCGGGGCGCTCGGCCCCACCAACAGCGCCGGCGCGCCGGTGAGCCCCAAGATCACCTCTGCGGTCACCGCCAAGGTCCCCACCAACGACTGGTGGTCATCGCTGGCCTTCCAGCGGTACGCGGGCAACCCGTACTCCGAGAACATGTACGCCCATCCGCTGGCCTTCCACGCCGTCGCCGGCGGCCTGGAGGTCAGCTACCCGACCGCGCCTGCCATCTCCGCCACGCAGTACAACCAGTCCCACGCCCGTGACCTCACCCTGGGCGTGACCGGGCTCAACGCGCCGAGCACGCAGGTCGACGGCTGGTCCGACTGGACCGTCACCCCCTACTGGTCGGACGGCACCCGCACCCTGCGCGCCACCATCGGCCACGGCCTCCCGTTCGTCTACGCCACGCCCTCGGGCGGCAACGCGCAGGTCGGCTTCGTCGCCACGCCCACCATCTGGGCCGACCGCGGCAACGTGCTGGGAGCCACGGTCAACGGGCACGACTACGCCCTCTTCGCCCCCACCGGCACCGACTGGACCGTCACGGGAACGACCGCGACCGTCCCCCTCGGCGGCAGGAACTACTACTCCGTCGCGGCCCTGCCGGCCCGCGGAGCCCTCGACCTGTTCGCCAAGTACGCCTTCTCCTTCGTCACCGGCACCAGGGTGAGCTGGGCGTACGACGAGGCGAGCGCCCGGCTGACCACCACCTACACGGCGACCACCACCGCCAAGGAAGGCACAGAGACCGGGACCCTCCAGGCGCTCTACCGGCACCAGTGGCTCGCGACCACCGACCCGCTCACCACCTACACCTACGTGTCGCCGCGCGGCACGATGAAGCTGCGTGAGGGCGCGTCGTTCAGCACCCGGCAGACCTTCCACGGCGTCCTGCCGTCGTTGCCGGACCTCGGCGCCTACGACCGGGCCCGGCTCGGCGACTTCGTGAGGCAGGAGGCGAACGCCGCCGACCCGTGGAAGGGCGCCGGGGACACCTACTGGTCCGGGAAGGCACTCGGGCGGCTGGCGCAGCTCGTCCCGATCGCCGAGCAACTCGGCGACATCGCCTCCCGCGACAGGCTGCTCGGCCTGCTCAAGACCGAGCTGCAGAGCTGGTTCACCGCCGGCGGCGAGCAGTTCCGCTACGACGGCGTGTGGGGCATCCTCACCGGCTACCCCGCCTCGTACGGCAGCGACACCGAGGTCAACGACCACCACTTCCACTACGGCTACTACCTGATGGCCGCCGCCACGGTGGCGCGGTACGACCGGGCATGGGCGGCCGACGGGCAGTGGGGCGGCATGGCCAAGCTCCTGGCCAGGGACGCCAACAACTGGGACCGCAGCGACACACGGTTCCCCTTCCTGCGCAACTTCGACGCCTACGCGGGCAACGGCTGGGCCTCGGGTCACCAGGGCTTCGCCGCGGGCAACAACGAGGAGTCCTCGTCGGAGGGCATGAACTTCGCGGCCGGAGCCCTGCTGCTGGGCGCCGCCACCGGAGACACCGCCCTGCGCGACCTCGGCGTCTACCTCTACACCACCCAGGCCGCCACCATCGCCCAGTACTGGTTCGACGTGGACAACGCGGTCTTCCCGGCAGGCTTCGGCCACGACACCGCGGGGATGGTCTGGGGCGACGGCGCCGCCTACTCCACCTGGTGGACCGGCAACCCCGAGGAGATCCACGGGATCAACTACCTGCCCATCACCGGCGGGTCGCTCTACCACGGCCTCTACCAGAGCGAGGTCAGGGCCGGGCTCGCCGAGATGGAGGCCAACAACGGCGGGCCGGCGGTGGAGTGGCGCGACGTGATCTGGCAGTACCGGTCCCTGGGCGATCCGGCGGCGGCCAAGGCCAACTGGGACGCGGGATGGAGCTCCTACGGTCCCGAGTCCGGTGACTCCAAGGCGCACGCCTACCACTGGATCTACAACCTGGCCAGGCTCGGCACGGTGGACGCGGCGGTGACCGCCGACACCCCGACGGCGGCGGTCTTCAGCCTGAACGGCACGCGGACCTACGTCGCGCACAACTTCGGGACGGCCGCTCGGACCGTCACCTTCTCCGACGGCAGGCGACTGGCGGTGCCGGCCGGCTCCACCGCGACCAGCGCGGGCACCACGCCGACACCCACGCCCACGCCCACGCCGACACCGACGCCGACACCGACGCCCACACCGACGCCTGGTTCGCCGACGCGGTACCTCCTGACCGGCGGGGGGATGGCCGCCACCGGCGGCGCGGCGGGTTCGGACGCGGTCTCCTCGGCCGGGGGCACCAACCACGACGGCACGCCGTACAACCCGCTCGTCTACACCTCGACCGGCCTCACCATGGCCCACACCGGTGCCGCCACCGCGTTCGACCTGTTCCTCGACGCGGGAACCTCGGTGGGCAACGGCGTCCAGGCCCGCGTCTCGTACGACCTGACGGGCGACGGCACCTTCGACCGCGTCGAGACCTACAGGTACTTCGCCACGGACCCGGTCGCCGGCTGGGAGCACTACACCCAGGCGGCGGGCCTGACGTCCTCGTCGGGCACGCTCGGCAACCTCACCAACGGCCGCGTGCGGGTCGAGGTGTGGAGCGCCATCGGCACGAATCCCACCTCGCTCGGGATCGGCAACCGTTCCGTGGTCACCATCCCCTTCAGCTGAGTCCAACGGCCCTCCGAGAGATGAGGATCATCAATGGGCACGTCCACCAACCCACCGGCGCGGGGCCGCCCGCGGCTTCGCGCCCTGCTGACCGCCATCGGCGCGGCGATGCTTCCGGTGATCGTGATGGCCGTCGCCGGCGGGCCCGCCGGCGCGGCCGTACCCCCCACGCCGAGCGGCTGGAGCCTGGTGTGGAGCGACGACTTCAACGGCGCCTCCGGATCCCTTCCGTCGTCCGCGAACTGGATCATCGACACCGGCCACGGATATCCGGGCGGACCGGGCAACTGGGGCACCGGTGAGATCCAGAACTACACCTCCAGCCCTTCCAACCTCAGCCTGGACGGCTCCGGCAACCTGCGCATCACCCCCATCGGCAGCGGCCAGAACTGGACGTCCGCCCGCATCGAGACCCGCCGCGCCGACTTCAAGCCCGCGGCCGGTCGCGTCCTGCGCATCGAAGGCCGCATCCAGATGCCCAACGTCACCGGCAACGCCGCCCTCGGCTACTGGCCGGCGTTCTGGGCGCTGGGCGCTCCGTACCGCGGCAACTACTGGAACTGGCCCGCCACCGGCGAGTTCGACATCATGGAGAACGTCAACGGGATCAACGCGGTGTGGGGCGTGCTGCACTGCGGGGTCAACCCCGGCGGCCCCTGCAACGAGACCAGCGGCCTCGGCGCCAACCGCCCCTGCCCCGGATCCACCTGCCAGTCCGCCTTCCACACTTACCGCTTCGAATGGGACACCGCCGTCACGCCCAACCAGCTCCGGTGGTACGTCGACGGGCAGCAGTTCCACAGCGTGAGCCAGAGCCAGCTCGACGCCGGCACCTGGGCCAACATGACCAGCCACGCCGGCTACTTCATCCTGCTCAACGTCGCCATGGGCGGGGCCTTCCCCAACGCGCTCGGAGGATCGACACCGACCGCGGCCACCGTGTCGGGACGTCCCATGGTCGTCGACTACGTCGCCGTCTGGCAGAGCGGCACCGGCACGACCAACCCGCCGACCACGCCGACTCCCACCACCTCGCCTCCGCCCGGTGGCGGGTTCGACGCGCGGTCCACCATCCAGGCCGAGAGCAACTCCGCCCAGTCGGGCACCGGGGTGGAGACCACCTCCGACAGCGGAGGCGGGCAGAACGTCTCCCAGATCGGCAACGGCGACTGGCTCCGCTACGACAGGGTGAACTTCGGAACCTCCGCGGCCACACAGTTCAAGGCGCGCGTCGCCTCCGGAGCGGCGGGCGGCGTCAGCGGCCTCGTCCAGGTGCGTCTGGACAGCCCCAGCGCGGCGCCCATCGGTGACTTCGCCGTCGGCAACACGGGCGGCTGGCAGAGCTGGCGCACCATACCGGCCAACATCGCCGGGGTCACCGGCACCCACACCGTCTACATCACCTTCAGCAGCGGCCAACCCGCAGACTTCGTCAACCTCAACTGGTTCACCTTCGGCAACTGACACCTCTCCGCCCGGAGTACGGCCTGCTCTCCGCACGGCGTACGGCCTGCTCTCCGCGCGGCGTACGGCCCGCGCCCTCTGACCGGGCGCGGGCTCCGCCGGGCGTACGGCCCGCGCCCTCTGACCAGGCGCGGGCCTCGTCCGGCGGGCCGGGGCGGATTCACCGGCTCTCGCCTGGGCGCCTGGTTAAGCTGGACAAGTGAAGATCGACAAGCTCGGTGTGGTGTGCGGGGGGCTCGCCCTGGTGGCCGCCCTGGCGGGATGCTCGGCCGGAAGTGCCTCACCGGCGGCCGGCCTGAAAGTCAGCAGTCCGGCGTTCGCCGAGGGCGCCGCGATACCCGAGAAGTACGTCTGCTCCGCCCAGGGAGGGCAGGACATCTCCCCTCCGCTGGCGTGGAGCGACGTTCCCGAGTCGGCCCGCGAACTGGCGATCGTGGTGGACGATCCTGACGCGCCCGGCGGGTCGTACATCCACTGGATCGTCACCGGCATCCCCGCCTCTGAGACCAGCGTGAGCGAGGGAGACCCGGTGGGCAAGGTGATGCCGGGCAGCGACGGCAAGCCCGCCTACGCCGGCCCGTGCCCGCCCGGCGGCACGCACCACTACCACTTCATCCTGTACGCGCTGCGCGACCCCATCACCCCCGCGGGCGACGCCGGCGCCGTCCACCAGCACCTCAAGGACACGGCCATCACCTCGGCCACGACGATCGCCACCTGGACCGCCGTCCGTCCGTCGTAGCGGCGGACGCCTGGTCTTTCACGCCCTTTCCGGGTCATGGGACCGGCGCGGTGAGCCGTTCACCATGGACTCCGCCACCGTTCACCACGGACTCCGCCACGGACGCGTTTGCAACCGCCATCGACAGGCTCGGCGGCCGGGCGTTGCTCGTGGGCCTGTCGCTCGGCGGATACGTGGGCATCGCCACCGCCGCTCGCTTCCCCGTCAAGGTCGCGGGCCTGGCCGCCATGGGCTGCATGGCCAGGCTCACCCTGCTGAACGCCTCCATCTACCGGCTCGCGGCCTCGCTCGCCGCCCGTTACCCCGATCTCGCCGACCGCGTCAGCGCGTACGGCTTCCGGCGGGCACTACCTGGAGCGCCCGGGGAAGCGGTCATCGCAGGGGCTCTCACCTGCCAGATCATGCCCTCGGTGGTCGAGGCGGTGGCCGCCCGGAACCCGCTGGCCGACCTGGCCGCCTACCCAGGGCGCGTATGGCTCGTGAACGGCTCCCGCGACCCCCTTCCGCTGTCACGAACGCGAATTCCTGCGCGCCTGCCGGAACGGCCGGTTCATCTGCGTCCCTCGGCGGGGCCACCTGACCGTGCTCGCCGAACCCATGCGCGTCGCCCGCCTCATCGAGGACCTCGCCTCCCTGGACGGCCTGGATGGCCTCACCCGCCTCGCCGATCAGCGGGAACGGCCGCTGCCCGCCAGCGCGGTGGCCACCCCCAGCCCCAGGTAGACGCATCCGCTGAAGTACTTCAACGGCTTCTGCCTTCCGCGCAGTAACCGGCTCAGCGTGCCGGCGCCGATGGCGTACACCATGTCACTGAGCAGACCGAGGAGTAGCAGCGTCACGCCCAGCACCACTATCTGCAGCGCGGGCGACCCCGCCGCCGGATCGACGAACTGGGGGAGGAACGCGAGGAAGAAGAGGATGACCTTCGGGTTCAGCACGTTGACCACCACGCCTTCGAGGAAGACCCGGTGGAGCGGCTGCCCGGTCGCGGCCTGTGCCGTCGTCTGGGGCTTGGCGGTCAGCGTACGGATGCCCAGATAGACGAGGTAGGCGGCACCCGCCCACTTGACCACGGCGAACGCGGCCGCCGATCTGGCGATCAGGTACGACAGCCCGGCCGCCGCGGCGGCGATGTGCACCAGCGTCCCCGTCTCCACCCCCACCGCCGACGCGATCGCGGCCGACCGGCCCTGGGCGATGCCTCGGGCGGTGATGTACAGGTTGTTGGGGCCAGGAACGACCACCAGCGCGAGAGCGGCCAACGAGAAGATCAGCAAGGTCGAAGGGGAGATCATGGCCCCGACCCTAGAACCCCCCACCCCCAGAAAAGAGAGCCACTTTTCATATCCAATCCAACAATCAAGCCATCAACCCGGCATTCACATCCTTCGAGTGATCCGTACCGTCGGCTCACCTTGTGCATTCGTGCCAGCTCGTACCGACGATCTTCATCGGTGGTCGTCCCTGCGTCCGGGATGCGTTTACTGGGGTTCGGCTGGGGGCGAGCGGGTGCGCAGAGCCGGATCGTGCCTTCGTGCTCGGCCGGAACGCGCTTCTCATGGGGGCGCTGATCTGTCGTTGGCGCGTGAAATACTCCCCAACGTGGTGTGGCGGCAGAACAACGCGCTGATCGGGCGGGCGAGCGAGCTCGACCGTCTCGTCGGCGTGCTCGATGCCGCGGCCGCGGGGCAGGCGGGCGCGGCGGTCATCGGCGGTGATGCCGGCATCGGCAAGACCCGCCTCGTCACCGAGCTGGTGAGCCGGGCACGCGCCCAAGGCTTCGCCGTGCTCATCGGGCAGTGCGCCGAGCTGGGCGACTCGTTGCCCTACCTTCCGCTGGCCGACGCGCTTCGCGTCGTGGGTGACGACCCCAGCGCCGGTCCCGATCTCGTCGAGGCGATCCAGGCCTGGCCCATGCTTCTTCGGCTGGTGCCCGGCTCGTCGGTGGGTTCCGGGCCTGAGTCCGGTTCCGGTCTCACCCAGCAGCAGCTGTTCGGCTCGACCCTTGGCTTCCTGGCTGAGCTGTCGGAGACCAGGCCGGTCCTGTTCGTCCTGGAAGACCTGCACTGGGCCGACACCGCCACTCGCGACCTGCTGGTGTTCCTCAGCCGCATGCTCCAGCGCGAGCGGGTGTGCCTCGTCGGCACCTACCGCACCGATGACCTGCACCGGCGCCACCCGCTGAGACCGCTTCTCGCCGAGCTCCAGCGGCTTCCCTCGGTGACGGCGGTTCGGCTCGATCCGCTCGGCACCGATGAGATGTCCGACTATCTCGTGGCGCTCGGCGGGGCCGATGCCAAGATGATCGGCGACATCATCGAGCGTGCCGAGGGCAATCCGTTCTACGCCGAGGAGCTCCTGGCCGCCGAGGGCCTTCCGTACGGTCTGGCCAGCCTGCTTCTGGCGAGGGTCGAGAGGCTTTCCGACCCCGCGCAGCAGCTGCTGCGCGCGGCGGCGGTCGCCGGCCGGCGGATGGACCACGACCTGCTGAGCAAGGTCTCCGGCCTTGAGGACGGCGAGCTGGAAGAGACCATGCGCGAGATCGTGTCGCGCGGGCTGCTGCTGCCCGACGGAGACTACGGCTACGCCTTCCGGCACGCGCTTCTCCAGGAGGCCGTGTACACCGATCTGCTTCCCGGTGAGCGCACCCGGCTGCATGGTCAGTTCGCCCGGCTGCTCGGTGGCTCTCCCGCCGAGCTCGCCTATCACCACCTTGCCGGCCACGACCTTCCCGGCGCGCTGGCCGCGTCCGTGGAAGCAGGGCGGCGCGCCGAGACCATGGGCGCGCCGGTAGAGGCGCATGGCCACTACGACCAGGCCCTGGCTCTGTGGCATCGCGTTCCCGACGCCGAGCGGGTCGCCGGCATCGATCGGGTGCGGCTGGCGGTGCTGTCCGCAGCCGCGGCCCACGAGAGCGGCGACACACACCGCGCGGTCCACCAGGTGCGTGAGCTGTTGACGACAGAGGAGCCGACAGCGGGGATCTGGGAGCGGCTCGCCTACTACCTCATCGACGCCGACGACGAAGCGGGAGCCATCGAGGCCGCCAAAACCGCCGTCCACCTGGCTTCCCAGCGGTCGGTGGGCCTGGCTTCCGAGCGGTCGGTGGGCGCGGCTTCCGCCCGCGATCACGCCGATCGTGACCTCGCCACGCATGGCGACCACGACGCCGGTCGTATCCTCGCGCGGGCGTTGGCGACGTACGCCCGGGCTCTCCTCTGGTCTTACCGGCACGACGAGGTCAAAGAGCTGGCCGGTCGGGCGCTGCAGGTCGCACGGGCGGCGGGTGTTCCCGATGCCGAGTCCAGTGCGTTGATCACCTTGGCCACGGTGGCCGACATCGACGGTGAGGTCGGGCAGGCTAAGGAGTTGCTCGCCCTGGCCAGTGGCATCAGCAGCGGCGATCTGTCCATCGACCTGCGGGCCATCTTCCATCACGCCCGGGTGCACTACGAGCACGGCGACCTGGCCGCCGCCGCGGACATTGCCGATCGCGGAGTGAAGCTGGCGCACGAAACCGGGCTCTCGTGGAGCACCTACGGCACCGACCTGCGGTTCCTCCGTCTGCTCATCCATTACGTGGCCGGAGAGTGGGAGCAGGCGAGCGCGGTGGCGGCCGAGTTCGCGGTACGGGTGAGCAGGCTTCCCGAGGCGGTCCTGTCCGGGTACGCGCTCTTCGTCGAGGTGGCGAGCGGTGATGCCACCGTCGAAGAACGCATGGCGTGGCTGAAGCACTTCTGGCACGACGGGTTCGTGGTCTACGTCGTGCGCGGGCTCGCCGCCGAGCATGCGCTCTGGAACGGCGACGTTCGCTCCGCCGTGCAGCACATCGAGGCGGTCCTGGAGGTCCTGGGGCCCTCCGAAGCCGCGGTGATCCGCATCGCCGCCACCGGGCTGTGGGCACTGGCCGAGCTGGGGGAGAGCCGCCCCGCTCAGGCGGACGACCTGCTGCGCCGGGCTCGCGTCGCGGCCACGACCGGGCCGGGCTCGGCCCCCCGAGGTGATCTGGGCCCCGAGGGGAAGGCCTGGCTGGCCAGGGCCGAGGCCGAGTGGCACCGCGTCCAGGGCACCGCCACCCCTGCGACCTGGAGAGCGGTCGTCGACGCGTTCGACTTCGGGTTCGTCTACGAGGTGGCGCGGTCGCGCTGGCGCCTCGCCGAGGCATTGCTGGCTTCAGGGAGCCGCGAGGAGGCACTGAAGGAGTGGGAGCAGGCCGTGGTCACGGCTGAGGCCCTGGGCGCCGCGCCTCTCCGCCGCGCCCTCGCCGAGCTTGGCCGCCGAGCCCGCTTCTCCCCACCTCCGTCACCCTCGTCGACCTCACCCTCGTCGGCCAAGTCCTCGTCAGCCTCATCTTCACCGGCCGATTCCTTCGCGTCATCGCCCGATGAAAGCGCGCTCGCCACGCTGACCAACCGCGAGCAGGAGGTCCTGGCCCTGGTGGCCACCGGCCTCTCCAACCGCGAGATCGCCGAACGACTGTTCATCGCCCAGAAGACCGTGAGCGTCCACGTCTCCAACATCCTGGCCAAACTAGGCGTCTCCTCCCGCACCCAAGCGGCCGCCTACGCCCACCAAGAAGGCCTCGCCTCCGAACGACCAGGCTCCTAAGGCCTCCCTTCAACGGGCAGCCTCCTAACGACTCGCCTTCTACCCACCCCGCCGAAATCGCCAACCCCGGACGTTTGGTTTCCGCATGCTGTGGCCGGGCCGCCGTCGTTGCCTCGGCACCGTGGTGTTTGGATCCGGCGCCGATGCGGTGAGTTGTGGGACGGTGATGTCGGCGCCGTTGTGCGGTGGTCGACCGTTGATCTTTTCGGGAAGCCGGACCTGGTCAAGGAGGGTCGGCGGCTTATGTCGGTGGTGGAAGCCGGTTGCTGGTCAGGCGCTGGTGGAGCGAGCGGCGAGGGCGAGATCCCGTACGACCTGGATCAGCTCGGCAGGATCGAAGGGCTTGGTCAGGTAGGCGTCGACACCGATCGCCAGACCCCTCTTCTTGTCGTCTTCCTGGGCCCGGGCTGTGATCATCATGATCTTGATGTGATTGGTGCTCTCGTCGCCACGAAGCCTGGTCGCCGTCATCCAGCCGTCCAGGCGCGGCATCATCACGTCCAGCGTGATCACGTCAGGTTGGACGGACCCCACCCGATCGAGGCAATCCTGCCCGTCGGTCGCCGTCTCGACCTGGAACCCCTCCAGGCTGAGATTGACGGCGATGAGCTGCCGAATAACCTCGTCGTCGTCCACAACCAGCACGCGTCCCAGAACGTCTTCCACGGCCGCGAGGCTAACTCCTGAGAGCATGTCCCGCGAGGTTTTCACGGAAGTTCGCCGCGCTCGGATACATACGGTGCCCCTCCTCACCCATGCCGCCGGCCTCGCGGACCTCAACTCCACCTATCCGACCGCACCCACTGGACCCCGTAGGGCGGTCCTCCCGCTGACATTGCGCCAGCCGTTCTGTTCGGCATGGCCAACGAACAACTCACCTTCGGCGATCTCAAAACAGTCCAACAGAAACGGCTGCAGCGCGATCTCTGAAACCAGGAGAGATGAAAGACAGTCATAACCCGTGGCTTCCGTCTCCGTCACGACCGCACCCTACGCACCCGTGCTTCCAGTACCTGGGTTATCCACAGCCGCGCACCTCTCACCTAGTCAGGCGTATCCATAACCGCAGATCAGACGGCAGTTACTCGTCCAACTTAGTTATCCACATTTTCGGATTATGCACAGAGCCTGATTCGGCCGGACGGTGACCAGGCCGCTCAACTGATCCTGGGGCCTCGATTACTCATCGAGCCCAAGGAGGGCATCCGTGATCACGATGCTCGTCACCACCGTCCTTGTCACGGGCGCGGCGCTTTCCGGAGGTCCCAGCGAAGGCGTGCAACGCCTGCCGGCCAACCGGTGCGCACAGGTCCGCTGGCTGACAGGCCTCGAGACCCATGGGGCCCTGCGAAGTCTTACCCCGACCCGATGGCACCGCGCTCCCTCGGCGCCATGGTGGGACCCCGTCCCGCAGCCGTTGGATCCGGCCCCGGCGCTCTGGTCCGACACCGCTCCCACGTCATGGTTCGACGCCGTCGTACCTCGATGGTCCGATGCCGCTCTGAGAAGGTGGCTCAGCGCCGTCCCCGCGGAGCTGCCTGACAAGGTGCCCGCACACTGGCAAGACGCCATCCGGGCACTTCGGCCCGACGTCACCTCGGCATGGCTACAAAGGTCCCTAGGCAACCCCATCGTCACCATCTGCCAGGACGACGACGCAACCACAACCACGACCGCCCTTCCCGAGCAAGGATCATCCACCACACTCCAAGACGGCGCGGGTGTCACTTCCATGGCCAACCCTGACCACCCTTCGGAGGACAGCCCCATCCTCCCTTCGCAGAGCGGTCCTCCCCAGAACCACTCGGTCGGCCCTCGCCACGCTTCGCAAGACGACCCCCGCCAAACTTCTGACGGCAGCTCACACCATGCTTTGAAGGCTGGCCCTAGCCATACTTCGCAGAGCGGTTCTCGCCAGGCCTCCTCGGTCGGCCGTCGCCACGCTTCGCAAGAGAGCTCCCGCCACGCATCCAAGGGCAGTCCCCACGACGCTTCTGAGGGACGCGAGCACGCAGTTGATCAGCATGCTGGAGGTGTGGCTGCTCATCGCGCCGCGCCTCGAGATGGATCCCGTAAGGCTTCCATGGGCAGTCCTCACCGCTCTTCGGAGTCCAGTCCTCATCCTTTCCAAGGGTCTGGGTCGCCGCCTCCGGCGCCCGTGCAACCGCCTGGGCCCTCAGATTGGCCATCTCACCGCCAGATCGACCCGCATGGCTCACCAGGTGCCCGCATGTGGAGATGGCCCGTCCATGACCTGGACATAGACGACACGGATGATCTTTCGGAGGAGAAGCCCATCATCAGGATCCACCAACCGGCAGCTCTCACCATGCCCGAGCACCGCCCTCCGGCTACGAGCGAGCATCGTCGTCCGGCCACCAGCAAGCACCGTCCTCCGGCCACTAGCGAACACCGCACGACCACTCGGACCAGATCACACGCCCGTCAGGCGATATCCGGGACTATCGCGGCGACGGCTGCGGTTCGACAGATCGGTACGCCGTACGTCTGGGGTGGAGGTTCCGGGACGGGGGCGACTCGTGGGGGATTCGACTGCTCCGGCCTCGCCCTCTATGCCTGGGCACGGGCCGGGGTGTCTCTTCCCCACTACACCGGCAGCCAGTTCACCAAGGGTACGAAGATTCCCTTCTCCCAGCTCCGCGCCGGCGACCTTCTCTTCTTCGGCGGCGGCAGCGGCGACCCAACCCACGTCGGCATATACCTCAAGAATGGCGTGATGGTGCACGCCCCCAAGACCGGCGACGTAGTCCGTAAAGTCGACTTCGCGCACTCCGCTTACTACCGGGCTCGCTACCGAGGGGCAATCCGACCGGCCAAGTAGGCCCAGTCCAACCCGATCCGGAGACGCTTTACCCCTCCCGATTGTGGTGAGGGGTAAAGCCGGACCGGACCGGACCGGACCACGGACCGGTGCCCAGGCCCATTTTGCGTGACCGACGGGGTATCGGAGTCCCCAGCTACCGCCACCAGCGCCCGGCGGTGCGTGTGGTTGAGCTTTGGGTGGTTGTGCCCCGGCTGCGGGCGGGCGAACGCGTCGGAGGCAGGGGTGGGCGGATGCGTCCGAGGTGCGGTCGGGCGGACGCGGCGAAGTGTGAGGGCAGGAGGATGTGTTGGAGGTGAGGGCGGGCGGGTGTCTCGGCGAGGCTGGTAGGTGCGTTCGAGGTGAGGGTGGGCGGGGCGTCTTGGGGTTGGCTGGTAAGTACGTTCGGTGGGGAATGATCGTCCGGTGGCTATCTGAGTAACCGAAGGTCCCCAGATGCTGGTAGCCTTACCACTCGGTGGGCCCCCTTAGCTCAGGGGATAGAGCACCGGCCTCCGGAGCCGGGAGCGCAAGTTCGAATCTTGCAGGGGGCACCAGATCAAGACCGGCTCACATGCTCTGTGAGCCGGTCTTCTTCATGTCTACGGTTGCCGCGATCTTGCCGTCCTACGACGGTGTTCGACACTTCGTGACGGGCTCTGCGGACAGCACAAGGGCGGCACGCAGGCGGCACGCAGGCAGCAATCGTCAGTAGGGTCGAGATCGGCGGTGAATCGTCTGCCTTAACTTAAGCGCCGACTCCGCGTCGGCGATCGATAGAGACTTTGGGTTGGCTGGGAAACTGGCACTACGTGGGACGCGCTCATGCATCCTGCGGTGAGCCCATCACCTGGAGCCAACGGCCGTGCGAGCCCGAGACCACGACCGCTCCACCAGCATCTGACCAGGAGCCCTGCCCCTCACGGCGAGGCTCGCAGGAGTTCACGGGCCCAGGTGCCGGTGTTGACAGTGGTGAGGAGGGCCGTCCACGGGGTGGCGGCCGGCGCCTGCCATCTCTGACCTGAGGGGCCGGATGCCGCCGGGTCGTCAGGCGTTGCTGACGTTGTAGGTGACGAGTGCCCAGTCACGTGGCTGGCCCTCCCTGAAGTTCCAGACCTTGATCTTGTACTGGGTCGACTGGCCGGCCCAGAGGTAGAACTGGTAGGCCACGCTGTGGGAGAGCTCATTGGTGTTGGATGTGGCGCCTTCGTAGAAGTCGACGCGTCCGGTGGTGAGGATGTTGCCGTTGGACACGAGCTTGTGGGTGGCGAAGACCTCGGTGCGGATCTCACCGCCGCACTTGGCATTGGGGCGGTAGCTCACGGTCCCGGTGACGGGTCGCGACAGCCGGATCGTCTGGCGGCAGTGTTCGTCGTCGGCCCAGAAACCGGGTTCGTAGTCGTTGGTCTCGATCACGAGCGTGCCGGAGATGTACCGGGCGAGGTTGGCCGACTCGGCACCGGCCGCCGGGGCCGCGCCCACGATGGCCAGGGACAGCAGTGCGGCGGCCGAGGCGATCCTTCGTCCGGCGTGAATGCCCGGGATTAGCTTCATGGCGTTACCGTCCTGATGGGTGGTGGGCTCTTCGGTCACTATTCAGTTGTAGCCAGGGTCGCTTGCAAGGACCTTGAGACCTCTTTGCGGCGGGGACACCCGCACCCCTGCCCCACGTGGGCGCCGACGGCAGGACAAACCGGAGCGGCCAGGTCGTCCAGATCCCGCTGCGGGACGCGCACGGTGAAGGGCCGCACTTGCCCTGGTGGCCCGTTCACCCGGCGGCCTCGTCTTCGGGTCGGCCCGACAGAGCGCGCGCGGCCGCCGCCTCGTCGTCGTCCCAGCCCCAGTGCCCGCCGTCACGGTGCCGGGCCTGTTCGTCGATCCACCGATTGTGCGCCTCCCAAGCCGCCTGCTTGGTGGTCCCCAGCGCGGCGCCGATCTGCGACCACGAGGCGCCGGCTGTACGGGCCGACCGCACGGTGAGCTGACGCCCGTGGATCGCCTTGCGCGCGATCACCTCACTCAGCGCCAGCAGTTCCAGGGCCTCCTGGCACGTCAGAGGCGTCATGTCGTCATCGGCGAGTGATCCGCTATCGGCGTCATCGTCCGGCGAAGCCAGGGCATCGCGGGTGCGCAGCGCGTCATACCGCGCGACCGCGGTCAGCAGTGTGACCTGGCGTTCAAGATCCTCAGGAGTGAGCATGCTCCCGAGTATTTCGTCAAGCCACCTTGACGTCAAGCCACCTTGACGTCAAGCCACCTTGACGAATGAGAGGATCGGCCGGCGCGGTGCTAGTGGGTTGGTGGTGTCAGGTTGTAGCGTGTCACGATGTCGGCGAGCCAGGTTGGGTCGCCGTAGGTGAGGCCGTATTTCATCGCGAGCTCCACGAATTCGGGTGACGCGTGGAGGTTCACGTCGGCCGTCGGTTCGACGGAGGTGAGCCGGTCTGAAGCTAGTGCCGGACGCGTGCCAGGGTGAAGAACTCCTGCCGGGTCGCCGGGTGTTCGCGGTGTAGTCCGAGTAGCGTCGAGGTGACCGTGTGTGCGCCGTGGGCGCGGACGCCTCGCAGTGACATGCAGAGGTGTTCGGCCTCCAGCACGACGGCCACGCCTTTGGCCCGTAAGTTCTCCTGGAGGCAGTTCGCGATCTGCTGCGTGAGTCGCTCCTGCACCTGCAGGCCGCGAGCGAAGTGCTCGGCGACTCTGGCCAGCTTCGACAGCCCGACGATGCGTTCGTCCGGCAGGTATCCGATGTGCGCGACGCCGTGGAAGGGAAGCAGGTGGTGTTCGCACAGTGACCGGAACGGGATCTCTCGGACCAGCACGAGTTCGTCGTACCGCCCGTCGTTCGGGAACGTCGTCAGTGTGAACGGCTCGGAGGTGAGCAGTTCGGCGTACGCGGCGGCGACTCGGCGCGGCGTGTCCTGTAGATGAACCGAGTGCACGTCCTGCCCGAGGGCCACGAGCAGGGAGCGCACGGCGTCCGCGGCCGCGTCCAGGTCGACCGGGACGCCGTCGCGGACGAGGCCTGGATGCGACGGTGACCGAAGGGCCCGATTGGGATCTATCTCGTCGATCCAGGTGGTGCTCGTCACGTGATCTCCTTCGATGTCGTAGGTCAGTTGCCAGGAAGCGCCGGCTGGTGGCGCACCGCCGCGGCGAGACGAGCGAGGGTGAGTGCGCCGAGCAGCAGCCCGAGGTCGCGCAGGGCCACGTCGTAGAAGTCCCCGAGAACGAGCAGGTTGATGATGATCCCGCCGAGCCACGCGGCGACGAGGTAACCGCCGAAGCGGGGCAGCGCGGCGACGGTGAGACCGGCGACGACCTCGATGACGCCGACGGCCAGCATCGCCTGGTGGGCCGTGCCGGGCGCCAGCCGGTCGAACGCCGGGGCGAGGTAGCGGTCCCAGTCGGTGAGCAGTCCGGCGAACTTGTCCAGGCCGAACAGGACGGGCGCGACGGTGAAGCCGATGCGCAAGAGCCAGAACGCCTGGAATACCGGGTCTGTCGTCAAGCGGTGGGACACGGAAGCGGCTGCGGGATGTCTGTGTTCGGCGGTACCGGCCATCGTCGGCTCCTTCTATCGGATACTTGACTTGACGTTAGAACGGAGAAGTTCAATTCGTCAACACATCTGTCCGTTAGAGTGAAGGAGGATGAGGGACTCCGGAGGTGAGCGATGTTCGAGGAGCTCGACGGCGACATAGTCAGCGTCGCGGCGCTCGGCGAGCCGGTGCGCCGGAACCTGTACCGCTACGTCGTCGCCCAGGATCGACCGGTCGGCCGCGAGCAGGCCGCCGCCGGCGTCGGCGTGGCGCACCACGTCGCCAAGTTCAATCTCGACAAGCTGGTCACCGATGGGCTGCTGGAGGTGGAGTACAGCCGGCCACCCGGCCGGACGGGTCCGGGCGCCGGGCGCCCGGCGAAGCTCTACCGGCGTGCCACCCGGGACATCTCGGTGACCCTTCCCGAACGCCATTACGACCTCGCCGGCCACGTCATGGGCGAAGCGATCACCATCGCCATGCGCGACGCCGTACCGGTAGGCGACGCGCTGCGGAAGGTGGCCAGAGCCACCGGCCGCCGACTGGGGGAGACCGCCGAACCGGCTGGGCTCACCGCCCCGCTCGAGGCGGTGAGCCACGTTCTGGCCTGCAACGGCTACGAGCCACGCGCCGCCGCGGACGGGCTCATCCTGGCCAACTGCCCTTTCCACCGCCTCGCCGAGAACTACACCGAACTGGTCTGTGGCCTGAATCTCGACCTCATCGACGGGCTCCTCGACGCCATCGGCCACGAGGGGGTGTGCGCGCGCCTCGACCCCGGCCCCGGCCGGTGCTGCGTCACCCTCGGCACGTCCGACGGTGAGCACCCCGCCGGACGCTGAGACAGGCGGCATCCATGACCGTCAATGGGTGGATCGGGTCCAGCCGTCGGGGAGGAACAGGGCCGCGTCGCCGGGGTTGTGGTCGGTGAAGTGGACCCCCGGCCCGCTGATCCGTACCTTGTCCACGTACACGCCGCGGCCCTGGTAGAGCGCGTCGTTCACGTAGCGCCACCGCAGCCCGGTGGTCCCGGCCGGGAGGCGGGCCTCCGCGCGCAGCCACTGGCGGCCCTCGAAACCCGAGAACGTGCCGTCCGACGACCAGCGGTGCCGTCCGGCGCTCAGCTCCATCGGCACCGGGCTCCAGGTGGCCCCGCCGTCGGCGCTCGCCTCGAGGGACCCCGTGTCGGCGTCCGCCTCCGTGTCGTACCACAGGGCGAAGGACAACTGCGCGCCCCGCGGTGCGCCGACCGGCAGCGTGAGCGTCACCGTCCGGGCGTCCCCGACTCCGGAGAACCACGCGTCCCGCCCCTGGGCCGGCCGTACTGGAATGGCCAGCGCCAGGTCGCGGGCGACCGCCCGGCGAGCCGGGTTGTTGGAGCCCCAGTCCCGGCTGGGGTGCACCCGGTTGGTCAGCAGGATCAGGAACGAGCCGGACAACGGGTCGATGACGAAGGACGTCCCGGTGTAGCCGGTGTGCCCGCCGGTCACCGGTGAGGAGAGCCCGTCCATGTACCACTTCTGGTCGAGGTCGAAGCCGAGGCCGTGCGAGTTGCCGGGGAAGGCGGTGTTGAAGTTCGTCAGCAGCAGCCGCACCGAGTCCTTCGACAGGATGCGCGCCTGGCCGTAGCGACCGCCGTTGAGCAGCGTCTGGGCCAGGAGCGCCATGTCGTACGCCGTGGAGAAGATCCCGGCGTGGCCCGCGACCCCGCCGAGCGACCAGGCGTTCTCGTCGTGCACCTGGCCCCAGACCATGCCGCGGTCGGGCTCCGTCGTGGTCTGGTACTCGGTGGCGGCGATCCGCGGTTTGAGCGCCGGGTCGGGGTTGTAGCCGGTGTCGCGCATCCCGAGCGGCCCGGTCAGGTTCTCCGCGACGACCGCGTCGAGCCGCTTGCCGGTGACCCGCTCCACGATCACCCCGAGCGTGATCAGGTTGAGGTCGGAGTAGCGGTAGACGGTGTCCGGCGGGTTCGTCGGCGCGACGTTCCAGGCCGCGGCGTACCGTTCCTCAATGGTCGGTTGGTTGTACAGCGGTATCCACGCAGGCAGCCCCGATGTGTGGGTGAGCAGGTTCCGGACCGTGATTCCATCCTTGCCGTTCGCCGCGAACTCCGGGATGTACGCGGTCACCGGGGTGTCGAGCCCGATCCGGCCCTGCTCGATCTGCCGCACGGCCACGATCGAGGTGAACAGCTTGGACACCGACGCCATGTCGAAGATCGTGTCCTTGCGCATCGGGATCTGCTGGTCCGGCGGCAGTTCGGTGGGCTGGGAGTCGGAGTAGCGCACCGCCTTGCCCATCGCCTCGTGGGTCGCGATCACGCCGTCCCGGCCCGCGATCACGACCGCGCCCGCGTAGAGCGGCCGCGTCGGCGACGGCTCCATGAACATCGCGGCGTCGGGCGCGATCCGGTCCACGTGCTCGGCGACCAGGCCCGCCATGCCTGCGTCGCCGTACCGCAGCGCCTTGTTGGCGAAGCGCACGTCGTCGGCGGTGACGGTCGGCGGGCCCTCGACGGCCGCCTGCGCGGTCAGGGGGGTCGCCACGGTGAGCGCCGCTGCGACCAGGAGGACGGGCAGTGCTCGCACCACTAGTTCCCTCCGCGGTAGATCAGGTATTTCGCGCGCATCGCGGCGAACGCTTTTAGCGCGCCGGCCCAGCCGGCCTCGACCTCGTCCGGGTTCTTCCCCGCGTCGATGTCGGTCCTGACCTGGGTCGAGCCGGTCAGCTTGTCGATCCAGTACGGCCGGGCCGGGTCGGAGGTGTCGTATCGCCAGGCGAAGTCGTCCGGGTAGAGCCGCTTCGCTGTGACGAGCATCGCGATGCCCGTCTTGACCGGGTCGAATGGCCCCCGGTCTGTGACGTACAGCTGCACCCCGCCGCACAGCGTGTTCACGTGCTTGGCGAACGTGGGCGTGAAGTAGGCCAGCCGGAACCCCGCGCCGGGCAGGCGCAGCGCGTTGAGCGCGTCCGCCCACCGGTGGTCGACGTACGGGGCGCCGATGAGCTCGAAGGGCCGGGTCGTGCCGCGTCCCTCCGACAGGTTGGTGCCCTCGAACATGCAGGTGCCCGGGTAGGCGAACGCGGTGTCCACGGTCGGCATGTTCGGCGACGGCAGGACCCAGGGCAGGCCGGTGTCCTCGTACTCCAGGTCCCGCTTCCAGCCGCGCATCTGCACGACAGTGAGATCGACCGGCTGGTCCAGGAACTCGGCGTCGAACAGCTTCGCCAGCTCGCCGACGGTCATGCCGTGCGCCTGGGAGATCTCCCGTCGGCCGATGAACGTGGAGAACTGCGGCGTCATGACGGGCCCGTAGGCCCGGCGGCCGGTGATCGGGTTGGGCCGGTCAAGGACGACGAACCGCTTGCCGGCCAGCGCCGCGGCCTGCATGGAGTCGAACAGCGTCCAGATGTAGGTGTAGAAGCGGGCGCCCACGTCCTGGATGTCGAACATGATCGTGTCCACGCCCGACCTCGTGAAGATGTCGGCCAGCGCCTGGCCGGTCTTGAGGTAGGTGTCGTAGACCGGCAGCCCGGTCTGCTCGTCCACGTAGAAGCCTTCGGAGCCGCCGGCCTGCGCCGCGCCGCGGAACCCGTGCTCGGGGCCGAACACCGCGACCAGATCGATCCGGTCGTCGGCGGCCATCACGTCCACCTCGTGGCCGAGGTCCGGCAGGATGCCGGTGGGATTGGTCACGATGCCGGTCTTCTGGCCCCGCACGAGCTTGTAGTCGTCGGCCATCAGGACCTGGACGCCGGTCTGGAATCTGCGGGGCCGAGGATCGTGGCCCAGTGGAGGAATGCCCATGCTCGTCCCGGCCGTGGCGACGGCCGCGGTGGACAGCAGGGCCCGCCGGGAGAAGAGGTGGCCCATCAGCTGGTGCTCCGTTCTGGGGAGGGTCAGTAGCGCAGGCCGTGTCCGTAGGGGTAGAGGACGGTGCCGTCCGCGGCCGGGATCGTCACCGGCAGCTTGCCCCTGGGGCTGGTCCGGCCGAACAGCACCCGTGCGGTGGCCTCCATCGCCGGCTTCTCCCACGAGTACGTCGCGAGGTACGTCGGAGCGTTGGGGAAGTCCGCGATGTCGTACGGGTTCCGGGCGGCGACGATGACGACGGGCTTGCCGGTGGCGAGCAACGCGTTGACGAGGTTGCGCTGGGACGCCGAGCTCTTGGAGTTCACCGTGGTGACCACGACGAGGTCGCTGGAGCCGGCCTTGGCCGCCGCCGCTGTGACGGTGGCCTCGCTGGGGGCCGTCCCCGTCTCGAACAACTCGGTGGTGACCCCGAGATCGCCGATCGCCTTGGCCAGCCGCTCGGTCGGCGGGATCTTGATGGACGGCGGCGTGACGTTGCGGTAGCCGGTCACCAGCACCCGCTGCCCGGTCTTCTTCAGCGGCAGCACCTTGGCGTTGTTCCGCACCAGCGTCACGCTGTGGTCGGCGACCACGCGAGCGAGCACCTTGTGTGCGGGGGAGCCGAGGCGGCCGGCCACCTTGCCCTCGTCGACCTGCTGATCACTTGTGAAGAAGCCGCGTTGCTTCTTCAAGCGTAGGACCCGGTAGACGGACTCGTCGATGCGCTCCTCGGTCAGCTCGCCCGAGCGGACGGCGTTCAGCACGGCGTTGTAGGCGACGTCGAGGGAGATCGTGCTCGCGGTGTCGTCGACGATCATGAGCAGGTCGACCCCGGCCTTGAGCGCGAGCACCGGGATGCGCTCGTCGCCGTACTTGTCGCGTACGCCCTGCATGGACAGCGAGTCGGTGACCACGACCCCGTCGTAGCCGAGCTCGCCGCGGAGCAGTCCGGTCATGATCTCCGGGTCGAGCGTCGCGGGGTCGCAGCCCTGCTGGGTGGCCACGTCGCAGTCGCTCTGCAGGTGAGGCATGATGACGTGCGCCGTCATGACCATGTCGGCGCCCGCGGCGATGCCGGCCCGGAACGGCGGGGCGTCGACCTGCTCCCACTGCTCCTTCGTGTGGAAGATCCACGGCACTCCGGTGTGGCTGTCGGTGACGGTGTCGCCGTGGCCCGGGAAGTGCTTGAGGCTCGCCGAGACGCCGCCCAGTTGCAGGCCGCGGACCGAGGCTCGCGTCAGGTCCGACACGAGCTTGGTGTTCTCCCCGAACGAGCGGACGCCGATCACCGGGTTGCCCGGGTTGATGTTGACGTCGGCGACCGGCGCGTAGTCCTGGTTGATGCCGAGCGCGCTCAGCTCCCGGCCGGTGACCAGCCCCGTGGTGAGCGCCTCACCCGCGCTGCGGGTCGCCCCGAGCGCCATCTGCCCGGGGAACGCGGTGAACGGCTCGTCCAGCCGGTAGACGGCGCCGTGCTCCTGGTCGGTGGCGATCAGCAGCGGGATCTTCGCCGGCTGCGCCAGCGCCGCCCGCTGCAGGTCGTTGGAGAGCCCCGCCGTCTTGACGGGGTCGTTCAGGTTGTTCGCCCACCGGAAGTAGAGGACCGCGCCGAGCTTGTACTTGGCGATGAGGGCGTCGCCGTTCCGGATGTCCGGCCCGTACATCGCCTGGTTCGCCGCCACGTCGGCAGGGTTGGCCGTGTCCCCGCTCTCCCCGTAGACGTCCGCCACGAACAGCTGCCCGACCTTCTCCTCAAGGCTCATGCTCGCGATCTTGCCGAGGATCCAGGAGTCCTTCCCGGCGTCGGCGTGCACGACCGGCGCCGCCACCGCCCCGAGAACCACCGCAGCCGCCAGAGCCAGTAACCGCCGGTAACGCATCTGTCCTCCAAGCCCTCGCATGTAGGTAAATGCCATGCAAGGTAGCGATGCTTGGAAGTTACTTTCATCCGACTTGATGGTCAACGCTTTCTGGACGCGGGGTTTGTCCATATAACGGGGTATCGGCCCGGGCGCCTTGCCGGGCGGATCCAGGCGTTCACGGCCGACAGGTCATCCCGCGTCGTTCGCCGGCTCCAGATGCTCACGAAGGAACGGCAGTGCGGCCAGGTGCCGTGCGGAACGGTCGCTCACCCGCGGCCGGCACCCGAAACTGGCCGATTGTGTATGCGGCTGAGCAGCCACAAGAGTGGGTACCGTTACCCAATTCGGCCTTGACGCCCCCTCGGGTAACGCCTACGTTAACGACATTAGGTAGCCGTTAAAACGTTTCAACCCCCTGAGGGACGTCGTGACAACTTCTCGCACATGCTCGGGAAAGGCCTAGTCGTCTCTCGCGATGGCGGCCCAGGTTCCAGGTCCACCTTGGTCGACGCGCACGCCAAGGGCCGAGTCAACGAAGGATCCGGCCAGCCGCGCCCCACCCGGCACCGGAAGCGACCGGTAAAGCAAGGCGAAGTGCCGGCCGGCTCAGCGATGTCGGCCGAGGAAGGGAATGACCTATGCCCAAATTCAGTCATTGGACACGTGTACTCGCGGGGATGGGAGTGTCGGTCATTCTCACGCAGTTACTCAACGTCCCACCGGCCGCGGCAAGCGCACAACCCGGCGTCAGAGTCGTCGACCTGCGGGTGGACGGCAGAGACGACGAGCCCCTCGGCATCGACGACACCGCCCCCTCGCTGGGCTGGCGAATGACAGAGACCGGACAGGCCGCCGCCCACCCGTGTCGCCGGGCCACATCGCGCGCCGCCTGCCCGGGCGACGCGCAGACCGCCTACCAGGTCCAGGCCGCGACGAGTGAAGGGAACCTCAAGCGCGGGCGGCTGATCTGGGACTCCGGCAAGGTCGATTCCGCCACCCAGTCCGGAGTCCGCTACGCAGGACAGTCCCTTGGATCCCGCCAGAAGGTCATCTGGCACGTCCGCGTCTGGGACGCCGACAAGAAGCCGTCCGACTGGAGCGAGCCGTCCTCGTGGGAGATGGGCTTGCTGCGGCAGAGCGACTGGGGGTCGGCTCGTTGGATCGAGTATCCCGGCCGTACCGAAGCCCAGCCGATGCCGATCTTCGCCCGCCGGTTCGACATCGACCGCAAGAAGCGCGTGGCCGGCGCCCGTCTCTACCTGTCCGGTGTCGGTCTGCAGCTGCCCACCCTCAACGGGCGCAAGCTCGGCGACGAGGTGCTCGCGCCCGGCAACTCGAACTACCAGCTCTCCAGCGAGTACCGCACCTACGACGTCACCGGCGACCTGCGCACCGGAGCCAACACCCTCGGCGTCCGGCTCGGCAACGGCCCCGCCTACGTACGGCGCAGCGTCACCAACGCGGCGGTCGGCCGTACGGCGCCGTACTCCTGGTGGCAGAGCCAGCTGAAGGGCAACGGCACCCTCACCGCCGATGCCGCGGCCGGCGCCACGACCGTGAAACCGGACAGCGTCACCGGCTACCACATCGGCGGCACCATCAACATCGACACCGGAGACGGCGGTGACGGTCTCGAATCGCGCACGATCACCGCGATCGGCACCGCCGGCGCCGACGGAACGGGGATCACGTTCACTCCGGGGTTGTCCAAGCCACACTCGGCAGGTGCGACGGTGACCGGGTCGGGCAACAACATCGCGGCAAGTGACGCAAGCGCCGGCGCGGCGGTCACTCCACGCATGATCGCGCGGCTGGAGATCGTTTACACCGACGACTCGGCAGACGTCATCGTCTCCGACCGCGGCTGGCGAAGCGCTCTCGGTGCCCTTGTCACCGACGCCTGGTACTCCGGCGCGGACCATGACGCGCGTCGCGAGCAGGTCGGCTGGGACGCACCCGGTTCCGACCTGTCAGCCACCGCGAAGCGGCGCGACGGCTCGGACATGTCCTGGGTGGACGCCGGCATCGCGCCGCCGCCGAACCTCGCCACCAAGCTGGTCGCCCGCACGGCCGAACCCGTGAAGGTCGCGGAAACGTTCACGCCCGTCTCGATGACCAACCCGGCACCGGGCACCTGGGTGTTCGACTTCGGGCAGAACATCGTCGGGTGGCCGCAGCTGCACCTCAAGGGCGCCATGCCCGCGGGAGTCACCATCAGGATGTCACCGGCCGAGTCGCTCGCCCCGGACGGCACCGTCGATCAGGCCTCCCTGATGGGGGGCGGCGGTTCCCGAGGTCGCGACCTGTTCAACACCTACACCACGGCCGGAGTCCCTGGCGGAGAGACCTGGCACCCCGACTTCAACTACTTCGGCATGCAATGGGTCCAGGTCACCGGCCTGCCTGAGGGATACGTCCCCACGAAGCAGCTGATCAAGGGGATCCGGCTGCAGGCCGCCACGCCCGTGGCGGGTGAGGTGACCACCTCGAACGCACGCATCAACCGCATCCACAAGATGGCCCGCTACTCCTTCGCGGCGAACATCATGTCGGTGTTCACCGACTGCCCCGGGCGCGAGAAGCTGTCCTACCCGGCCGACTACACGATGCCGATGGGCGCCATCCACCGTAACCACGAACTCGCCGCCTACCTGCGCACCACCATGCGGCACCTCGTCGAGGGACAGTCCATCGCCGACACCCCGATGGCCGGCAACGTGGCGCTGAAGACCCCCGTCTACGACTGGGGATACACCGGCCGCTTCGGTGACGAGATCAACTGGGGCAACGCCATCATCCTGGTCCCATCGCTGCTGTACGAGCTCTACGGCGACACCGCGACGATGACGCGGTACTACGACCAGATGATCGACTTCGCCGACTACATCCAGCGCCAGAAGGTCGGGACGGGCGCTGACGCGCACATCGTCGACGCCGCCCTCGCCGACTGGGTGGCAGCCGACCAGACCTCGGGCCGGATCACCGGCACCTGGGGCTACTACATCATGATCAGCAAGCTGGCCACGATGGCCGAGCTGACCGGCCACCCCGACGACGCCGCGCGATACCGCACACTCGCCGGTGACATCAAGAACGCCTTCAATGCCCACTTCTACAACAAGGAGCTACGCCGCTACACCACCGACGGCGACGCCGGGACCACCGGTGCGACGCAGACGGCGCAGGCGCTCGCGCTGGACGCGGGGCTCGTCCCGGACACCGAACGCCAGGCCGTCCTCGACACGCTCGTCGAACTCGTCTACGCCTTCCACCCCAACGGCGACGGCCCGCACTTCAGCGGCGGCACCATCGGGATGGCTCCGACCGTCCGAGCCCTGGCAGACGGCGGCAGAGACGACGTGCTGTGGGAGTTGTTGCAGGAGAACGATCAGCCGAGCTACGGGTTCTTCATGGAGTCCACCAGCGCGAACCCCAACGGCATGACGACCATGGGCGAGCGCTGGAACCGGGGCGACTCGAAGAACCACATGATCCTGGCCCAGATCGAGGAATGGTTCCACACCGGTCTGGCCGGCATCCGCGAGGCCGACGGCTCGACCGCTTACCGGCGCCTCGTCATCCAGCCCAAGCCGGTCGGCGACCTCACCTCCGTGAAGGGCGCCTATCGCACGCCGCAGGGTGTCGTGCGCTCCGAATGGACCAGAGGAGACCGACGGTTCACGCTGACGGTCGAGGTACCCGCGAACACCACCGCGGAGATCTGGGTGCCGGCGAAGGACCGGCGTCTCGTCACGGCTCCGCACCGGGCCGAGTTCCTCCGGATGGACGGAAACCACGCCGTCTACCGGGTGGCGTCCGGCTTGTTCACGTTCGTGGCGGCAACGGGTAGTTGATCCCACGAGCCCGGTCTCCGCTCGCCCTACCGAGCGGAGACCGGGCAATACGGGTTCCATTTGGATGTGACCGCTAACAAAAACTGGCCTATAGAGCATCGATACTCCAAGCATTCCCTGCATTGCCGGCCGATCGCCGCCGACGGGCGACGGGCCGCCGGCGGGGACCGGAGCATGTACCCCTGAGCGAAGCCGGTCGGTGGTTCAGGGATGAGAACGCGTGCAACTTTCGGAGTGGAGTCCGATGGCCAGGTGGGGCGCTGAGCTTCCGGTACGTTGTGGGGCTGTGGTCTGACCTGCGATGAATGGCGAGTTTCGGCTTCGCGGGGGTGGCCGGTAAGTAGGCCGGTGGGCGCGACCGCCGGCGCGGGGATTGACAGTCAAGTCGTCACCGAGTTATGAATACGCCCAACACGCCACATCACCATCACATAACGACGACAGTGAAATGTTCGCGTTAACATGTTTACGCAAACATCGAGTCGGTGTCGACATTACGCCTGCCCGAAATGAAGGGCCGCTTTATGCGTACCCGTCAGAGCATCCCGATGCGGACCACCTCCGCGGTCCTGGCGCGAGCGGCCGCCAGGAGAGCGCTCGCCGGCCTCACCGCGCTGCTCACCGCGGTGGCGGTGATCGTGCTGCACCCTGTCGCGGCCCACGCCGCCGGCCCCGTCCCGCACTACCTGATGACCGCGTTCACCAACAGCAGCGAGTCGAACATGTACGTCTACGACTCGGCGAACGCGACGAACTACAACCTGGTGCGGGCCAACGCCTACACGCCGCCGTCGGGGTTGATCCGTGATCCCAGCGTGATGCGGCACACCGACGGCCACTACTACCTCGTCTACACCACCAACTGGACCGGCAACACCATCGGGTTCGCCCGCAGCGCCGACTCGGTGAGCTGGACGTTCCTGCGTAACGTGGCCGTCGGCCTGAACGGCGCCACCGGCAGCACCTGGGCGCCTGAGTGGTTCAGGGACTCCGACGGCAGCGTCCATGTGATCTTCTCGGCCTCCACCACCGGCACGGCAGGGCAGTTCAGGCCGTACCGCGTCACCGCGACCAACAGCGCCCTGTCGGCCTGGACCGCCCCGGTGGCGCTGGGCATCCCGGCGAACCACATCGACAGCTTCGTGGTCAAGGTCGGCTCCACCTACCATAATTTCCTCAAGAACGAGACCACCAAGTACATCGAGCACGCCACCGCGACCTCACTCAACGGCCCGTGGCAGTTCACCGGCGTCGGCAACTGGGCGGGCTGGGGTTCGGGGCTGGAGGGGCCGGCGCTGACGCGCCTGGCCGACGGCAGGTGGCGGATCTACTTCGACAACTACACCGGCGGCCGGTACTACTACGCCGACAGCCTCGACCTGTCCTCCTTCGGAGCGAAGACCGAACTGCCCGGCCTGTCCGGCGTGGCCAGGCACTTCACCGTGCTCCGCGAGGACGTCGGCGACGCGACGGCGATCCCCACCGGCAACCGGTCGCTGCGGTCGGCCAACGTGCCCGACCGCTACCTGCGCCACCGGGACTACCTGGCCTACATCGACCCGCTCGGCGCCTCCAGCCCGCTCGCCGACCGTCAGGACGCCACGTTCACCGTGGTCGCGGGACTGGCCCAGGCCGGTTGCCATTCGTTCCGGGCGACGAACCTGCCCGGCTACTACCTGCGCCACTACAACATGCGGCTGACCTTGCAGCAGGACAACGGCTCGGCCATCTTCAAGAGCGACGCCACCTTCTGCGGGCGGGCCGGGCTGGCGGGCGGCGGCACGATCTCCCTGGAGTCCTACAACCTGCCCGGCCGCTACCTGCGCCACTACAACTACGAGATGCGGCTCGATCTGAGGGAGTCCACCTCGGGATTCGCCTCGGACGCCTCGTTCACGGTGACCTCACCGCTGGCCTGAGCACGCCCGCCCTCCCTGGAGGGACTCCGACCGAAAGGACGAGCCGATGTCCGCGCCCCCCTCACCCGCGCGCCGCCCGCTCCGGCGGGCGGTGCTCACCGCCGCGGTCGCGCTGCTCGCCATGGTCGCCGTCCTGCTGCCGCCGGGCACCGCTCACGCCTCGCCCGCCGTGCAGTACACGAACCCGCTGGCCGCCCAGCGCGCCGACCCGCACATCTTCCGGCACACCGACGGCTACTACTACTTCACCGCGACCGTCCCGCAGTACGACCGCATCGTGCTGCGCCGGGCGACCACCATCCAGGGCCTGGCGACCGCCGCGGAGACGGTCATCTGGCGCAAGCACACCAGTGGCGAGATGGGCGCGCACATCTGGGCGCCGGAGATCCACTTCATCAACGGCAGGTGGTACGTCTACTTCGCGGCAGGCCGGGCCGACGACATCTGGCGGATCCGGATGTACGTGCTGGAGAGCTCGAGCGCAAACCCGCTGACCGGGACCTGGACCGAACGCGGCCGGATCACCACCCCCTGGGACACCTTCTCCCTGGACGCCACCACCTTCGTCGCGAACGGCGTGCGCTATCTGCTGTGGGCGCAGCAGGAGCCGGGCATCGCCACCAACTCCAACCTGTACATCGCCCGCATGGGCGCCAACCCATGGACGATCACCGGTGCCACGACCCGGCTGACCGTGCCGGCGCTGGCCTGGGAGACCCGCGGGTACAAGGTGGCCGAGGGCCCGGCGGTGCTGCAGCGCAACGGGCGGCTCTTCCTCACCTACTCCGCCAGCGCCACCGACGCGAACTACTGCCTCGGCATGCTGACCGCGTCGGCCTCGGCGAACCCGCTGCAGGCCTCCGCCTGGACCAAGAGCGCCAATCCGGTCTTCGCCACCAGCGAGGCGACCCGCCAGTACGGCCCGGGCCACAATTCCTTCACCGTGTCCGAGGACGGGCAGAGCGACATCCTGGTCTACCACGACCGTGGCTACCGGGACATCACCGGTGACCCCCTCAACGATCCCAACCGGCGCACCCGCGTCCAGAAGGTGTACTGGAAGGCGGACGGCGCCCCGGACTTCGGCATCCCGGTGCCCGACGGGGCGACGCCGGTGCGGCTGATGTCCTTCAACACCGCGGGGCACGCGGTCCGGCACTGGGAGTACCGGGCGCGCCTGGAGGCGAACGTCTCCCCCCTGGCCGACTCGCAGTTCCGGCTCGTCTCCGGGCTGTCCGGCTCGGGGACGGTCTCGCTGGAGTCCACCAACTTCCCCGGCTATTACCTGCGGCACCGCAACTACGAGGCCTGGGTGGAGCGGGGCGACGGCACGAGCCTGTTCAACTCGGACGCTGGCTTCACCCGCCGCAGTGGGCTCTCCGGCACGGGCACCGTCTCGCTGGAGTCGGTGAACCTCCCCGGGTACTTCCTGCGGCACCGCGCCGGTCAGGTGTGGGTCGAGCGGAACGACGACACCGCCGCCTTCCGGGACAGTGCCGCTTTCATCCTGGAGTGACCGGTACGGCCGCACCGCGGCCTGTGCATGCGAAAGCCGGCCGGTAAGTGATCTCGCCCCGACGCCAAGGTCTTCCCGCAGAGAGAAGTCGGCCCATGTCCATTTTCCGGAGCATCATCCCCCGATCCCGATTCGCGCACTTCGTCGGCGCGCTGTGCCTGGCCCTCGCCGGCGCGATGGTGTCCGCCACGCCGGCCGGTGCCTCGCCCGTAACCGTGCCGGTCGGCGCCCAGTTCACCGACACCGGCGGCGGCCTCGTGCATGCGCACGGCGGCGGCGTGCTGAAGGTCGGCGGCTACTACTACTGGTTCGGGGAGAACCGCAACTCCAACGGCACGTTCCGGTACGTCTCGGCGTACCGATCGACCGACCTGCGGAACTGGGAGTTCCGCAACAACGTGCTGACCCAGTCGAGCGCGTCGGAACTGCAGGTCGCCAACATCGAACGGCCGAAGGTCATGTACAACGCGAGCACCGGCCAGTACGTCATGTGGATGCACAAGGAGAACGGCAGCGACTACGGCCAGGCGCGGGCGGCCGTCGCCGTGTCCGCCAGCGTGGACGGCAACTACACCTATCTCCGTAGCTTCCGGCCGTTCGGCCATATGTCGCGGGACATCACCACGTTCGTCGACACCGATGGCACCGGTTACATGATCTCTGCCGCGGACGAGAACTACGACCTGCACGTCTACCGCCTCACCTCCGACTACACCGACGTGGCGGCGCTGGTGCGCGTATGGGACGGCGACCACCGCGAGGCCCCGGCCCTGTTCAAGCGCGGCGGCGTCTACTTCATGCTGACCTCCGCCGCGACGGGCTGGCAGCCCAACCAGGCGAAGTACGCCACCGCGACTAGCATCACCGGCACCTGGAGCGGCTGGCAGAACGTCGGCGATTCACTCACCTACGGCTCGCAGTCCACGTTCGTCCTGCCGATCCAGGGCACGCAGACCACCTCGTACCTATACATGGGGGACCGCTGGGCGGGGGCCTGGGGCGGCCCGGTCAACGACTCCCGGTACGTGTGGCTGCCGGTGCAGTTCCCGAGCGCCACGACGATGAGCCTGTCCAACGCCCGGGAACTGACCATCGACACCGCGACCGGCACGATCAGCGCCACCGGGTCGGGCTACGACCGGCTGACGGTGCGCCACTCCGGCAAGTGCGCCGACGTCACCGGGCAGTCCACCGCCGACAGCGTCGCCGTCGTGCAGTACACGTGCTCAACCGGCACCAACCAGCAGTGGCGCATCCAGTCGATCAGCGGCGGCTACGTGCAGATCATCGCCCGGCACTCGGGCAAGTGCCTGGACGTCAAGGGCGCCAGCACCGCCGACTCCGCCCTGATCCAGCAGTACACCTGCGGCAGCGGCGCCAACCAGCAGTGGACCCTGCAGAACGTCAGCGGCTACGTGCGTCTGGCCGGCCGCCAGTCGGGCAAGTGCGCGGACCTGCCGAGCGGCTCGCAGAACAACAACGTGCAGTTCCAGCAGTACACCTGCGGCAGCGGCACCAACCAGCAGTTCACCCGCACCCCACTCTGATCCTCGCGTCCGGAGGAACCCCCATGAGATTCCGTCACCTCTGGCGCCGCTGCTCCGCCGCGACGGTCGCCATCCTCGCCGGCGCCGTCCTGGTGGCGCTGACCCCTGCGGCCGCGCACGCCGACACCAGTGGCTTCCGCGGCGTCAACTGGGCCGATCCCCGAGACAACTTCGCCGACGACGCCGTCGTGCCGACCGGGCTGTCCACCGGCGACGGCTATGCCACCACCAAGGCGAAAGCCGGTCAGATCCTTGAGGGGTTCCGCGCCAACCTCGGCGCCAACACCATCCGGCTGCCGATCAACCCCGCCAGCGTCGGCACCGCGTGGTGGAACTCCTACATCGGCGCAATCGACGCGGCCACCGAGCGCGGGCTCAACGTCATCCTCAGCTACTGGGAGGGCAGTTCCTCCCGCAACGGCACCATCGACAACACCACCACGTTCTGGGCCATGTGGCAGACCGTCGTGGCCAAGTACGCGGGAAACGCCCGCGTCTACTTCGAGCCGATGAACGAGCCGCACGGGTACAGCTACACCAACTGGAGCGCGATCTGCGCGACCTGGCTGAGCGACCACCCCTCGGTGCCACGCGGGCGCGTCATCCTGTCGGGCACCGGATACAACCAGGACGTCAAGCAACTCGGCGCCGACGGCCGCTTCACCGGCACGTTGCTGTCGGTGCACATCTACCAGTTCTTCTCGAGCAACACCACCTACGCCCAGTTCAAGGCACAGCTCGCCGGTGAGGTGGGCGCCTACGCCGGTCGGACGCTGCTGGACGAGTGGGGTGCGCCGATGACCGACGGCACCAACTACCACCAGGCGAACAGCACCAACTCGTTCGTCAACTATCTGCGGGCGGCCTCCGACTACGCCCGCGAGAACGCGATGGGCACCGTCTACTGGCCCGGGCTGCGCAGGGACGACCACTACTCGATGCAGACGCTCACCGGCACCTATCCCAACCTGAAGCTGACCAGCACCAACTCGTCAGGCCGCGATCTGCTGCTGGGCAGCTGGGGAGTCGACGCCGGGCGGACCGGTGTGATCACGGGGCTGGCCGGCAAGTGCCTGGACACCCTGGCCAACGGCACGGCGAGCCCGAGGGTCGTCATCTCCACCTGCACCGGGTCGGCCGGTCAGCGCTGGACCTTGCGCAACGGCGCGCTGACCAGCGGGGGGCGCTGCGCGGACGCGACCGGCGGCGGCACCGCGGACGGCACGCGCGTGATCGCCTACACCTGTAGCGGCGCGGCGAACCAGCAGTGGATCCTGGTGGGCGCACAACTCCGCAACGGCGCCTCCGGCACCTGCCTCGACGTACCGGCGTCCACCACGGCCGACGGCACACAGGTCGTGATCTACAGCTGCAACAACGGCGCCAACCAGAGCTGGTCGCTGACTCCGTGACCACGACACCGTCCCGGCGCCGCAAGCAGCGGGTCTCCATGGCGGACGTCGCCCGGCTGGCCGGAGTGTCCTCCCAGACCGTCTCCCGGGTGTCGAACGGCCACCCCAGCGTGGTCGGGTCCACCAGGGAACAGGTCCTCGCCGCCATGAAGCACCTCGGCTACCGGCCGAACAGCGCGGCACGAGCGCTGCGGTACGGCGAGTTCCACACGATCGGCGTCATCCTGTTCAGCCTGACCTCGACCGGTAACAGCCGGACCCTGGAGGCCATCGCCACCCACGCGGCCGGAGAGGGCTACGCGATCACGCTGATCCCCGTCGCCGTGCCGACCCAGGACCATGTCCTCGGGGCCTTCACCCGCTTGGGCGAGCTCGCCGTCGACGCGGTCATCGTCATCATGGAGATCCACCTGCTCGACACCGCCACCGTCACGCTGCCGCCCGGCGTTCACGTCGTCGTCGTGGACTCCGACGCGGGCGATCGCTACAGCGTCGTCGACACCGACCAGACCGACGGCACCCGCCAGGCCGTCCGGCACCTGCTGGAGCTCGGGCACCGCACGGTGTGGCATGTGGCCGGCCCCGCGGAGTCGTTCGCCGGCGAGCGCCGCGCCATGGCCTGGCGCGCGTCCCTGGAGGAGGCCGGGTGCGAGGTGCCACCCGTGCGGCGGGGTGACTGGTCGGGTGAGTCCGGGTACGCCGTCGGGCTCCGGCTCGCCGACGAGCCCGGCTGCACCGCCGTGTTCGCCGGCAACGACCAGATGGCCCTCGGACTGCTCCGCGCGTTCCACGAGAAGGGCAAGGTCGTGCCCAGGGACGTCAGCGTGGTCGGCTTCGACGACATCCCCGACGCGGCCTCGTTCATCCCCCCTCTGACGACGGTGCACCAGGACTTCGCGGAGGTGGGCCGCGCATGCGTGCAGGGCGTTCTGCGGCAGATCCGCAGCGACACCCCGTCGGTGCCCGGGACGACCCTGGTGTCGACCCGGTTGGTCACCAGGCGGAGCACGGCGCCCCCGGCCCGTTAGGCCGCAGGGAACGGCCCGAGGCCGAACCCGATCGACCTCAGCCGTTGAGCAGCGGGTTGGTGGGGTGGTTGGAGCGGGGGCCGGTGCGCGCGATGGCGGTGAGGGTGAGCAGCAGGGCGCCGGGAGGGCCGATGACCCAGACGGGCCAGAAGTAGGCGACGGTCGCGTCCGAGACACTGACCAGGGCCCAGACGGTCAGGTTGATCGCCACCTTGGCGAGCCAGATCGTCCAGAGCACCCGGAGCCATCTCGGCAGGGTGCCGAGGAAACCGTAGGAGCCCAGCGCTCCAAGGGTGCTCTCGGCGCCGGACGGGGTGGCCTTCGGCCGGGAGGTGGAGCCGGGAGCCGTCTCGCGGGGGGCCGCCGCGCCGGACCCCGATCTGGGCAGGTCGACGAACAGGTCCTCGAGGTCGCCGTAGGTCACCGACTGGTAGGCGCGGCCCAGCCGGTCGTCGTACTCCTGCAGGTTGAGGCGTCCCTCGGTCACCGCCGAGCCGAGCCGCTCGGCGGCCTCCTCGCGATCGCTGTCCGATACCCGCACCTCACGCTGCTGGTCCATATCTCTGCCTCCTCCAGGGCTACGGTCACGACCCCGCGTCGCACCGGCCTCGACTCCTACTGGCTTCGTCCGCTGGTCTCGCGTTCGAGGAGGTCGTCGATGACGGCCTTCTCGGCGGGCTGGATGTTGCGGTCGGCGAGACGGCGCTGGGCCATCACCTCGAGGTACGGCCGGACGGCCTCGCGGTCGATGCTGTCGAGGAACGTCTCGAGCATCACCGCGCTTGCCGACCGCGCCGTCGGCCCGCCCGCCGGAGCGGCGGCCATGACCACCCAGGTGTAGGCCGCGTCGGCCGCGGGAGCGCCTCGGCCCGCGTTGGCCCAGTCGACGACCCGTGGCCCGTCGCCGGTGATCAGCACGTTCAGCGGGTGCAGATCCAGGTGCAGCAGGTTGTTTCCCGCGCATCCCTCGACCGCCGGAAGCCAGCCCGGTGCCCGCACGGTGGCCAACCGGCGCAGGAGGTCGGCGATGAGCCGGCCGTGTGCCGCCATGCGCGATGGCCGGTGGGCGGCGTCCTCGGCCAGGTTCACCCCGTCGACCCGCTCCATGAGAATGTCGGCGCCGTCGGCGTCGAAGACTTCGGGCGCGGGAAATCCGCTTCTCCGGGCGTGCCGCATGACCGAGGCTTCGCGTTCGAGGTTGCGACCGTCGCGGGCACGTCGGATCACTTTGCCGGTTCCGGCCTCGAAGATGTGACAGTCGCGTCCAGACGTGATCAGCGAACCTACCTGCATGATTGTCAGATTATTCGGTAAAGATGCGTTATTCCAGGCGTCTGGCGGCCCCGCCGATGGCAACAATTGATGGCAATTAGTGGCCACTGGCGGGCACCTGTTCTCCCTCCCCTTCCTGCCTGCGATGTGGTACGGCGAATCTCGTTCAGGGCCGTCCTCCCGGCGATACGGTCTGTTTCAGTGGGAGATGTAGTTCTTGGATTCGGGAGGGCCGGGGGAGTGCTTGCCGGCGAGGCTGGCCGGTAGCTCGGTGCGGCGGGTGACGTTGAGCTTGCGGTAGATGCGCGTGAGGTGCTGTTCCACGGTGCTCATCGTGATGAAGAGCTTTCGCGAGATCTCGCGGTTGGTGTACCCCTCGGCCGCCAGCGCCGCCACCCGTCGCTCGGCGTCGCTGATGGCCGCCGTCGCGCTCGACGCGTCCACGGGAAGCACCTGGTCGTCCTTGTTGCCACGGGAGAGAGCCCGGGTCAGCGGTTCGGCGTGGCACTCCTTGGCCAGGATCCGGGCGCGCCGTCCGAACATTCTCGCCTGCCGGTACTCGCCGTTGGCGTGGTAGACCTCCGTGAGGCCGAGCAGCGTGCAGGCCAGTTGGTACCGGTCGCCGCCGGACTGCAGCAGATCGGCCGACTTGCGGAGCAGCATGGGCCGGTGCCGCATCTCGTTCACGTCGGCCAGCAGGCGCATCGCGATCCCCTGGGCGCGCCTGGACTGCTGCCCGCAGCGTGCCAGTTGCTCGTCGATCAGACGCCGTGCCTCGTCCTCGTCCCGCAGGCGGATCAGCGCCTCGGCCGCGTCGGTGCGCCACGCGACGAATCCCGGGACGTCCATCTCCCATCTCCTCATGAGCTCGCCGCAGAGCCGGAAGTCACGGAGAGCCTGCAGGGGCTGGTCGGCCATGAGGTTGAAGCGGCCCTTGGCGTGCAGGTACTGCAGTCCGTACCTGGTCCGCAGCATCGCCTCGGGCACAGGCTGGTTGAACTGCGGGAGGTACTCGTCCAGCTTGCCCATCGCCGCCCCGGCGAGCAGGAGGCTGCCCAGCGGCCCGCCGACGGCCACCCCCCAGCTGCCGGCGGGGATGATCTCCAGCGCGCGCAGGGCGTCCTGCGCCGCGGAGGCCAGGTCGCCCTTGCGGATGCCGATCTCCGCCCGGATGGCGGACAACCGGGCCTGCCGGCTCGGGGCACGGCGGAACGCGGCCTCCTCGATGAAGGCGTCGCACCACGGCGCGGCCTTGTCGGGACGATCCGCGTAGGTCAGGGCCAGCAGCGCGCTCTCCACCGTGTCCATGGACATCTCGTCCAGACGGGAGCCGCGCAGGATGAGCTCGGCCGTCGCCACCGTGTCCTCGCGAGGCCCCTTGGTGAGCACACCGGCCAGCGCGCCGGCGGACTGCATGCGGCGGCCGACCCCGAGGGACGAGGCCGCGGTGCTCGCCTGCTCACCGGTGATCTTCGGCAGGTGGGGGAGGAACGACGGGTACAGGCTCCTGAACCAGGGGCGAGCCGCGGCCAGCTCGGCCACGGTCTCCTGGTCGAGCTCCCCCAGCTCCTTGAGGTGGACCAGGACCTCCTTCGCCTCGTCGGCGTTGCCGTGCCACAGCAGGGCCTTCGCCAGCACGACCGCGTCGCCGCCGCCGAGGTGGCCCTTGTGCAGGGCGTCGGTCAGCTCGGAGAGGTGCCCGGCGGGCGTGCTGGGGTTGATCCGCCACTCCGCGCGTACGAGCGTCGTGGTGATCCGGGCGCGTCGCCGCGCGTCGCCGCAGGCCCGCCAGGCGAGCTTGAGGTACTCGATCGCGGACTCCACGCCGTCGTCGCGCAGCGCCTGCCGTGCCGCCTCCTCAAGGACCGATATGGCCCAGTGGTCGCCGGCGTGGCTGGCGTGCAGGAGGTGCTCGGCCACCACGGACGCGGGAGCCCCCTCCTCGTAGGTCAGTTCCGCGGCCCGGCGGTGCAGGTCGATGCGCTCCGCGGCGTCGAGCTCGGCGAGCACCGCCGACCTGGCGGCCTCATGGCGGAAGCGGCCCTCGTGCAGCAGCCCGGCTCCCTCCAGCTCCTGGATCGACGTGGAGATGGTCGTCCTGCTCTCGCCGAGCAACCGGCCGGCCGAGGCGGGCTCGCCCAGCACCGCGAGCCCTCTGGCGATGAGCAACATGCGGGGGTCGGCACGGCGCAGGTAGGCCACGACGGCCTCGCCGTACCTCGCGCCGGGAAGGCCGGTGTCCAGGTAGTCGTCCAGCAGCGCGTCCACCAGCAGCCGGTTGCCGCCGCTCAGCGCGTGGCAGTCGGCCGCGAACCGGCCGGCCACCTCCGCGCCGGCTCTGTCCGTCGCCCGCTGCTCGACGCCCTTGAGGGACAGATGGGTGAGCCGGACAGGACGGCAGTGCGGCTGCCGCAGCACCTCCGTGTGGAAGAGCGTGCGCGTGTGCGCGCTGTGGTCCGGCGCGCTGAACACGAGCATGACGTCGGCGAACTTGATGCGCCGTGCCAGGTAGGCGAGGCACAGCTGTGACGGGCGGTCGGCGTAGTGCACGTCGTCGACCGCGATGACCAGCGGGCAGCGCTCGGCCAGCTCCAGCAGCACCGCGCACAGGGCGTCCACGATCTGCACGTCGACGTGCTCGATGGACTCGGCCCGGGGATCGTTCGACATCTGCGAACGTGCGCCCTCCTCCAGCAGGCTCAGGGTCCTCGCCCGCTGCTCGTCTGTCAGCGGCGCGTTGTGGACGAGCTGTGACAGCGCCCCGAGTGGCAGGCCGCTCTCGGCGCGGGATCCCGTCGCGGTCAGGGGCAGGGCGCCGTGGTCGAACGCCCGCTCGGCGAACGCGTACAGAAGCTCGCTCTTGCCGGTCGCGATGGCCCCGGTGACCATGGCGATCCTGCCCTTACCTCCAACCGCCTCGGTCAGCAGTTCCTGCAGGGAGGTCATGCCCTCCCGTCGATCGTCTACGGCCATGATCGGCATCCCCTGTCGTCGGCGCGTCCGTTGGTCTTGGTCAGAAGGGCAACTTGCGCCCGGAAGGCGTGCGGAGATCCAGATCGGTGGCTCGGGCCTGCGGCCGCCGGTTCCGCCGGATTCTCGCGAGCATCGCGGTCTCCCTTTCGCTCAGAGTCCCGCCGCGGCCAGCGGGCGCGGCTGCTGGAGCACGCTCGCCTCGACGGTCTGGAGGCGCCTGGCGGGGGAGAGCCGCGTGCTGGCCGCGCGTACGGCCGAGAACGCGGCCGTCGCGATGTCCCTGTCGATGCCGGCGCCCCAGGCCACGGCGCCGCCCATCCCGCACTCGGCGTAGATCACGACCTCGTCCCCGGACCGGCCGTCGAGCACGGCCTGCTCCGGCGTCATCTCCTCGTTGTCGAGGGGGAGGCCGGTCCGGTGGACGACCCGGACCTGGATGCCCCAGGGCTCCAGCACCGAGCCCAGGGTGCGGAAGGCGTCGGCCTGGGCGCCGCTGATGTCGAACCGTCCATCGATGTAGAGGGACGCCGTCATGGGCTCCCGTCCCACCGGGAGGGGGCCCGACGGCTCCCCGTGGTGGAGGTACTCCTCCATGAAGAGCGCTCCGATGTCGTCCGGCGAGAGCTCGCCTCCCACCGCGTCGACCCGCGCCTGGACCTTGGCGGCCAGGTCGATCTGGAGGCCCCGGGGCAGGTTCAGGCCGTGCCAGGCACTCATGATGTACGCGACGCCGCCCTTGCCCGACTGGCTGTTGACCCGTACGACCGCCTCGTAGGTGCGGCCCACGTCCTTGGGGTCGACGGGGAGGTAGGGCATGTCCCACGGCAGCTCGCCCGCGTCGGCGCCGGCAGCGGCGGCGCGCCGCTCCAGGTCGTCGAATCCCTTCTTGATCGCGTCCTGGTGCGATCCGGAGAAGGCGGTGTAGACCAGGTCGCCGCCATAGGGGTGCCGAGGATGGACGGGCAGCTCGTTGCAGAGCTCGACGGTGCGCCGGATCGCGTTGATGTCGGAGAAGTCGATGCCCGGGTCGATCCCGTGGGAGAACATGTTCATGCCCAGCGTCACCAGGCAGACGTTGCCGGCGCGCTCGCCGTTGCCGAACAGGCAGCCTTCGACGCGCTCGGCCCCGGCCAGCAGGGCCAGCTCCGCCGCCGCCACCCCGGTGCCCCGGTCGTTGTGCGGATGGACCGAGAGGCAGACGTGCTCCCGCCGTGACAGATGCCGGTCGAGCCACTCGATCTGGTCGGCGAACACGTTGGGCAGGGACCGCTCCACCGTCGTCGGGAAGTTGAGTATGATCCCGCGGTCCCGCTCGGGCTGCCAGACGTCCATGACGGCCTCGCACACCTCGAGGGAGAAGTCCGGCTCCGTCTCGTTGAAGAGCTCGGGGGAGTACTGGTAGCCGAGGTCGCAGTCGCCGAGCGTCTTCTCCGCGTACTTCATCATGAGCCTGGTGCCCTGGACCGCGAGATCCTTGCACTCCGCGCGGCTCATGGCGAAGACCGTCCGGCGGAACAGCGGGGAGGTGGCGTTGTAGATGTGGATCATGGCGCGAGGGGCGCCTTCGAGGCATTCCACGGTACGCCTGATCAGATCGTCACGGGCCTGGGTGAGAACCGTGATCCGGACGTCGTCGGGTATCCGGTCGTGCTCGATGAGCATTCGCACGAAGTCGTAGTCGTGCTGGCTCGCGACGGGGAACCCGACCTCGATCTCCTTGTAGCCGATGCCGACGAGGAGGTCGAACATCATGAGCTTCCGTGCCGGGGTCATCGGGTTCGCGAGCGACTGGTTGCCGTCCCTGAGGTCGGTGGACAACCAACGCGGAGCCGAGACGATGCGGTTGCCGGGCCAGGTGCGGTCGGGCAGCTCGATAGGGGTGAATCCGGCGTAACGCGTGACACCTTTCATTGTTGGACTTCCTTTCCTGCATGTGCCGTGGGAGAGGTTGTATTCAGAATGCGGATGTCGGATGGGTCGCACTTCGAGCCGCGCGTCCGGGGGTGTGAATACCCCTCATCGGCGCGCCGGGCGCGCGCCGATGAATGCCGTGACCGGCGTCAGGGCGAGACGTGAAAACATCTGCCGGAATTTCGGGCCGCCGGGCGATCCGGAACGGCGGTAAATCGTCGTGTACCTCTGTCGGTCCGAGCAACTTGAAATCCGGCATCAGATTTCCTAAGGTTGATTCGGCCCCCCGCAGAGGCTGGAGGTCACCTATCTGGCGGCTTCCGATGGGCTCAAGTTATAGGGGTTCCCGCGGCCGGACAAGACGGGTGTACGAGGAGTTCGGCGCAGGTGTCCAAGGGTTGTACGGGTGGTATCGAAAGAATCAATGCCGACTACAACTTTCGGATTATCCTCTTACCCGATAGCCGGCTCGGGGCGACAATGCCCTCATGGCGAGCCCATGGACAACGAGGCAAGCGACAGGCACCTTCGTCCTGCGGTCCGGTATTCAGGTGTTGCGGCTGTGTGTCATCGAGGCACGGCCGTCCGTGCTCTCGGTATCGACGCTGCGATTCCTTACCGGAGCCGTGCTCGCGCTGCCGGTGGCGGCCACACCCGAGCCGGCGAAGGTGGCACAGGGGGCGATGGCCTGGGTGCTGTCGATCTTCGCGATCTACCTGTTCAACGGGGTGACGGACGTCACCGAGGATCGGATCAACGGCTCGCGGCGGCCGATCGCCCGTGGCGATCTGGACCCGGGCATCGCGGTCGGCGTCGCGGCCATCGCGGCCGGTCTCTCGCTCGCCGTCACCCTGCGGTTGCCGGGACCGCTGACGTGGATGGTCGCGTTCAATCTGGTACTCGGGTACCTCTATTCCGGCCCGCCGTTCAATCTCAAAAGCCGTTCCGGCTGCACGATTCTGGTGCTGTGCGCATCGAGCCTGTTGTCGTACTGGGGCGGGTTCACCGTCGCCACCGGGGGAACCGGCGCGTCGACGCCTCTCGGATTGATCGTTTTCGCGGTCGCCGCCACTTACTGGATGGCGGTCGTCGGTGTACCCGCCAAGGACCTGTCCGATATCGCCGGAGACGCGGCGGCGGGCAGGCGGACGATAGGGGTGACGCGAGGTGAGCGAACGTCGCGGTACATCATGTCCATCGCGGCCCTGACGCTCGTGGTGGTGTTCACCGGCATCACGATGTACTTCGGGCTTCCGCTGATCGGGGCCTGTTTGGCGATGGCGGTCGGCGCGGCGGCGGTGATCGGTGCCGGCCGCAAGGCTTCAGCCGAGGCCGGTCGGTGTCAACAACGCCGACCTTACAGAGCGTTCATGGCGACGCAACACCTCGTACACATTACGGAGCTGATCTCCAATGTGTCACCCCATATGTTGCTTTAGAGACTCACCTGCGAGATAGTTGGGACACGCCCGTCCCATGGCGGAGGGACTTCCTTGGATGCGGCACGCGGGGCAGGGAACGACCCGGCTAGATTCGTCGACGCATGTCGGAAAGAAATCCTCGAGGAATTCCAGTCGGAGCTCCAAGCCGCCGGTAACGTGCTCTCCACGGACCCGCAGGCCACCCGTCAGGCTCTTATGACCGCCCAGTACGTCCTGGACGACGTGGCCGCGATGCTCCGCGCCGGCAAGGTCCAGGTCAACGAGCTCTATAAGTTCCACGCCTGGGAAATCGGCAGCACCCGCGCGGCGTCCGGAGTGCACCCCAAGGCCTCTCTGGAGGCGGGCTCACTGTTTTTCAAAGCCGCGCTGACCCATCTGGCGCGCAGAATAGCCATGGACTCCGAGTCGCCGACCGAGATTTTCACTCTCGTGGCCACCGGAATGGAGGAGAGCCTCTCCCGGCGAATTCGCGAGGCTTCGGAGAGTTATCACGGCTTTCTCCTCAACCAGGTGCAGGAAGCCCAGGGCGAGGAGCGCCGCCGCATAGCCCGGGAACTCCACGACCGCATCGGCCATGGGATCAGTGTCGCCCACCAGCAGCTGGCGCTCTCCGAGATGCATCGTGCCAACGATCCCGCGAGGGCGTCGGCCAAGATCGGGGTAGCGCAACAGGCCATCCAGGAGACGATGGAGAACCTGCGGCAGATGACATCGGAGCTGCACCCCCAGGTGCCGGTGAAAAGCCTGGAGAAGGCGCTGCTCGGCTTCCTCGAAGCGGTCGAGGACGACCTGGTGTCCGTCGGCCTCGATGTCAACGGCGACGAGTCCTGGGCCGAACCGAGGGTGCTCGACGAGGCCTTCCTCATCATCCGGGAAGCCGCCCGCAACGCGCTCAGCCACGCGTGCCCCTCGGTCATCCTCATCCGCGTGGACATCGCTCCGCACGAGCTCGTCGCCACCGTGCAGGACAACGGGCGCGGCTTCGACTCCTCGCGGGTCCGAGATCGTGGCGGCGTGGGTCTCACGTCCATGCGGGAGCGCGCGGAGTTGCTGGGCGGCCGGGTGACCATCTCCAGCGAGCCAGGGAACGGCTGCCTGGTCGAGCTTTTCATCCCCCTAAAGAGACAGTCCCATGAACCGGACGAATCGAAGTAGCACCACCATCTCCGTCGCCATCGTGGACGATCATGCGCTCTTCCGGGAAGGGCTGCGCGAGATCCTCGAGGCCGTCCACGACATCGCCATCGTGGGCGAGGCCGGTGACTCCTCCGCCGCCTTGGAGCTCGTCGCGGAGACGCGGCCGGACGTGGTCCTGCTCGACGTGGAGATCCCCGGCGACGAGGTCACCGAGACCGTCACTCGGTTCCGGAGCATCTCCCCCGAGACGCAGATCATCATCTTGAGCATGTACGACGGGCCGCAGTTGCTCACCCGGCTGCTCGCCGCGGGCATCTGCGGTTACCTGCTGAAGAGCGTCCACCGTCACGAGCTGATCGCGGCGGTCAGGAGCGTCTACGAGGATCCCGCCAGGGTCGTGCTGGCGGTGTCACGCCACAGCCTCGCGCACGTGGAGGGGCCTCCCGTGGGAGTGCTGTCCGAGAAGGAGCAGGAGGTGCTGCAACTGGCCGCGCAGGCGCTCAGCAACGGCCAGATCGCTCGGTGTCTCGGTCTCGCCGAAGCCACCGTGAAGCGGCACATGCGGAACATCTTCGTCAAGCTCAACGCGGTCTCCCGGATCGACGCGGTGAACAAGGCCCTCGCCGCGTCGCTGATCCCGCCTCAGAGCAGGAAAGAGGTCGACTGACCGCCGGAGCGGAAGATCGTGGCCAGCTTGTCACGGATCTCGGGCGGGAGCTCCACGGCTGAGGCGGCGAGGTTCATCTCCAGGTGCACCTGGTCCCGCGTGCTCGGGACCGGGACGATGTCGTCCCCCTGGGAGAGGAGCCAGCCGAGGGCCAGGCGGCCGGCGCCGAGGTCGAGCTGGGCCGCCGCGGCCTCGATCTCCCGGAGCGCTCCCGCGCTGAGCCGCAGGTGCTCCGGCTGGAATCGGGCATCCTCGTGTCGCCAGTCACCGGCGCCGAGCTGGAGCGGCGATCTGATGCGGCTGGTGAGGAAGCCGCGGCCGAGAGGGCGGGCGGCGACCACGCTGGCACCCAGCCGGTGTGCCGCGGCGAGAAGCTCTCGCTGGGCCTGTGGCTTCCAGAGCGAGTATTCGATGGCGAGCGCGGTGACGGGGTGCACGGCGTGCGCCCTGTGCAGTTGCCCGAGCGTGCCGTTGGACAGGCCCACGTAGCGGATCTTCCCGGCCGACACGAGCTCGGCCAGCCGGGCCATGCTGTCCTCCACCGGGACGCTGTCGTCCTGGCAGTGCAGGTAGTAGAGGTCGATGCGCTCGACGCCGAGGCGTTCGAGTGACGCCTCACACGCCTGCTGGAGGTAGTCGGGCCGCCCGTCGAACCGGGCCGGTCGCCCCGGCCCCGCGTCGCGCACGCCGCCACGGGTGCACACCACCAGCTCATCGCCCCGCCCGGCGATGGCCCGGCCCACGAGGCGTTCGACCTGACCGGCGGCGTAGAAGTCCGCCGTGTCGACAAGGGTCACGCCGGCGTCGAGGGCCCTGCACACAAGGGCGAGCGCCTCACCGCCGTCGATGTCACCGTAGGCGCCGGTGAGGGCCAGTGAGCCGAGCCCGATCTTGGAGATGACCGGCCCTTCCCGTCCCAACCTCGTGTAACGCAAGCGGACCCCTTAGCGCGTCCATCACAGACTCCTGCATTTCTATAGATATCCCCCTCGTCAAAGTACAGTCAAAACGGAGTCAATGTCCAGTCAGATGGAGAAACAACTGATAGTCAAACCGTCAACAAGGGTGCCTTCTGTCAGGGCTACTAAGGTGATCTATCCCCTAAACAAGCCCCTTGATTGAGACATATAACCCCATAAAGAGGCTTAATGCCGTGGGATCACTAATTAGCGGTGACCCGGCCACGGTATGATGACCGCTTTTCCGCGAGAGACGTCCGATGTATCGGCCGCCGGGTTTCAATGCGGGGGGATCGGCGCCAGGCGTGGGGCGCTGTCCACGCGAGAGGAGGTCAGGCTGTACAGACAGGCGCTCAGGCTGCGGGCCTGGACGTTCAGGTAGTAGCTGTGCCGCAGCAGTTCCCCGAGTTGGTGCATGGTGAGCCATCGGAAGTCCGGGTGGCCGAGCGCGGGGTCCTCGTCGGTCTCCACGATGAGATAGCGGTTCCTCGCGTGGTAGAAGCGTCCACCCTCCTCCGACAGGACGGTGTCGAACCGGATACGGCCAGGCCGGGCCGCCAGCACCTCGTCCAGGAAGAGCGGGCGGGCTCCGGGCGGAAGGTGGTCGTAGTTCTCCGGGGCGCACTGCACGGTCGGGCCCAGCTCGACGACATCGCTGTTCCCCGGCTCGACGCGTGCGTTCACCAGAGCGTGGAGCACGCCGTCGATGTTCCGTACGAGGAGGGCGATGACGCCCATGCCGACGGGCTCGATCATCGGCTGGCTCCAGGCGCCGACCTCGCGCCCGCGCGCGGTGACGTCCACCCCGATGACGTCGAAGAACCTCCCCGTCTCGTGCGAGATCTTCCCGTCGGCCCGATGCCATCGACGCAGCCGGTTGAGCGGGATCCGCTCGGTGTGGATGTCGACCGTGGATCGGATCCCGGTGGTCCAGCTCAGTACCTCGTCGATCCCGTGCCGGCCACCCTGGGCCGGGTCGCAGGACCGGATGAGCGACGCGCGGAACCCGCCGTCGCCGTCGGAGCCGAACGTGTCGCTCGTCCCCCTGCCGGAGAACGGCATGCAGGCCAGCACCGTCCGGGCGTCCATATTGACCAGGTCGGGCACGGACAGCAGCTCGTGCACCTGCCCGAGGGTCAGCCAGCAGAACCCGTCGAGCAGTTCGACGTCCCCGGTGACCTCCACGACCATGTTCCTGTTGCGCTTGCGGTAGAACCACGCGCCCTGCTCCGACTGGCGCACGTCGGCCAGCACGCGCCCCGAGGGGTCGCGGAAGTGGTCGAGATAGGGGACCGGCCTGCCGTGGTGCACCCGCGTGTAGTTGCTCCGGGTCGCCTGCACCGTGGGGGACAGCTGCGGGCCGTCATGGTTGCCGGGCTCGTTCTTCGCCTGCATCAGCAGGTGCAGGACGCCGTCGAACTCCTTGACCAGGATGCCGAGGATGCCCACCTCCGGCTGGTTGATGATCGGCTGCGTCCACGCCGCCACGCAGTTGCCGGGGAAGCGGACGTCGAGCCCCTCGATGGCGAAGAACTTCCCGCTCCGGTGGACGATGTCGCCCGTCCGTCCGTCCTCTCGCCAGCCGGCCAGATCCTCCAGCGCGGTCCGGTCCACATTCATGCGCGTGCGTTCTGCGATTTCGGAGAACCAATGATGGAAAGCCGCCAGGCGCCTGAAATGCGTCCCCGGCGAAAGAGCGGACTCGGCGATTCTCACCTGTGCCGGCGGGCACGAAAGCGTAGGAATGGCAGACTCCTCCCGGGCGGCGCTTACCGGCGAAGATGTCATGGGCGATCAGCCGTCGTAACCCCCTGTCCACCCCTGCTCACCACCCCCCTGCTTTTCTTCTCGTACGCGAATAGGGGGGTCTCACCGCGCCGGCCGACCATAGCCTCGGGTCGGACGCCGGTACCGGGTGTGATCCCAAGGCTGGCAGGAGGAAAAACTGATCAATAGAGTGGGCGCCATGACCAAAGACGCGGGGATCCGGGCCGGTGACGGGGACCGGGACCGAGTGGCCGAGATGCTGCGCACTGCGGTCAGCGAGGGACGCATCAGCTTCGAGGAACTGGACGACCGGCTCGGCCGTACGTACGCGGCGCAGACCTACGGAGAGCTGGACGCCATCGTGGCGGACCTGCCGCAGGCGGGAAACCTGGCCGAGCGGCGGCCGAACGCCCACGACGCCGTAGGGGTCCTGCGGCTGCACACCCGGGGCGGACGGCTGAAGAAGATCGGTCACTGGGTCGTCCCTCCGCTCATCAGCGCAAGATGCACCTGGGGCCGGGTCAAGCTCGACTTCACCCAGGCGCAGTGCCATCACCGCGAGGTCCCCATCGAGGTCGACTGCGGCCTGGGGGACATCGTCATCGTGGTTCCCGTCGGATGGTCGGTTCGCTCCGACGAGGTCACCACCAGCGCGATGGGGAAGGTCCACAACCGGCCCCCTGGGCCCCCGGCGCCGGACGCGGTGGTCGTGCGGCTCTACGGTCACGTGCGCATCGGCGACATCTGGGTGAGATACCGCCATCGACGTGGCTGAGCCGGCACGCCTTCGAAGGCCGGCCGGACGCGACGTACCAACCTAGCTCGCACTCTCGAAGGAGTCTGCCATGTCATGCCGGGTCTGTTCGGGTCGCCTCCGTCCGTTCGCCGACTTCGGGCGCCAGCCCATCTCAGATGCTTTCGTGACACCTGGCGACACCCGGGAGGAGTTCTTCTTCCACCTCGCGGTCGGGATCTGCGAGACCTGCACGATGGTGCAGCTGCTGGAGGAGGTCCCGAGAGAACGCATGTTCCACGAGGCCTATCCCTACCTGTCGTCCGGCTCGGCGGTCATGCGCGAGCACTTCCAGGCCCTGGCCGACCACCTTCTCGCCACGGAGCTGACCGGGGAGGATCCCTTCGTCGTCGAACTCGGCTGCAACGACGGCACGATGCTCCGGCGCGTCGCCGAGGCGGGCGTCCGGCACCTCGGCGTCGAGCCGTCCGGCGGCGTCGCCGACCTGGCCGCGGCGAAGGGCGTCCGGGTGAGGAAGGACTTCTTCGAGGAGGCCACCGCTGCGCAGATCCGCGCCACCGACGGGCCCGCCGACGTCATCTACGCCGCCAACACCCTGTGCCACATCCCGTACATGGAGTCGATCCTGCGCGGCGTCGACATCCTGCTGAGCCCTGGCGGCGTCTTCGTGTTCGAGGACCCCTATCTCGCGGACATCGTGGACCGTGCCGCGTTCGACCAGATCTATGACGAGCATTTCTTCTTCTTCGCGGCAGGTTCCGTCCAGAACATGGCGCTGCGGGCCGGCTTCGAACTGGTCGAGGTGGAACGTCTCCCCGTGCACGGGGGCGAGGTCCGCTACACGCTGGCGCGCCAGGGCGCGAGGCGGCGGAGCCCGGCCGTGGACGAGCTGCTCGCCACCGAGACCGCGGCCGGGATCACCGACCCGGCCACGCTCCACAAGTTCACCGCGCGCGTCGAGCACACGCGGGACACCCTCGTGGCGGTGCTGGCGGATCTGCGGCAGAGGGAGGCCCGCGTCGTCGGGTACGGTGCCACCGCCAAGAGCGCGACCGTGCTCAACTACTGCGGCATCGGGCCGGACCTGGTGTCCTTCGTCTGCGACACCACGCCTGCCAAGCAGGGCAGGCTCACCCCGGGGTCGCGCATCCCGGTCAGGAGCGCAGAGGCCTTCGCCGACCCCTATCCCGACTACGCCCTCCTGTTCGCCTGGAACCACGCCGAAGAGATCATGAAGAAGGAGGCGGCGTTCCGGGCCGCCGGCGGCAGATGGATCCTCTACGTCCCCGAGGTGCAGATCATCTGATCAGGCGCACCGGGTCCTCCCGCCGGGGGTTCTCACAACCTCTTCAGCACCTCGCGAAGGGCGGTGATGACCTTCTCCTGCGCCTCGACCGGCAGTGACGGGTACATCGGCAGGGAGAAGATCTCGTGGGCCAGGGACTCGGTCACGGGCAGGCTGCCCGGGGCGTAGCCGAGGTGCGCGAAGCCGGACATGGTGTGGACCGGCCACGGATAGCTGACGGTGAGATGGACGTCATGGGCGCGGAGCGCCTCGATGATGTCGTCGCGCCGGGGATGCCGCACGACGTACAGGTAGTAGACGTGGTCGTTGCCCTCGGCGACCGCGGGCAGGACGAGGCCGGTGTCGGCCAGGCCTTCGGCGTAGCGCGCGGCCACGGCCCGGCGCCCGGCGATGTACTGGTCGAGCCGGCCGAGCTTGCGGCGCAGGATCTCCGCCTGGACCTCGTCCAGCCGGGAGTTGTGTCCGGGCGTCTCCACCACGTAGTACGTCCGCTCCATGCCGTAGTAGCGGTGCCTGCGCAGGCTGGCGTCCACGGCGCCGTCGGAGGTGATCGTCGCTCCGCCGTCCCCGTAGGCGCCGAGCACCTTGGTGGGGTAGAACGAGAACGCGGCGGCGGCGCCCATCGATCCGGCCATGCGCCCATGGTGGCGGGCGCCGTGGGCCTGCGCGCAGTCCTCCAGGATCACGAGGTCGTGCTCGGCGGCGAGCCGTTCCAGCGGCGCCATGTCCACGCACTGCCCGTACAGGTGGACCGGCAGCAGGCACCGGGTCCTTGAGGTGATGGCGGCCTCCACCTGCCCGACGTCCATCAGGTAGGTGTCCGGGCGCACATCGGTGAAGACCGGTACGGCGCCGACCCCGTCGATGGCGACCACCGTCGGCGCCGCCGTGTTCGACACGGTGATCACCTCGTCGCCCGGGCCGACCCCCAGAGCCTGCAGCCCCAGCTTGACGGCGTTGGTGCCGTTGTCCACACCCGCGCAGTGGCGCACTCCCTGGTAGGCCGCGAACTCCTCCTCGAAGCACCGGACACTGTCGCCGAGGATGAGCCGTCCGGAACGGAACACGCTCTCGACCGCGTCGATGATGTCCGTACGTTCGGCTTCGTATTCCAGCAGATAGTCCCAGACGCGGGTGGGCATTGGCGTCCTCCTCGAGATTCCGGCTCAGCGTAAACACGCGCATACGACTGGGGGAACCCCAGAGGGAGGGGGTGGCTCCGGGTACCTGACAGGGGGCGATAGGGGGTGCCGCATTTTCGGAAACCCTTATTAGCTTTGCAGTGGCGCATACCCGAGTAATCCGCGGGAGATTCTCACATGACGCGACACTATCTCTTCATCTGTCACCCTGATCATGGTCATGTGATTCCTAATCTGGCCGTGGTCGCTGAATTGGTCCGCAGGGGGAACCGGGTCACGTATTTGACCGCGCCCAGCATGGCGGCCATCGTGGAAAGGACCGGCGCCACCGTCCTTCACTACGACTCGGTGTACCGGCAGGCGGACTTCCGGCACGTGGCCGACGATCCGCTGTATCTGCTGTCGCTGTTGCTCGACGAGAGCGCGGCGATGCTGCGGGCCCTGGACGAGCAGATGCCCGACCGGCCCGACATGGTGGTGTACGACATCTCGATCCTGTACGCGGGGCGCATCCTGGCCAGGAAGTGGGAATGCCCGGCGGCGCAACTCATCCCCGTGTTCGCGTCGAACGCCGGCTTCTCGTATCTCCACGCCATCTACGACGACCCCGGTGGCGCGGAGGCGGCGCTTCCCCGGTGGGTGGACGGCATGCTCGAGAGGATCCGCGCGCTGGCCGGCTCGCACGGCGTGGGGGTTCCGGCCGCCGAGCTGTGGTGGGGCGTCCAGGACTTCAGTTTGGTGAACATCCCGCGGTCGTTCCAGTTCGCCGGCGACACCTTCGACGAGCGGTTCGTCTTCGTGGGGCCGTGCCTGGGAGAGCGGAGCTTTCTCGGCCGGTGGGAGCCGCCGGGCAACGGGCTCCCGGTCGCGCTGGTCTCGTTCGGAGCGGTGTTCAACGAGCATCCCGGGTTCTTCCGCACCTGCGTCCAGGCCTTCCAGGACATCCCGTGGCACGTGGTCATGACGGTGGCGGACGGCGTGGACCCCGCCGCGCTCGGCCCGCTGCCCCCCACCATCGAGGTCCATCGATGGGTGCCGCACCTGAGCGTGCTCGGTCACGCCTCGGTGGCCGTCACCCATGGCGGCATGGGCACGGTGATGGAGGCCCTGCACTCCGGCTGCCCCATGGTGGTCGTCCCCACGTCGGCCATCGACCGGCCGACCGGGAGGCGGGTCGAGGAGCTGGGGCTCGGACGGGCCATGCGTCCCGAGGAGGTGACCGCCGAGCGGCTGGTCGCCGCCGTCCTCGACGTGGCGGCCGACCAGGACATCGGTCGCAGGACGCGGTCGATGCGACAGGACGTCCAGGCCGCGGGCGGCACCGTCCGGGCCGCTGACGAGCTCGAACGGCGGCTGGACCGGATATGCGCCACCGAGCGGCGCCTGGCGGGGACCCGCTGATGAGCGGCACGCTGGAGTTCCGCGTCCTTGGACCGCTCAAGGTGTTCAAGGACGGTGCGGAGCTGCAGATCTGCGCGAGCCGTGAGCTGGCGATCCTGGCGAGCCTGGTCCTGAACGCCAACCGGGTGGTCAGCGTCGACCGGCTGATCGAGACGGTGTGGGCCGGATCCGCGCCGCAGAGCGCCGGGAGGCAGATCGCCATCTGCGTGTCGCGGCTGCGGCGCACCCTGGGCGCCGGGGTGATCGAGACGTCGAGTCCCGGCTACCTCCTTCGGGCGTCCGCGGGCGGCATCGACTGGCTGCAGTTCAGGGCGCTGGTGACGCGGGCGCGCGGCGAGGTGGCGGGCATGAACCATGAGGACGCCGCCCACCTGCTGCGGGAGGCGCTCGCGCTGTGGCGCGGCGTCCCCTTCGAGGACCTCCGCGGCCTGCGGTACGACGTGGCGCGGATGGAGGAGTCGCGGCTGGAGGCCCTGGAGGCGTGCCTGGAGCTGGAGATCGAGCTCGGCCACCATCACCAGGTGATCCCTGAGCTGCTGGCGCTGGCGGCGGAGTGCCCCTTCAGGGAGCGCGTGCGCGCCCAGCTGATGCTGGCGCAGTACCGGGCGGGCCGCCGGGCCGAGGCGCTGCGGACGTATCAGGAGACGCGCCGGTACCTGCTCGAGCAGATCGGCCTTGAGCCGGGTCCGGCGCTGCGACGGCTTCACGACCAGATCCTCCGGGACGAGTCGGCGCTCATGCGGCCCCCGGCGCACCGGCCCAGCGCCGGCCTGGTCGTCCCCTCACAGCTGCCGCCGCAGATGCTGCCCTTCGTGGGCAGGGACGAGGAGGTCGGCGCGCTGGATCTGGCGATGCGGCCGGATCCCGAGGTGGCGGTGCCCGGCACCATGGTCCTGAGCGGCCAGGCAGGCGTGGGGAAGACCGCGCTGGCGCTGCGGTGGGCGCACAACCGGATCGAATGGTTCCCCGACGGCCAGCTCTACGCCGACATGGGCGGGACCGGGGACGGCCCGGCCGTCGACCCGGACGCGGTCGTGGACCGGTTCCTGCGGGCGCTGGGCGTGCCAGGTCACGAGATTCCGCTCGACCGTGCCGAGAAGCTGGCCCTCTACCGCAGCTGGACGGCGCGGAGGCGGCTGCTGGTGGTGCTGGACGACGCCCGCGACAGTGAGCAGGTACGACCCCTGCTGCCGGGCGGCGCCAACTGCCGGGTGGTCGTCACGAGCGCCGATCCGCTGGACGAGCTCGTCGCCAGGCAGGGGGCGCACCGCGAGTTCGTGCGGCCCCTGGAGGCCGAGGCGGCCAGGGAACTGGCGGACATGCTCGTCGGGGTCACCTACGCTCCGTTCCAGGCGCAGACGGTGATGGACCTCGTCGCCAGCTCCTCCGGCGACCCCCTGTCCCTCCGGATGGGCGCCGCCGCGCTCGCGGGCCGGGCCCGTCACGAGCTGGCCAGGATGACGGCCAGCGCGCCGGCCAGCGCGGCCTGTGCGGGCTCGCCGCCCGGCGACCGCCAGCCGACATGACCGTCGGGACGGACCAGGACGGCGCCCGCGTCGCCCACGCCGTACTCGTGCGCCCAGGTGGGGGACGAGAGGGGGGCCGAGCCGTCGCGGGAGATCTCGACCGTGGCGAGCGGGATCCCGGCCTGGTGGGCGGCCTCCTTGGCGGGCTGGAGCCACCCGCTGCCCGCCGGGGTCATGAGGGTGAAGCACGGGCCGAGCACATCCAGCGTCGAGACCTTGCCGTCCTGCCCCGACAGCCAAACGTGCGGCGCGCGGTGGCCTGGACGCGCGGCAGGAACATAGGTGCGGTAGGGATCGGCGGGCACGATCTCCCGCGTCCCGTCCGGGACCACGGCGTCCGACTCGTAGTGGAAGCCGAGGATCAGGCCCTCGTTGCCGCGCCGGCCGGCCTGCCGCTCGATCGCCTCACGCATGGAAAGGCCGCCCGCCATCATGTGGAAGGTGATCAGGGCGTTGGTCAGGCTCTCCTCCACCGTCCGGGCGGCGATCGGACGACGCTCGGCCTCGTAGGTGTCGAGGAGCCCTTCCCCCGCCGTCCCGCGGAGCACGGCGGCCAGCTTCCAGGCGAGGTTGTGCGCGTCCTGGATGCCGCAGTTCATACCGAAACCCCCTTGGGGGGTCGCCACATGCGCGGCGTCTCCGGCCAGGAAGACCGGGCCGCCGCGGAACCGGGTGGCCACCACCGCCTGCTGCAGCCACGGCATGACGCCCACGATGTCGACGGGCAGGTCGGGGACCCCGGCGGCCGAACGCACCGCCGCCAGGCACGCCTCCGGGGTGAAGTCCGCGGCGCTTCCGCCCTCGGCGGGGTCGTATCCGGTCTGGAGCATCCATCGCCGCCGATCGTCCACCGCCTCCACCGCGCAGGGGGGGTCGCTGCGCAGGAAGGACAGCGCGGCGCGCCGGTCGCCGAGCAGGGGACCGAGGTCGGCGTCGAACATGATGCTGATCATGTGGCCCAGCGGGGGAGGGCCCTCGACCGTGATGCCGAGGCCTTCCCTGATGGTGCTGCGGCCGCCGTCGGCGGCCACGAGATACCGGGCACGTACGAGCGTGCGGCCCTTCTCCGACTCGATGACCGTCTCGGTCCCGTTCGCGGTGGCCCGTGTCCGCGTCATGGTGGTCGCGAACCGGACGCCGGCGTGCGGCTGGGCCTCGGCCAGCCGGCGCAGGATGACCTCGAGCAGGTCCTGCGAGCACAGGCAGGTGTAGGTGGGGCTCTGCGGCGCGTCTTCGTGGATCGCCGCCGCCTGCCGCAGGAAGTCGCCGGACGTGAGGGAGGTGCCGACGCCCACCGCGAGGATGTCCTCGCGCGGCATCCCGGCGCTCTCGACCTCTTCCTGAATTCCCCAGGCGCGAAAGAGCTCCATCGTGCGCGTCGAAATGAGCCGCGCCTTGGGGAAAATCGAGGTGCCTTCGTGTCTCTCCACGAGGAGTGAGGAAATTCCGTGCCGGGAGAGCTCAATGGAGGTGGACAGGCCGACCGGCCCGCCGCCGACGACCAGAACTTCGACATCGACCTTATCCATGAAGTCAGCGTCGTATATCGCCTTATCCTCGTCAATCCAGAGATGCCTGCGTGATACAGGCGTGATATCTCGCCCTAGTACTTTTTCGTAATAGATACCCATTGTTCGATCGGTGTCATTGCCGAACCTCTGGAGACGATGATGCTCTTTGCCGAAGGCTCCGTGGCCCTGGTGACGGGCGGGTCGCGCGGCATCGGCCGGGCGGTCGCGCTCGATCTGGCCCGGGAAGGCGCGCACGTCATAGTCAACTACGCCAACTCCGCGCAGGACGCCAAGGACGCCGTCGCCCTGATCGAGGCCGAGGGCGGCAGCGCGACGGCCGTACAGGCGGACGTCACGGACGAGGACGCCGTGCGGCGGATGTTCCGGGGCGTGCGCTCGGATCACGGCCGGCTGGACGTGCTGGTGACCAGCGCCGGCATCACCCTCGACCGCTATCTCATCGCCATGAACCTGGACCAGTTCCGCAAGCCGATGGACATCAACGTCACCGGCACCTTCCTGAGCTGCCGAGAGGCCCTGCGGCTGATGCAGCACCAGCGCAGCGGGGCGATCGTGACGCTGTCGTCGACCAGTGGGCTGGACGGCGGCTTTCCCGGCCAGACGAACTACGTGGCGTCCAAGGGCGCGATCATCGCCTTCACCCGGGCGCTGTCGAACGAGGCGGCCCCGCACGGGGTGCGGGCCAACGTCGTGGCGCCCGGATTCGTCGCCACCGACATGACGCGCAAGGTGCCCACGGAGCTCAGGAAGCAGTACGAGTCCCGCATCCGGCTGGGCCGCATGGGGCGGCCCGAGGAGATCGCGACGATCGTGAGCTTCCTCGCCTCGGAGAAGGCGTCGTACATCTCCGGCACGGTCGTGGTCGCCCACGGCGGCGGCCTCGGCTGAACCGGCCGCGCCTTCGCCCCCGAACCGAACGCCCTACCAGACCCGCAGGCACAAGGAGGATAGATGACCATCGACGAGCTCCGCGCGAAGGCCGCCGAGCGCCAGCAGACGTGCAACCAGATCAAGAAGATGATCGTGTCCCGGCTCGATCTGGAGATCGAGCCGCAGTGGATCACCGATGACCAGCCGCTGTTCGGCCGCGGTCTCGAATTGGACAGCCTTGACGTCCTGGAACTGTACGTCGCCATCGAGGCCGAGTTCGGCGTGGCGCTCTACGACAGCGAGATGGCCGTCTTCGGCTCGGTGTCCCGGCTCGCGGACGAGGTCAACCCCGCTCTGCGGGCCTCGGCATGACGGTCGGCACGGCGGCCCCGGTCGTCTCCGGGCTGACCAACGACCAGATCCGGGAGGTGCTCCCGCACCGCTGGCCGATGCTCATGCTCGACCGCGTCGGCAAGGTGGAGCCGGGGGTCAAGGGAACGGCGACCAAGAACGTCGCCGGGACCGAGCTGTGGTTCCAGGGCCACTTCCCGAACGAGGCCGTGCTTCCCGGTGTGGTGATCATCGAGGCGATGGCCCAGCTCGCCGGGCTGGTCTTCGCGCTCGCGGGCGCCAGCGAGATCAGCTATCTGGCGGGGGTCAGGTCGATGCGGTTCCGCCGGCCGGTCGTCCCCGGTGACCAGCTCACCCTCTCCGCCGAGCGAACCGGGGGCGGCGGCGGTTTCGCCGAGTACCGCGTCTCGGCGCGGGTGGACGGCCAGGTCGCCGCCGAAGGAAACCTCACGATCGCCGATCCGGCGGCCAACGTCCCCGTACGAAAGGTGTGAACAATGGCTACCGTCCTCGCGAACCTGCATCCGGAGGACACCGTCTACGGTCAGGTGGGCGACAGCTCCGTCCCGCTGCGTTTCTCCCCGATAGCCGATGAGTACAAGGTGCTGAGGGAGCGCGCCGCCGTGCTCGACCTGAGCGGGCACCGCCTCATCGAGGTCACCGGCGCCGCGGCGATCGACTTCGCGCAGCGCGTGCTCGCCCGCGACGTGGAGTACCTGACCTCCGAGCGGTGCATGATGAGCCTGGTTCTGGACGAGTCAGGTCAGGTCGTCGACCAGGTGCTCGCCTTCGGCCGGGAGAACGGCCTGCTGCTGGAGAGCTCCTGCGGTGCGGGCACGCGCCTCATCGAGCACCTGCGGGAACACAACGACGAGGACGTCGAGATCACCGACCGCTCGCGGGAGCTGACGGTGCTCGGCCTCGAGGGACCCTACGCCTGGGGAGTGGTCGGCCGGCTCATCGACGGCGAGCTGGCCTCGCTGCCGTTCGAGTCCGTCGTGGACACGGACTGGAACGGGATCGACATCATCTTCGCGCGGACCGGCTTCACCGGCGAGTACGGATACCAGATGATCGTGCCCCGTGAGGCGGCCCCCGAACTGTGGCGGCAGTCGATCGAGCACGCCGGGGCGGCCGGCCAGGAGGCCCTGGAGCTGGCGATGCTGGAGGTCCGCCAGCCGATCCCGCGCCACGAGGTCACCGACGGGACCTCCGTGCTGGAGATCGGCGCCAACTGGCTGGTCGACATCACCAAGGACGCGTTCGTCGGCAAGGAGGCCGTGCTCCAGGCGCTGGAGTCGGGCCAGGGACGCCGCACCGTCGGCTTCACCGGCGGGTCCGTTCCCGCGCCCGGCACCCGGGTGCTGGCCGGCGGCCACGACGTCGGCGAGGTGGTGCACGCGGTGCACAGCGTGGGCCTGGACGCCACCCTCGGGCTGGTGCGGGTCGATGCCGACCTGGCCGCGGCGGGGCTGGAGTTCACCGTCGACGGCGCCGAGGTGACCACGCTGACCAGCCCTTACATCGTCCCCAAGAGCTGGAGCATCCCGATCATCTGATCGGTCGGTCCTCTGAGAAGGAGACAAGCATGGCGCTGCGGCCCGTCGTCGTCACCGGCCTTGGCATCATCTGTGCCATCGGCCGCGATCCCGCGGAATTCTGGCAGCGGCTCACATCCGGTCAGGGGGGTCTCACCCCGATCGAGGATGAGGGCTTCGCGGTGTTCGAGGCACGGTACGCCGGCCAGGTTCCCGACGAGTGGATCGACGGCCGGCTACCGGGGTCCGACGCCGCCCTGGACCGCACCGCCCGGCTCGCCCTCATCGCGGCACGGCAGGCGGTCGAGCAGGCCGGGCTGGCATACGAGGACCTCGACGGCGAGCGGTCCGGGATCATCCTCGGCAAGTGCCAGGCGACCCCGGACGTGGCGGGGTGCTACCAGCCCATGCACCGCACCGAGGACGTGGTGGCCGAACGGCTGGGCATCCGCGGGCCGCGCATCCTGGTGTCGACCGCATGCGCGGCCGGTGGGAACGCGGTCGGCCTCGCCAAGGACAAGATCCTCACCGGTGAGGCCGATGTGGTCCTGGCCGGCGGTGTGGACCCCCTGCTCTTCGGAACCTACGCGGGGTTCGCCGGGCTGCAGGCGCTCAGCACCGGCCCCTGCCGCCCGTACAGCCACTCCGACGGCCTCAACCTCGGAGAGGGCGCGGCGTTCCTGCTGCTGGAGCCGCTGGACCGGGCGCTCGCCCGGGGGGCGACGCCACTGGCCGAGGTCGCGGGGTACGGCCTGTCCGCGGACGCCTACCACGCGACCGCGCCCGACCCCACCGGCAGGGGCGGCGCCAGCGCCGTGCGGCGCGCGCTCGCCGACGCCGGGCTGACCCCGGACGACGTCGACTACGTCAGCGGTCACGGCACCGGGACCCCGGCCAACGACGCCATGGAGGCCAAGGTCATGCGGGTGGTGTTCGGCCCGCGGGCCGGCGAGGTGCCCACCAGCAGCATCAAGTCGTTCGTCGGGCACACGCTGGGCGCCGCGGGCGCGGTGGAGGCGGTCGCCGCCGTGCTGGCTCTGCGGCACGGCACCGCGCCGCCCACCATCGGCTTCGACGAGGAGGCCGTGCCCAAGGACCTGGACTTCGTCCCCAACGTGGCCAGGAAGATGCCGATCAGCACCGTCGTGTCCAACAACTACGCGTTCGGCGGGAACAACGTCTCGCTGGTGCTGACCACGCCTCGTGCTCAGCGCGACCACGACGAGTTCCCGCGGCGCGAGGCCGTCATCACCGGCCTCGGCCCGGTCAGCGGCCTCGGCGTCGGCATCGGTGAGCTGGCCGAGGCCGTGGTCACCGGCCGCCAGGCCGTCGGCCGATCTCCCTCGCTGGACGGCAGGACGTTCGCGCCGCGCTCGCTGTGGCGGCACATGAACAACCTGTCGCGGATGGCGATCGCCGCGTCGCGGCTCGCCTGGGAGGACGCGGAGCTGAAGCTCCCGAGGAAGGAACTGGACGACGTCGGGCTGGTGTTCGCGACCGGCGCGGGATCGGCGGAGAGCACCGGCGGCTTCGACGAGAGCATCGCGGTCAATCCCAACAAGCCGGCCGTGCTCAGCTTCTCCAACGTCGTGCTGAACGCCACGGGCGGGGCGGTCTGCCAGACGCTCGGCCTGCGCGGGCCGACCACCACGATCTGCAACGGCGGGGCATCGGCCTCGATCGCCCTCGACTGCGCCCTGGAGATGATCAGGGCCGGCAAGGCGAAGGTGGTGCTGGTGGTCGCGGCGGACGAGACCGTCGAGCAGGTCCCTCCTGACGCCACCGTCTCGCCGTACGACCGGCGGTACCTGTCCACCGTTCCCGGATCGGCCGCCGTCGCCTTCCTGGTGGAGTCGGCGCGGCACTGCGCGGAGCGCGGCGGGCGCCCATACGCACGCGTCCTCGGCACCGGGCACGCCGGCGCCGGCGGGGACGACGGACGCGAGCCGATCGCGCGTGCCCTCACCCGCCTTCCGGAGGCCCGTCCTGGGCTGGTGCTCGGCGCGGGCACCGGCGTCGCCGGCGACGCCGAGGAGGCGGCCGCGGTGCTGGAAGCGGTCCCGGGCGCCCGGCTCACCACCTCGGCCGGCCTGACCGGGGACTGCCACGCCGCGACGGGGGCGATGAACATCGCCCTGGCGGCGCTGGCGATCCGCGAGCGCGTCGCGCCCGCGCTCGCCGGGTTGGCGTCCCCGCACGTGGGCGACCTCGACTCGTACGTGACCAAGCCGGAGCTGCCCGACCCCGTCGCGCAGGCGCTGGTGCTGACCGCGGCGCCCGGCTCCGTCCGCGGCGCCGTCCTGCTGGGGGCGGTGTGAACACGATGACCGGAACCCCCTTCGACGTGGCGGAGACCGACCGGCTGCTGACCACGACCAGGTCCGTCCGGCGCCGGCTCGACCTGGACCGGCCGGTGCCCCGCGAGGTCGTGGAGGAGGCCCTCGAAGTGGCGGTCCAGGCCCCCACGGCCAACAACCACCAGAACTGGCGCTGGCTGGTGATCAGCGATCCCGGCGTCAAGGAGACCATCGCCGAGCTGATGCTGACGTCCTGGCACTTCCACCGGAACGACATGTGGACCAACGCCGGGCGGCGGCGCAACGACGGCCAGGCGCGCAGGAACTACGAGTCGGCCCAGGTGCTGACCGAGACGATCGCGAAGGTGCCCCTGCTGGTCATCCCCTGCGTCCTCGGCCGGCCGCCGGACATCGAAGGCATCAACGCCGCGTGGGACCTGCGGATGGCGGACAAGGTCGCCGACGACCCGGGGCACATGGTGAGGCACGGCCCGATGCGGGCGAGCATCTTCTACGGCTCGATCTTCCCGGCCATCTGGTCCTTCCAGCTGGCGTTACGCAGCCGCGGCCTCGGCAGCACCATCACCTGCATGCTCGTGCCCCACGAGCGCCGGCTCGGCGAGCTGCTCGGCATCCCGTCCGGGGTCACGCAGGTGTGCATGATCCCCGTCGCCTACACGATCGGAACCGAGTTCCGCCCGGCCGGGCGGGCCGGCGCCAAGGAACGCACGTACTGGGAGAGGTGGGAGGCATGACCGTCGACTACGCCGACGTCGTCATCGCGGGAGGCGGCATCTCGGGCGCGTCGGCGGCCTGCAGGCTCGCCGCCGGCGGGCTGTCGGTCGTCCTGCTCGAGAAGCAGGAGACCTACGAGGATCTGGTCCGGGGCGAGTGGCTCGCCCCCTGGGGCATCCGGGAGGCCCAGCGGCTGGGCGTCTACGACTGCTTCGGGGCCGGCGGCGGCTGGGAGATCCGTGAGTGGATGACCTGGGACGAGGCCGTCTCCGACGACGAGGTCGAGGCGGTGGACATGACCCGGTTCATCCCGGGCATCGGCGGACCGCTCTCGTTCCCGCACCACGCGGTGTCCGAGCTCATGGCGGCGCAGGCCGTCGACAGCGGCGCCCGGCTGGTCATGAACGCCGCCCGGATCACCGTCACCCCCGGCAGGGAGCCGGTCGTGACCTACCAGACGGCCGGGGGCGAGCACGAGATCAGGGCCAGGATGGTGCTCGGCGCCACCGGGCGGGGCAACACCATCGGCCGGCAGATCGGCGTCACCATGCGCAACTCCATGCACCACTGGGGCGGCGGCATGATGGTCGCGGGCATGGACGGCTGGCCCGCCGACGTACAGGCGATGGGCACCGAGGGCGACGTCATGTTCATGGTGTTCCCCCAGGGGTACGGCCGGGCGCGCCTCTACCTGAACTTCCCCACGGTGAACAAGCACCGCTACCGCGGCCCCGGCGGTGTGGAGCGCTTCCTGGCGGCGTTCGAGCTCGACTGCCTGCCCGACCGGGGCAAGGCGGTGACCGAGGCCGTCCCGGCGGGGCCGCTGTCGGTGTGGCCGTCGGTCTCCAGCGTCCCCGAAGGGCCGCCGCTGGTGGAGGGCGTGGTCCTGATCGGCGACGAGGCCGGCAACGCGGACACGGTCCTTGGCACCGGGCTGTCGTGCGCGCTGCGCGACTCCCGGACCGTCTGCGACATCCTGCTCGACGGCGACGACTGGTCGCCGGCCGCCTTCGATCCGTACCTGCGGGAGCGCGAGTTCCGCCTGGAGCGACTGGACTTCGGCGCCTCCATCATCAGCAGGTTGCACGTGGAGTTCGGCCCCGCGGCCGTCGAGCGCCGCCGCCGGGTGCGCCGGCTGATGGCGAAGAACTTCGCCGCGCAGGTCACGGGCCTGCTCAACATGGTCGCCCCCGAGGACGTGCCCGAGTTCGGTTTCAGCGAGTTCTTCGCGGAGCGGTTGTTCAGGGAGACGGCATGATCAAGAAGAAGACGGCACGGGTCAACGACGTCGACATCGCGTTCGTCGACGAGGGCGAGGGTGATCCCGTCATCCTGCTCCACGGTTTCCCCGACTCGTCGTACCTGTGGCGCAACCAGATCCCGGCGCTCGCCGAGGCGGGCTTCCGGGTCATCGCACCGGACCTGCGCGGTTTCGGCGACTCCAGCAAACCGCAGGAGATCGAGGCCTACGGGATGCAGACCATTCTCAACGACGTCGTCGCGCTCACCATCAAGCTCGGCATCCGCAAGCCGCACATCGTCGGTCACGACTGGGGCGCGGCCATCGCCTGGATGTACGCCTTCATGATGCCCCGCAGGGTCGACCATCTGGCCGTGCTGTCGGTCGGGCATCCGGGGGTGTTCGCCAATCCGTCGCTGGAGCAGCGGGCGGCCTCCTGGTACATGCTCTTCTACCAGTTCCCCGGCGTCAGTGAGGAACTGCTGCGCCGCAACGGGTGGCGGCTGTTCAAGGAGATCATGGGCCGGGACGGCGACTACGACCGCTACCTGCGCGACCTGGCCAGGCCGGGCGCGCTGACCGCGGGGCTGAACTGGTACCGCGCCAACCGGTCGCCCGAGTCCGAGCTGCGCCCGGCGCGGCCCTTCCCGCCCGTGCTGTCGCCGACGCTCGGCATCTGGTCCTCAGGGGACAAGGCGCTGCTCGAAGAGGGAATGGCCGCCTCCGGCAAGTACGTCAAGGGGCCGTGGCGGTACGAGCGCGTCGAGGACGCGGGCCACTGGATCCCCCTCGACGCCCCCGACCAGGTGAACAAGCTGCTCCTCGGTTTCCTCGGCACCGAGCGGCCCGCCACCGAGGAACGGCGCCCACGGCGCCGGCTGTAGGAGGAGAAGGGGTGACCGTCATGCTCGGCTATCTGTTCCCCGGACAGGGCACGGTCCGCGTCGGGATGGGCGCGTGGCTGCGCCGCAGACCGGCGGCGAGGGACCGGCTCGACGAGGTGGACGCGCTGCTGTCGCGGCCGATCTCCCCGCTCTGTGCCCGGGGGCCGCTCGATCGGCTGGTGGCCACCGAGCACGCCCAGGTGGCGGTGACGGCGTGCAACCTGGCCGCGCTGGCCGTGCTCGCCGAGGAGGGGTTCGAGCCGTGCGTGGTGGCCGGGCACAGCGTGGGCGAGCTGAGCGCCCTGCACGCGGCCGGAGTGCTCGACCTGGCGGACACGGTCCGGCTGGTGGAGGCGCGCTCCCGCCTCATGGCCGAGGTCGGCGTCACCGGAGGGATGCACGCGGTGATGGGCCTGCCGGTCCAGGAGGTGGAGGAGCTCGCGGCCGAGGCGGGCACCGGCGACGAGCCGCTCGTGGTGGGGCTGGAGAACGCGCCCGGCCACGTGGTGGTCTCCGGCGCCCTTCCCGCCCTGGGACGGCTCGCGGCGATCGCCACCGGCGCGCGCAAGATCGTCCCCCTCCAGGTCGGCAACGCCTTCCACTCGCCGCTGATGGCCGCGGCCGTACCCGGCTGGGCGCGTGCGGTGCGGGCCGCGCCGATGCGGCCGCCGCGCGTCCCGGTGGTCCCCAACGTCACCGGCGAGCCCACGACCGACCTGGACACGATCAAGGAGGCGCTGGTCGCCCAGCTCACCGGGCGGGTGCTGTGGACCGGCACCGTGACCGCCGTGGACCAGATCGCGCCGAGCGTCGAAGTGGGGGACAGCAAGGTGCTGGCCGGGCTCTCCCGCCGCGCCGGCGCGCGCTGCCTGACCATGGCCGACCCCGCCACGCTGCGGCGCCTCTCCCGGGAGCGGGCGGCATGAGGCGGTGGGGCAGCGCGATGGTCGGCTTCGCCGGGCTCTCCCGGCCCCAGGAACTGGTCGGTGACATGCGGCTGGACGAGGTGTACACCCCGGCCGAGCGCCTCCGGTCGGGCGGCGGCCGCTCGCTGCAGCACTGGGCCGGCCGCCTGGCAGGGAAGTACGCCGTCCTCCGGCTGCTCGGCATCCCGCCGACGGCCGAGCACCTCGGCCAGGCGGAGGTGCTGCCCCGGCCCACCGTCAACTGCGAGAGATCGGCGGCGTGCCACCACGGGCACCCGCCCACGGTACGGCTCGGCGCGAAGCTGAGGGCGGCGGCGGAGCCCGGGCAGCAGATCCGGATCTCGCTCAGCCACACCTCCGGCCAGGTGCTTGCGGTGGCGGTCGCCTCCTGGCGGCTTCCCGAAGACGAGACCGAGGTGGGATGACATGGACGCGCGGAAGATCGCGGAAGCGCACCTGGACGCGTGGCGGGCCGGTGACGCCGCCGCCGTGGCGGCATCGGCCGCCTCCTACAGCGACCCCGATTCCGGCGGCGCGCTGAGTGGGGACGCGCTGGCCGCTCACGCGGCCGGGGTACTGGGCCGCTTCAGGAACCTCCGCTTCCTGGTCGACCGCGTGACCGGGGACGAGGAGGCGGCCGTTGTCTCGTGGACGCTCCAGGCCGACCACCGCGCCGCCTACCTGGGCATGCCCGCGACCGGCGGAGCGATCAGCGTCTCGGGCACGGACCTGGTGACGCTCGGCGAGGACGGCGCGCACGTACGGCGGTGTTTCGACCGGCTCGCGGTCGCCGAGGCACTGGGCTATTCGGCCAGGTTCGTACCGGAGGCCGATGAGGTCAGGGAGTTCGGGGTCAGCGCCAGGGTCGCCACCGGGCGTACCGAGCGTCCCGGCGCGCTGACCCTGACCTGGCTGGAGGTCCGCGACGACGCGGAGGCCGCCGACGTCGACCTGCTCAGCGTGGAGGTCGTCACCTCCCTGCGCGCTTCCCGTGGCGTCCTCGGCGTCGCCACCTTCGACATCGGTGACCGCAAGTTCACCCTGACCGCGTTCGACCGTCCGGAGTCCGTTCGGGCGGTGCACGCGAGGCCGCACCAGCGGGCGATGCGCCGCTTCTTCAAGGGCGGGCTGTGCACCCGGGTGCTCACCAGCGTCTGGCTTCCCTCCGCCACCCGTGAGTACGCCCGCTGCCTCGACTGCGACGCCGTCGTCAAGGCCGGCGAGGACGCGGCCTGCGGCTGCGGGTGGGTTCCCGACGATGTCTCCCTACTGTGACAGGAGCATTCATGACCGACTTCACCACCGAGCATCGGCTCGGCGACGACACCCGGCCCACCGTGGTGTTCATGTCCGCCCTGTTCGCCGGTGGCTGGATCTGGGATCACCCCTACCGGTACCTGGAGCGGGAGGGATGGGGCGTCCTGCGGACCAACGAGGCGATCTGCGCGCTCGACCGGACGGTCGCCGGATCGATCGAACGCCTCGGTGACGCGCTGCTGGAGGCCTGTGACGCCGCGGGGGCCGAGGACGTCATCGTCTGCGCGAACTCGCTCGGCGGCCTGGTGGCGATCGACCTGGCGGGCCGTCATCCCGATCGGGTGCGGGGGATCGTGGTGAGCGGTGCCCCCGGCCTGACCCCCGACCCCGACGTCGGGCTGAGCTTCGACAGGAGGGGAAGCGTGCGCCCCGTCGGCGAGGAGTTCGGCGAGCGCATGCTGGCCGCGCTGTTCCATGGCAAGGAGCGGTTCTTCACCGACGAGCAGATGGACGAGGTCGGCACCATGCTGCTCCAGCCCTCGGCCATGGTGAGCATGGCCCGCAGCATCAAGGCCACCCGCAGGTACCAGGTCCGGCCGGCGCTGGACAAGGTGCGGTGCCCGTCGAAGTACATCTGGGGCCGGCACGACCGGATGACGCCGGTCGGCGCGTGGCTGGAGGTCCTCGCGGACTACCCGGAGAACGAGGTGCTGGTCGTCGAGGACAGCGGGCACATTCCCATGATCGAGCGGGCCGCGGAGTACACCGCGTCCCTTGAGCCCTTCGTCACCCGCTGCGCGCAGGTGCTGGCATGACGGCGCCGGCCGTACTGATCGGTGTGGACATCGTGGACGCCGACCGGCTCGCCCGCGCCGGCGACCGCGGCGGGGCGCTGTTCCGCCGCCACCTCACCACGTCCGCCGAGCGGGACCTGGTGGCCGATGACGCGGTGTTCTCGGTCAAGGAGAGCTTCATCAAGGCGGTGGGAGGACGGCCACCGGGGTTCAGCTGGCACGACTTCGAGGCCCGGCCCGAGCGGCCCGCCGCGTGGACGGGCCGGCTGCTCGACGAGGCCTCCGAGGAGCTGACCGCGTCCACCGGCCTCACGCTGACCGGCGACGCGTCGTACGCCGTCCGCGGCGCCTGCGGACGCGCCGTCCTCGCACGACTGGCGCCGCACGAGGACGGGATGGCGGGCGTGGCCTCGTACGAGGGCCGGGTGGCGGGCGCGGCCCGGTGGGGGTTCGGCGCGGGGCTGCTGGTCTCATTGGCGATCGTCTTCGTCGACAGGAAGGAGGGCTCGTGATGTCCCTTGTCAGGTTCGTGCAGCCCGGCGAGTCGATCCAGCGGGCGCTCGACGAGGCGGGGCCCGGGGCGAGGATCCAGCTCGCGGAGGGGGCCTACGCGGAGAACGTGTGGATCAGGCACGGCGGGGTGACGCTGAACGGCATGGGCCGGGGGCGCACCCTGCTGGTGCCCGGCGAGCCGGCGCCCGTGGACATCCCCCGGCTCCACGACGCGTCAGGCGACGTGGTGAACGGCGTCAGCGTGCACGGCGAGGGCGTGGACGACGTCACGATCGCCGGGCTGACGGTGAGGGGTTTCTCCGGTGCGGGGATCTACGCGCACGGGATCAGCGGCCTGGCCGTGAGGGAAGTGGAGGCGCTGGACAACGCGGTCTGGGGCGTCTACGTCCGCGAGTGCCACCGCTGCGAGGTGGCGCGCTGCCGGGCGTCGGGCAGCCAGTACGGCGGCATCGCCCTCAGCTTCTGCTCGCGGGCAGAAGGGCTGGTCGCCGACAACGAGACCTTCGCCAACGCCTTCGGCATCTTCATCGACAACTCGTCCTGGGCCCGGGTGCTGCGCAACACCTGCCACGGCAACGCGGTCGGCATGCTGATGCTCAACCAGACCTACGAGGGCGAGCCCGACGGCGGCGTCCGTGACTGCCTGGTCGCAGGCAACGACCTGTACGGCAACGTGCTGGCCGGCGGCGCGGAGCCCGACGGGCTGGGCGCGGCGGGCCCGCCGATCTCCGGCGTGGGCCTCGCGCTGATCGGGACCCAACGGGTCAGCGTCGTGGACAACCAGATCCACGACAACCATCCCAGCGGCGAATCGGTCATGGGCGGCGCGTTCGTCCTCGGGTCGTCGCAGGGCTGGGGAGGCGACGACGCCGTGGACAACCACATCCTGTGGAACCGGGTCACCGGCAACAGCCCGCTCGACTACCAGCTGGGCGCCGACCTGGACCGCCAGGCCTTCGCCGGCAATGTTGCCGGCAAGGGCGACCCCGAGGACGCGGAGGGGTGGAGCCGATGACCGCCGCCATGTCCTGCGCCGGCCTCAGGAAGAGCTACGGCGACGTCCTCGCAGTCCAGGACGTCGGCTTCTCCATCGCCCCGGGCGAGGCGTACGGGCTTCTCGGCCCCAACGGAGCGGGCAAGACCACGACGATCTCCATGCTGGTCGGTCTGGTACGGCCGGACTCGGGCGCCGTGCACATCTGCGGCACCGACCTCGCCACCGACCCGATGACGGCCAAGTCGAAGATCGGCTACGTTCCCCAGGAGATCGCCCTCTACCCCGAGCTGACGGGCCGTGAGAACCTGCGCTTCTTCGGCAGGCTCTTCGGGCTGCCGCGCAGGGCGCTGGCACGGCGCATCGACGAGGTGCTCGATCTGGTCGGGCTGAGCGACAGGGCCGACGGCAAGCTGGACACCTATTCGGGCGGCATGAAGCGGCGCATCAACATCGGCGCCGCGCTCCTGCACGGACCCGAGCTGCTCATCCTGGACGAGCCCACCGTCGGCGTCGATCCCCAGAGCCGTAAGGCCATCCTCGACGGGGTGGAACGGCTCGTCGCCGGCGGCATGGCGCTGCTGTACACCTCGCACTACATGGAGGAGGTGGAGCGGGTCTGCGACCGGGTCGCGATCATCGATCACGGCAGGATCGTGGCCGACGGCACCCGCCACGAGCTCGTCTCCATGGTCGGCAGCGCGGACAAGATCAAGCTGACGCTCGACGGCGACGCCGACTCCGCGTTCGCGAAGCTGCAGACCGTGGAGGGCGTCCTCGAGGCGGTCCGCACCGGCACCGCCACCGTACGGCTGATCGCCGAAGGGGGCCGCTACCTGCTGCCGGCGCTCATCACCGCCGTCGAGGGCAGCGCCTCCGTGACCGCCGCCGAGGTCGTCGAACCCGACCTCGAGGCCACCTTCCTGCACCTCACCGGCAGCACGCTCCGGGACTGACGATGCTGAGATCACTTCTCACAGTGAGCGCACTGGAACTGCGCACCCGGCTGCGCGACGGCACGGCCCTGGTGATCGCGGTGATCGTGCCCGTGGCCCTGGCGACGCTGTTCGGCCTGGCGCTGGGCGGCGACGATCCGCCGCTCCGCGCCACGGTGGGCATCGTCGACCTGGACGGCGGGGAGTTCCCCGCGAGCGTCCGCGCGGAGGTGATGGCCGCCAAGGAGCTCAAGGGCATGCTGACGCTGCGCGACCTGCCCGGCCGGCCGGAGGCGCAGCAGGCGCTCGACGCCGGGGACATCGGGTCGGCCATCGTGTTCCCCGCCGGGTTCAGCCGCAGCGTCGGGGCCGGTGAGGGCGGCAGGGTGGACGTGCTCGGCTCCGCCGAGGCCCCGCTGGCCGGGGTGGTGGCGAACGCCATCGTCGACCGGATCTCCGCCCTGGTCGACGCTCGTACGCTCGCGGTCCGCGCGTCGCTGCGCGCCGGGGTGCCGGCGGACCAGGTGAAGGAGTTCGTGGAGCGCAACGGCGCCGCCGGCCCGGCGCTGACCCTGTCGAACGATCCGCTGCAGGGCGGCAAGGTCGACCTGTCGGTGTACTACGGCTCCGGCATGGCCGCGCTGTTCGCCTTCTTCGTGGTGGGCGCGTCGTTCAGGAGCCTGCTGACCGAGAGGAGGCAGGGCACCCTCGACCGGATGCGGGCGGCCCCGATCCGGCCGTGGGTCCCGATCGCGGGCAAGGCGGTCGTCGGGTTCACGCTGGCCGTGGTCAGCGTCTGCGTCACCTGGGCCTCCTCCGTCCTCGTCTTCGGCACGAGCTGGGGCGATCCGGTGGCGGTGTTCACGCTGCTGGTCGCCCATGTCCTGGCCGCCGCCGCGATCACCATGCTGGTGGCGAGCAGGGCCAGGACCGATGCCCAGGCCGACGGGATCACCATGGTCGTCTCGTTCGTGATGGCGTTCTTCGGCGGCAGCCTGGTGCCGCTGTACAACCTGCCCGACGTGCTGCGGACGGTGGCCCTGTTCACCCCGAACGGCTGGACGTCGACGGGACTCACCGGGCTCGCGGGCTCCGGCGGCGGCCTGGCCACGGTGGCCGGCCCGATCGCCGTCCTGTGCGCCATCGCGTTGACGGCGGGCGGGCTGGCCGCCGTCGGCTTCAGGAAGGGACTGCTCGGATGACACCACGTCCCCCCGGGGAACGGCGGAGGCCGCGTCCCGTTCTGGCGCTGGTGGTGGCCAACCTCCGCCGCCACTCCAGGGACAAGGTCGGCCTGTTCTTCATGGTGGTCATGCCGTTCGTGAGCATCGTCTTCGTCGGGATGGCGATGGGCGGCGGCACGACGGGCCCGTCCAGGCTCCCCGTCGGGGTGGTGGCGCCCGGCTCCGACCCGGTCGCGGGCGCCGTTCTGGCCGAGCTGAGGAGACATCCCGATCTCGCCGTCACGCCCATGGGCTCCAAGGAGGACCTGCGTGCGGGCGTCCGGGAGGGCTCACTGGCCGCGGGCGTGGTGATCTCGGCGGGATCGACGCGGCTGGAGCTGGTCATGACCCAGACGAACGGCAGCGGCATGGCGGCGCGCAGCGCGGTCGACGTCGCGGTGGGGAGGGTGGCCGCCGTGCTGGAGGCCACCCGGGCGGCCAGGACGGCCGGCGCCACCCCGGTGCAGGCCGAGCTGTACGTGCGCCAGGCGCAGGCACAGTCGGGCCGGGTCGCGGTGGCGAGCTCCGACGCGACCGGCGACGACCCGCGCGGGTTCGCCTACACCGCCCCGGCCAACCTGCTGCTGTTCACCTTCATCAACTCCATGGCCGTCGCCGCGGCCCTCGCGGAGAGCCTGCGGCTCGGCATGCTGCAGCGCTCTCTCACCGCCCCGGTCAGACGGCGGTCGGTGCTGCTCGGCGAGGTGCTGAGCCGGTTCCTCGTGGCCCTCGCCCAGGCACTGCTGATCATGGTGGTGAGCGCGCTGGTGTTCGGCGTGTCGTGGGGGGACCCCCTGGGCGTCGCCGCGGTCGTCGGCGTGTTCTCGCTCGTGGCCACCGGCGCCGCGGTCCTGGTCGGCAGCCTGGTCCGCTCGCCCTCGCAGGCCCCCGCGATCGGCCCGCCCCTCGGCATCGTGCTCGGCATGCTCGGCGGCTGCCTGTGGCCGCAGGAGGCCGCGGGGGATCTCCTCACCTCGATCGGCCATCTCTTCCCGCACGCCTGGGGCATGGACGCGCTCCTGGCGCTGTCGAGACCCGGCGCCGGCCTTGGAACGGTGCTCGCCGACGTCGCCGTGCTGGCGGGCATGGCGGCCCTTCTGCTCGGCGTCTCCCTCGCCCTGTTCAGCCGTCGTACCCGGGCCCTGACCTGAGGGGATGGTCTCGATGAAGAGGTCTGCACAGGTTGGTTCCACACCTCGGGCGCAGGCGCCCGATCAGCGTGACAGGTGACCTGACTATCAGGAGGCAGCTCATGGAAACGACGGCTACGTTACTGGGCACGACACCGGCCGGTGGAACCCACGTCACCGGTGTGTACCGCTACGCGACCAGGAAGGGTGCGATCGAGGCGCTGGAGGTGGCGGCCGCCGATCTCGGCATCGGCGTCCACGCCATGAACGAGGCGGTGGACCACCTCATCTCCAGCCGCCTGCTCAGGGCCGAGGTCACCGCGACAGGCCGCCGGTTCGTCCCGGTCGATCCGGAGATCGCGGCCGCGTCGCTGGTCTCCTCCGTCGAGCGGGAGATCTACCAGCGGCGCGAGCTGATCGACCAGATCCGCGAGCGCATCGACGTCTTCCGCCAGGACGACTCCAGCACCGGCGGCACGTCCTCGGCCTCCGGTTCCATCGAGTACCTCGTGGGGTCCATGGAGGTCCGGGGCTTCCTCAAGATGGCGAGCGACGCGTGCCGGGACGAGGTCCTGGTGCTCCAGTCGAACCAGGAGGACGCCGACGAGCTGGCGCTGGCGTACCTGTCGCTGCTGGGCCGGGGGATCACGGTGCGCATCATCTGCCAGCACCGGGACCGCGCGGATCTGTCGACGCGCATGAAGATGAAGAAGCTGACGGACGCGGGGGCCGCGGTGTCGACCACCAGCCACGTGCCGAGGTCCGCCGTGGTCTTCGACCGGTCGCTCGTCGTGCTCTTCGGGTTGTCCGACGGGGAGAGCTCCGTCGCGCGGGTGCACAACCACGGGGTCGCCCGCTTCCTGCTGGACCTGTTCAACCACCTGTGGGACGCCGCGACGCCGCTGGAAGGCCTCGAGTCCGGGTACGCCAACGTGGTCGACGACCTCCAGCAGGCCATCGCCGGGCTGATGGCCAAGGGATACACCGACGAGATCGTCGCCCGCAAGCTCGGCATGTCGGTGCGCAGCTGCCGGCGTCACATCGCCACGCTGATGCGCGACCTCGACGCGACCAGCCGTTTCCAGGCCGGAGTCCAGGCGGCCCGCAGGTTCTCCGTGAACGGCGCGTGATGGACCGCTGGGCCCATCCTCGATGACCGGCTCGGCGGCGTGTTCGCGACCCCCCTCGCCGCCGTCGCGCCGGCCGCCTCATCCTCCGGGCGGACGGCATGCCTCAGCGCGTGCCCTGCATCGCGACGACCACGTCGGCCAGGCCCTGGGCACGCTCGCACACCATCTCGATGCCGCGCACCAGGTCCTCGAAGCCCATGGCGGGATCGAGGCAGATCCGGATGGAGCTGTTCGCGTCCTCGGCGCTGACCCCGATCGCCGTCAGCACGTACGACGGTTCCTGGGAGGCGGAGTTGCACGCGGACCCGGTGGACAGGGCCACGGAGTGCAGGCTCGCGACCAGGCTCTCCCCGCGCACCCCGGGAAGCACGAGGTTCAGGATGTGCGGCACGCCGGCGTGCGGATCCCCGTTGACACGCACCCCCGGAAGCCGGGTGGCGATCAGATCCAGCGCGGTGGCGCGTAGCTGCGTGACACGCTTCCAGCCGCTGTCGAGCCGTCGCCTCGCCAGCTCGCACGCCTTGCCCAGCCCCACCACCAGGTGCGTCGGTATCGTCCCGCTGCGCAGCTCGAACTGGCCGCCGCCGAAGGTCGTCGGGCGCAGGCGCCGGCGTATCTCCGGCCGTACGTACAGGGCGCCGACCCCCTTCGGCCCGTGGAGCTTGTGGCCCGAGATCGCGAGCGTGTCCATCGCCGCTTCGGTCACGTCGATCCGCAGCCGGCCCGCGGCCTGCGCGGCGTCGACGTGCAGCAGGCAGCCGACGTCGTGGCAGAGCGTGGCGAGCTCGGAGACCGGCTGGATCGTGCCGATCTCGCTGTTGACCCACGCGATCGTCGCCACCCGCGAGTGGAAGTCGAGGCGGTCGGCGACGTGCCCCAGATCCACCAGCCCGTCCGGGCGCACCCCCATCGTCCGGGTCTCGATCCCACGGTGCCGCAACGCCCGGCCGACCGAGAGCGAGGACTTGTGGTCGGTCGGGCAGAACAGCGCGTTGACCGGCGCGCGGTCGTCATGCGCGAACATCCCGAGCAGCGCGATGTTGTTGCTCTCGGTGGCGCCGGAGGTGAGCACGATGCTCTCGGCGTCGGCGCCCAGGAGCTCCGCGACCGACTCGGTGGCCTGGCCGACGGCCCGGCGCGCCCGCTTGCCCAGCACGTGCGGTGACGAGGGGTTGCCGAAATCCTCCTTCAGGTAGGGCAGCATCGCGTCGAGCACTTCGTCGTCCACGCGAGTCGTGGCGCAGTTGTCCAGGTAGATGACCTTCATTGTCCCGCCCGTCGCCATCGGTGGGCGTCAGCTCCGGAAGGTGCTGACCGTCACCAGCTTCGAATAGATCTCGTCGGTGGACATCTCCCCGCTGCCGCCGGGGTCGGCGACCAGGACGAGCATGCCCGGCAGTTGATAGAGGCTGAGCGCGATGTCGACGCCCGTCTGGACCGGTGCGAGGCACTCGTCCGGCGCGAAGATGACGACGGCACGGTAACCGGCCCGGTACACCTCGGAGATCATCTCGGTGATCTCTCCCGCGCATCCGGTGATACCGCAGCTGATGAGCGTGCGGTAGTTCCCCTCGGCGTCGAGGAAGGCGACCTCGGTGTCCCTGCGGTCCGCGTCGAGCACGCGCTTCTCCAGCCGTCCCTGCTTGACGAACCTGTCGGCGGCCTTCTGGAACCTGTACTTGAGCCATGTCTCGGGAAACGACAGCGCGTGCTTCCTGCTCGACAGGACGCGGTCCGTCCCGAACCCCGATCTGCGCAGCACATGGTCGTATTCGGCGGGCAGCCGGGTGAACTCCTCGAAGAACTCGGCCCGCAGCTCGCTCGCCGGCCGGCCCGCCGTCGGCACGTACTGCCAGTCGTTGATCAACAGCAGCAGCCGGACGTCGTCGCAGAGCTCCGCGTACGCGGTCAGCATGCTCACGGACAGGTTCCACGTGTATCCCGGGAAGATGCCCACGCGACCCGCGATGCGCCGTCTCATCGTGGCGGACGTCTGCTCCTCGATGACCCCCGGAACGAGCCGGCCGGAGCTCTCGTCCTCGAACAGCATGAAATGCCCGCCCATGATGACCAGCTTGTCCAGCGCGAAGCTCGACAGCTCCCGGTCCAGCACCTCGCGGAGCTCCCGCTCGGATGCGACCAACTGGTGGCTCTTGGTGACACGGCCGGTGAGAACATCGTTCATGGTGAAACCACTCCGATCTGCGTCAGATCCAGGTTGGGGGAGAAGGTCCGCGTTCTCACGGCCTGATCTTCTTGGGGGAAGGCGGTGGCCACCTGGCGCGCCCGGCCGGCCGGGATCACCGGGACCAGCAGGCCCGCCAGCGCTCGGAGCGGCCGGGCACTGGTGAGGTGCTGGACGCGGAGCCCTTGCCATCCGTGGTGTCCGAGCATCTCCAGCACCCGGGGGATCCGCAGGGCTCTGCCGCCGGCGCTCGTGTAGGTGTCCGACAGATCGACCTCCGCGCACCCGTTGACCTGCCGCACGACGGCCGCGAGCACCCGTTCGGCCTCGCCGGTCGCGCAGGTGGGCTCGCCGCCCCGCCCGTCTCCCTCCACCACCGGCGCCTCCACGGACTCGCCACCGGGTTCGGAGGCGTGATGGTGGATCAGGAACCGGTCCGGGCAGCGGACGGGGTGGTCGTAGAGGTGGCCGAGGAAGTGGGTGCGAAGCCGGGCGGGGGAGAGCGGCCGCTCGGCGACGACATGCGCGACGATACGGCCGTCGTCCGCATCGGCCGTGGACACGTGCGCGAGGCGGACCAGGGGATGGCGCTCCAGCACGGCCTCGACCTGGTCGAGATCGACCAGGTCGTCTCCCTCGCGCACCACCCGGCCACCGGTCGGCGCCGGTGCCGGGAAGCCGGCCATCCGGGCGACGTCGCTGACGCGCAGGTCCGCCGACGGCTCGACGTGGGCGAGCACCACGGCCTCGTAGCCCCGCAGGAACCGCTCCATGGCGTCGGCGTCCATGACCGAGGACATCGCGTCGAACGTGACGACGACGGCGTCCCGCCACTCGTCGATGCGGAAGTAGGTGTCCAGACCGTAGCGCGCCCAGGCCGGTCGCGCGGAGGCCCAGGCGAACTTGGTGCGCTTGGCGCGGGAGTCACGGGACGCCTGCTTGATGAAGTTCACCTCCGACCCGATCCGCATGGCCCGGCCACGCCGCAGGCTCTCCCGCGACACCAGCTCCACGACCTCGTCGTAGGGCACGTACGAGTGGCTCCGCGCCCGCTCGAAGCGCTCCGCGACGCGGCGGAGCAGCTGGGAGAACGCCGGGTCGTCCTGGCAGTCGACCCGCATGAGCAGGGGCGAGAACATGCAGGTCAGCACATCCGAGTGCGGGCTGGACTCGCGATTGCTCGTGAACGACAGGTGGCCGGCCGTCCCGCCGCCCGTGTACGCGGCCATCATCATCGTGTAGGCGGTCATGTGGACCAGCGACGGCCACACCCGGTGCCGGGCGCCGACACGGCGGCTGGCGTCCAGCAGGGACGGCGAGGTCAGGGACGCGGCCCGCGCCTCGGGCGCGGCGTCGTACCGGCGCCTCGCCCCGAACGTGTCGGCGGGCAGCGCGGAGATCTCCTCCCGCCAGTACGCCAGAGCGCGCCCGGCCTCGGCGGCGGCCTCGGCCGACGCCTCGTACCGGGCCAGATCGAGGGGCTGGTGGCGGACCGGCTCCAGGGAGGCGGGCCGGCGGGAGCCGAATCCGGCGCACTGGATCCTGAGCTCGCGCTTGATCTGCCCGACGGTCCAGACGTCGACCGCCAGATGGTTGAGCACCACCACGAGTTGCTTCGGAACGCCCCCGGTGGTGATGACGCAGGCGCGGATCGGCCATTGCGTCGAAAGGTCGAATTCGGCGCCGACGAGCTGCTCTACCACTTCCGCGGGCGTGGCCGTGCCGTCCCTCTCGGTGGACACGTGAATGACCGGGAGGGCCGCCGGAGAATGCACCCGCTGCCGCGGGCCGGAATCGGCGTCGAAATCATATGTGGTGCGCAGCGCCTCGTGCCGGCGGGTCAGGTAGTTGAGCGCCGTCCGGCAGTTCGCGAGCGTGACGGCGTGCGCAATGTCGAGACGCAGGACGATGTCTGTTTCATGTCGCTCGTGTGGTGGAAGCTGGTGATATCTCAGCCACATGAAACGCTGGCCCCAGCACAGATTCGCGTACTTCAGTGCGGACAACTCAGCCTCCCACGGTCGGTCGCGACGTCCCACGTCGCACGGTGTGCCGGTTGCCGGCGGCGCGACTCATCAGTCGTCGAATCGACAGCGGTTCTCAGGATAGTTGAATGCGATGGATAATCACCGTTCCCGGCGGGTGGCAGGATGTGGAAGGAGAGAACCTGCCACCGGGCGGGGCCTTTTCAGCCGGTGTGCGGGCTTGACACGCTCTCGCCCATTCGGAGAAGCTCGGTACGAACAGCATGGTTTCATCGTGGTGTTCGGTAAGCCTTGTACAGGGGCTTGGCCTTCGGCTGAGGTGGCACGTTGACTATGTTGGAAATACCTCAACGGTTTCAGAATATCCTGCGGCGGCATTTGCCCTATGCGGATTCAGGTGAATTCTCCGCGGCGGACGAGCTCGCGGGTCTCGGCCTCGATTCGATGGGCGTCGTCCAGCTTCTGGTCGACCTGGAGGACGGCTACGAGATCGAGCTTCCCGACGACATCCTCGACGAAGAGACGTTCGCGACCGTCGGCTCACTCTGGCGGGCGCTGTCCGCGCTCCTGGCCTCGAATGACGAGCGAGCGTGCCCTTCGCCGCGGCGTTGACCGAAAGCGCCCTGTGACCTACGCGGCGACGAGTGTGAGGATCGCGGATGCCGACTCGAGTCGATGACCTGCTCCGGTGCGGTGACCCCGCCCGACCGGCGGTGACCTTCAAGGACGAGACCCTCAGCTACGGCGAGTTGTCCGATCGCGTCGCCGAGACGGCGGCCGGCCTGCGCCGCATGGGGCTCCGCCGTGGTGAGCGGGTCGTCGTGTACCTCGAGAAGCGGATCGAGACCGTCGTCGCGATGCTCGCCGTGTCCTCGGCCGGTGGGGTGTTCGTCCCGGTCAATCCCCTGTTCAAACCGCAGCAGGTAGGTTACGTCGTCAGCGACTGCGAGGCCCGTGCGGTGATCACCACCTGGGAGCGTCTCCGCACGCTGCACGCCCGGTTGGAGGCGGCCGAGTCGCTGCGCCACCTCGTGCTGGTCGGTGAGCCGCCGCGCGACGGCCCGTGGCCGGCTTCCGGCCGATGGCGGGCCACCGCCTGGTCACGGCTCCGCGCGCCGGCGGCGGCGCCGGTCCGTGACGATGACGATGACGACGACGAGCTGGTCGAGCCCGACATCGCCACGATCCTCTACACCTCGGGCAGCACGGGATGGCCGAAGGGCGTCGTGTTGTCCCATCGCAACCTGCTCGCGGGCGCGCGGAGCGTCGCGGGCTACCTCGGGCACACGCGCGACGACGTGGTGCTCGCGGTCCTGCCCCTGAGCTTCGACACCGGGTTCAGCCAGCTGACGACGTCCTTCGTCGCCGGTGCGCACGTCGTCCTGGTGAACTACCTGGTGCCCGGCGAGGTGGTCCGCCTGTGCGCCCGGCACGGCGTCACCGGCCTGACGTGCGTGCCCCCCCTGTGGTCGCAGCTCGCGGCGCAGAGGTGGCCCGACGAGGCCACCCGGCGCCTGCGGTACTTCGCGAACACCGGCGGGCGCATGCCGAAGGCCACTCTGGACCGCCTGCGGAAGACCTTTCCGCAGGCCGAGCCGTACCTGATGTACGGGCTGACCGAGGCGTTCCGCTCCACCTACCTCGACCCGGCGCAGGTCGATCGGCGGCCCGACTCGATCGGGAAGGCGATACCGGACGCGGAGGTCCTGGTGGTGCGGCCGGACGGCTCGGTCTGCGACCCCGGCGAGGAGGGCGAGATCGTGCATCGTGGTGCGCTTGTGGCGCTCGGCTACTGGAACGACCCTGAACGCACCGCCGAACGGTTCCGGCCGTTCCCCCCGGGCGGCGGCGGGCCGCCGTCCGAGAGGGCGGTCTGGTCCGGCGACATCGCCTACCGGGACGAAGAGGGCTTCTTATACTTCGTCGGACGCACCGACGACATGATCAAGACCTCGGGATACCGATTGAGCCCCACGGAGATCGAGGAGGCGGTGTACTCCACCGGTCTGGTGTCCGAAGCGGTGGCCTTCGGCGTCCCCGACGAGAACCTCGGGCAGCAGGTGGTGCTGGCCGTCACCGGCCGCGACGGCGAACCGTGCGACCCCGGCACGCTGCTGAGGACGCTGGAGCGCGACCTGCCGCGATACATGATCCCGCGGCAGGTGATGGTGTGCTCCCGGCTACCCCGGTCGGGCAACGGCAAGTTCGACCGCAACGCGCTGCGCCGGATGGTGCCAGGATGATGGGCCTTCCCGCCGGCGGATACGGAAGGCACGAGGGCCAGCTCACCGTGGGCGGCATCCCCGTCGAGAGGCTCGCCGCCCGCGTGGGCGGCACACCGTTCTTCGTCTACGACCGTGAGCTGATCAACCGGCGGGTCGCGGCGGTGCGCGCGGCGCTGCCCGGCGACGTCCACCTGAGCTACGCGGTGAAGGCCAACCCGATGCCGGCCCTGATCCAGCACATGAGCGGCCTGGTCGACGGGTTCGACGTGGCCTCCGCCCTGGAGATGCGGCACGCGCTCGACACCCCGACGCCCGCCCACCGGGTCGGCTTCGCCGGGCCGGGCAAGACGGTGGAGGACCTGTCGCAGGCGGTGGCCGCCGGGGTCACCATCGAGCTGGAGTCCGAGCTCGAGATCGCGCGGGTCAAGAGGGTGAGCGCGGACCTCGGCATCGCGGCGCGGGTCGCGCTGCGGGTCAACCCCGACTTCACGATGCGCGGCTCCGGGATGCGGCTGGGGGGTGGCCCGCAGCAGTTCGGCATCGACTCCGAGCGGGTCCCCGACGCGCTCGCGAGCCTCGCCGGCGCGGACTTCGACTTCCAGGGCTTCCACGTGTTCGCCGGTTCCCAGAACCTGCGCGCCGACAACATCTGCGAGGCGCAGCGCGGAATCGCCGAGCTCGTTCTGCGGCTGGCGGATGCGGCGCCGGGCCCGGTGCGGTACCTCAACCTCGGCGGCGGGTTCGGCATCCCGTACTTCCACCGGGACCGGCCGCTCGACCTCGACCGGGTCGGGGCGAACCTCGCGGACCTGATGGACGAACTGATCCGCCCCGGCCTGCCCGAGGCCAGGATCGTCGTCGAGCTCGGCCGTTACCTGGTCGGCGAGGCCGGGGTGTACCTCACCCGCGTGGTGGACAGGAAGGAGTCGCGCGGCAAGGTGTTCGTCGTCGTGGACGGGGGACTGCACCACCAACTCGCGGCGTCGGGCAACTTCGGCCAGGTGATCCGCCGCAACTATCCGATCGCGGTGGCGAACCGTGTGGACGACCTTCCCGATGAGACGGTGAGCGTCGTCGGCTGCCTGTGCACCCCGCTCGACCTGCTCGGGGACGACGTCGCGCTCCCCAGCCCCGGGGTCGGCGACCTGATCGTGCTGTTCCAGGCCGGCGCCTACGGCCTCACCGCCAGCCCCACCGCCTTCCTCAGCCACCCGCCTCCAGCAGAAGTACTCATCTGAAGCACCCACAGCGCAGGCTCCCGCGCGAGCCTGCGCCCTTGGCGGGCGTCGCCCCGCCTTCTGTTGCCATGGGCTTTCGCTCTGGGCTACGGCTGGTGCGGCAGCGTGGGGATGTCGCGGGGGAACAGGGACGGGGGCAGGGTCTCTGAGCGGGTGTTCCAGAGGTCCTTGAGGCTGGTCTCTGGGGTGGTCGCGGCCAGTTGGGTGCCGTGGGCGATGACGCGCAGGATGTCGGTCAGTGCCTCGGCCGGGATGACGTCCGGATCGGCCAGCATCATGACGCTGGTGCGCCCGCCGTGGACCGACACCCGCACCCGGAAGGGCTGCCCGTACTGCTGGGCGACCGGAGTCCAGACCAGCTCGGCCGGAGTCTGGTCGGTGGGGTCGGACGGCACGCGGTCCTGCTGGATGTAGTTGAACCAGCACCGGAACAGATGGTTGATCCAGCAGTCGTGGTCCGGGCTCCGGCCGGTCTGCGCCGTGATATCGGCGGCCAGGGCCGCCACGCGGTCGAAGTCGTAGCAGGAGTACCGGTACGCCCGGGCGCTCACCCAGTGCAGGTGCTTGATGTGCTCGCCCAGCGTGGCCCCCTGGTCGACGTTGGCGACCACCGGGATGAGCTGGTTCATCGTGCCGATGACGTGCTGGTGCTCCGGGGCGAACCGGTTCGAGGCCATCAGGCTCATCGTCACGCGGTCGGTGCCGGTGTGCCTCGCCAGCCCGGCGGCGATCAGAGCCATGATCACGGCGGGCGCGGTGACGCCGAGCCGCCTGCCGGCCTCCGCCGCGACCCCGCCCAACCGGCGCGAGTGCAGCGTCGCCTCGATCCGGTTGCGCTTCACGCGCGCCGGCAATGTCGGCGGCCCGTCCATCAGGCCGTCGGTGAGGACACGCCGCCAGTACCGTTCTGAGGCCTGCTGCCGGTCGCGCCAGGACTCCCCCCGCTGCTGGTACGCGAGCTCCCGGGGCGTGGGACCGAGCCGCATGGTGGCGTCCGGGTCGGCCAGCAAGGCGCGGAAGTGGTCCTGGAGATGATGGATCGACCACACATCCAAGATCAGGTGGGAGAACGACAGCGCGAGGTACTTCGGGGCGCCGTCGTCGGTGACCAGGACGCCGCGCCAGTTCCTGTCACCGGTCATCGGGAACGGGACGGCGGCCAGCTTCTCCTTGGCACGCTCCGGATCGCCGCGGTCGGTGACCGGGCGGTCGATGTGCTCGACCGGCAGCGACGTCGCCGAGTCGAGCCGCTGCACCGGGTCCCCGTCCCGCAGGTGGTAGGTGCTCCGCAGCGGCTCGTGGATCTCGACGAGCCGGTTCAGCGCCGGTACCACCCGGTCCGGCGGGGCACCTCGCAGATCCCAGGCCGTCGGAAGGTTGGCGTCCCGCATCCAGTCCTGCGGGTACCTCTCGATCTCTCGCCAGCTGAACAGCTGGCCGTAACTGAGAGGGGCGTCAACGGGCATGCGGTCTCCTCGGGAGCTCGGATCGGCTGGGCCTTCAGGCCTTCGCCGCGTTCTCGGTGAGCGCGGCGGCCCTGCTCTCCACCTCACGCCGCCCCATCCACAGCACCATCACCGCGGCGCCGGCCGCCACCTCGAAAAGCGTCACCAGGGTGACGAGGGTCGCCGCGTCAGGGCGGGTCAGCGGCTGCCCCCGGAGCGCCTGCCACGTGGTCACCGCCACGACGCCCGCGTACGTGCCGGCGGCCGTCCGGATCAGCTGGACCCGCACCCACTCGGAGCGCAACCAGGGCGTCCGGGCCGCCAGCGCCGTGAGCGCGACGGCGAACAGCGGGATCGCCTGCAACGCGTGGATTCCCAGGAAGTGTGCCACCCGGAGGTCACCCCCGGAGGTGCTCCATCCGACGATGGGCAGGCCCGGCCCGCCATCGGGCACTCCGACGCTGTGGGCGCCGGCGATGCCGTCTTCGACGCTCCGCATCGCTTCGATCCCCGGCGTGGAGGCCGTCATGAAGAAGGCGATGGCCATCCCGGCCAGGGCGACGACCATGCCGAGCCGCAGCGCCGACGCCAGCGCGGGATCGTCGAGCCGCTGCGTGCCCAGAAGGACGGCGAGGACCACGTTGGCGAGCCAGAGGATCGCGATCATCGCGGTCATGATGTTCCATACGAGCGCGTCCCACGAGGTCTGCACGTTGAAGTGGCTCATCCGGCCGAGGAACACCTGCGCCGTGATCAGGGCGAGTTCCCCGACGATCATGACCGCGCTCACGGTGGCGAGCCGCCGGCCCCAGCGGCGTCCGCGCCGCAGGTAGGTCAGCATCCAGGCGAGCGTCGCCGCGTAGACGGCGACGGAGACCGCGAACTTGAACGGCTTGAGCCAGATCGGCGCGCCGGTGAGCACCCGGTCGTCCACGAGCAGGCCGGCGAGCGCGACGATGCCGACCAGTCCTGAGGTGACGGCCGCGGCCAGCAACGGCCGGTGCGCACGTAACGCTGAATCAATCGGACTCTGGAGAACGCTCATACGAGGCCCCTCTCCTAAAGGGGTGGTCCTGCCGTCCATTACAGATCGCGCCGGCCACCGAATGAATAATCCCCGCGGGGTGTTCATCCTGGGCCGGGGATATGGGACGCGACGGCGGTGCCTTTAGGCGGGCGTGCTGATTGCCGCTCGGTAACGCATGGCCTTATCGGCCACTTGGAGCCGGACCTCGATTCGAGCGTGAGGTCTCTTCCACAGACAGCATCTTCAGTGCGTACGCCCACGTCAAGGCGGTTACCGCGTGAAGGCGATGGCAACTAACTACCGGCAACAATGTGCCAGCACGCGACCGTGGCCCAGGAGCGCAGGCTGCCATTAGGGTCACAGTATCGAGCGAATAGTCGTAAACACACCACCGTCCGTCATTCCTGCACGGTTCTTTATGGAAACCGGCGGTGTCAGGTTGGTGATGCCCGAGGCTTGAGGTGGCGCCTTGATGGTTGGTGAGTCGATTCAACTGAACGGCGCGACGGCGGACGGGGCCGGCCGGTTGGACGCCCGTCCTGATCCATCGGTCGCCGAGCCGGTCGCCGTCGTGGGGATGTCCTGCCGGCTGCCCGAGGCCGCGGATCCGGAGCGGTTCTGGCACCTGCTGCGCGACGGAGTCGACGCGGTGACCACGGTGCCGGAGGGCCGGTGGCCGCACTCCACCGGCATCGAGTACCGACGCGGCGGCTTCATCCAGGATGTGGACCGCTTCGACGCCGCGTTCTTCGGGATCTCGCCGAACGAGGCCGCCTCGATGGACCCGCAGCAGCGGCTGATGCTGGAGCTCTCCTGGGAGGCCCTGGAGAACGCCCGGGTGGCGCCCGCCGAACTGCGCGGGACGGCCGCCGGCGTGTTCCTGGGAGCCATCTCCAACGACTACGCCGCCCTGCGGGACCGGCTCGGCGCCGGGGCGCTGGACCGGCACACCTACGCCGGCGCGAACCGCGCCATGATCGCCAACCGGGTCTCGTACTTCCTGGGGCTGCGCGGACCGAGCCTCACCCTGGACGCGGGGCAGTCGTCGTCGCTGGTGGCCGTGCAGATGGCCTGCGAGAGCCTGCGCCGTGGCGAGACCCGGCTGGCACTCGCCGGAGGGGTGAACCTCAACCTCCTGGCGGAGACCACCGCCGCCATCGGCAGCTTCGGGGCGCTGTCCCCGGACGGCCGCTGCTACGTCTTCGACAGCCGGGCCAACGGCTACGTACGCGGCGAGGGCGGCGCGCTCGTCGTCCTGAAGCCGCTGTCCGCGGCGCTCGCCGACGGGGACGCCGTCCACTGCGTGATCCTGGGAGGCGCCGTCAACAACGACGGCGGCGGCGACGGCCTGACGGTGCCGAGCCGCCGCGCCCAGCAGGAGGTCATCACGCTGGCCCGTGAGCGCGCCGGAGTCGACCCCTCCGAGGTCCAGTACGTCGAGCTGCACGGCACCGGCACGAAGGTGGGCGACCCGATCGAGGCGGCGGCGCTGGGCGCCGCCCACGGCGGCGGGCGTCCGGACGGCTCGCCGCTGCTGGTGGGTTCGGTGAAGACCAACATCGGCCACCTCGAAGGCGCCGCGGGCATCGCGGGGCTGCTGAAGGTGGCGCTGAGCCTCAAGCACCGCGAGCTGCCGCCGAGCCTGAACTTCGAGACCCCCAACCCGGGGATCCCGCTGCACGAGCTCGGCCTGGAGGTCGTACGTTCTGCCGGTCCGTGGCCCGAGCCCGGACGCCCCCTGGTCGCGGGCGTCAGCTCCTTCGGGATGGGCGGCACCAACTGCCATCTGGTACTCGGCGAGGCGCCCTCCGAGGAGCCGGTCGCCCGATCCGTACCGGCGAGCGCGGACGCGCCATGGGTGCTGTCCGCACGTTCCTCCGAGGCGCTACGGGCCCAGGCCCAGCGGCTGCGCGCCCGCGTCGGGGAGGACCCGGCGGTGGAGCACGCGGACGTGGCGCTGACCCTGGTGCGCACCCGGGCCCGCTTCGAGCACCGCGCGGTGATCCTCGGCGGCGACCGGGCCACCCGTCTGGCGGGGCTGGAGGCGCTCGCCGGCGGGCGTCTCGACGAGTCGGTGGTCACCGGGTCGGTGACGGCCGGCGCCACCGCGTTCGTCTTCCCCGGGCAGGGATCGCAGTGGCCGGAGATGGCACGCGACCTGCTCGACGGTTCCCCGGCGTTCGCGGAGCGGATCGCCTCCTGCGCCGAGGCCCTCGAACCGTTCACCGGCTACTCGCTGCCGGAGGTGCTGCGCGGAACGCCCGGTGCGCCCGGCCTCGACCGCGTCGACGTGGTCCAGCCGGCGCTGTGGGCCGTCATGGTGTCGCTCGCCGCCCTGTGGCGGGCGCACGGTGTCGAGCCGGACCTGGTCATCGGGCACTCCCAGGGGGAGATCGCCGCGGCCACCGTCGCCGGAGCGCTGTCCCTGACGGACGCCGCCAGGGTCGTGGCGCTGCGCAGCCGCGCCATCGCCGGCATCACCGGCCGTGGCGGCATGATGTCGGTCGCCGCTCCGCTCGACGTCGTCGAGTCGGCCGTCGGCCCCCTGGCGGGGGACGCGGGTGTGGCCGCGGTCAACGGGCCCCGGTCCGTGGTCGTCTCCGGGCGGTACGAAGCCCTCTCCGGCCTGGGGCGGCGGCTCTCCGCCTCCGGGTACCGCACGAAGCTCATTCCGGTCGACTACGCCTCGCACTCCGCCGAAGTGGAGGACATCCGCGACGAGGTGATCCAGTCGCTGGCGTCCATCCGCCCCGTGAGCACCGAGACGCTGTTCATCTCCACGCTCACCGGCGAGCCCATGGACACCGCGGAGCTCGACGCCGGCTACTGGTACCGCAGCCTGCGGCAGCCGGTCCGCTTCGCCCAGGCCACCCGCCGGGCGCTCGACCGCCACTGCGGCCTGTTCATCGAATGCAGCCCGCACCCCGTGCTCTCGGGCGCCGTCGAGGAGACGATCGAGGAGGCCGAGCGTGAGGCGGCGGTCGCCGGCACCCTGCGCCGCGGCGACGGCGGGCCGGGCCGGTTCCTGCGAGCGCTCGCCGAGGCCTACACCTTCGGCGCCCCCGTGGACTGGACCGGGCCGTGCGAGGTGCCGGGGGCACGGGTGATCGACCTTCCGACCTACCCCTTCCAGCGGGAACGGCACTGGCCCTCCTCGCTCGATGACGCGCGGCGGCAGGACCGCCCGACGCCGGGGGCCGGGCACGACCCGGCCCCGTCCACGCCGGGCGTACCGGCCGGCACCTCCCGGCGCGAGCTGCGTGAGCTGGTGCTGAGCACCGCCGCCGGGCTGCTCGGGCACCAGGACATCCGGAGCATCGAGCCGACCAGGACGTTCAAGGACCTCGGCTTCGAGTCGGCGGCCGCCGAGGACCTGCGCAAGCGGCTGCGTACCGCGACCGGGCTGCGGCTGCCGACCGGCCTGGTGTTCGACCACCCCACTCCTGACCGGCTCATCGACCACCTGCACACGCTGCTCAACGAGGGGCACGCCGAAGCCGTCGCCGAGGTGCGCTCCGGGGACGACGGCGACCCGATCGTGGTGGTCGCCATGGCGTGTCGCTACCCCGGCGGCGTGGCGTCGCCGGAGGACCTGTGGCGGCTGGTCAGCACCCGGACCGACGCGATCTCGGAGTTCCCTCCCAACCGCGGCTGGGACCTCGACGCGCTGTTCGCCACCGGACCGGACCGCTCCGGCACCAGCGACACCCGGTACGGCGGCTTCCTGCACGACGCGGACCAGTTCGACGCCGCGTTCTTCGGCATCAGCCCCCGCGAGGCGGCCGCCATGGACCCCCAGCAGCGGCTGCTGATGGAGATCGGCTGGGAGACCGTCGAGCGCGCCGGTCTCGACCCCGCCGAGCTGCGCGGCTCCGCCACCGGAGTCTTCGTGGGGGCCATGGCGTCCGACTACGGGCCCCGGCTGCACCAGTCCGCCGGGGTGGCCGACGGGCACCTGCTGACCGGCACCGCGCTCAGCGTCGCCTCCGGGCGCATCGCGTACGCGCTGGGCCTTCGTGGACCCGCGATCACCGTCGACACCGCGTGCTCCTCGTCGCTGGTCGCCATCGTCCTCGCCATGCAGGCGCTGCGGCGCGGGGAGTGCTCGCTGGCGCTGGCCGGTGGCGCGACCGTCATGTCCAGCCCTGGACTGTTCGTCGAGTTCAGCCGCCAGAGCGGTCTGGCCGCAGACGGCCGCTGCAAGGCGTTCTCCGCCGCGGCGGACGGTACGGGCTGGGGCGAGGGCGCGGGAATGCTGCTGCTGGAGCGCTGGTCCGACGCACGCCGTCACGGGCACCCCGTACTCGCCGTGATCCGCGGCGGCGCGGTCAACCAGGACGGCGCCAGCAACGGGCTCACCGCGCCGAGTGGCCAGGCCCAGCAGGACGTGATCAGGCAGGCGCTGGCCGACGCGCGGCTCACCGCCCGCGACGTCGACGCGGTGGAGGCGCACGGCACCGGTACCAGGCTCGGCGACCCGATCGAGGCGGAGTCGCTCATCGCCGCGTACGGCGAGGACCGTGACGGGGACCGTCCCGTCTGGCTCGGCTCGCTCAAATCGAACATCGGTCACACCCAGGCCGCCGCAGGCGTCGGCGGCGTGATCAAGATGGTGAAGGCGCTGGAGCATCGGATGTTGCCTCCCACGCTGCATGCCGACGAGCCGACGCCGCACGTCGACTGGAGCGGTGGCGCGGTACGGCTGCTCACCGAGCCCGTGGAACTGCCGGAGGACCGGCCGCTGCGCGCCGCGGTGTCGAGCTTCGGCATCAGCGGAACGAACGCGCACCTCATCGTGGAGCGGGCGCCCGAGGCCGAGCCGGCCGAGCCGGTCACCGAGGGCGACCGCCTCGTGTGGGTGCTGTCGGCCAAGACCGCGGCCTCCCTGCGCGCCCAGGCCGACAGGCTCGGCCAGTACGCGGCCACCGCACCGGTGGACGACCTGGCCGCGGCGGCTCAGGTGCTGTCACGGCGGGCCCGTTTCCCGCACCGCGCGGTGGTGATCGCCGGCGATCGCGAGGAGCTCCTCGCGGGGCTGGCCGCGCTCGCCGACGGCTCTGCGCACGCCGGCACCGTCCGCGGGGTGGCGGGGACCGACGTGCGGCCGGTGTTCGTGTTCCCGGGTCAGGGGTCGCAGTGGGCGGGGATGGCGGTGGAGTTGCTGGATTCCAGTGAGGTGTTCCGGGGGGAGATGCGGCGGTGTGATGAGGCGGTGGGGCGGTTCACGGGTTGGTCGGTGGTGGAGGTGTTGCGGGGTGTGGGTGGTGCGCCGGGGTTGGCGGGGTCGGATGTGATCCAGCCGGTGTTGTTCGCGGTGATGGTGTCGCTGGCGGGGTTGTGGCGTTCGCTGGGGGTGGCTCCGGCGGCGGTGGTGGGGCACTCGCAGGGGGAGATGGCCGCGGCGTGTGTGGCGGGGGCGCTGACCCTCGAGGACGCGGCCAAGGTCGTGGTGCTGCGCAGCCGGGCGCTGACGAAGATCGAGGGTGCCGGGGGCATGCTGGCGGTCTCGCTGCCCGCCGGCCTGGCGAGGGAGCGGATCGCGCCATGGCAGGACCGGCTGTGGGTGGCGGTGCACAACTCGCCCGCGAGCACGGTGGTCGCCGGTGATCTGGAGGCCCTGGAGGAGTTCACCGCGAGCTGCGGGGACGGGGTGCGGGTCCGCAGGATCGCGCTCGACTACGCCTCGCACACCCCGCACGTCGAGCCGCTGCGTGAGGAGCTGCTGGCCACCCTGGAGGGGGTGACCTCGCGCGCCACCGATGTCGCCTTCTGCTCGTCGCTGGCCGGCGCGTTCGTCGAGCCCGGCGACCTGAACGCCGAGTACTGGTACGACAGCCTGCGCAATCCGGTGCGGTTCGAGCAGGCCGTCAGGGCGTTCGAGCAGTACGGCACTCCGCTGTTCATCGAGGCGAGCCCGCACCCCGTCCTGACCGGGCACGTCCAGGACACCCTGCAGAGCGCGGGTGCGCCCGGCGACGCGACCGGGACGCTCCGCCGCGGCGAGGGCGGCTGGGGCCGCTTCCTGACGTCGCTGGCCCAGGCGTACGTGCTCGGGGCCGAGATCGACTGGCCCGCCGCGCTCGGTCCGGCGCCCCGCCGCCATGTCGATCTTCCCACCTACCCCTTCGACCACCGCAGGTACTGGATCGACGGCGGCACGGGCACCGTGGACGTCGCCGCCAGGGGCATGGCCGGCTCCCGGCACCCGCTGCTCGGCGCGGTCGTACCGCTGGCCGGAGACGACGGCTTCCTGCTCACCGGGCGGCTGACGCGCGGCACGACGCCGTGGCTCTCCGACCACGTGGTCGACGGCGGAGGGCTGCTGCCCGGCACCGCCTTCGTCGAGCTCGCCCTGGAGGCCGCCGCCACCGCCGGCTGCGAGGAGGTCGAGGACCTGACGCTGGAGGCCCCCCTGCCGCTGCCCGACGCCTGGGCGGTCCAGGTGCAACTGGTGGTCGGGGGAGCCGACGACGAAGGCCGCCGCGGCCTCACCGTGTACGCCCGCCCGGCGGGCGACGAGGAGGCGGCCTGGACACGTCACGCCACCGGCGTGCTCGCCAAGGCCTCCGAGGCGGCAGGCGAGCGGCTCGCCGCTTGGCCGCCGGCGAACGCCGTCGCGGTCGACCTCGTGGAGGCGTACGAGCGCCTCGCCGACCGGGGCTACCAGTACGGACCCGCGTTCCAGGGACTGCGGGCAGCGTGGCGCGCGGGCGACGACGCGTACGTCGAGGTGGCGCTGCCGGAGGAGGTCCGCGGGGACGCCGGGCGGTACACGATCCATCCCGCGCTGCTGGACGCGGCGCTGCACCTGCTGGTGCTGGACTCCACCGCGGTCCCGCAGGACGCCGTCTCGCTGCTGCTGCCGTTCGCCTGGAGCGGGGTGAGCGTGCGAGCCGTCGGCGCCGGCACCCTGCGGGTGCGGATCGCGTCCCGCGGTGACAACCGGGTGTCGCTGATGATCTACGATGGCGCCGGGAACCTGGTCGCGGACGTCGAGGAGCTGACGTTGCGCCGGATTCCCCGGCACAGAGGCGCCTCGCACGCCGCCTCCGACGCCGCCTCGTACACCGTCGACTGGATCGACCTCACGACGTCCGGCACCGAGTCCGCCCGGCGGTGGGCCGTGGTCGGATACGACGGCTTCGCCGACGAGATCGGTGCCGCGCTGGAGAGGGCCGGCCTCAACGCTCCGCGCTACTACGACCTCGCCTCGCTGGCCGAGATGACCGCGGGCGAGGTGCCCGACACCGTCCTGGTCCCCTACCTGCCCGAAGCCGATGACGACGACGTGCCGTACGCGGTGCGCGACGGCATGTACCAGATGCTCGACCTGGTCCAGGGCTGGGTGGGCGACGAGCGGTTCGCCAACAGCCGCCTGGTGTTCGTGACCAGGGGCGTCCTCGACCCGGTGGGCGGCACGCGGCGGTCGCTGGTCGGCGGGCCGGTGTGGGGGCTGGTGCGGTCGGCGCAGTCGGAGCATCCGGGGCGTTTTGTGCTGCTGGATGTGGAGGAGGGTTTTTGCGGGTGGGGTTCGGTGGGGTCGGCGGTGGTGTCGGGTGAGTCGCAGTTGGTGGTGCGTGGTGGTGTGGTGCTGGTGCCG
>NZ_BAAAZR010000027.1:153656-163379 GCF_039537005.1 Sphaerisporangium flaviroseum | reverse complement strand
CCGCCTGGCTGAAGCCCTATCCGGCCGCGGCGTCAGACCCCTGGCCTGACCATCCACCGAGATCGGCCTGGCCACACACCTGGATTTCTGGTGACCATACCCGGGAATTCCGATGGCCATCAGCCTGGAGAAATCTGGCCGCCCATCAGGAGATCGGCGTGTCCGTTGACAGGGCCATCGCAACGATCAGGTTGACACGGTTGTTCTCATGCCTGCCTGGACCTCGCGGCGCCCCTCTCCGGCACGCCTGGAAGGAATCGGCATGAACGCCGACATCACCCCCAGCGCCCCGCACGATCAGGTTGTCGACCCGTTCACGATTTTCTGTCGGCAGCTGAGCATCGCCAAGATGGTCGATCCGCTCGGTCTACGGATCGAGGGAGAACTCGACGCCCGCACGCTGCCCTTTCTGACCTGGGCGCTGGGTACGGTGACGGGCGACGGTGACGTCTCCCTCGATCTGGCGGCTGTGAGGTTCATCGACGTCGGCTGCCTTCGCGCCTTGGTCACCACCGCCGCCAGGCTGCAAGAGGGCCACGTGCTGACGCTGTGGTCGGCATCGCCGCAGTTGCGCCGTCTGCTGGAGCTCACCGGCTGGCACGAGACGCCCCAACTGCGGCTGCGGAACGTACCGCTGCCCGCGCTGGAGATCGCTCCGCTGCGTCGGCTCGTACAGATGCTCGGCTTGCGCCTGCCGCCATCGCTCGCCTGAGCACCCCGCCCACCGGCAGGTGGCTATCGTGCTTGGGCCGGCGAGCTGATTTCGCGATCAAGACGGCGCAGAACTCGCAGGAAGGACGGCCAGGCGCGGATCGATCTCGATGTCGCCACGATGACCGACCCGGGCAAGGCGACAGGTCAGCCTGTCGAAGGAAGGGCTGTGATCAGCTGACGCGATGAGCTTTGCTTGGAACGCCCGTATCCGTCTCCGGGTGGGAGACGTTGACTGACGGTATCCAGTTACCCGTCTTCGGGTGGGATGCGCCGGCGATACCGGGGCGGAGGCGATCGTGTCCGCCGAGACCGTGATGTGGGTGGCCCTGAGTACGACCGCGATGGCGTACGTGGTCGGCGTTTCGCACACCGGGCGTACCGCGAGATCATCTGCGCTCATCGCCGGCCCCACCCGCCCGCGTCGCTTGCCTGAAGGATCATTTCCGCGGCGGCGCTTTCTGTTCACCGGTACGCAGCCGGACTCGTGCTGCCCGGCACCCCCGTCTCCCATTCCCTCGGCCGTCCGCGCCCTCGGGCAACCGGCGATCTCGGGTGGTGATGGGGCTTACTGCGATTGCACGTTTCCCCCGGCAGGCCGATCGGGTCTACTGAGGGCGGCAGCCGGCACACCTTGTGCCCCGCTGCCGCCCGAGGAGGGTCGCCATGACCCTGAGCATCGATGGCACGGAGCTGAGCGCGCGCGGCAGCCTGAACGGTCAGGCGCCACGGTGCGAGCATGTTGATATATCTCCGGGAGCTGAGCGCGGATTACCGCAATGCGGAGGATGCCTGGTTCTCGGCCTGTCCTGGACCCGCTTGCTGGTGTGCCTGACGTGCGGTTGGGTGGCCTGCTCCGACGATTCGCCAGGCACTCACGCCCGCGAGCACTACCGGGAGACCGATCATCCGGTGGTCGCGGCGCTTGCGCCGGAGACGGCCTGGCGCTGGTGTTACGTCCACGAACGGACCGTGTGAGCAACCTTTTCCCGGCTCCAGCCCCGGCGGCAGCGTGCCCCTGGGGTGATTTCGTCTCTGGCAGGCCACCTGGTGAGGTCGGGCCGGTGCTGGTCCTGTGGCTGATCGCCGTCGCCGCCTCGCAGGAATCCGAAGATCGCCTGCCAGACACGCCAGCCCAGTAAGCAGCGCTGAGGCCGTCGAAGCCGTGCGAGGGTCTAAAGTGCAGGAAGACGTCCATATCGGCGCCGCCCGGTTGAGGGAGGGGTGGCGGCATGGAACTGCGCCAGCTGCGTTATTTCGTGACGCTGGCCGAGGAACTGCATTTCGGCCGGGCAGCGACCCGTGAGCACATCGTGCAGTCCGCGCTGAGCCAGCAGGTGCAGCGGCTGGAGCGTGAATTAGGGGTGCGGCTGCTGGATCGCAGCACCCACCACGTCGACCTGACCCCGGCGGGCGCTGCCTTCCTGATCGAGGCGCGCCAGATCCTGGACCATGTGAGCAGAGCCAAGCAGGTCGCGCGCAACGCCGTCGCCGCAACACCGACGCTTCGGGTCGGCATCATCGACGCCGGCTACGATTCCATGCCTCAGATCCTGCGCGAGCTCCAGCGCACCCGTCCGGACATCACCATTCATCAGGTCGAGGCGGGTACCCCCGAGCAGTACCGGCAACTGGCCGACGGGCGCCTGGACATCGGCATCGGGCATGCCTCCCAGGCTCCGCAGGAGGTGACCTCGGAGCTGATCAGGCTCGATCCGCTCGGTGTGCTGGTGCCCGACGACCACCGCTTCGCCGGCCTGGCGGGCGTCCCCGTCGCCGCCCTGGCCGACGAGCTGCTGCTGCTCGGCGAGGAAGCGCAGACACCGGAACTCAACCAGCTCGTCCTCGAGCTGTGCCGCTCGGCCGGTTTCGCACCCACCATCTACGAGGGGACCGTGGAGAGCACCCGGGCCGCCGCCGACCTGGTGCTCCAGCACCGCTGCCTGCACTGCATCCCCTCCTCCTCCCACACCTCCAACCGGCCGGGCACGATCTGGCGGCCCCTGACCGAACCCGTCACCTACTATCCCTGGTCGCTGCTGTGGCGCGACGCCAGCCCCTCTCCCTCCATAGCCGCCTTAATCGACAGCGCCAGACAGCTCGCCCAGCGGCTGGGCTGGCTGCATTCCGGCGCCCTGTCCACCGAGCCGACACCCGGCGAAGGTACTCCGACAGCCACCGGCCGCCGCAGCGATGAGCCCGCATGATGCGCCTGGCTCAACGCTGGTCGCGCCATAACCTTTCACCCTGCTGATCGGTTTGCAGTGAATCCTTTCCGGATCGCCTGTTTCCTCCCCTGTACGCGTGGGTGTTGATTTGAGGCGAACGAGTTCGGCCGTCGGCGCCGGCAATCCCTGTTCGGCCGCGTACAAGGTGCTCCGCCGGGGGCTCATCGAACCCTGCAGCAACCAGCGGACGGCAGCATATTCTTATTTGTCTGGAAATGACGCTACGCCTTTATTGCCCGCATGTCGGACGACGAGCACCAGGACGCCGATTAATAAGGTTGGGGGATATGGCGCGTCATCGATAATGCGCCGGGGATGAACCATGCCGAATGGGAAGGGCAGTTCGATGACATACGCCGGTCGCCCTCGCTTCATATCCGGGAACCTGGTTCGCTCCCTGCTCACAGGCACCCTCGCGGCCCTGGTCGCGACGGGAGGTGTCGTCGCGACCCCCCGTCCCGCGAACGCGCTCGCGCCGGCGCCTGTGCTCCTCCGGACGGCCGGGAACTTCGCTGTACTGGGCGGGACCACCGTCACCAACACCGGGGCCAGCGTCGTCACCGGAGATATGGGGGTGAGCCCGGGCGGCACGGTGACCGGCTTTCCTCCTGGCATCGTGGTCGGCACCGTCCACGTCGCCGACGACACCGCCACACAGGCGCAGGCCGACCTGACCGCCGCCTACAACGACGCCGTCTCCCGGACCCCCGACGGCACCATCCCCACCCAACTCGGCGGGACCACTGTCACCCCTGGTGTCTACAACTCGTCCGCGGGCACTTTCCAGATCACCGGAGCCGTCACCCTGGACGCCCGGGGTGACCCCAACGCGGTCTTCATCTTCCAGGCTGCGTCCACCCTGACCACAGCGGCCGCCAGCGAGGTGATCCTGGTCGGAGGAGCTCAGGCGTGCAACGTCTTCTGGCAGGTCGGCAGCTCGGCCACCCTCGGAGCCAACACCGACTTCGCCGGTAACATCCTCGCCCTGACCTCGATCACGCTGGGCAACGCCGTAACCGTTGACGGCCGCACGCTGGCGCGCAACGGTGCCGTCACGCTGGACGCCGACAGCGTCACGCTGTCCGCCTGCGCGGGTCCCCCTGACAGGTCCACCACCACCACGGTGAACTCGACGTGCGCAATAGACCAGGGAAGTCCGATCACCTTCGTGGCGACGGTGAAATCTCCGAGCGGGACGGTTCCCACCGGTCCGGTCGAATTTTTCAGCGACGGAGTAAGCCTGGGCACGGCCGAGCTGGACGCCACCGGTCACGCTGAACTGACCGCCGGGAACCTCTCCGAAGGGACGCACGAAATCGTCGTCGTCTTCCCCGGGACGGCTGAGCTGGACGGCAGCACGTCACCGGTGTTCGTCCAGCGCGTCGACTCCCAGGGTTTCTGTTACCTGGGGGACTGCTCGACCCAAACCTGTGGCGGCGCCACCCCGGTCAATGTGCCGTCGACGGGGCGGGCGGACGGCTCGCGCCCCCGCGCCGGCGGGAGCGGCACAGGGGGCGCGAGGTCGTCCCCCTCGTCTTCCGGGAGCTGCCTGAAGATCCCCAGGTCGGGGGTCGCGGGTTGAAGGCACTATGTAGCTGAATGTGAATTCTCCAGCCGCTCTGCATCGCGGGCTTTCCCTTAACCAGTTCTCAATTTACCGCCTATTAGCCGAGTCGGCGTATTTCAAAGCACTTATCGGGTATCTCGTGGCCACCGCCCATGCGTCACATCACCTCCGCGACCCTGAATGACACGGATTGACATGACTTCTCGCAATAAAAATAAAAGGCACGTCGTAAACCGACGGTCCGGCAGGTATGTCCGGGTGTGGAGCGTATCCGTACTCCTCGTCGGTGCTTTGCTGATGACATCATGTCAAACGCAGGAAAATGCCGTCGAAAACGAGTTCGACCGCATCCGCCTGATTTCGCAGGTCAGAGAGGGTAAGCCGCGTCCTGATTGCCGATCTGCCGGTGCCTCCCGAGGGTCGCACGCTCATGTGAAGGGTGCGTGCCGGAAGAGGTGCGAGTGCAAGAGGAAGCACTGCTCATGCCTACGTGGCCCGCGCGGGGCGAAAGGCAAGGGATGGCGGAAAGGGAAACGGGGTCATTCCACCCCACATCGCTCGCACACCACCCGGCACAAGGGCCCAGCCGGACACTGGAGCAAACCGGGAGGCCGTGGCCCGGCCGGAAGCCGTGGCCCAACCGGACACACCGGTCCAGCCGGACACACGGGCGCGACAGGCCCGGAAGGACCCGCAGGTGCAGAAGGACCCGCAGGTGCGGAAGGACCGGCCGGCCCCATCGGCGAACCCGGCCAACCAGGTCCCGCGGGCGCGGACGGCTCCCCGGGCCCGGCAGGGCCGGTCGGCGCGGTGGGCCCGGCAGGTCCCCAAGGGGTCAGCGGCCCTGCGGGCCCGGCAGGTCCGCAAGGTGTTGAAGGTCCGGCCGGCCCGCAGGGTGTTGAAGGTCCGGCAGGTCCGCAGGGTGTTGAAGGTCCGGCAGGTCCGCAGGGTGTTGAAGGTCCGGCCGGCCCGCAGGGTGTAGAGGGTCCGGCTGGTCCTGTAGGAGCCACGGGCCCCGGCGGGTCCGGTTGGAGAGGCGGGTCCGGCAGGCCCTGTGGGGGCGACGGGCTCGGTAGGTCCGCAAGGCGTCGCGGGTCCGCAGGGGGTAGCGGGTCCGGCTGGTCCGGTTGGAGAGGCGGGTCCGGCAGGCCCTGTGGGGGCGACGGGCTCGGTAGGTCCGCAAGGCGTCGCGGGTCCGCAGGGGTAGCGGGTCCGGCTGGTCCGCAAGGCGTCGAGGGTCCGGCGGGTGTGACCGGCCCGCAGGGCGTGACGGGTCCGGCCGGCCCGCAGGGTGTTGGAGGCCCGGCTGGTCCGCAGGGTGTGGCGGGTCCCGCCGGCCCGCAAGGCGTTGGAGGTCCGGCGGGTCCTGCAGGGGCGACCGGTCCTGCGGGTGCGGAAGGCCCGGCCGGCCCCCAAGGTGTGGCGGGTCCGGCTGGTCCCCAGGGTGTGGCGGGTCCGCAAGGTGTGGCGGGTCCCGCGGGTGTCACTGGCCCGCAGGGTGTGGCGGGTCCGGCTGGTCCGCAGGGTGTGGCCGGTCCCGTCGGTCCGCAGGGTGTTGGAGGTCCGGCTGGTCCCCAGGGTGTGGCGGGTCCGCAAGGTGTGGCGGGTCCGGCGGGTGTCACTGGCCCGCAGGGTGTGGCGGGTCCGGCTGGTCCGCAGGGTGTGGCCGGTCCCGTCGGTCCGCAGGGTGTTGGAGGTCCGGCCGGTCCGCAGGGTGTGGCGGGTCCGGTCGGCCCGCAAGGTGTTGGAGGTCCGGCGGGTCCTGCAGGGGCGACCGGTGCTGCGGGTGCGGAAGGCCCGGCCGGCCCGCAGGGTCCGGTTGGAGAGGCGGGTCCGGCAGGCCCTGTGGGGGCGACGGGCTCGGTAGGTCCGCAAGGCGTCGCGGGTCCGCAGGGGGTAGCGGGTCCGGCTGGTCCGCAAGGCGTCGCGGGTCCGCAGGGCGTTACGGGTCCGGCTGGCCCGCAGGGTGTTGGAGGCCCGACTGGTCCCCAGGGTGTGGCGGGTCCGCAAGGTGTGGCGGGTCCGGCGGGTGTCACTGGCCCGCAGGGTGTGGGGGGTCCGCCTGGTCCGCAGGGTGTGGCGGGTCCGGTCGGCCCGCAGGGTGTTGGAGGCCCGGCTGGTCCCCAGGGTGTGGGGGGTCCGCAAGGTGTCGAGGGTCCGGCGGGTGTCACTGGCCCGCAGGGCGTGATGGGTCCGGCCGGCCCGCAGGGTGTGGCGGGTCCGGTCGGCCCGCAAGGTGTTGGAGGCCCGGCTGGTCCTGCAGGGGCGACCGGTCCGGCGGGTGCGGAAGGCCCGGCTGGTCCCCAAGGTATGGCGGGTCCCGCTGGTCCCCAAGGCGTGGGGGGTCCGCAGGGTGTGGCGGGTCCCGCTGGTCCGCGGGGTGTTGAGGGTCCGGCGGGCCCGGTGGGTGCTACCGGGCCGCAGGGTGTTGCGGGTCCTCCTGGTCCCCGAGGCGTGGGGGGTCCGGGCGTGGCGGGTCCGGTGGGTGCTACGGGCCCGCAAGGCGTGGCGGGTCCTGCTGGTCCGCAGGGTGTTGAAGGTCCGGCGGGGCCGGTAGGAGCCACCGGTCCGGCGGGTGCCGAAGGCCCGGCTGGTCCCCAAGGTGTGGCGGGGCCTGCTGGTCCGCGGGGTGTTGAGGGTCCGGCGGGTCCGGTCGGGGCGATGGGCCCGGTTGGTCCGGAAGGCCCAACAGGCGCGCAGGGCGTGGCCGGCCCAGCGGGTGCCACTGGCCCGCAGGGTATTGCGGGTCCTGCTGGTCCGCAGGGGGTGGCGGGTCCAATAGGTCCCGCAGGTCCGCAAGGCGTGGCAGGTCCGGCGGGCGCGGAAGGTCCAGTAGGGCAGCAAGGTGTGGCGGGTCCAGCGGGCGCTACGGGCCCGCAAGGCGTGGCGGGTCCGATGGGGGCTACCGGGCCACAGGGTGTCGCGGGTCCGGTCGGGGCGATGGGCCCGGTTGGGCCGGAAGGCCCGCAGGGTGTGCCGGGTCCGGAGGGTGCCCAAGGTCCTGCGGGTCCGCAGGGTGTGGCGGGTCCGGCGGGGGCGACTGGGCCGCAGGGTGTTGAGGGTCCGGCGGGTCCGGTAGGGGCGATGGGCCCGGTTGGGCCGGAAGGCCCGCAGGGTGTGCCGGGTCCGGAGGGTGCCCCAGGTGCTGTGGGTCCTCAAGGTGTGGCGGGTCCGGTAGGTCCGCAAGGTGTGGGGGGTCCGGGGGGTGCGACCGGGCCGCAGGGTGTTGAGGGTCCGGTAGGGGCGATGGGCCCGGTTGGGCCGGAAGGCCCGGAGGGTGTGCCGGGTCCGGAGGGTGCCCCAGGTGCTGTGGGTCCTCAAGGTGTGGCGGGTCCGGTAGGTCCGCAAGGTGTGGCGGGTCCGGGGGGTGCGACCGGGCCGCAGGGTGTTGAGGGTCCGGCGGGTCCGGTAGGGGCGATGGGCCCGGTTGGTCCGGAAGGCGCGCCGGGTGTGCCGGGTCCGGAGGGTGCCCAAGGTCCTGCGGGTCCTCAAGGTGTGGCGGGTCCGGCGGGTGTGGAAGGCCCGGTAGGTCCGCAAGGCGTGGCGGGTCCGGCGGGTGCGACTGGGCCGCAGGGTGTTGAGGGTCCGGTGGGTCCGACAGGAGCTACGGGTCCTATCGGTCCCCAAGGGGTTGCGGGGCCGGTGGGAGCTACGGGTCCTGTCGGTCCCCAAGGGGTTGCGGGGCCGGTGGGAGCTACGGGTCCTGCCGGTCCCCAAGGGGTTGCGGGGCCGGTGGGAGCTACGGGTCCTGCCGGTCCCCAAGGAGTTGCGGGGCCGGTAGGGCCCGCGGGGACTGTCATATGTTGTTCCGACAGGTGGGGTGTCATCGGCCGCAACTCCGACGGTGGGCCGAGTGCCGTCTACCGCACCGGCCCGTACGGCCGGAGTTCGCCCACCGACTCCGCGGCCAGCGTGCCGCCGCCCTATGGTCTCGGCAGCCTGGGACTCATCGTCGGCGACAGCCCGGACAAGATCGCCTTCGGCAATGAGACGAATTTCGCGGAGTTGCCAGTCAGCGATCTGATCACGCTCAAGTACTGGGCGTATGCGGGAACCACCTCGGCGACGGTCTCTGTGCCGGGGCTGAGCATAGAGGTGGACCCCAATGTGGGCACGACCGACTACGCGAACTTGATCTATCTGCCGGACAGCTCCACGACCCCGTCGGCCCCCGGCTCTCAACTGCCCAACACCTGGCAGCAGTACGACGCCAGCGCGGCGGGCAGCCAGTGGTACGCCACGGGTGCGACGGGCATCTTGATCAACTGCACGTTGGCGTCGCCGTGCACCTTCGACCAGCTCAAGGCCCGGCTGCCGGACGCGGTGATCACGCTGAGCCTGGGGTTCACCATGGACACGCCCTTCATCGGCGCGGTCGACGGACTGCAGGTGAACAACACGCTCTACGACTTCGAGCCCCTGGGAGTGCACAAGACGGCAGTGGTGCCGTAGAGCAGAAGAGTGCACAATACGGCGGTGCGCCGTAGAGCAGGGGAGTGCTCAAGACGGCTGTGGGTGCCGTAGAGCAGGAGGGCCGTCACGGGTGCTGCGGGGCGCTGACGGTGGCGGCGGCATCCGCGATGCGGATCTCGTAGGTCGTCTCCGGAGGCAGCCTCAGCGAGTTCTGGACGGCGCTGTGCTGGATGACGTTGCAGAAGGACTCCCGGAGTCCTTCCGGGATGCCTGGAGCCTGGACGACCAACTCGATGCGGCTGACGTGCGCCGGGCGAAGGCCCATCTCGTAGTCGGCGGTCACCATCACCCCGGCGGGCAGCTGGCAGCGGTGGAGATAGCGTTCGGCGTAGTGGGCCACGCAGGCTGCGAGGCTCCCGACCAACAGCTCTACAGGGGTAGGACCGGTGTCGCCCCCGCCGAAGTCCATGGGTTGGTCGACGCGGATCGTGTGGTCGCGGATCTTGATGGAGAAGCGATCTCCGCCGTGCCAGAGCACGCTGAGCGTGCCGTTTCGGTTGTGTTCCACGGGTGGCTCCATGAACGCGTGCGATTTCGGATCCCTCTGCCCACCACCTCCTCCAACGGTACGCCGAGCGACGCGCTCCCGCCCCGATCGGGTTCCACCGCGGCGACGTTCGGGCCGGACAGGGGAGGGTTCTGGGAAGGGAGAACCCTCCTCATCGGGCCGAATGTGGCCGCCTGCTCGGAGATCTCCGGAGGGCGCTGCCGACGAGCTTCCGAAGATGACGGTCGGACGGCCGG